>NZ_JBQQBP010000001.1:0-865206 GCF_052245875.1 Actinomadura sp. 3N407
TGCTGGGTGGTTATGGCTACACGCGGGAGTTCCCGGTGGAGCGGATGATGCGCGACGCCAAGATCACCCAGATTTACGAGGGGACCAACCAGATCCAGCGCATGGTCATGGCCCGCCAGCTCCTCAAATAGCCCACCCGGTCAGCGCAGCCGCCCGAGGTCGGCGCGGAGGCCCGCGACGTCGGTGAACAGCACCGACCGGATCCCCAGGGCCTCGGCGGCGCGCACGTTCTCCTCACGGTCGTCGACGAACACCATCTCGCCCGGAGTGGCGCCGAGCCGGTCGGTCAACCGGCCGAAGATCTCCGGGTCCGGTTTGGCCAGCCGCAGGTCGGCGCTGAAGAGCCGGTGCCGGAACAGCCGCGCCCAGGGCCGCCCGTCCACCGTGCGGGCCAGCTCGGCCGGCGCGTTCGACAGCAGGGCCAGCGGCGTCCCGGCCTCTGCCAGCTCCGTCAGCAGGCCGAGGGTGTCCCGGTTGACGTGCGTCCACGCGCGGACGTCCAGCGTCACCAGCACCTCGATCAGGCCGTCGTCGACCGGAACGTCGAGCCGCCCGCAGACCTGCCGCCAGAAGTCGCCGGCCGTCACCCCGCCCAGGTCATAGGGCGGGCGGTGCGCCCAGTACACGGGCCAGAACCGTTCCGCCGGGACGCCCGCCGTCTGCGGCAGCAGCGCGCCGGCCCGGTCGGGCGGGGACAGGCTGATGACACCCGCGTAGTCGAACACGATCCATTTCATGGCGACCCCTTCCGTCGTTGACTTTCTAACATAGATCTTGTTCGATCTACCACATGGATAGTTCACAACGGGTCGCCACGCTCATTGAACGGTTGCGGACCACCGAACACGTCACCGTGACCGAGCTGGCCGACGAGACCGGCGCGTCGGAGATGACGATCCGGCGCGACCTCGATCAGCTCGCCGAGCGGGGTGTGCTGCGGCGGGTGCGGGGCGGCGCGGTGAGCCTGCTGCTGCGCGGAGAGGCGATGCCCTTCGCCGTCCGCGAGCAGGAGGCCGCCGACGCCAAGGAGCGGATCGCCGCCGGAGTGAACGACCTGCTCACCGACGGGGAGGCCGTCATCCTGGACGGCGGCACGACCACGCTCACCGTCGCCCGCACGATCGCCGGGCGGCGGCTCACCGTCGTCCCCCTCGACATGCACGCGGCGAACGCGCTCAGCGGCGCCCCGCAGGTACGGCTGCTGGTCCCCGGCGGACGGACCACGCCCGGGGCGCTGGCGTTCACCGGGCCGCTCACCGAGGCGTCGCTGGCCTCGCTGCGCGTCGACACCGCCGTCCTCGGGGTGTGCGGGCTGTCGGCCGAGCACGGGCTCACCGCCCACGACCTCGACGAGGTCGTGGTCAAGCGGGCCGCGATCGCCTCCGCCCGGCGAGTCGTCGCCGTGTGCGACGGGGCCAAGTTCGGCCGCACCGGCCTCGGGCACGTCTGCCCCGTCACCACGCTCGACATGGTGGTCACCGACCGCTCCGCGCCCGGCACCGCGGTGTCCCGCCTCCGTGACGCCGGCGTGGACGTCCGCCTTGTCTGACCGATCACTGCGGGCCGGACGGCTGGCCACCTTCGTCTACTTCGGCCTGAACGGCTTCTTGCTGGGCATGTGGATCGTTCACATCCCCGGCATCGAGGAGCGGGCGGGGATCGGCCATGCCGTTCTCGGCTGGCTTCTGCTGCTGCTCGGCGCGGGAGCCGTCGCGGGAATGCAGATCACCGGGCCTCTCACCGACCGCGTCGGCGCCCGCATCGTCGTCCCGCTCAGCGCGGTGTTGTGCAGCGGCGCCCTGATCCTGCCGGGCCTGGCCGCGAACGCCTGGACGCTAGGGGTCGCCCTCCTGGTGCTCGGCATCGGCAACGGCTGCCTGGACGTCGCCATGAACGCCCACGCCGTCCAGGTCGAACGCGGCTACCGGCGGCCCGTCATGTCCGCCTTCCACGCCACGTTCTCCATCGGCGGGGTCCTCGCCGCGCTGGCCGGCGCCCGTACGCTCGGCTGGGGCTGGAGCCCGGCGGCGACCTTGGGCCTGTCGGCGCTCTCCGGTGTCGCCGTGGCCGTACTGGCCGCCCCGGCGCTGCTCCGGTCCGGCGGCGCCCGCCCCCGGGACACCGCCGCCCGTGGCCGGCCCGAAACGCCCCGGCGCATCTGGATGCTCGCCGTCCTCGCGCTGATGGTCATGCTGTGCGAGGGAGTGGCCAACGACTGGAGTGCGCTCCACCTGCGCGACGGCCTTGACGCGCCCGCCGCCACCGCCGCCCTCGCCTACGGGGCGTTCGCCACCGCCATGACCGCCGGCCGGCTGCTGGCCGACCGGGTGGCCGCGCGCTTCGGCCCGGTGGCCGTCCTCCGCTACGGTGCCGGCACGGCCGCGCTCGGCCTTGCGGTGGCGGCGCTGTCCCCCTGGGTCCCGATGGCCCTGGCCGGCTGGGCCGTGTCCGGGGCCGGGCTGTCCGGCTGCGTTCCCCAGCTCTTCAGCGCCGCGGGCCACCACGACCGGGGCGCCGTCGGCGCCAACGTCTCCCGCGTCGCCGGGCTCGGCTACCTCGGCATGCTCGCCGGCCCCGGCATCATCGGACCGCTGACCCACGCCATGCCGCTGAACCTCACGTTCTTCCTGCCCGTGGCACTGTGCGTCATCGCCGCTTCCATGGCGGGCGTCCTCCGCACCCCGACCACCGTCCCCGACGGCCCCCCGGCACCGGACGCGGCCGCCGGTACGGCAGGCGCTCGCCGGGGTGGCGGTCGGGGGTGACCGCCACCCACCGGACGGAATTCAGGAGTGGGAGACGGTGAGCATGACTTTGCCGTCCTTGGTCATGTGCGGGCGGAGCGTGAGGCCGTTGAAGTTCGCGCTCGTGTTGGGACCGTTCGCGTACACCGTGGTCTTGGCCTCCGAGTTGGCGGTGCGGATGGTGAAGGTCACGAGGGTGCCGTCGACGTCGACCTTGATCGGCTTCATCCCGTACTTCTCGTCGAGAACGATCTCCTGGCCGTCGGTGATCTCGATCTCGCAATCGGCGTCGCGGCATTCCTCCAGGGCGGCGTCGTCCTTGCCGGGCGAAGGCGTGGCGGACGGGGACGCCGGCGGCGACGCGGCCGGTGCGGTGGACGGCGACGCGGCCGGTGAAGGGACGGCGTCGGACGTGGGCGGAGACGGTGGTGGTGCGGCGAGCGCGGCGGTGATGCCGCCGGCGAGTGTCAGCGTGGCGGCGGTCGTGGTGAGCAGGGCGAGAATCCTTGTCGACATCCTGTGACTCCTGACAGGTGACTACTCTCGGTCACCTGACTTGTTACCCACCGTGTTCGATCAAGAACGTGCGAGGTCAGGAGGGCGGGCGCTCGTCGACGAGGAGGGTCTGCATCGCGCGGCCGAACTCGCCGGACATGTCGGCGAGCGTCGCGTCGCACAGGGCGCTGCCGCCGGGGCTCGCGTCGAGGGACGCGGCCATGCACAGCCAGTCGCCGACGGGGTCGCGGTGCAGCGCGACGGTCACGTCCGTGTTGATGATCAGCCACTTGGCGAGGTCGAGCTGGCTGCCGATGCCGGACGCGCTGTCGGCCAGCGTCAGGGCGCGCACCAGCGGCGTGTCGGGCTCGCCGGGGATCAGGGGGATGCGGGGGCGTGCCCAGGTCGTGCCCGGGCCCGGTCGGCCGAAGGCGCCGTGGACGAGGCGCCACTCCATCGCGGAGAGGTAGCCGCCGGTGTGGACGCCCGGCCACTCCGGGAACGGCGGAGTCGTGTCGGGGAGGGGCGGCGGAGGGGGCGCGTGGACGACGGATTCCAGGTGGGACGGCGCCTCCATGATCCGCCAGGCGGTGGCGCGGACGACGGGACGGTCCTCGTGGGTCATCTCCGCTTCGAGGAGCGTGATCCGCTTGCCGGGGCGGATGACGCGGACGGCGATGGCCAGCGTCGCCACGGGGACGGGGCCGAGGAGCTCGACCGTGACCCGCGCGATCCGGGTGCCGGGGACGGGGTCGTGCCGTTCGAAGGCCCGTCCGATCAGGCCCGAGACCGGACCGCCGTGCTGGAAACCCGGTGACCACGGTCCCGCCGTGGCGGCGGTGCCGGCGAACCGCCCGTCGCCGAGCGGCTCGTAGAACGAGCCGGCGGGCGCGCTGGACTCGGTCATGCGGCTCCCTCCCAATCTAGAATGCCATTCTAGACATGGTCAGCCGCAGAGCTTCTGCGTGGCGGTGTCGGTGTCGATGCCCGACCGGGGCGACGGCGACGCGCTAGGCGACGCCACCTCGACCTTCTCCACGCCGTCCCAGTTCGCGCCGACCATGACCTGCACCTTCGACCCGAGCGAGGTCACCTTCCTCAGCTTGGCGTCCGGGATCGCGGCGGCCAGGGTCTTGGCGGAGTCCGCGCCGTCCGGCCCGTACTGGATCTGGGTCTTCTGGAGGCCGCGGCGCGCCACGCCCGGCGCGACGGTCACGTCGAAGCCGAGCCCGGTCAGCTGCTTGCCGGCCGTCGTCGCGAGGCCCGGCGTGCCGATCGCGTTCAGGACGCGGACCGAGATGTCGTCCGGCGGCACCGTCAGCTCGTTCTCGGGCTTCTGGCTCGGGGTGGCGCTCGGCTTCCCGGCCCGCTCCGCCAGCGGCTCGTCCTTCCGGATCTTGGTGAACAGGTCGCGCGCCCTGCCCTGGTCCCACTGGACGGTCGACTGCGGCGTCGGCGAGTTCCACAGGACGGCCTGGTGGTCGGGGTTCGCCAGCGGGACCTTCGCGAACGTCAGGTCGTCGGTCGACAGGTCCTTCATCTGGTCGGCGAGTTCCGGCAGGTTGTCGGCGAGTTCGGGATCGACGCGCAGCGACTTCAGCGCCGCGTTCAAAAACTTCGTCGACTTGACGGGGTCGCCGAGCGTCTTCGTCGACAGCGCCTGCTTCAGCATCGACGCCATGAACTGCTGCTGCCGGTCAATGCGCCCGAGGTCGCTGCCGCCCGTCAGCGAGTAGCGGGCACGGGCGAACGCCAGGGCCTTCATCCCGTCCACGTGGGACGTGCCGGCCGGGAGCCGCAGCCCGCTCTTGACGTCGTCGACCGGCTCCTCGGTGCACACGTCCACGCCGCCGAGCGCGTTCACCATGTGCACGAACCCGTAGAAGTTCACCTCGACGTAGTGGTCGATCGACAGGCCCGTCGCCCGTTTGATCGTGCTGACCGTGAGGTCGGGCCCGCCGAACTGGTACGCCCAGGTCAGCTTGCCCGGACGGGACGGCACCCGCGACCCCTTCGCGCCCTCCGACCCGTTCGACTCGTGCGCCGGGATCGTGACGTGGGAGTCGCGCGGCAGGTTCACGATCGACACGCGGTCGTGGTCGCGGGACACGTGCACCAGCAGCATCGTGTCCGAGCGCTCGCCCTCCTGATGCCCGAGCCTGGCGGCCTTCTGCTGCGCCTTCGTCAGCCCGTCGCGGCGGTCGACCCCCGCCACCAGGATCGTCATCGCGCCCTTCGGCCCGTCGCCCTTGCCGAGGCCGCCGACCGACACCTTGTCGATCATGCCGGTCACATAGTTCTGGAACGCCCACGCGCCGCCCGAGGTGAGCAGCACGAACGCCGACATCGTCCCGGTCACCATCAGGAACCGCTTCTGCCGCCGCGCGCTCATCGCCGCCCGCGGGCTCAGCCCCCGGCCGGGACGGCGGGGGCCGCGCGGGCTCTCCACCGGTACCCGGGGCGCCGGCATCCCGTCGACGGTGACGCCCTCGATGTCGCCCTCGCCGCCGTCGCCCGCCACCGCGTGGGAGCCCGGACGGGGCCGGAAGTAACGCTCCAGCGGATCGGCCTCCGGTCCGCCGGTGTCGCCGCGACCTGAGTCGTGCCCGTCTGCCATGCCGGCCGCCGCCTCCCGAGGACGTCGTTCTGACGCGAGTCCACACCACTCTAAAGTGGGGAACACCCGTCCGTTCGCTACCTGGACCTCGTGTCCTTGGAGTAACGTGGCGCCGTCTCGACCACACCCCGGCGGCCCGCACGCGAACTGGGTGGCGTGGGCTGCGTCAGACAAGCGAGCAAGAGAGGATTGGGGCGCCTCACTCCGGTCATCGGCCGGAGGGCGCCCGCGAGCCCACCATGAATTCGTCTCCCCATGTCCAGCGCGCCACGAACCAGGAAACCCAGTACGCCGTGAAGCCCCGCTCCGACTCCGGTGAACGCACCTGGCCCGCCGTGTCGGTGGTGATGCCGGTCCTCAACGAGCAGCGCCATCTGACGGACGCCGTGCGAGGCATCCTCACCCAGGACTACCCGGGCGAGCTCGAACTCGTGCTCGCCATCGGCCCGTCCCGCGACGGCACCGAGGAGATCGCCCGCAGGCTCGCCACCGAGGACCCGCGCGTCCTGGTCGTCGCGAACCCGACCGGACGCACCCCGCAGGGCCTCAACATCGCGATCAAGGCATCGCAGTACTCGATCATCGTCCGGGTGGACGGGCACTCGCTGCTGCCGGACGACTATGTCCGCGCCGCCGTCGAGACGATGGAGGAGACCGGCGCCGACAACGTCGGCGGGATCATGGCGGCGGAGGGCGTCACCCCGTTCGAGAAGGCCGTGGCGCGCGCGATGACGTCCAAGCTCGGCGTCGGCAACGCCCGCTTTCACACCGGCGGAGAGGCGGGCGAGGTCGAGACCGTCTACCTCGGGACGTTCCGCCGCAGCGCGCTCGACCGCGTCGGCGGCTACGACGAGACGTTCGTCCGCGCGCAGGACTGGGAGATGAACCACCGCATCCGGGAGACCGGCGGCCGGATCTTCTTCACCCCGCGGATGCGGGTCACCTACCGCCCGCGCCCCAACCTGCGGGCCCTCGCCAAGCAGTACTTCCACACCGGCCGCTGGCGGCGCGTCGTCGGACGCGAGCACCAGGGCACCCTCAACCTGCGCTATCTCGCGCCGCCGATCGCCGTGGTCGCGATGACCGCGGGCGCGGTCGCGGGGGCGTTCGGGTTCTGGCCCGGCTGGCTGCTGCCCGGCGGGTACGCGGCCGCGATGATCGCGGGCGCCGCCTTGGAGGGACGGGGGCTGCCGGTGTCGGCCTGGGTGCGGCTCCCGCTCGTCTTCGCCACCATGCATCTGACCTGGGGCGTCGGTTTCCTCACCAGCCCGCCGAGGCTCGGCCAGCCCACTCCGGTCAAACCCGGCCAGTCCGTCCACTGACGGACGAAAACACAAAACCACCTGCAAACCTCCTGCCATCCCGCGGATGTGTCAGGGTTGGGTTGGGCGCGATCCCTCGCCGCCCGACGGTTTGGAGGTGGCCATGTCCAACGGAGCACGCCATGGGCTCGGTGTGCTGATCGGTGTGGTCGTGACGCCGATCATCGCCGTGTGCCTGATGTACGGGACGATGAAGCTGGGCCGGCTCACCCGGACTCTCGACCTCGCAGGGAGCGATCGGTGGGTCGGCGGCGCCGTCCTGCTGGTCGCGGCCGTGCTCATCGGCCTGGTGGCGGGATCGCGGGTGTCCCCGCTCGCCTCACTGGTGCCCGGTTTCGTCTTCGGGGTCGCAGGCGTCCTCTGGCTCGCCGCGCCACGCTGGACGCTGACGAACACCGGACGTGACCTGCTCCCCAGGGACCTGTGGTTCGGCTACACGCTGCTCGGCCCCTACGGCATCTTCCTGGTGCTCGGCATCGGGCTCACCGTGGCGTCGGTGGCGCCGTCGCGGTGGAAGGCCCGGACCGCCGCCGGGGCCGCGCCCCGCTTCGGCGGGCCGCCGCCCGCGCCGATGGGCCCGCCTCCGATGCACGGCGCCCAGGCGCCCATGGGGGCGCACCACGCGCCGCAGGGTCCTCCCGCACCGGGACAGAACCCGCCGTGGCAGGGCGGCGCACCCCAGTACGGGCAGCCGCCCGCCCAGCCGGGTGCCTCCAACCCGCCTCCGATGCCCGCCGCCCCTCCCGCGTCGCCGCCCGCCGACGACCAGCCCAGGTCGCCGTCCCGGAGCGACCCGGACGAGGACAACCCGGGCGAGTGGACCCAGATGTACGGCGGCAACCGCCCGACGTGATCGGGCCGTGGTCAGAGCGCGGCGAGGACGCCGGGAATGTCGTTGACGACCATCGCGTCGAAACCGGCGGCCGCGTAGGCCGGTGCCGTCTCCGCGGTGGGGCACCAGACGACGACCTCAAGGCCCGCCTTGTGCGCGACGTTCACATAGTGCGCCAGCGGGTGCAGCCGCGTGTCGGGGTGGTCGAGGCCGCACGAGCCGGTGTGCACCGCGACCACGTCCATCCCGAGGCCCGCCGCGGCCGGGACGGCGTTCCACAGCGGGAACCGCAGCCACGTGAGCAGGCCCAGCGGGACGCCGGGCAGCTCGTCCTTCAGGAACGTCAGCAGTGACGGGTCGAACGAGGTGACGAGCAGCCGCCGCCGCCGGGCCTCGCGCCTCAGCATCGGAAGCAGCAGCGCGCCGGTGCGGCGGGACGGGGCGTCCACCGCGTCCTCCAGGACGGTCTTGACGTCCACGTCCACCGCGACGTCCGGTGGCAGCGCGTCGAAGATCTCCGTGAGGCGGGGCAGCCCGCCGGCCGTGGCGGGCAGGTCGA
Organism: Actinomadura sp. 3N407; assembly: GCF_052245875.1. Lineage (NCBI taxonomy): Bacteria > Bacillati > Actinomycetota > Actinomycetes > Streptosporangiales > Thermomonosporaceae > Actinomadura > Actinomadura sp. 3N407. The sequence continues at coordinate 8,570 of NZ_JBQQBP010000001.1, forward strand.
CGACGTAGTCCCCGTCCGGGGTGGTCGGATCGTGCCGCAGGACGAGGTCGTCGTCGGCGGTGCGCGTCACGTCGATCTCGACCCACGACGTCCCCGGGGCGTGTCGGCAGGCGTCGACGGCGGCGAGCAGCGACGGAAGCGTGTTCTCGGCCACGGGCGTCTCGGAGCCGGGCGGCGTCGGATCGCCCGAGCCGTAGCCGCGATGGCCGATGATCGCGGGGGCGCTGTCGAAGATCGGGGTCCGCGCAGAGATCAAGGGGTGTCTCCGGTGGCGAGGTGTTCGGCGACGACGACGTCGAGGGGCTGGGTGACCTTGAGGTTGCGTTCGCTGCCCGCGACCACCCGGATCGGGACGTCCGGCAGGTAGCGGTGGACGATGCCGCAGTCGTCGGTGGCGCGCAGCCCCGGGTCGGCGAGGGCCAGCTCGTACGCCTTGCGGATCGTGCCGAGCCGGAACCCCTGCGGGGTCTGGAACCGGATCATCGTCTCGCGCGGCGGCATGGACACGACCATGCCGTCCTCGACGACGACCATCGTGTCGGACGCGGGCAGCCCGGCCGCGACGGCCTCGTGGGCGTCCAGCGCGTCCAGGACGCGGTCGATGACCGGGCGGTCCACGAAGGGACGGGCCGCGTCGTGGAACAGCACCCGGACGTCGTCGGGACGCCCGGACAGGGTGCGCAGCGCGGCGACCGTGGAGGCGGTGCGCGTGTCGCCGCCCTCGATCACGGCGGCCGTCTTGCCGAACGGCGCGGCGACCGCGGCGGCCTCCCGCAGATGCCCGGCCGCCATCACGACCACCACCTCGCCGATGCCCGGATGCGCGTCGAACGCGTCGATCGCGTGCGCCAGGATCGGGCGCCCGCCGACGTCGATGAGCTGCTTCGGGCGTCCGGCGCCCATGCGTTCGCCGACCCCGCCCGCCAGCACCACCGCAACGGTCCGCGTCGCCATCTCTCCCTCGGTTATCCACGACACCCGGTCATCGGGCCACTACGCTGTGCATCTGCACATGATGTTCCGACCGGCCGGAGGCCCCGATGGATCAGGCGCTCCGGAGCGACCGTCCGGCCACGCTCAACGTACCGGACCACCCCGCGGTCATCCGGCCGGACCGAGAGGCGGTCGAAGCCGTGGACGACGACGGGCTCATCGGCGCCCGCGTGGTGCGCCCGTGCTCGCCGCCCGTCGCCCGGTGGGCGGCCCGGTGGGGGCTCACGCCGGGCGCCGTGTCGGCGATCGCCCTGGCCGCCGCGGCGCTCGCCGCCGTGTGGTTCTCCGCCGGGACGCGCGGCGGGCTGGTCACCGGGGCACTGCTGCTGTGCGTCTCGCTCGTCCTCGGCCATGCGGGCCGGGGCGGCGCCGACGGCGTGCGCGGCGGTCGGGCCGGCCCGTCCGGCGGGCGGCCGGCCGCCGTCCTCGGCCGGTTCGAGGAGTACGCGGTGTACGCGGGGCTGGCCGCCGGAGCCGCGGCGTCCGGCGGGGACCTGTGGTGGGCGGCGATGGGCGCGGTCGCGCTGCTGTCCGTCCGGCACACGATCGAGGCGTCGTTCGCCGCGAGCCGGACCCGGCCGCCCCGGTCGTCCCGGCCACCCCGGTCGTCCCGCTGGGACACCACCCTGCGGCGGGCCCGCAACAGCCTCGGGCTGCCGCACGGCGAGCGGTTCGCGCTGATCTCGGTCACCGCCGCGTTCGCCGGCGCCCGGCTGACGTTCGCCGTGCTCCTCGCATGGGGTTCCGCCGCCACCGCCGTCACCCTGACCGAACGATCGAGGAGGTCGATCACATGACGGCCACGACCGTGGGGGCCTGCACCGTGCGGGCCTACCGCGACGACGGTCCCGCGTGCCGCGCGCTCGGCCGGATGGCGCGGGGACGGCTCCCGCCGCTGCCCGCCACCGTCGCCGCGGCGGCCGCGACGGCCGTCCTGCTGTCACCGCGGGGCGACGGCGGCCCGGCGCCGGCGCTGTTCGCCCCGGTCATCGTCCTGCTCCTCGCCGGACCCGCGTCCACGCACCCCCACACCGGACGGCTGGACTGGCTCGTACCGCCTATATCGCGCGGGATCGAGTATGGTTACCTCGCCGTGCTGGGGTTCGCGCAGGCGGTTTCGGCGCCGCTCGTCTACGTGCTGATCGCGGTTCTCGCGCTCCACCACTACGACATCGTGCACCGCACCCGCCACGGGTCCCGGCCACAGGAGTGGGTCCTGCGCGCCGGGCTCGGCTGGGAGGGCCGGATGCTGTTCGCGGCCGTCGCGGGCCTTTCCGGTCTGCTTCCGTTCGCGTACGCCGCACTGGCCGCCTACCTTGGCGTGTTGTTCGGCGGCGAGAGCGTCGCCACGTGGGTGCGCAACAGCCGCGGCAGCGGCGTGATGGTCGACCTGAAGGAAGAGGAAGCATGATCGGCATGGTGCTGGCGGCGGGGGCGGGCAGGAGGCTGCGGCCCTACACCGACACGCTCCCCAAGGCCCTGGTCCCCGTGAACGGGGAGACCACCATCCTCGACATCGCCCTGGGCAACCTCGCCGGGGTCGGCCTGACCGACGTCGTCATCGTCGTCGGCTACCGCGCGGGCGCCGTCGAGGAGCGCGAGGCCGCACTTGAGGAGCGGTACGGCGTGAACATCACGCTGGTTCACAACGACAAGGCCGAGGAGTGGAACAACGCCTACTCCATGTGGCTGGCTCGCGAACACTTCTCCAAGGGCGTCCTCATGGTCAACGGCGACACGGTCCATCCGGTGAGCGTCGAGAAGACCCTATTGGCGAACCGCGGACCGGACATCCTCCTGGCGGTGGACGACGTGAAAACTCTCGCTGACGAGGAGATGAAGGTCATCCTCGACGGCGAGGGCCACCTGAAGACCATCACCAAGCTGATGGACCCGTCCACCGCGAACGGCGAGTACATCGGCGCCACCCTGATCGAACCCGCCGCCGCCGGAGCGCTGGCCGACGCCCTCAAGGCCACCTGGGAACGCGACCCCGACCTCTATTACGAGGACGGCTACCAGGAGCACGTGAACCGGGGAGGTCGCATCGGCGCCGCCGCCATCGGCGAGGTCGACTGGGTCGAGGTCGACGACCACGACGACCTGGAGAAGGCCCGGCGGATCGCCAAGGGCTACTAGGCCGCCGCCGGCCACTGACAGCGCGGACGACGAGGAGGCTCATGCCCCTGCTGACGCGGATGCTGAACGCGCCGCTCTCCATCGATGTGTGGCGCGGCGCCGTCGCCGCGCTCGGCGACCTGCTCGCCGACAAGCGGATCGCCACCGAGGGACGGGTGGCGATCGCGGTCGGTCCCGGCCAGGGCGACCAGATCGCCGAGCAGGTCCGGCCGTCCCTGTCGGCCTGCGAGGTGTACCGGGTCGCGGGCGGCACCGTGGACGCGGCCGTCGAACTCGCCGCCAAGCTGCGCGCCGGGTCGTACGAGGCCGTCGTCGGCATCGGCGGCGGCCGGACGATCGACGCCACCAAGTACGCGGCGACGCTGTCGGGCATCCCGATGGTGTCGGTCGCCACGAACCTGTCCCACGACGGGATCTGCTCGCCGGTCGCCTCGCTCACCCACGAGAACGGCAAGGGCTCGTTCGGCGTCGTGATGCCGCTGGCGATGGTCGTCGACCTCGACTACGTGCACGCCGCGCCGCCGCGGCTCGTCCGCGCCGGGGTGGGGGACGTGCTGAGCAACTTCTCCGCCGTGGACGACTGGCTGCTCGCCGCGCAGGAGTGCGGGGAGCGCGTCGACACGATGGCGCTCACCGTCGCCCGGACCGCCGCGGAGGCGCTGCTGCACCAGCCGGAGTCGATCGAGTCCGACAGGTTCCTGACCGTGCTGGCCGAGAGCCTGGTGCTGTCGGGGATGTCGATGGCCTTCGCGGGTGACTCCCGCCCCGCCAGCGGCGGCGAGCACGAGATCCTGCACGCCATCGACCAGCTCTACCCGGACACCGCCCACCACGGCGAGCTGGCGGGGCTCGGCACCGCGTTCTGCTACCACCTGCGGGCCACCCGCCTCGGGCAGGGCGCCGGCCGCCTGGAGGAGATCCTCACGTGCCTCGGCCGGCACGACCTGCCCCGCCTGCCCGCCGACGTCGGGCTGTCGGTCGAGCAGTTCGCCGACGCCGTCCTGTACGCCCCGCGGACCCGGCCCGGCCGCTATACGATCTTGGAATACCTCGGCCTCGACAAGGGTGAGACCCTCAAGGCGGTGGAACAGTATGTCCAGGCCCATGGAGGCTGAGCTCCCCGGGCGGAGCGGATCCCCCGAGCCCCCCGGCGACGAGCGGCCGGACCGCAAAGGCGCCGGCGTCGCCGACGTCCGGCGGTACGGCCAGCCGCCCGGGCTGAAGGACCGGCGCAACGAGGAACACTGGGCCGGCCGCCTCTACATGCGGGACCTGTCCCCGTACTTCGCCTGGATCGCGCTGCGTCTCGGGTTCAGCCCCAACCAGCTCACCTACCTGATGATGGCGAGCGGCGTCCTCGCCGGCGTCGTGGTGTCGCTGCCCGCGTCCGGTACCGGCGCGCTGTGGACGGCGCTCGGCGGCGCCGTGCTCATCCAGGTCTACCTCCTGCTCGACTGCGTGGACGGCGAGGTCGCCCGCTACCTGCGGCAGACGTCGGTGGCCGGGGTGTTCCTCGACCGGATCGGCCACTACCTGTCGGAGGTCGCCCTCCTCATCGGCCTGGGCTTCGCCGCCCAGGGAGGTTGGGAGAACGGCGGCTGGGTCGAGCTCGGCCTCGTCGCCGCGCTCGGCGCCGCGCTGATCAAGGCGGAGACCGACAACGTCGTGGTCGCGCGGGCCAAGTCGGGCCTGCCCGCCGACCCCTCCGGCGGCGACCGCGCGCTGCGTCCCCGCTCCACCCGGATCGCGCTCGCCCGGCAGGCGGCGTCCATGCTGCGCTTCCACCGCATCATCGGCGCGGTCGAGCTGTCGCTGCTGATCCTCGCGGCCGCGGTGGTCGACACCGTCTTCGGCACCGAGACGCCGGCCGCGACCCGCGTCCTCATGGCCGCGGTCGCCGCCGTCGCGGTCGTCCAGACGCTGCTGCACCTGGTCAGCATCCTCGCCTCCCGGAGGCTGAAGTGACCTCCAGCCTGGACGAGGAAGCCGTGGACCCGCGAGAACAGTCCTCCCGCGCGGACGGTGGCGTCGCGCTCAGCGTCGTTGTCCTGACGATGGGCAACCGCCCGGCGGAACTGGCCCGCGCGGTCCGCAGCGCCTTCGAGCAGGAGCACGTCGGCGTCGAGGTCGTGCTCGTCGGCAACGGCGTCGCGGGCGACTGGCGGCCGGGCGACGACCCCGTCTTCGACGACGAGCGCGTCACCCTCCTCCGCCTGCCGAACAACGTCGGGATCCCCGCCGGCCGCAACCGCGGCGTGGCGGCGTCCTGCGGCGACGTCATCCTCTTCCTGGACGACGACGGCTGGTACCGCTCCACCCGCCTCGGCGCGCACCTGCGTGACAGGTTCACCGCCGAACCGGACCTCGGCGTCATCTCGTTCCGCGTCCGCGACCCCGAGGGCGGACGCGGCGAACGCCGCCACGTCCCGCGGCTGCGCGCCGGCGACCCCGAACGCTCCTCCGCGGTCACGACGTTCCTCGGCGGCGCCTGCGCCGTCCGCCGCGCCGCGTTCGACGCGGGCGGCGGCCTCCCCGAGGATTTCTTCTACGCCCACGAGGAGACCGACCTCGCCTGGCAGATCCTCAACGCCGGCTACCGCATCGTTTACGACGCGGCCGCGGTCATGTTCCACCCCGCCGTCCTGCCCACCCGGCACGACATGTTCTACCGCTACAACGCCCGCAACCGCGTGTGGCTGGCCCGCCGCAACCTTCCGTGGCCGCTCGCCCTCACCTACCTCGGCGTGTGGGTCGCCATGACCGTGCTCCGCGAGCGCAGGCCGAGCGCCCTCAAACCGTGGTTCAAGGGCTTCGCGGAAGGATGGCGCAAGCCCGCCGGTCCCCGCCGGCCCATCTCGTGGCGCACCGCCTGGCGCATGACGCGGACCGGCCGCCCCCCGATCATCTAGGCCCCGCCGTCATCTGGGCATCGTCACGGTGGCGAGGATGAGATGCGCCAGTTCGGCGGTGATGTCGTCGAGGGGGATGTCCTGGTCGCGGGCGGACCAGTGGTGGACGAGGTTGTTGACGGCGCCGATGACGGCGATCATGGTGAGGTGGTAGTCGCGGTCGATGGCCTCGCCGCGCTCGACGGCCTCGCGGGCCATCGCGACGAGGGACTCCTCCCACCGGGCCCGCCAGCGCAGCCGGTGCCGCTCCAGGCCGGCGCTCACCCCGATGACCTCGACGAACGCGATGCGGGCCCAGCGGGGGTCGCTGGCGGTGACGGCGACGAACGCGCGTACGGCGCGTTCGACGCGGGTCGGCAGGTCGGCCTCCGCGGCCTCGGCGTAGGCGGCGGCGAGGGCCTGCGCGGCGCGCTCGTTGATGTCGTGGTGCAGCGCGACGAGCAGTTCCTCGCGTCCGGAGAACTCCTCGTAGAAGTTGCGGGTCGACACGCTCGCCGTCGCGCACAGCCGTTCGATGGACGTGGCCGCGTAGCCGCGTGTGCCGAACAGTTCGAGGCCGGCGGCCAGCAGGCGCCCCCGTCGTTCGGCGCGGCGCTCCTCGGCCGTGCGGCCGCCGTAGCTGCGCCTGGGCGCGGGATTTCGGCCGGTCATCGCTCTCCGTCCACCCGTGCGAATGGGGCAGCGTCAGCCTAACCCGCGCGCCCGGGCACTTTTCACGCCCCGCGGGACGCCGCCTCCCTCAGCTGGGCGGACGCGTCCTCGGTGACCGGGGCGTCGGCGCGGTGGGCGAGCACCTCGACGTCGCCCCAGGCGGTGACGTCGGCGGCGGAGCCGACGTGGTCCTCGTGGAAGTGGGTGAGGACGAGGCGGCGCAGCTCTCCGGGGTCGCGGCCCAGGGAGCGGATGGCTTCGGCGATCAGGTCCGCCGATCCGGGGAGGCCGCTGTCGATCAGCGTCAGACCTTCGGGGGCGTCCCAGAGGTAGGCGTGCCCGACGGGGAAGCGCAGATGGTGGAGGCGCGGGGGCAGGCGCATGATGTCCATGCGGCCGACGTTAGGCACGGACGCGGGAGGAACCCATGGATATCCGCCCTCGGCGGATCAGCCGAAGGCGTAGCTCAGTCGCTGAGGAGCGTGTCACGCCATCCGGGGTCGGTGGTGAGGACGGTGAGGCGCTGCGTCGCGCGGGACACGGCGACGTAGAGGACGCGCAGCCCGCGCGGGGACTGGGCGGCGATGGTCTCCGGCGCCACGATCACCGCGGCGTCGAACTCCAGGCCCTTGGCCTCAAGGACGTCCAGGACCTGGACGCGTTCGGGGAGGTCGGCGGCGAGGCGCTCGCGGTCGGCGGCGGTCCAGGCGGGACCGGGGCCGGGGCCGGGGGCGCCGGGCGCCGGGGCCGCGGCGGGTGCCGCGGGGTCGTCGAACAGGGTCTCCTGCGCGTCCGGCGCGTCCGCGGGGCGGGGCTCCTCCAGCGGCAGCGGGACGATGAGGCCGATGGTGCCCTCGACCTGTCCGAGCTGCTCCTCGGCCGCCTCCCACGCGGCGGCGACGCCGAGGTCGGGGACGACGCGGACGACCGGGTCGATGCCGGAGGTGCGGACGGCGCGGGCCGGGCGGGCGTCGGGCAGCGCCACCGCGAGCACCCGCGCGGACACGGCGGCGATCTCGGTGGAGTTGCGGTAGTTCGTGGTGAGTTCGTACTCGTGCCGGGTCCGGGCGGAGGCGGCCCCGCGGGTGCGGCGGCGGCCCCGCGCCGGTCCCCGGGCGGCGGACCGTTCGCCGCCGAGCGCGGCCTCCATGGCCCCCCGGGCGGCGTCGAGGTCCTCCCAGGCGCTCTGGGCGGGGTCCTCCACGATCGTCCAGCTGGCCTGGCGCCCGCGGCGGCCCAGCATCCGCCACTGCATGGGGGAGAGGTCCTGTGCCTCGTCCACGACGATGTGCGCGTACTCGGGACGCTCCTCCACCACGCCGTCGTCCACGCGGCGCGACCGCTCAAGCCGCTCGATGGACGTGGTCAGCTCCTGCATCTCCGGCTCCCACGTCTCGTCTCCACCCACGTCCTCGCCGGTGAGGATGTTGACGCCGTCCACGACGAACGGGTCGTCCTCGGACGGCGCCCTGCGGCGGCGGGGCGGGCGGGGCGGGGAACCGAGCAGCGCGTCGAGCTCGTCGAGCAGCGCGACGTCCTGGTAGCTGAGGGGCGGGCCCTCCCCGGCCCAGGACTCGGCGAGCGGGGCGATGTCGGTGGGGTCGAGATCGCGTCCGGCGGCGCGGCGCAGCCGGGCGGGGTCGCCGAGCGAGCGCAGCACGTCCAGCGGGCGGCGGATCGGCCACCAGGCGACGAGGAAGTCGGTGAACGTGCGCTGCTCGCGGACCCGGGCGTCGAACTGGCCGCGCTTCGGGTCGCCGCCGTTCCGCTCGTTCCCGCGTGCGGGCTCCTCGTCGATCGACGCGAGGCCGTCCGCGGCCAGGATCGCGTTCCACAGGCCGGTTTCGGCGCCCTCCGCCGCCTCGGCCGCGTCCGGGCCCCCGATGTCGGTGAAGCGGTCCCAGAGGGCGTCCAGGAGGAGTTCGGCGGCCCGGCCGCGCGCGGCGTTGACGCTGCCCCGGCTGCGCCGGTGGACCTCGCTCCTGATCCGGTCGAGGCGGGCCCGGTCCAGCGTCACGACGACGCCCTTGAACACCACGCGCAACTCGTCCGGGGCGCCGGGCGCGTGGTCGGTCACGGCGCGCCTCAGCACCGTCGCCATCGCGTCCGCGCCCTTGACCCGGGCGACGCGCGGGGGGTCGTGGACGGTCGCGGTGACGCCGTCGACGAGGTCGCCGAGCGAGCGCAGCGTCGCCGAGCCCTCGCCGAGCGACGGCAGCACCCGCTCGATGTAGGCGGTGAACCGGCGGTTCGGGCCGATGACCAGCACGCCCCGGGAGCCGAACCGCCGCCGGTGCCGGAACAGCAGGTATGCGACGCGGTGCAGGGCGACGGCCGTCTTGCCCGTGCCGGGCGCGCCGCGCACCAGGACCGTCCCGTCGGCGGGCGCGCGGATCACCTCGTCCTGCTCCCGCTGGATCGTCGCGACGATGTCGCGCATCTCGCCCTCGCGGGTGCGGGCGAGCGAGGCCAGGAAAGCGCCGTCGCCGACGATGGTCATCCCGTCGGCCGCGTCCGGGTCGAGCAGGTCGTCCTCCAGGTCGACGACCGTGTGCCCCCGCGAGTGCAGGACGCGGCGGCGGACGACGCCGCGCGGGTCCTCGGGGGTGGCGCGGTAGAAGTCCTCGGCGGCGGGCGCCCGCCAGTCGATCACCAGGGAGTCGTGCTCGCTGGTCCGCACGCCGATGCGGCCGATGTAGCGGACCTCGCGGGAGGTCAGGTCGAGCCGGCCGAACACCAGGCCGTCATCGGCGATGTCGAGGGCCTGGGCGCGCAGGGCGGCCTGGTGGACCATCGCGTCCCGGTCCACGAGTGAGCCCTTGGTCCCGGCCAGTGACTGGCGGTAGCCCTCGCGGATCAGGGCCTGGGCATCCGCGCGCATCTCCTCCAGGCGCGCGTAGGCGATGTCGACATGGCGCTGCTCAACGGCGATCTCTTGATCCTTGACCGTGCCGCCGGGGCCGGTCGGCCGCCCGGTGACCTGGGACGACATGCAGGCTGCTCCTCGCACGTGTTTCACGCCGGGGACGTCCCCCGGCGCCCCGAAGGGGCGAAAGAGACAGCTTATTCGGTCCGTCCGACCTTCAGCGTGGTGCGGACGTTCCGGCAGGCGGGCGGCGCGCCAGCCGGGACGTGAAAAGCTCTCGGAGCGCGGCACCGGGAGCTTGGACGACGTGCACTTCCCCGGCGGGACGTGCGAGCGACCGGTCGATCGCGTCGAGCAGGAGGCGCGGCGGGAGCCCTGGCGGCACGACGCAGCAGCGGAACGTCACACCGCGCCCGCTGTGCTCCGCCCAGAGCGCGTCGGCGTACGCGGCGACGGCGGCGGAGGCCGCGGCACCGGCCGACGCGCCCGGCACCGGGTGGTCCGGGCAGAGGATCATCTCGCCGCGCCCGCGTTCCAGCATGCCGGGCAGGGTCGCCCGCACGACGTGGACGGTGCCGAGGACGTCGGTCCGCAGAACGTGCTCCACCTCGTCCAGGGGCTGCTCCAGCGCGGGCGCCACCGGCGCGATCATGGCGGTGTGGACGACCCGCTGCACGGGGCCCGTCATCGCCACCACGTCCGCCACGGCCCCGGGGTCGGTGACGTCGCACGTCCGCACGTGCATGTTCGGGGAACGCAGCGCCGTCGCGGCCAGGCCGCCGGCGTCCGTGTCGACGGCGACGACGTCCCAGGCGGCCGCCGCCAGCCGCTGCGCCGCCAGCGCGCCGAGCCCGCGCGCGGCACCGGTCACCAGCGCCGTCCGCCTCATCCGCGCACCTCCTCGGCCGCCTCGAAGGTCATCGTGAGATGCCCGACGGTGCTCGTGCTCAGCGCCCGTGCCCGGTCCAGGCCCAGGCCGCGCAACTCCTCCGCCACCGGATGGTCGCCGAGGACGACCTTCGCGCCGCCCGGACGCATCCGCACATCGGACGGCGTGACCGTCCACGGCGTCCGGCGTGTGACGCCGTCCATGCACGAGTAGGCCTCGACGCTGGGCGCTCCGGCACCGCCCGGGAGCGGCGCGCCCGGCTTGACCGCCACCTCGATCGCGGTACGGCCGCCGAGCCGCACGGCGCACCGCTTCACGCGCCCGGCCAGGTCCATGGGGATGTCGGCGATCTCCTTCGGGAAACCCCAGATCGTCCGCCCGGCCTCAAGGGTGAACTCCTGGTTGACGGGCAGCCAGTGGATGAACGCCCCGGCGCCCGCCATTCCGCGCAGCCGCCCGAGCGTCCCGGACGGCGGCGCCGAGCCCGGCGGCCGGACCAGGAACGCGACGGCGAACTCGTGATAGGGCCCGAGATCCCCGTCCGCGTACCGGACGAACGCCAGCGAGCAGACGGCCTTGCCCGGCAGCGGCTCGGCGACGTCGAGGCCGGAGTAGGCGATGACGGCCTGCGCCGCGCCGGCGGGCACGGCGAACATCGCCGACGCCACCGCGGCGTCGCGGATCCGGACCGGCAGGTCGACCTGTTCCCCTTGGATCGCATGGGCATGTACGGCGCTTGTCACACCGCTTAGTAGAACAGGTTCTTGTTTTACTTCCAAGGACCGTGTCGAACCGCCTTGCTCAGCCCCGCTCGATGGCCGTCCTGATGCGGTCAAGGGTGGCGCGCATCCCGTCGCGGTTGACGGCGGCGCGCCGGTCGGCGGGCACACCGGTGAAGAGCCTGCCGAGCAGCGAGACGAACGCGGCGCCCCGGCCGTCGCGCCGCAGGTCCTCCCAGTACTCGGTGAGCCGGGTCCGGGGCGCGGACGGGTCGTCCGCGATGTTCTCGATGCGGAATCCCCACAGCGCCACCGGCATCCCGAAGCTCGACACCCGGAACGCGAACGCCTCTCCCGGCACCGCGGCCGTCACCTGGCACGTGGTGAACCACACGCGCCAGCCGATCCGGTTGAACCCGGCGAACCTCGTGCCCGGCGTGATGGCCCGGCCGCGGACCCAGACGGCGAACACCTCCGGGCTCCACTCGGCCATCCGCCGCGGATCGGCGATCGCTCCGTAGACGGCCGTCGCCCCCGCGCCGACGGTCACGCTCTCCTCGACCACCCACTCGCGTTCCATGGCCGAATCCTCCCACTTAATGACCGTACGGTCACACCAGGTGGGTGAAGAGCTCCGCGTTCTTCCGTTCGGTCGCGCGGACGCCCCGCACAAGGCAAGGTGGATGTCGTCCTTCAGGGGAGAAGCACAGAGGCACGTACGCGGAAGGAGGCGGCGCGGTCGTGGGCGGAAGCCGGCAGCGCCCCGGTGGCCGGCCGGAGTCCGTGGGCGGGGTCCGCGTGGCCCTCGGCCTGCTCTCCGGGGTGGTGGCCATCGCGCTCGTCGCCGTGCTCGTCGACCGGTTCGTCCTCGGCGCGGAGTGGTGGCAGGTGCGGCACACCGTGACCGCCGAGCCCGTCACGCCGCAGCGCGAGGTGGGCCCGCCGCCGGGTCCGCTCACGGTGAGCTGGGAGCACACGACGCGGACGCACCACGGGTCCGTCGCGGGCTACGACGGCGTCGCCTACGCGGTCGCGCAGGGGCAGGTGGTGACGGCGTCCGGGCGCGGCCTGGAGGTCCGGGACGCGCGGACCGGCGCGGGCCGCTGGAGCTATCGCCGCTCCGGGTGGACGATGCTCGGCTGGGCGTCCACCCGGTCCCGGCTGTTCGGCTACTTCGAGCGGGACGGCGAGCGCGGCGACCGGCTGATCATCGCGTTCGACGCGCTGTCGGGCGGGCTGCTGTGGCGGCGCGAGGGGCTGCGTCCCGCCGCGGTCTCCCGGACGACGCTGCGCTGGCCCGCCGGGTCGGACGTCCTGCTCACCACCGACGACGACCGCCGGACCCTGTTCGGCGTCTCGGCGGTGACGGGCAACCGGGCGTGGCGGCGGCCGCTGCCGCGCGGCTGCCGGCTGTTCGAGGGCGGCGCGCGGCCGTCCGCCGGGCGGGAGAAGCTCGCGGCGCTGGCCCTGGACTGCACCGGCGGGGAACGGCACAGCCGGCTGCTGGCCGTCGAGCCGGGCAAGGGCGCCGTCCGCTGGGAACGGCGGCTCGGCTCCAAGGAGTCGCCCGAGGTGTCGATGCTGGACGGCGTGACGCTGGCCTCGGACGGGACGGCGCTGCGCGCCTTCGACGCCGACGGCGAGCAGTTCGGCGCCTGGAGGGGCGACGGGGTGTGCGGCGACACCATGTGCCCGGCCGTGCTGCGGTCGGACCGGCTCGTGATCGTCTACCACCCGGACGGCGCGAAGCGCGGCGAGACCCGCATGGAGGCGATACGCGTGCCGTCCGGCAAGGTCGAGTGGTGGCAGGAGTCGCCCGCGTACGCGGCGCTCGCGCAGGCGGGCGGCCATGTGTTCGCGCTGCGTCCCAGGTTGTCGGAGCGGCTGCTGCCGGCGGCCGTCGACATCGTCGAGCCCGGCGACGGGCACACCACGACCGCGCCCGCGCCGATCTCGATGAACCCCGACCTGCCCGGCCCGCGGCCGTGGCTGGCGGCGGCGGGCGGGCTCCTGTACGCGGCCGTCCCGCAGGCGGCGCCGCGTCCGGACGGCGCCGCGCGGCTGGTCGCGCTCCGCGGCGGGCTCGCGGGCACCGGCCCGGCCGGGCTGGGCGGGGTACCGGAGGCGGACTGGCCGGACGCCTGCTCCCTGCTGGAGAAGCCCGACCTGGTCGCGGCGCGCGTGGCCGGCCACGTCGCCGAGCCCGCCACCGCGACCGCGGGCCCGGTCCGGCTGCCGCGCCCGGTGTCGTGCAGGTACGAGCCGCGGGACGAGGACGAGGACGATGACTCCGACGACGAACCGGAGGGTGAGGAGCCGAAGCGGACGGAGTCGGCCGCCCCGCGACCGGCCACACCCGAACCGACCGTGTCGGATCCGACGGCGTCCGAACCGACGGCGTCCGAACCGGCCGGGCCCGAGCCGGCCGGGTCTCGGCCGGCCGGGACGGAATCCGCCGGGACGATGTCCCCGACGGCCGACCCCGGGGAGGACGGCGAGACGGCGCGGACCGTGGGCGGCTTCACCGTCAGCGTCCGCTGGGTGGCCAGGACCGACCACGAGGCGTCGCGGATGCTGGACGCCCTCCAGGCCACGCAGGCGAAGGCCCGCAAGCGGCGCGACATCGGCGCGGACGAGGCGTACGAGATCGGCCCGACCGCCGGCATGATCGCCCTGCGCGTCGGCCGGTACGTCCTGGTGGTCGAGGCCGACCGCCCGCCGGGCGTCGCCGCGCGCCTGGCCCGTTCCGTCGCCTACCGCCTGCACCACCCGTCCTGACCCACCGTCCGGCTCCTGGCGGGCGCCGGGGGCGGCTCAGTACTCGGGGACGGGCTCGGGCTCCGACACCGGCTCCGGGACGGTGACGGGGGAGCGGCCGGCCCACGCTTCGAGCTGGGCGACGAAGCGCTCGGCGTGGACGGGCCAGTGGAACCGCTCGCGGGCGGCGCGGTGGCCGCGTTCGCCGAGGCCGGTGCGCAGCTCCGGGTCGTCGCGCAGCCGCAGCACGGCCTTGGCGGCGGCGGCCGGGTCGCCGAACGGGACGATCAGCCCGCAGTCCGCGGGTTCGACGATGTCCACGGCGGGCGGGTTGGGCGTGGTGATGACCGGGATGCCGCGGGCCATGTACTCGACGACCTTGGTCGGCATCGAGTGCCGGTAGTTGGGCTCGTCGTGCAGCAGCGCCAGCCCGGCCATGGCGCCCTCGGCGATGCGCAGCGCCCGGTCGTTGGGGACGAACCCGTACCAGCGCAGGATCCCTTCGCGCTGCGCGCCCCGGAGCGCGTCCTTGACGTCGGCGTCGGCCGCCCCGATCAGTTCGACGAGGATGCCCTTGTCGGCCAGCGAACCGGCCATCTCGATCATGTCGAGCGCGCCGCGCGCCCGGGACAGCTGCCCGACGTAGACGGCGCGGCGGCCGTCCGGCCGTCCCGGCGGCACGTCGGAGACGTAGGTGGTGTTGGGCACGACGGGATGTTCTTCGCGGAACCGGGCCCGGTAGCCCTCCTCGGCGAGCAGCAGGCGGTGCCGCCGTTCGCTGCGCCGCTCCAGGCGGTGGACGGCGGGGCGGAGCACGGGACGCGCCGGCGCGGGCACCCAGCCTTTGGTGCTGAGGGCGGCGGCGGTGTCCTCGTGGACGTCCCACACGACGGTCCGCTCGCGTACCTCGCGGGGGAGGGACACGAGGAGTTCGGGGTCGTGCAGGAGGATCACGTCGGCGTAGGCGGCGTGCTCGGTGAGGGCCCGGTGGGCGGCGCGCAGGGCCCGGAGGCGGCGCCGTCCGGTGGCGCGCGGGACGTCCACCGGGCTGATCTGCCGCCACGGTGTCGCATTACATGCCCGAAATGGAGCGATATATGTGACTTCATGGCCGGCATCGAGCAGCGCGCGTATCTGCCGGTGCAGAATGCGCGCGTCCTCGGGATGGTGCACCACCGTGCAAACGCAGACCCGCATTACTCTCACTCCGGTCCGAATCAGTGCTTACGGCCGAGTCTCGGATGCCGATGGAAATTGCCGATGAATTCCCGCTGTCCCTGACATGGACGCCGCCGGGCGATTCGTCCCCGTGTGCTAAGGGGAAGCCGCCGCCCAGTGCCGAGCCGCGCTCACCTGCGGGACGCCGCCCTTTTCGAGGCCGCCGGTGAGGGCGGCTCGCCGCGACTCAACGGGTCCTGCGGGCGGGTCAGAGAAGCTCGACCGTGTCCTGCTGGGCGTTGCGGGTCCGGCCGCGGGTGTCGAACAGCAGCGGCGCGTGGCGTGTCAGCGTCGCGGCGTCGTAGGCGGTGTGGTCGGCGAGGACGATCGCCAGATCGGCCGCCTCCAGCGCCGCGCGCAGATCCTCTCCGGCGTTCGCGACCTGCGTCCCGTCGACCTCCCAGGACGAGACGAACGGGTCATGGAACGACAGATCGGCACCGAGCCGTGCCAGCCGCCGCGCCACCGGGCGGGCCGGCGACTCGCGCTGGTCGGCGATGTCGGCCTTGTAGGTGACGCCGAGGAGCAGCACCCGGGCGCCCTTCAGCGCGCGGCCCTCCCGGTTGAGGAGCTGCTGCGCACGCTCCACCACATACCGGGGCATCCGATCGTTGATCTCCTGGGCCAGCTCCACGAACCGGAACGGGTAACCCAGCGAGCGGACCTTGTACGACAGGTAGTTCGGGTCGATCGGGATGCAGTGCCCGCCGACGCCCGGCCCCGGCCGGAACGCCTGGAACCCGAACGGCTTGGTCGCCGCGCAGTCGATCGCGTCCCACAGGTCGATGCCCAGCTCGTTGCAGAACACCGCCATCTCGTTGACCAGCGCGATGTTGACGTGCCGGTAGGTGTTCTCCAGCAGCTTGGCCATCTCGGCCTCGCGGGTGCCCTTGGCCTGCACGACCCGGTCGACGAACTTGCCGTAGAACGCCGCCGCCGCCGACGCGCACGCCGGGCCGAGCCCGCCGACGATCTTCGGCGTGTTGCGCACCCCGTAGACCGGGTTGCCCGGGTCGATCCGCTCCGGCGAGAAGGCCAGGTGGAACTCGTCCCCGGCGACCAGGCCGGACGTCTCCAGGATCGGCCGGACGACCTCCTCGGTGGTGCCGGGGTAGGTGGTCGACTCCAGCACCACCAGCGTCCCCGGCTCCAGGTGCCGGGCGACCGTCTCGGCCGCGCCGCGCACCGCGGTGAGGTCGGGGCCGCCCTCGGGCGACAGCGGCGTCGGCACGCAGATGACCACGGTGCGGGCGCCGTCCAGGATGTCCTCCTGCAGGCTCGGGACGAACCCGGCCTCCAGCATCTGCTCTGCCTCGGCCGGCGAGACGTCGTCGATGTGCGACAGCCCGGCCTTGAGCCCGGCGACCACGCGTGCGTCGCGGTCGAGGCCGCCGACCCGCAGGCCGGCCCGGCAGGCCTCCCGCACGAGCGGCAGTCCCACGTAGCCGAGTCCGATGACCACCAGATCCACGCCGGTGGCTCCCTTCGAGCGTTTAGGTGAGGGCGTAGGCGGCTCGGTATCCGGCCGTCACGGCGCGCCAGGTGCGTTCCGCTCGGACCCATTCCCGGGCCGACTGCCCGATTTTCTGCCTTCTTTCCGGACTGTAAGCCAGGTCTTCCAGGCAATTCGCCCATGCTTCCGGGTCTTCCGGAACTGTTAACGCGCCGGTTACGCCAGGTTCCACAATTTCGCGAAGTGCCCCGACTTCACTGGCTATGACCGGGAGTCCCCCGGCCATCGCCTCGATCGGCTTGAGAGGCGTCACCAACTGGCAGACCCGGTCCGCCCGGCGCGGAACCGCGAACACATCGAGGACGGCGTGGAATCGGCGAACCGACCCCATCGGCACCCGGCCGGTGAACACGGCGTGAACGCCGTGCCCGGCCGCGCGCCGTTCGAGCGCGCCGCGTTCCGGGCCGTCGCCGACCAGCAGCAGCGTGACGGGCGCGCCCCGGTCGCGCAGCAGCGCCGCCGCGTCGATGAGCGTGTCGATGCCCTCGTAGCCGTAGAACGACGACGTGAGGCCGACGACCGGCGCGCCCTCCGGGATTCCGAGGCGTTCACGCAGGTCGCCGGGGTCCGGGAGCGGCTCCAGGAACGCCTCGTCCACACCGTTCGGCACCGTGAAGATCTTGTCCTCGGGGACGCCGCGCGCCGCGATCTCCGCCCGCATGGCCTCGCCCAGCGTCACGACCGCGTCGGCCTCGGCCATGCGGCGCGTCTCCAGCTCGCGGGTCAGCCGGTAGAAGTCGTCCGTCTCGCTGTGCGCCGGGTCGCGCGACAGCCAGGAGTCCTCCAGGAATCCGCGGACCTCGTACACGACGGGCAGCCCGTGCCGCCGGCCCAGCTCCAGCGCGACGGCCGCGTTCAGATGGTTGCTGACCGCGTGCAGGACGGACGGCCGCAGCTCCTCGACCAGTCGTCCGGCCAGATCGGCGCCCTTGCCGACGGCTTGGACCGGATCGGCCGGCGGCAGCCAGGGGAGCAGCCGGTGGTACGGGACGCCCTCGACGTCCACCCGGGCCCGCGCGTCGCCGGCGCCCTGGCTGAGCGGGTACCCGAGCCGCGTCACCACGTGCGTGTCGAGACCCGCCTCCCGCTGGGCGTGGGCGATCCGGTGCGTCCGGACGGTGTAGCCCGCGTTCGTGCAGGGCAGGGCGTTCGTCACGAACTGCAGGACCGTCTTCCCGGCCGGCGCGGCGCCGCGCGCGCGAGGAGGCGGCGACTGGGCCAGCAGGCGGCGCAGGTCGGCCGTCTCCCGCCGGACGTCCCGGGGCTCCGGGACGACGAGCCGGGA
This sequence comes from Actinomadura sp. 3N407, assembly GCF_052245875.1. NCBI lineage: Bacteria > Bacillati > Actinomycetota > Actinomycetes > Streptosporangiales > Thermomonosporaceae > Actinomadura > Actinomadura sp. 3N407. The sequence goes on from NZ_JBQQBP010000001.1 coordinate 26,509, forward strand.
GCGCCGCAGCCGGGCGCCGGGCGGGGTACGGGCGAGCAGCCGGACGGCCAGCCGGGACGCGCGGCCGGGATCGTCCCTGACCTGCCGCCAGGCGAGCCCCGCCAGATAGACGGGCTTTTTTGTGAGCACGGCGGGCGAGCGTAGGCAACCCCGATGAACAGAAGGGAAATTGTGTTGGGACCCATCGTGCACGTTCTCGGGGCGCGGCCGAACTTCGTCAAGGCCGCCCCGGTGATCAACGCGCTGCGCGCCGCGGGCGCCGAGCAGACGGTGATCCACACCGGCCAGCACTACGACGCCCGGATGTCGGAGATCTTCTTCGACGAGCTGGGGCTGCCCGAACCCGACGTCAACCTCGGCGTCGGCTCCGGCGGGCACGCCGAGCAGACCGCCGCCCTGCTCGTCGGCCTGGAGAAGGAGTTCACGAGCCGTTCACCCGCACTCGTCATCGTGTACGGCGACGTGAACTCGACCATCGCCGCCGCCCTCGTCGCGGCCAAGCTGCAGATCCCCGTCGCCCACGTGGAGGCCGGGCTGCGGAGCTTCGACATGTCCATGCCGGAGGAGGTCAACCGGCGGATCACCGACCAGCTCTCCGCGCTGTGCCTGGTCACCAGCCCGGAGGGGATCGGGCACCTGGCGAACGAGGGCGTCCCGGTCGAACGCGCGCACCTCGTCGGCAACCCGATGATCGACACGCTGCTGGCGAACCTCGGCTCGTTCGACACCGGCGCGGTGCGGGAGGCGCACGGGCTGCCCGGACGGTACGTCCTGGCGACCATGCACCGGCCCGCGAACGTGGACGCCCCCGGGACGGCGGCGGCCCTCGTCCGGCACCTGCACGGCGTCGCCGACCTCGCCGACCTGGTCATCCCCGTCCACCCGCGAGGCCGGGCGAACCTGCTGGCCGCCGGGCTCGGCGACCACGCCGGCGTGCACATCCTGGAGCCGCTCGGGTACATCGACTTCATCGCGGCGGTGCGCGGGGCGGCGGCTGTCGTCACGGACTCGGGGGGCCTGCAGGAGGAGACGACGATCCTCGGCGTGCCGTGCCTGACCGTCCGGCCCAACACCGAACGGCCCATCACCATCACCCACGGCACGAACCGCCTCGTCACCTTCGAGGAACTGGTTCCCGGGGTGCGCAAGGTCCTTGAGTCGGGCGCGGGCGCGGGGGACCGCAAGCCGCCGCTCTGGGACGGCCACGCCGGCCCCCGCATCGCAGACGTGATCATGGAGTATCTGGGTGAGTGACGAGGCCAAGAACGTCAAGGCGTACCAGCAGCTCGGACGGCTGAAGTCCACGCTGCGGGAACGCGAGGCGCGCGTCGCGGAACTGGAGAAACAGCTCGCCTCGCTGGAGAGCTCGACGGCCCTGCAGTTCGGGCGGCTCGTCGCCGGCGCCGCGCGCAACCCCAAGCGCGGCCGGCGGCTGCCCAAGGAGCTTTACCGGCTCTGGCGTACCCGGAACGCGCCCACCGCGGCATCGAAATCCGCCGCCGGCGGCGGCCAGCCCGACCGCATCGACCGTCCCGAGAACCACCTGCTCGTCGCCGGGCCCTGCGACCGCCTGATCATCGCGGGCATCGTCGGCCCGCGCATGGCCTCGCGGCTCGCCGAGCACGCCAAGGTCGTCCCGCTGTACCCGCACGACGCCGCGATCGCCCTCGACCGGGCGGACGTGGACATGGTCGTCGTGGACGCGGCGGCCGGCGAACCCGGCGGACCCTGGGCGTACCTGGGCGTCCCCGGCATGTACGACCGGGACGCCGCACTGCACGACGTCCGGACGATCGCGGCCGCCCGCTCGCTTCCGCTCGTCCTGTGCGGCGAAGCGCCACCCGCCACCCTGGCATGCCTGACCTGGGACGCCAGGCTCGCGGACGGCGCCACCGACCCCGGCCGGCTCGCCGGACTCCTTGAACCGGCGCGGTTGCCGGGGGGTGTGGAGGGTCGTCCCCCCACACCGGATTCAGACCACTGAAAGGAACCACCGTGCGACCACGTGCCCTCGTCTACGGCGACGTCGATCTCAACATGATCGACGGATCGGCGATCTGGGCCCAGGGCATGGTCCAGGCCCTCGCCCGCGCCGGCTGCGAGGTGACCCTGGTCCTCAAGGCCCCCATCCGGACCGGACGCCTCGTCGACCCGCTGCGCGCCCTGCCCGGCGTCACCGTCCGCAGCCCGCACGCCGAAGGCATGTTCGACGGCCTCCTCGTCCCGCGGCACGCCGCGACGATCCTCGCCCGCATCGACGCCGAGGAACAGCGCGCCTCAAGCGGGGACGGCCGCCCCGGACACGGGTTCGACCTGGTCGTCGTCCGCGGCCGCCGCCTCGCGGCCAAACTCGCCGCGGGCCCCCTGGCCGGACGGCTGTGGACGTACCTGACCGACGTCCCGCAGTCCGCCGCCGAGTTCACCGCGTCCGCCAAGGGGGAACTGCGCCGGATCGCCGACGCCTCCCGCGTGCTGCTCTGCCAGACCGAGGAACTCCGCGGTTTCCTGGAAGGCGCCGTCCCCGCCACGGCCGGCAAGAGCGTCCTGTTCCCGCCCGTCGTCGTCCTCCCGGACGGCCTGGAGGCCCGCCCCGCCGGGGCACCGGACCGCCGCGCGCTCCGCCTCATCTACACCGGCAAGTTCGCGCCGCGCTGGAACACCTACGAGATGACCTCCCTGCCGCGCCTCCTCGCCATCCGCGGCGTCGACGCCGAACTCCACATGGTCGGCGACAAGATCCACGACGATCCCGCCGACCCGGGATTCGCGTCCCGGATGCGGACCGCGCTGGAGACCGGCGAGGGCGTCGTCTGGCACGGCGGCCACCCCCGCGCCGAGGCGATGCGGCTGACGGCCGCCTCCGACGTGGGCCTCTCCTGGCGGCACCCCGAGATGGACGCGAGCCTCGAACTGTCCACGAAGGTCCTGGAATGCGGCACCCTGGGGGTCCCGGTCGTCCTGAACCGGACCCCTATGCACGAACGCCTCCTCGGCGCCGACTACCCCCTGTTCGCCGCCACCGAAGCCGACGTCCTGGACTCCCTGGCCCTCATCGGCAAGAACCCCGACGTCTTCAGCCTCGCCGTGGACCGCTGCCGGTCGGCCGCCGCCGAGTTCACCCTGGACGCCGCCGCCGACCGCCTCCGCACCTACCTGTCCCGGACCTTCCCGGAACCGTCCGAAGCCGTCCTGTCCGTGAAGGCCCGGCGGCTCCGCGTGGGCGTCGCGGGCCACGACCTGAAGTTCTTCAGCCGCCTGCTCGACTACCTGCGTTCACGTCCCGACATGGAGGTCCGGGTCGACCACTGGGCCGCGTTGAAGGCCCACGACGAGAAACGCAGCCGGGACATGGTCGACTGGGCCGACGTCGTCATCTGTGAATGGTGCGGCCCAAACGCCCTCTGGTACGCGAACCACAAACGCCCGGACCAGCGCCTCGTCGTCCGGCTGCACCGCTTCGAGCTCTACGCGCACTGGCCGAAACAACTGAAGATCGACGCCGTCGACGAGGTCATCTGCGTCAGCCCCCACTACACCGGCCTGACCCGCGAAATCACCGGCTGGCCCGCCGAGAAGGTCGTCACCGTCCCCAACTGGGTCGACGACGCCCAGCTCGACCGCCACAAGCTGCCCGGCGCCGAACACCACCTCGGCATGATCGGCATCGCGCCGTCCCGGAAACGCCTGGACCTGGCCCTCGACGTCCTCGAAGAACTCCGCCGCGACGACCCCCGCTTCACGCTCTTCGTCAAGTCCAAGCTCCCCTGGGAGTACTGGTGGATCTGGCAGAAGGACGAAGAACGCGCCTACTACGAAGAGGTCTTCCGCCGCATCCGCCGCTCCCGTCTCCTTTCAGGCGGCGTCGTCTTCGACTCCTACGGCCGCGACGTGGCGTCCTGGCTTCGCCGCATCGGTTTCGTCCTTTCCACCAGTGACGACGAAAGCTTCCACCTGGCCCCCGCCGAAGGCATGGCCTCCGGCGCCGTCCCGGCGTTGCTGCCCTGGGCGGGCGTCGAAACCATCTACGACCGGCGCTGGATCCACGAGACCCCGTCCGCCATGGCCGCGTCCATCGCGACGACCGTCTCCGAGGGCCGCTGGGAAACGGACCGGACCCTGGCCCGCAGCCAGGTCACAACGGCCTATGGCCTGGACGAGGTCTGCCGCCGATGGACGGCCCTCCTCGCCAAGTAGCGGGCGTCCCCATCCGGCCGGCTACCCGGGCCGGGGGATGGAGGCGAACTGCGACATGCCGAGCCAACCGGACACCGCCCGTCGGAGCGCCTCCGGCCCTCCGACTTCGAGCACACCGGACCGCAGCGCGTCCTCCCACCGGATGTCGCCGCGCCATATCAGGACCATGTCGCGCAGGCCGGTGGTCACCGTCACCGCCACCTCGTAGCCGGGGTCCGTGTCGCAGACGTCGGCCCCGCCGGACGTGAGCACGAGCCACCAGTGGCGGTCCCGGGCGGGGACGTCCGGGAAGTCGAACCGGACCACCGTCCGCCCGTCCGGGACGGCGTCGCAGACGATGTTGCGGCGCACGTCCCACATCAGCAGCTTCGGGTCGAGGTCCCGGTCGCCGATCTCCCCGACCCAGCGGACGCCCCACACGGCGAGCGCCTCGACCACCGGCCGCAGCTCCTCACCCGCCGCGGTCAGGACGTACCTGGCGTCGTTCCCGTCGACCCTCTTGTCCACGACACCGGCGCGAATCAGCTGGTTCAGCCGCTTGGACAGCAGGGTCGGGGACATGCGAGGCACACCGCGGCGCACCTCGTTGAATCGCTCGCTCCCGGACAGCAGCTCCCGGATGATCAGCAGCGTCCAGCGCTCGTCGAGCAGTTCCATCGCCTTGGCGACGGGGCAGAACTGGTAATAGGAGGCCCCCATACGTCGCAGGCTAGAACGCCGCCGCCCCCGCCACCAGTACAGATCCTGTACTAGGAGCCGGTCCGGCCCGCGCCTAGCGTGGTTCGCACGACACGAGGGGAGCCGTCAATGGGGGACACGATCGACAAGGTCAAGGCCGGTCACCGCAAGATGTGGGCGCTCGGGGACTACCCGACGCTGGCCGCCGAGATCATCTGGGACCTGGGCGGGGTCCTGGTCGACGCATCGGGCGTGGGGAGCGGCGCCCGGGTGCTGGACATCGCCGCGGGTTCGGGCAACGTCGCGATCGCCGCCGCGCTCGCCGGCGCGGACGTGGTGGCCAGCGACCTGACACCGGAGCTGCTGGAGGCCGGACGCAAGGAGGCCGCGCGGCACGACATTCACCTGGAGTGGCGGGAGGCCGACGCCGAGGCGCTGCCGTTCGCCGACGCGGAGTTCGACGCCGTCCTGTCGTGCGTGGGCATCATGTTCGCCCCGCACCACCAGGCCGCCGCGGACGAGATGGTCCGCGTCTGCCGGCCGGGCGGCACGATCGGCCTGCTCAGCTGGACTCCGGAGGGCTTCATCGGCCAGATGCTCGCCACGATGAAGCCGTACGCGCCGCCGCCCCCGCCGGGCGCGCAGCCCCCGCCGCTCTGGGGCAGCCCCGACCACGTCGAGGCACTGCTCGGCGACCGGGTCACCGATCTCACGTTCCGCCGGAAGACGGTCCGGATCGACCTCTTCGAGACCCCCGAGGCCTTCCGCGACTACTTCAAGGCCCGCTACGGCCCCACCATCGCCGTCTACAACCACATAGCCGACGACCCCGAAAAGGTAGCCGCCCTCGACAAGGCCCTTGTCGACCTGGTCCGCCGCCACGACCAGGGCACCTCGAACGCGACCATCGACTGGGAGTACCTCCTGGTAACCGCCCGCCGCCGGCCCTGACCGCCTCACCACCCGGCCCGTTGCGCACGCCGAGCGCAACGGGCCGGGTGGTGAGCCATTCCGCGCTCCGGGTGACCCGCCGCGCCGGCGGATCCGCCAACGAACGGGCACTTGCCTCCCGATCAGTGCTGCGCGTTGGCACGCAGTCTTCGGTGCTGCGATGGGAGAAGAAAGACCACTGTAAGCAGGACCAACGAAACCGGAACTGCGATACGCACAGCGGTGAACTGGGCTGCGGAGGTGCCGACGCCGGGCAGAAGAATGCAGCTCAGTGCCGCAAAGCGAACGGCCAGGATCTCATCGAAACGCGTGGGCCCCAGCAGTGCGAGCAAGGGCAGGAACGTTGCGGCGTACCAGGGGTACTGCACAGGCGACATGATCACCGATCCGATGGCGAACGCCGCCACCGGATACAGGACCAGATCACCGGACACCGGAGCGTCGGTGCTGAGCCGCCACCACACGAGGGCGGCGACGATCAACGTCAATGCTCCCATGCTGATGGTGTAGAGCATCGGCCGCGCCATGAGCGCCGACGGTATCGGCAGGAACTGGTCGCCGTGCGAGAGCCGTTTGGTCAGCGATGCGACCGCCGACTCGCCGACGCTCAGATAAGCGGTTCCGGTACATGCCACGGCACCCGCCGCGCCGGAGACGAAAACCGCGGGACGGCGTAGGCACGCCAACCCCAGACCTAACACAGCCAGGGCAAAGGTCGCCTTAACCGAGACGGCGGCGCCCGCCAGGACACCTGCGGCCAATCCGGGCACGATGGCGCTCCACCGTTCGGGGCTGCGCCGGAGAACGTACACCGCGCCGATGAGCAGCGCCGCTGCGATGACGTCGGCGTGACCGCTGCCGACCATCCAGAACAGCACGAGCGGGTTCGCCGTCCACAGCACCGCCGCCCGCGCTCGCGCCGCGCGGTCGGGTGCGGTGAGCCGGTCGAGCATGACCGCCGTAGCCAGGAACGCCGCAAGGTGAATGGCCTTTAGCCAGAAGACGATCCATCCCATGGAGGAGCCGCCGAGCCATGCCGCGGCGGTGTGCACCCCGGTGGCCACAGGCCCGTAGACGGTGGGCTGATCGCCCCATGACCCCGGGCTCAGGATGCCTACCGGATCATCGCTGCCGCGCAGCTGGTTCGGGGTCATCGTGTAGGGGTCGAAACCGAGGTCGGTGATCCGGCCGTAGATCGCGTAGTTGAGGATGTCGACGGAGCCCGCTGGCGGCAGGACGGTCATCAGTACGGCGATGATCGTGCCGCCGACGAGCAGCAGTCGTGGGGGAATGCCGACCCGTCCGCGCCGCAAGGACCACAGCATGATCACGGTCCCGAGCCCGCCGCAGAGCGCGGCCGTCCCGGCGATCAGCGTCATAGTGTCGCGAGACAGTTCCATGTCCCAGGTCCGGAATGGCCCGTCCGCTCCCCAGCGCGCCACCAGGGCCGATGGCCCGGCGAGCATGCCGGCGATGAACACCGCAACACCGAGAGTCGCCAATCCCAACCCGGCATAGCTTGTTGCACGGCTCGTCCGCCCACCTTTGACGGGGATGCGTTCTTCAACGGCCGGATTGCCGGCCGAACGTAGGATCGACACGGCTGAACGGTAGCGGAAGTGACCGTTTTCTTGCCGGGGAATGTTCCTAATTCTCGTATTCCCAGGTCACACCGTATGCCGGGAAGATTTCAAGTTGCCGACGCACATGCCAACCCTCAGGTTTACACGCTGTCAGTAGTGCTTTGTGTGTGCGGAGTGACTGTGTTGCGATGGGGCTTTGGGGAAGTGAAGCGGTTCAGGGCTCGAGCTAGGTCGACCACCAGCGCAAACACGAGTCAAGTGGCTTGGCGAGGCCGGCGGGGAGGGGGCCGGGCTCCTGTGTCGCCTCTGGTGATGCTGTCCTGAAGCGGTCACTGATCTTGTCAAAGATGGATGCGCAGGTGATCTTGTGGGGGATTGTTTTTGGGATGACGCTGCCGATCTAGCGTTGCGGCGCCTTGTGAAGGAGCTTGTTCATGCGAGGCTTCGGTATTCGCCGAATTGCCGCAACCCTGTTCGCGCTGATTTTGGGCGCTGGTCTCATGTCCGCAGCCGGGCCTCCGCCGGCGGCTGCGCGGCAGCAGGCCGGGGCGGTTCCCGGGACCCCGCCGGAGGCGGGGCAGTGGTACAAGGTGCGTGGGCGACTGGTCGATGGGCAGACCATCACCGCAGGTACGACGCTAACGGTGAAGGTCACCGGCAGGCGGGGGATTCCAGCCTCAGACGTGGGATCAGTGGCCATCAACATCGCCGCCAAGGGCCTGAACGGAAACGGCCAGATCATTGCATATCCGTCCGGTGTGGCCATGCCGGATACCACGATGATGCGGTACCGCAGGACCCTGTACCACCAGAACCTGGTGTTCTTGAAAGTCGGCGCGGACGGCTATATCAAGCTGACCAACAACATGTCGTCGGATGTGATTATCTACGCGGATGCGCACGGCTATACAACATCGACGGCGGGCAGTACAGCTGGCTCCACGTTCGTCCCGGTCAAGCCAGAGCGAATCGGGAAGGTGACCGTCCCTGCCAACGGCACCGCCCAGGTGGCGCCGCTGGGCAAGGCGGGAATTCCCTCGTCAGGTGTGTCAGACGTGCTGTTCACCATGTCAGGCAAGAGCGACACCGCGGGCAAGCTGACAGTCTATCCTTCCGATGGTGTCCTCCCAGGTGACACCAACCTCGACTACGGACTGAACGTACTCGTCCAGAACCAGGTGATCGGACAGGTAGGCGCCGACGGCAAGCTTGAGATCGCCAATGCGGGAGCCAAGGCCATCACGGTTTCCCTGGACGCCGCCGGCTATTTCGCCACGCCGACGACGGCGGTCAAGGGAGCGGCCATCCATGCGATCACACCAGATCGGCTGGCCAACGATGTGAGAGTACCGGCGGGTGGCACGCACACGTTGGCGCCGCTTGGTCATGGAGGAGTTCCGACGTCTGGTGTCTCAGGCGTGTACCTGAACATTACGAACGTCCACTACGTGGGCAGTGGCGTTCTGCGGGTCTACCCAGCCGGTACGACTCCGGCGGAGACCCACGCGGTGACGTTCCAAGAAGCGATGGCTTACAGCGGTGCGCTGCCCGCGAAGCTCGGTGAAGACGGCAAGATCACCATCCTCAATGACGGATCGTCAGAGCTGCGTCTGTGGGTGGACCAGTTCGCTTACTTCAAGGAGCCCGTCACCGGGTGCACGAACCCTTCTCCGGCGACCGAGCAGGCAGCTTCACCGCCAAGCATCAGCATCGACAGCTACACACCGACCGCAGTGATGCAGTCGTCCCCCATCGGTGGCGCGTCACAGGGAGCCCTCCAGTTCGCTTACACCGACAACATCGGCCGGCTGCTGCACGGCACCGCGGACCCGGCCGCGCTCAGCCAGGTCCAGTGGACGGTCATCAACGACAATGAAGCGTTCACCGGTCAGCCGGCTCTTGGCGAGCAAAAGGACGGGCGCCTTCAGGTGTTGGCGCACAACACCGGTGGAAACGTTTGGACGAAGACGCAGGCCACCCGGTATCCGCCGGTGTGGGACTCATGGGTGAACGTGGAAAAGCCGATGGTCTCCCACGTCACGGTGACGCAGCAGGATGATGCTCTGGTGGCGTTTGCCGTGGACGCCGGCGGGACGTTGTGGGCGCTGCCGCAGTACGCGCCGAATGACGCCTACCAGGGGTGGATCGATTTGGGGATGACCGGGCTGTCGACGGCGAGTACGCCGGTGGCCGTTCCAGTCGCCGATGGAGTGCAGGTGTTCGCTCTGGACGCCGCCGGCACGTGGCGGACGGCGCTCTACGCGCGGGGAACCGTGTCTGAGTGCGCGTCCTTGAGCGGCCCCGGTTTCTCCGGGCAGGCCGCGGTCGTCTCCTATCCGGGCGACAGGCTGCGGATCTTCGTGCGGTCGGCTGACGGCCACATCCTGACCAAGATGCGGGACGGCTCGGGCAACTTCCCGCAGGAATGGGAGCAGGTCGGTGACCTCATAGCCGCGGGTTCGCCGTCAGCGCTGCTCAGCCCAGTCAGTGGCAAGACCGAGATCCTGGTCCGCGGCACGGACGACAAGATTCACAGCACTGGTGAGACGCTCCAAGGCACTGGCGACTGGCGCCCCTGGACCGACGCGCAGGGAGCATCGGACCCGTATGAGGCTGCGACGGACCCGACCGCGTTCGAGTACATGGGCACTAACGGGCCCACATGGGCCTTCCTGTTCCGCACCGACAACCAGGAAACGCGGATGTACATGCTGAACGTCGCCACGAACCTGCGGTCGGCGGGCACCACACCGAATTTCACTGGGCATTCGCTGCCCAAGCCTCCCGCTGCTCGCTGAGCGGTCTGCCCTGCCAGAACGGTTCCCCCTCGTCGTTCGGGAGTAGAGCATGGTGCGGCCGGACCGGCTTTTCATCGGTGCACGCACGCGGTCGCCCGGAAGGCACTCCGTGCTCTTCCGGGCTGTCGCGGTAGTCCTCGTGCTGTCGCTCGTCGCGACCCTCGACAGCAGCGGGATCAACGCGCTGTCGGCATGGCGCGATCTGCCGGATCCGCACGGCCCGAAACAGGCATGGGGTACGGCCGCGGGCCGCGGCGGGGACGTTCCGGTCGCCGGGCGTAACCAGACCGAACCGAAGTCCTTGCGCTCGCGGTATCCGTTGACCACACCGAAGAAGTCGCCCTCGCCGCCGCGGAACACCGCGAGTGTGACGGCCCCACCGGCACCCGAGCCGGAGAAGGTGTCGGGCTTTGACGCTGAGACAAGCCGCGAGCTGCCCGAACGCCGGGACTCGCACGTCCGCACATACGTCAATGCCGACGGCACCGAGTCCACCGAGGTCTCGCCCCGGCCGATCAACTACCGGCGCCCGGACGGCTCCTGGGCCCCGATCGACACACGGCTCGTCCCGGTCGGCGCCACGGCCCGCTCCGGTGACGTGCCCGCGCAGGGCTGGCGGAACGCGGCCGACTCCGTCGACATCCGGCTGGCGCCGGAGGCCAACGCCGATCCGGTCGTCCGGGTGGGGCTCGGAGGCGGCCAGGAAATCGGCTACTCCATGCAAGGGGGCGCCGCCACGGCCGGCCGGCCGGGGGAGCGCGGCGTCACCTACCCCGATGTGCGCCCGCACACCGACCTGGAAATCGACATCGGTTCCGGTGGACTGAAGGAGACGCTCGTCCTGCGGTCGCCCAAGGCATCCGGCACCTTCGTCTTCCCGCTGTCGCTCAAGGGGCTCACCGCGCGGATCGCCGGGGACCAGGTGGTGTTCACGGACGCCTCCGGGCGGACGAAGGCCGTGGTTCCCCCGGGCTCCATGAGCGACTCGGCGGCCGAACCCGTGACCTCCGACAAGGTGTCCTACAGCCTCGAGTCGGTCGGCGGCGTGCCCGCCCTGCGGGTCACCGCCGACCCGGAGTGGCTGTCCGATCCCGCGCGCGTCTTCCCCGTCAACCTCGACCCGAGCGTCGAGATCAGCGAGGCGACGACCAGCCTGACCGTCAACGACGGTGGCCAGGTCGGCGGTGGCCAGGTCCTGACGGTGGGTTCCCGCTCGGCGGCCTACCTCGGCTTCCCCGGGCTGAGCAGCAGGCTGCAACACCACAAGATCTTCGGTGCGTCGCTGTGGATGGTGAACTACGACTCGGAGACCTGCAGGTCCCGGCCCGTCAGCGTCCGTCCGGTCACCGAGGAGTGGGCCGGCAGGAGCGGACTGAGGTATCCGGGGCCTTCGGTCGGCGGCGCGCTGTCGCGCGAGTCGTTCTCCTACGGGCACATCAAGCTCGGCGCCACAAAGTCCAGATGCCCGACCAAGCCCGTGACCTTCAACCTCGGCAAGCGCGGGCGCGACCTGGTGCAGCGGTGGGTGAACGGCGCCCAGCCGAACTATGGCCTCTCGGTGCGCGACGAGTCGTCCGACGGCCTCGGCACGAAGAAGTTCACCGGGCACGACACCGCGAACCCGCCGCGGCTGATCGTGACGCACAGCCCCTACAACGCGAAATACGCGATCACGGACCCGGTGCCGAATCCGCCGGTCACCCAAGCGCAGAGCGGCAAGGTGAAGGTGACTGTCACCAACACCGGCGCCGAGACCTGGACGCCCAGTACCTACTACCTCGGGTACCGCGTCTACGACACCAAGGGCGAACTCGTTACTCAGCATCGCTCGGCGAACCTCACCGGCAACGTCCCACGTGGCGGCAAGGCGACCCTGGACGCCGTCATCAAGCCACTGAAACCAGGCACGTACTCCATCGACTTCACGATGGTGCACCAGGGCGGGCCCGTCTTCACCGACGAACAGGTCCCGCCGATCCGCCTCCGGATCAAGATCATCGACATCGCGCCGGTGGTGCAGGAGCTGTACCCGCTGAACGGTTACCAGGCCCCGACGTTGACCCCGCAGTTCTGGGCGACCGCCATCGACCTCGACGCTCCGCCGGGATCGTCGCTGAGCTACAAGTACGAGATCTGCGAGAAGGCGCCGGACGGCGAAGCGGTCAACTGCTTCGATTCCGGTTACGTCCCAACGTACGCCTGGACGGTGCCCGCCGGGCAACTGTCGTGGAGCAAAACGTACCTGTGGCGGGTATTCGTCAAGGACGCCGGCAACGAGGTCCCGTCTCCCCGCGTCATGCTACAGACCGCGGTCCCGCAGCCCGAGCTCACCGCACAGCTCGCCCAAGGCCAGGCCCGCGAGTTCGAGCCGTCGTCCGGCAACTACTCCACCTCGGCCATCGACGCCAACGTCACCACGGTCGGCCCGGAACTCAAGGTCGAGCGCACCTACAACAGCCTCGACCCACGCCGCGACTCACCTTTCGGGGCCGGCTGGACGACCCGGTTCGACATGCGCCTGACCGAGGACGGGGACGGCTCAGGCAATATCGTCGTCGGCTATCCGGACGGTCAGCAGGTCCGCTTCGGCAAGAACCCCGACGGGAGTTACGTCCCGCCCATGGCACGCGAGGCCACGCTCACCGTCCAGTCGGGCACGTGGACGCTCACCGACAAAGCGGGCACCACGTTCAAGTTCGTCAACGGACGCCTGACCGCCATCACCGACGCGGCCAAGCACGCCATCACGCTCACCTACGACCCGTTCACAGGGAAGCTCGCGAGGGCCACCGCCACCGGCGACCGCACTCTCGCCTTCACCTGGTCGGGCTCCCATGTGGCATCCGTCAGGACCGCGCAGGTCGACGGGGAAGCCCTCACGTGGAACTACACCTACACCGGTGACCTGCTCACCAAGGTCTGCGGGCCTGCGTCACGCTGTACCACTTACGAATACGAAACCGGTTCGCACTACCGCACGACCGTGTTGGACGACCGTCCCGAATCGTACTGGCGGCTCGGCGAGGATGAGGGTGTCGGCGCGTCCAGCCAGGTCGCGGTCAATCTCGGTAAAGACGGCGCGACGTACAAGAACGTCGGGTTGCAGACCGCGGGGGCACTCGCCGGCACCGACGACACGGCGGCCACGTTCAACGGAGCGTCTTCGCAGGTGACCCTGCCTGCCGGAACCGCCAAGAAGAGCCGTGACCTGGCGGTCGAGGTGTGGTTCAAGAACAGGGCGACCGGATCCGGCGGCCCGCTGATCGGCTACCAGGACAAGCCGCTGGACGCCGCGTCCGGGATCGGTGTCCCGGCTCTGTACACCGGGACGGACGGCAAGCTGCACGGCCAGTTCTGGAGCGGCGGGACGATCTCGCCGATGTCGTCCACCAAGATCGTCAACGATGGGCAGTGGCATCACGCCGTCCTTTCGGCGATGGGTTCGACCCAGACGCTCTACCTCGACGGTCAGCAGGTCGCGACCCTCACCGGGCAGACGCCCGACCACCGTGCGCTCACCCAGAACCAGATCGGTGCCGCGTTCGCGTCCACGCCCTCGTCCTGGCCGGGTTGGGGCGGCGACCAGCGCCGCTTCTACAACGGCACCATCGACGAAGTCGCGATCTACCATCATCCCCTCGGCCCAGCCCAGGTCGCCACGCACTACGCGAACGCCCGCACCGCCGCGGACCAGCTCAGCAAGGCCACCCTGCCGAGCGGGAAGATCGCCACCGAGGTCCGCTACGACACCGATCAGGACCGGGTCAGCGAGTACACCGACCGCAACGGCGGCACATGGAAGATCAAGACGCCGACCGTCTACGGCGGAGCCACCGACCTGCGGCGCGCCGTCGAGGTCCGCGACCCCGCCGATCGCCCTTACCTGTACGAGACGGACGCGCTGACCGGCCGGATGATCCGCGTCGGCATCCCGATGGGCCTGGACGTCCGTGAAGAAGACAAGAAACCAGCCACGCCCACCGCGACACCGTCCCCGACCCCGACGTATGTGTGCACCACGCCCGACCCTGGCGATCCCAGCTTCTGCACCGATCTGCCCGGCAACTCAGGCGGCGTCCCCGACTGGATGGGCATAACGCTCGCCGGCATGGGCATCCGGACGTTCGAGTACGACGACCAGGGTCACCCGACGACCATCACCAATGAGAACGGCGACTCGGTCGAGCTCACCTATGACGACCGTGGCAACATTCTGACCCGAACAACGTGCCGCACCAAGGATGTCTGCTACACGGCCTACTACACCTTCCCGACGGTCACCGACCCGTCCGACCCCCGCAATGACCAGCCGATCGAATACCGGGACGGCCGTTCGACCAGCGCCACCGACAACCGCTTCCGAACCAGTTACACCTACACCACCTTCGGTGATCTGAAGGTTCAGACCAACCCCCAGGGCGCCGGCCAGGTCGAATACACCTACACGAACGGGCTGGAGGCTGCTGTCGGCGGCGGGAACATGCCGAGCGGCCTGGTCAGCGCCGAGACCGACCCGCGTGGTGCCGTGACCCGCTACGCCTACACCAAGGCAGGGGACCTGGCCCAGGTAACCGACCCGTCCGGTCTCGTCACCAAGTACACCCACGACGCCATCGGGCGCCGGAGGTCCGTCACCGAGATCTCCGACAGCGTCCCGGCCGGGGCCGCCACGTACTACGGATACGACGGCTGGTCGAACCTCACCAGCGTGACCGAACCCGCCACCACCAACGCCGTCACCGGCGCGGCTCAGCAACAACGCGTCGACCACGCCTACGACGCGGACGGGAACCTGATCAGAACCGAGGTCTCCGACACGGTGGCCGGCGGCGATCCGCGCGTCACCACCTACGACTACGACGACCACAATCTGCTGGAACGCGTCACCGATGCCTACGACCATGAAACCGGCTACGACCACGACCGCTTCGGCAACGTCACCGCCGTCGTGGACGCGGTCGGCAGCCGGTTCGAGTACGCCTACACCGCCCGCAACATGCTCGCCGAAGTGCGGCTCCGCGACTTCGACGGCGACCCCGAGGGCGCCCCCGAACTCGGGGACCACCTTGTCGTCGAGGCCCGCGCCTACGACTACGCTGGACGCCTCGTCGCGAGCACCGACGCTATGGGCCGCCGCACCGAATTCACCTACTACGGCGACGACCTGCTGAAGTCCGCCACGCTGAAGAACTTCCAGAACCCGGACGGCACCGAACGCGACCTCGCCCTGTCCACCGTCGAGTACGACGGCGCCGGCAACGCCACCAAGATGGTCACCGGCAACGGGGAGAACACCGTCCTGAACGTCTACGACAACGTCGGACGCCTCGAATCCTCGACGCTCGACCCCGGCGGTGTCTCTCGCAGCATCACCTACCGGTATGACGTCGGCGGCAACATCACGCAGGAGACCGTCAACGGTGCGCCGTCCAACGTTCCCTGGGCGACGCCCGCCGGCGGCGAGACGACCGCCTACACGTATGACACCCCAGGACGCGTCACTCGGCGAATCGTCGACGACGGCAGCACTTCGCTCATCACGGCCTTCACCTACGACCAGCGCGACCTGCTCACCTCGGTAACCGATCCCCGGGGAAACGTGGACGGTGCAGACAAGCCCGCCTACACCACCACGTTCGGATACGACGAGACCGGCCGGCAGATCGCCGTCACGTCCCCGCCCGTAGCGACGGAATCCGGCGGGAACACCCCCTCGACCACCAGGCCCGAGACCGTCACGGGCTTCAACGCCTTCGACGAGCCGACCGAGCTCAAGGACCCGCTCGGCAATATCACACGGACCGAGTACGACCGCCTCGGACAGCCGGTCAAGGAGATCGCGCCGGCCTACACCCCGCCCGGCTCGACCATCCCGCTGACACCCACGACCACGACGTACTACGACCCGATCGGGCAGGTCGAGAAGGTCACCGGCGCCCGCCAGAACGAGACCCGCTACACCTATGACCGCCTGGGCCGCCTGCAATCACTCGACGCACCGGCGAAGACGAACGACGACCGGTCGGTCTGGCGGTACGACTACACCCGTACCGGCGAGGTCGTTTCTGTCACCGACCCCAACGGCGCCCGCGGCGAGGCCACCTACGACGACCTCGGTCGCACGGTCACTGCCACGGAGACCGTACGAACCCGGGCCCCGGCCGCATACACCACCCGCTACACCTACGACGACGCCGATAACCTCCTCACGACCACCTCGCCGACCGGCGCCGAAAGCACCGCGACCTACGACAGCGCGAACCAGCTCATCAGGACGGTCGACCCGGCGGGTTCACCGTCGGAGTTCGGCTACGACGGTCTCGGACGCCGGATACGGGCGAGCGACGGCCTCGGCCGCACCAGCAAGCTCGGGTACGACACGCTCGGACGCCTCGCCGTCGCGGCCGACCTCAAGCCCGACGGCACCGAGGCCCGCAGCGCCTCCTACCGCTATGACGTCGCGGGCAATCTGACCGGCGTAACCGACCCGCTGAACCACACGAAGACCTTCGCGTACGACGCCTTGAACCGGCTGGTCGAGCAGGTCGAACCGGTCACCGACACGAAGTCCGTTACCACCGCGTTCGGCTACGACGCCGCAGGAAACCGCACCCGCTTCACCGACGGCCGCGGCAACAGCACCATCTACACGGTCAACTCGCTCGGCTTGCCCGAATCGATCATCGAACCGTCCACCGCCGCGCACCCGGCCCCGGCCCAGCGCACCTGGACGAGCGCCTACGACGCGGCCGGCAACTCCGTCAAGATCACGGCGCCGGGCGGGGTCGTCCGCGAGCGCACCTTCGACGCCGCCGGCCGCATCCTCACCGAATCGGGCTCCGGTACCCCGTCCCCGACGACCGGCCGCACCTTCGACTATGACGCCGCCGGACGGCTCATCGAGGTCAACGCCGCCTCGGGAACCAACACCTACGGCTATGACGACCGGGGGCTGCTCACCTCAGCGGACGGCCCGTCCGGGACCGCGAACTGGACCTACAACGGCGACGGGCAACCGACGACCAGGACGGACGTCGCCGGTACCGCGAACTTCGGTTACCTCGACGGCCGCCTCGCGACCGTCCAGGACGGCATCACCGGCGTCACCCGGACGCTCGGCTACAACGCCGCCGGCCAGCCCAGCAAGGTGGACTACGGCGCGGGCCGGATCCGCACCGCCGGATACGACGACCTCGGGCGGCTGTCCACCGACACCCTGAAGAACGACCAGGGCGCCGTCGTAGCCTCGGCGTCCTACATCTACGACGACAACGATCAGACCACCGGCAAAACGACCACCGGAACAGCCGGCGCCGACGAGGAGACCTACGACTACGACGACGCCGGCCGCCTGACCTCCTGGACGCACGGCGGTACCACCACCGCCTACGAGTGGGACGACTCCGGCAACCGCACCAAGACCGGCGAAACCACAGCCACTTTCGACGAACGAAACCGCCGCACAACCGACGGCTCGGCGACATTCGCCTACACACCCCGCGGCACCCTCGCATCCAAGTCGAACCCCGGCGACCCCACCACGACCTACGACTTCGACGCCTTCGACCGGCTGGTCACATCAGGCGGCACCAGCTACGCCTATGACGGCCTGGACCGCCTCGCCACCCGCAACGGCACACCCTTCACCTATGCGGGCCTGGGCTCCGACCCCGTCGCCGACGGTGTGACTCGATACGCGCGCGGCCCGTCCGGCGAGCCGCTGGCAACCGCCCAGGGCCTGAACACCCGGATCACCCTCTCGGACAAACACGACGACGTGTTCGGCACGTTCGACCCCAATGCCGCCCTCACCACCCTCACCGACTCTGTCTCCTACAGCCCCTTCGGCAAGACGACTGCGAGTACCGGCACCAAACCCGGCATCGGCTACCAGGGCGACTGGACTGACCCGGACTCCGGCCTGGTCAACATGGCCGCCCGCTGGTATGACCCTTCCACCGGCTCCTTCACAAGTCGCGACAGCTGGACACTCGACCCGTCCCCTGACTCCGTCAACGGCAACCGCTACACCTACGGCAATGCGAACCCCAACGACCACATTGATCCGACAGGCCACTGGGCGGTACCGGCCGTCGCGGCGGCCGTTGTAGTCGGCAGGGCGGCATGGATCGGGTGGCGTGCGTATCGCGCCTACCGGGCTGCGCAGGCCGCCAAGAACGCGTGGAACGCGCTCAACTCGAGGCCTCCGTCCAGCGGCGGAGGGATCGGCGGCTTCGGATCCTATTCGTCCCCTGGGGCCGCTTGCGGTGCACCGTGCTGGCGCCCCGGTACATCAGGTCATGGCGGTGGTGGGGGTGGCTCCGGCACCAGGGGAGGAGCCCCCTCTTACACGCCTGGCCGGGGAAGCGCCTACGGGGGGAGCGGGGGTCTGTCAGCCGCCCAGCGAGCGGCGATCGCCCGTGCACAGGCCATCGCGAGAGCCCGGGCGAGAACGGCGGCGGCCAAACGCCGCGCGGCGAAGGACGCCCGGAACAAGGCCAGGAGCATCAGCCCGTCGCTGCGCAAGCCCTCCTATGCGAACCCCGGCTCCCGGATCTCGACAGGCCCCGCCCGAATGGCCACGAGGGCCAGGACGCACAACGTCGTCGAGGACACCGTTGCGTCTCTGCGCGCCATCCGCGAAAAGGCGGTCCAGGACACGGGCTCCATCGTGGCTTCGGTGACCCTGCCGAGCATCGCAAGATCGCAGCCTCTTTCAGCCGGTCAACGGAACCCGTCGGTCACCGGGCCCCCGCCCCCGACCGTCACTGTCACCGCCCTGGCGGCTGACGACCCGGTACCGGCCGCGGTAGTCGGAGTAGTGGAGGTTGTCTCCGTGGAACCGACCGGAGTTTCCACGGGAGCCGACGATGACACCGAGGGCTGTCGGCACGTCAAAGATTATGGTGGTTTCGACCGTCACGGATACCACTCCGGTGCATACGCGAAGTTTTGCGACAAAGGTGATCTGAAGTACGGAAGTAAAGCGAACCCTCACATCCATCCGCCGGGGTGGCCGGAACTCGACGCGAGCGGTAGATCAACAAATCCGTGGCTCTATGAGACGCGCCAGCAGAAGTATGCTCGTTGCCATCTGATCGGAGATCAGTTGGGCGGTAGCGGCGATGACCCGAACAACCTCATCACCTGTATGCAGCAGCCGGTCAACAGTCCAGTGATGAGAGGTCTCGAGAACAGAGTGGCGGAAGCTGTCCGAGCCGGCCAGCAGGTTGACTACTGGGTCACTCCAATCTACCGTAGGGGGAATATCATTCCTGATAAGATACGTCTTACGGCATACGGTCGTTTCCCTAACGGCAGTGCAGGAATTAACCTAGACAGATGCATGGTCAATCGGATGAATTCTAGGGTGGAGTTCAATGGCAGCTTTTGTGGACCTTGAGAGCCTTATTGGGGCGCCGCTGTTTGTTCCGCCCGCCGTGGACTGGGATGAGTTGGAGCGGGCAACCCTGTTCTCGTTCCCCGATGATTACAAGAGACTTTTCGAAAAGTATCCACATTTGCAATTCGATGGTTTCCTGGGGGTGTTTCATCCGGGCGATGATATCGCCGGATTCATCAAGGGTACTCGCACGGCTCTAGAGCCCCTTCGGGTACTCGCAGCCAATCGCGGCTCCATGACCTCGGTCGACGCCTCGGGGGAGAGAGAAGATATATCTCCCTATCCGATATTTCCGGAAGCTGGAGGTCTTTTCCATTGGGGAGGGACGGAAAACGGTGACTCATGCCTGTGGCTAACCAGCGGCCAGAACATGGCGGACTGGCCGATAGTCGTCACTGACGGTATCGATTACTGGCGCTACGACGAGGGCCTCGTAAACTTTCTGATCGGTGTGATGCACCGTACCGTGCGATGCCCCCTGTTTCCCGCGGATTTTCCATCAAGCTTTCGCGTCGATCAGTTCGATGCCCGTAGGCCGAGTTCCTGATGATCCGGGGCATCGTGCCAGGTCTTTCCGCACTGTTTGGGTCAGACGGGGATGTGGCGTTTTTTGTTTCGGGGTGACATCAGTACGGCTTCCCCCGGGAATTGTGTGAATCGAAGGACTGAGAGCAGGCCCCGGTGCCGCAGCCAGTCGGTTCGGCGCGGGTACCGAACCTCGAACGCGACCATCGACTGGGAGTACCTCCTGGTAACCGCCCGCCGCCAGCCCTGACCGCCTCACCACCCGCAACGGCACCCCCTTCACCTACGCGGGACTGAGCTCCGACCCGGTTGCCGATGGTCTGACCCGCACTGCGACCACAGCTGCGACGCGGCCTACCGGCTCCAGCGGCAGACTGACGGTCTGGCGCTTCATGCTGTACATCTACGACGGGCTCGGCGCCGTCCTGGCGCCTCCCGTACCCGGTCGGCAAATCGCGCTCAGCCAGGTCCGCGCCCGTCTTCCACCGCGTAGCCCCGCCTGGCGGATCTGCGAGATCCTCCCCGATGTCGGTGTGGTGGTCGTCGACGACACCGTCCCGGCGATCCGCTCCTGGATCGATCGGCGTGCCGGCGAGCTGCCCGCCGGGCTCGCCGGTGACGTCCAGGCGTGGTTGCTGGTCCTGCTGCACGGCCAGGACCGAAGCCGACCGCGAGCCCAATCCACCCTACTTCGGCACGGTCGGCCGCTGCTGGAGCGCTGGGCGGCCACGCGCAACACCTGCGGGAGATCACCCCGGCCGATATCGCCACCGCCCTTGACCCGCTGCCTGCCCCCAAGCACTGCATCGCCTCCAACGCCCTGCGCTCGCTGTTCCACTTCGCCAGGAAACGCGGCCTGATCTTCACCGACCCCACCCGCCGCCTCACCCTGCCCACCATTGAACCCGGCCTGCTGCCGATGACCGAGGACGAGATCGGCGCCGTCACCCAGCTCACCACCACCCTGCTGCAACGCCTGGCCGTTGCCCTGGCCGCCGTCCACGCCACCCGCCCGGCCGCCATCCGCCCGGCCGCCATCCGCCCGGCCGCCATCCGGAGCCTCACCCTGGCCGGTCACCATCAACGCATGGGCGACCTGCCCCACCGCGCCCTGATGGCCTGGCTGGAACACCGCTGCTCCACCTGGCCGCTCACCCCCAACCGCCACGTGGTGATCTGCAATATGTCCGCGCTCGGCCACGCGCCGATATCACGCTCGTTCCTCAAGACCAACCTGGCCTAGCTGTACTTGGCCATGATCTTGATGACACCTGACCGGTAGGTCTTTGATCAGCAAGAAGACCTCCTGGCGTAGTGGAGTTTCGCCGACTTCACCGACACCAGGAGGTCTTCGATGAGCCACGCTAACGCCCGGCTGACCCACCACGGCAGATGCCTGCTGGTTCGCCGTGTCGTGTTCGACGGCCGCCCAGTCGCGCACGTGGCCGCCGAACTCGGGGTGTCGCGCCAGTGCGCCCACCGGTGGGTGGGCCGGTTCCGCGACCAGGGCTGGGACGGGCCGGCCGACCGGCGCAGGGTGCATCGCGATGCCATCAGTAGCAGGTGGAACGGAGGATGGCCCAGGTGCCCCAGCCCGCTCGGCTCCGGTGACGTGCCAGTGTCCCGGCAGGGCGGCTGCGGCGTGCACCCCGACCAGCCCTGGCACGACCTGACCGGTGGCGGCCCGATCGGCCGCCTCCTGGACGTGCTTTCCGCCGCCCCCGGCCAGCGCTCCGCTGACCAGACCACCCGTACCTGCAGCGAACCTCAGTTCCCGGCTCGGTGCGCCGAGCCGGCGGCGGGGAGGTCAGCCGCGCGGCACGGTGTCGGTCCACCTGGTGATCTCGAACACCTCGTACGCCGCGACCTCGCCGGGACGGTGGAACCTGTCGGGCATGTCCGCCGCCCGCAGCCTGCGCGGCTGACCCGAGTCCCCCGGTGGGAGCGGCAGGCTGCCGCGCGGCGGCTTCACCACCAGGTCCCGGACGGCCAGCAGCGTCCCGGCCGACGGGTCGATGATCAGCTGGCGCCGGTAGGTGGCGAGCCGCTTGGGAGCGGTGTAGAGCCCAAGGGGCGCGGTGGTCTCCAGCGGTAGCGAGACCGCCGAGCCGGTACGGCCGAGCGGGTCGGTCGCCGTGCCCTCGGCCTTGACCCCAGGCTGGGCGGCGAGCATCCTGAACGCCGCCGCCCGTACCGCGGGCGAAGCCGGCGCCGTGGACAGCAGGGTCTTGGTCACCTCGCTCAGTGCCCGGACCCGCTCCCGACCCTTGAGGGCCCGGATCGGCTCGGGCCCGCTGCCATTGGAGACCGCGCGCCAGTTGCCCTTGAGGCCGAGCAACTCCCGCTCCAGCGCCTCCGGGTCGGTGGGCAGCGCGGCGACCCGTGCCGCGGTCAAACCGGAGTGGTCGTCCAGGGACGGCTCCCAGCCCCGCCCCGACATCATGCCCCCCATGTCCAGGAAGCTCTGTGCTCCCGTCCCCTCGGGATCGGGGATCGGCGCCCTCTTCGGTGCTCCCGCCGCCTGCCACTTCCGCCTGTCCTCGGCGGTGACCGGGACGTCGATGTAGTCGAGGTAGCGCGACATCCCCTTGCCGGTACGGTCCGTCCAGCCCTCGCCGCCCTGCCGGGAGTCGACCTTGTAGTGGTCGGCTCTGCTCTTGCCGACCGCGTAGATCTCGCCGGAAATCCGCTTGTAGTGCCAGTACTTGCCGGACGGCGCCTTCTGCGCGTTGCTGGCGGCGACCAGCAGCACGTTACCTTCCTGGGGAACGGGCGGCGTGGCCTGCTTCGGGTCCGGCCCGCCCGGCAGCAGCGACACCGCGGCGACGACGACTGCGAGCACCGCGGCCGTCGCCGCCAGGCTCACCAGCGGAATCTTCCAGCCGCGCCGCCGCGGGCGGGCCTCGGCGGCGGCCCGCCAATTGGTGCGCAGGGCGATCCGGTCGGGATGCTCATGCTCGGCCAGGGCCGTTCGCATCCGCCGCAGGGCATCGAGTTCATCCATCGCTCTTCTCCTCAGGAAGGGCCGCGCGGAGCTTCTTCCGCGCCCGGTGGATCGTGGCCTTGACGGTGCCGAGGGGAAGATCGAGCGTCACCGCGATCTCGGCGTACGACAACTCCGCCCAGGCCAGCAGCAGGACCGCGCTCCGTTCGCGGGCGTTCAACGCGGCCAGGGCACGGGCTAGCCGAGGACCGAGCGCCGCCGCCGACGCGCGGTCACTGGCCAGATCGGCGACCCCGTCCTCGGCCGGATCCACACCGGTCCGGGCATACGCCCGGTACATGCGTGTCTCCTGCCGGTGGTGCTTGGCGATCAGGTTGCTGGCGATGCCCCACAACCAGGCGCCGAATTCCGCCCGCCCGTCGAACCGTTCCCGCCTACGGAACGCGGTCGCGAACGCCTCCGCCACCAGGTCGTCGGCGAGGACGAGCCCGAGGCGCCGTTTGATGTACGCGTGCAGCCGCGGCGAGTGGCGGCGGAACAGCTCACCAAAGGCTTCCGGGTCTTCCAGGGAGGCGGCGACGATCCCGTGGTCGTCCAGCTCGTCCCTGGCATGATTCACCATCGCCATGGGCGTCTCGTCATGGGAGTCCTTCGTACTGAGGGGTGCTGACACCCTCCTCTATCCCGAAGACCACCCAAAGGTTGCACCCCGGACACCGAACGGCCCGCCCCCGGCCGGAGGCCGCACCCAAGAGTGCGAATACGCCTACCAACCGCGACCGGACGAGTGGCCGGAACCGTCCAGCCATTTCGGCAAAGGGCTCCGCCACACCACTCCGACCGCAGTCAGCCGATCTCCCCGGTAAGGCCCCGGCTCTCACCCAAACGGCGATGACCAGGACCAGGGCCCGGACGCACAACGTCGTCGAGGACACGGCCCAGTCTCTGCGGGACATGCGCACCAAGGCCGTCAATGAAGCCGGCTCAATCGTCCACCAGGTTTCGCCGGCCGGCTCCGCCGCCACCCGCGGACACGGTCACGGCTCCGGAGCCGGAATCCCGTAGTGCTCCCAGTGGACCCGTACGGTTCCTCCTTCCTGTACCCGGAGACGGGGACCGCCTGGGAACCAGATCCGGGCCGGGTTTCTCCGGGGGCGACGGTGACGACGGCTGCCTGCCGTACAAGCGGTACACGCCACTCGACGGCCAGGGCCGGGCCACCGGCGCCCGCGCCCAGTACTGCAGTGCCGGGGACCTGCAGGGCGGATCCCCGGGAAAGGGTCGATCTATCCCAGTGACTGGCCCCGGGACGCCGTCGGCAAGCCGGATAATCCGAAGAACGCCTTCTCTCGCGGACACCCCATCGGTGACCGGCTGGGAGGCAGTGGATCGGATCCGAGGAATCTCGATTCAGAACGGCAAGTCCAGGACAGAAAGCATAGGGTGATATCTCCATGGCTTCACTGACACGGATGATTCGGCTCATCGGTGAGCCCGTGCAGTCGCCGCCCCCCCGTTGACTGGGATAGGTTGAGAGAGCAACTCGGAATGCGCCTCCCCAGCGACTACATGGAGGCGGCCCACTCTTATGGAAAGGGCGCTTGGTGGGAGTTCAACGGCTCCATGACCGACCTCATCACAGGACTCATGACCCGCGAACTCACCTGCCCTGTATTGGACGCCGACTTCCCGTCCCCGAACGCGAAGATCGCACAGTACCCTCTCCCGTGAGACCAGGTGGACCCGCGCCTGCCTGGAGGGATTGACGTCAATAAGACTCTCGGTCTGCGCTGAGCGATGAAGAAGGGCTTCCCCGACGAGCGTGAGGTAGCATTTAAGGGGGCAATTCCTGCGGAATATTTAACCGCATATCGCAAGTATCGAGGCGGAAGACGGTCGGCGATTGGATTCCGTTCTCTGGCGGAAGCGTTCAGGTGCGGGCGTCGGTGTTGTCGGCCTTGCTCGCCGATGGAGTTGTCCCGGATGCGGCGTGCGGGCTGCTGGTTCGTCATCGTGGACGACACCGGCGGCATGAGCGGCGGCGTGCACTGCCGCACAAGATGACGGGATCTCCTCCCGCGTCTATAACGGCAGCACAATTCAACATCAGCGGGCTTGGGCGGCCGACGAGGTCCTGCTGCGCATAACAAGCGCGGCCGTACCACGCGGAATATCTGCGCAACTTCTACATCGTGCGCGACCAGTGCAGCAGACAGGTTTCCTGGAGAGGCGTGGGTGGGACGGTCAGGCGGAGTTGGCTGTGGTGAGGGGTTCGTTTTCGGTGGGGAGTTGGCTGCGGTAGGTGGTGATTTCGGTGTTCAGGGTGGCCAGGCGGTGGGCGTGGTCGCGGGTGGACAGCCGGAACTTGTAGATGATGACGAGTTCGAAGGCGAGCATGCCGGCGGCGCCGGCGGCGATGACGGGGATCATGGCGCCGGGGATGATGGCGGCGGTGATCGGGGCGATGATGAAGACGCCCATCTGGAATTCGATGCCGCTGATCAGGTGCGGGCGGATGCGGCCGGCGGTCAGGACGTTGCGGATTCGCGCGTACCAGGGGAAGCGCTGGTTGAAGCCCTGCTGGAGCAGCATGTTGGGGTTGTCGCCGACGACGCGGTCGTCCGGGTCGGGCTCGGGGCCCATGCCCTCGGGGGAGTCGATGTTCTCGCCGATGTGGCCCTGGAGGGCGAGTTCCAGTGATCTGGCCTCTGTGTGCGCCGCGTTGAGGGTGCTGCGCATCTGGGAGCGGACCTTGTAGATCTCCAGGGCGTCCATGTAGCGGAGCATGTCGAGGAAGACGACGGCGAGGGCGGTCCAGAGGTAGGCGACGTTGTCGGTGGCGGCGTATTGGCCGCCCATGAGGGCGATGGCGCAGGCGAGGACGCGGACGCGGTCGAAGATGTAGTCGAGCCAGGCGCCGAAGACCGAGCCGGTGCCTTTGAGGCGGGCGATCTTGCCGTCCATGCAGTCGAGGGTGAACGACAGGTGGTACAGCAGTGCTCCGGCCAGGAGCCAGGGCCAGGAGGCGACGGCGAAGCAGGCGCCGGCGGCGAGGCCGAGGAGGAGGGCCCCGACCGTGAGCTGGTTGGGTGTCACCTTCGTCCGGTTGGCGGTGAGCTTCACCAGCCGGGCGGCGAGCGGGTCGACCAGCAGTACCGTCCACCATGCGTCACGCGCCTTGTACGTCCGTTGCCGAACGTCCTCGAGCGTGAAGTTCGCCATCGGGTCCCTTTCGTCGTGAGGATCGTCCCTTGACGACACTGTGCCATGTTGGGGCCACGGAGTGTGGCGGCTTCGCGGGATGCAGCGATTCGATGCGAAGGCGGTGAAACCGATGGGCATCCCCGCTACGGTCGACCCGGTGCCGCCTTCCGGGAACGGGGCGAGCCCTCCCGGGTAAATATCCCCCAATCGAATAGACGCGAATGAAGCGGCTCATTCTGGCGGGGTGTGATCTGGTTACGGCGAAAAGGAGAAGGGCATGCCGGACTACGTAAGCGTCGGAGTACGGGACGCGCAGGACATGCCGTCGGGCGAGTGGGTCACGGTCAGGTGGGATCTGGAGTACTCCGACGACGCTCACCACCACCGGACGGAGGGCGGGCCGTCCGTGGTCGAGGGCCCCGCCCGGTACACCCTCAACGCGAACGTGCGCATCGAGGGCCTCCCGTCCGGCACCGAACTGCAGGCGCGTGTCATCGAACGCGCCGACGACGACGGGGCGGTGAAGAACGGGCCGGTCGCCGAGTTTCTGGCACGTGACGGCGAGACGTTCGTCGACTACGCGCTCGCGGCGGATACGGTCGGTTCCGGGCAACGGGTGCGGTTCCAGGTCATCCACTACGGGACGGGTACCGCTCGGCTCGTATCGGGCACCGCGAAGGCGCTGGCCTGGCGTCTCTGACGGGCCTCTGCCCCCAGTCGATCTCGCCGCCGTCAGTGAACTTGGAGTCGCATGGGGACCCCCAAGGTCAGCGTCATCGTGCCCGTCCACAACTGTGCGGGATCACTCGACCGGGCGTTTCGCTCCATTTTCGAGCAGACGCTGCCGGGCGAGCTCATCGAGATCATCGCGGTGGACGACGGGTCGACCGACGGCGGCGGGGAAATGCTCGACCGGCTCGCGGCGGGACGGCCCGGGTTCGCGGTCGTGCACCGGTCGGCGTCCGGCGGTCCGGGACGGCCCCGGAATGTGGGGATCGAGCGCGCCACCGGCGAGTACGTCTTCTTCCTCGACGCCGACGACTGGCTCGGCCCCGAGGCGCTGGAACGCTGCTGCGCGATGGCCGACGCGAACGGCACGGACGTGGTCGTCCCCAAATATGTGGGGGTGGGGCGCCGGGTTCATCCGGAATTGTTCAAGGAGAACGTGGAGTTCACCACGATCTTCGATCCCGTGCCGAACCTTTACGGCAGCATCACCGCGCTCAAGCTTTACCGGCGGGCATTGCTCGAACGGCATGACATCCGTTTCCCCGAAGGCGTCCTTTCCGGTGAGGACCAGATCTTCGCCGTCCGCGCCTATTTCGAGGCCAAGGGCGTGTCGGTGCTGGCCGACCACGACTGCTACTACTGGGTGGCGCGCGAGGACGGCACCAGCGCGCTGCAGCGCGGTGGCGCGCCCGCCGAGCTCTACTTCCCGGAGATCGACCGGCTGATGGCCTTCGTGTCGGAGCGGACGGCACCCGGGCCGGTGCGCGACCGGCTGCTGCGCCGCCATTTCGCCGTCGAGGTCTTCTCCCGGTTCGATCCCCGGTATCAGGCGTTCGGCGAGGGGGAGCGGCGCGCCACCCGGGACGCGGCCCGGCGGCTGCTGGACCGCTACGGCGGTGAAGGGATCATGCGTCGCCTCCCGCCGTACGCCCGGTTGATCGGCCACGCTCTGCGCCACCGGATGGACGATCTCGTCGACGAGGCGGCGCGGGTGCGCGCCCAGGGCCCGGCGAGGTACTACGTCGAGGGCGACCGTGTCTTCGCGGCGTACCCGGGGCTGCGCGATGAGCGGCTCGGCGTCCCCGACGAGGTGTACGCCGTGCCGCGGCCGCCGGACCAGAAATGGCTTCTGGCCGGCGTCGAATGGCGGGGCGGCCTGCTGGCCGTGCGCGGTCACGCGATCGCGGAGCCGCTGGGCGAGGCGGCGGCCTGGTCCGGTGAGCTCGTCGTGCGCCGGAGGGGCGGGACCGGCGAGCACCGGACGCCGTTCGAACCGGTGGGCACCACCGATGACGGACGCACCGTGCTCGGCGCGGAGATCGACCCGCCGGCCGCCGTGGACGCCCCGGGCCGCTACGACGTCTTCGTCTCAGCGCCGTACCGGGGACGCGTTCACGAGGGACGGCTGAACGCGGGGGACGTCACCGTCCCGGAGGCCGGGGGCGCGGCGGTGAGCGACGGCGGCCCCGTGGTGGTGCCGTATCTGACGGCGGGGACGGCCTCTCTCGCCCTCCGGGTCGGCGCGGTCGCGTCCGCGCCGAGGACGGACCTGTCCATCGGGCGGCCCGGCCTGCTCCGGCTGCTGCGCCGCGTCCTCGGCGGCGCGCCGTCCTGACCTCCTCGCGCACGCTACGGCGAAGGCCCCGGCGAGCCGTGCTCGCGGGGCCTTCGGTGGCGTCGGGGACGTGGGTCAGCCGGAGCCGCTGACGGCCTCGACCACCTCGGCCGGCAGCCGGCCGCGGTGCTCCTCGATCTCCTTGTTCAGCCTGGCCATCATCCGGGTGTAGTCGCGGCTGGCCAGCCAGAACTTGTAGATGATGACGAGTTCGAAGGCGAGCATGCCGACGGCACTGGCGGCGATGACGGGGATCATGGCGCCGGAGACGATCGCTGCGGCGATCGGGGCGATGATGAAGACGCCCATCTGGAACTCGATGCCGCTGATCAGGTGCGGGCGGATGCGGCCGGCGGTCAGGACATTGCGGATTCGCACGTACCAGGGGAAGCGCCGGTCGAATCCGGCCTGGAGGACCTTGTTGGTCTGCTCGGTGAGGACCTGGTCGTCCATGGCCTCCGGGTCCTCGGCCAGCGCGTCCTCGACGAGTTGCTCGTCGGTGTCGGTGCCGAGGGCATCGCCGGTGGCGTTGCTCGCCGCCAGGCGCAGCGCGCCGGCCTCCGCACGCGTGGCCCTGAGCTTGCTCCGCATCTGGGAGCGCACCTTGTAGATCTCCAGGGCGTCCATGTAGCGGAGCATGTCGAGGAAGACGACGGCGAGGGCGGTCCAGAGGTAGGCGACGTTGTCGGTGGCGGCGTATTGGCCGCCCATGAGGGCGATGGCGCAGGCGAGGACGCGGACGCGGTCGAAGATGTAGTCGAGCCAGGCGCCGAAGACCGAGCCGGTGCCTTTGAGGCGGGCGATCTTGCCGTCCATGCAGTCGAGGGTGAACGACAGGTGGTACAGCAGTGCTCCGGCCAGGAGCCAGGGCCAGGAGGCGACGGCGAAGCAGGCGCCGGCGGCGAGACCGAGGAGGAGGGCCCCGACCGTGAGCTGGTTGGGTGTCACCTTCGTCCGGTTGGCGGTGAGCTTCACCAGCCGGGCGGCGAGCGGGTCGACCAGCAGTACCGTCCACCATGCGTCACGCGCCTTGTACGTCCGTTGCCGAACGTCCTCGAGCGTGAAGTTCGCCATGGAGAGAGGTGTCCTTTCAATCGTGAGGGTGGCTTCTCCGCCGTAGTGGCGCAACCTCGATTCGGGAACTGATCACGGCATAAGCGTGCCCCCTGATCCGCATGCCGGGGCCGTCACGGCCGCATCGATCGTATCTGGTGACCACGCCCGGTTTCCCGATGTTGCCGAGTCGCGGCCGCCGCATCCGCGCCGCGGCGGTCGTCCTTACGGACCGGCCAGCATGCGGTCCACGACGCGGGCCGAGGCGCCTCCGTCGTCCCACGCGCAGAATTTTCTCCGGAACGCCTCATAGCGGGCGGAGTGGACCGGCATCGTCGTCCCGGCGGCGCGGACCGCCTCGATGACCTCCGCCGAGGTGCGGCAGAGCGGACCCGGCGCCTCGGCCTCCAGGTCGAAGTAGAAGCCGCGCAGCCGGTCGCGGTACTGCTCCAGGTCGTAGGTGAAGAACAGCTGGGGACGCCCGGTCACCGCGAAGTCGAACATCACCGAGGAGTAGTCCGTGATCAGCATGTCGGAGATCAGGTACAGCTCGGCGATGTCGGGGTAGCGGCTGACGTCGACGGCGAAGGAGCCGTCGGTGCCGGTGACGCCGCCGCCGAGGTTGAAGTGGCCGCGCACGAGCAGCACGTGGTCGCCGGCCAGCGCGCTCCGGGCCGCGTCGAGGTCGAGTTGGAGGTCCATGCTGTGCGTCCCGGGGCGGACCTGGTCGTCGCGCCACGTCGGCGCGTACAGCACCACGGTCTTGTCGCCGGGGATCCCGAGCCGCTCGCGGACCCGCGCCGCCCGCGCCGCGTCACCGCGGGCGAGCAGGTCGTTGCGTGGGTAGCCGGATTCCAGGACCTCGCCGCCGTAGCGGAACGCGCGCTTCATGATCGGTGTGCTGAACGGGTTGGGCGACACGAGGACGTCCCACTGGGCGACGTCGAGGCCGAAACGGCGCAGGTAGTCCTGGGCGTTGCGGAACCGGGGCCGTTCGATGTCGTGGCCGATGCGCTTGAGCGGCGTCCCGTGCCAGGTCTGGACGTACAGCTGGCCGTCCCGCTTCGCGAACCATTCGGGCATCGGGTCGTTGCCCACGAGGTACTTCGCCTGCGCCAGGATCCGGAAGTGTTCACGGCTGCCGTACAGGACGGTCCGCACGCCCTCCGGGACGGTGAACTGGCCGTCCCGGGTGACCCAGACGTACTCCAGGCCGGGGTGCCGCCGCGCCATCTCCTCGAAGACGGCGCGCGGGCTGTCGGAGTACTGCCGGCCGCGGAAACTCTCGAACAACGCCAGGTCGCGCAGTGGCTCCGAGCGGTACCGGGGGTAGTCGCGCAGCGTGATCCGCTTCAGCCCGTGGACGCCGCGCTCCTCGTCGTCCAGCGCGGGATGCGATTCGAGGCGCAGCGCGTCGCCCTGGTAGGCGGCGAGCTTGAACGAGTGCACGCCGATCACCCGCGACTCGGGCAGCGCCGCCACGGACGAGCGGGCGACGGCGACCGCGACCTCGCCCTCGGCGGTCGGGGCGAAGAACCCCCAGTGCCCGCTCGCCAGCGGCAGCTCCTCGCCGAACCGCGGGATCCGGGCCGGGGACAGCTCGGCGGTGAAGCCCCGCTCGTCCCAGGTCGCCGGGAAGCGGTGGACGTCGCCGCCGTCGCGCAGCCGCACCAGCAGATGGTCCGGGCGTCCGGCGCCGGCCATCTCCCCGGTGAGGACGAGCCGCCCGTCCGGCGTCCACTCCGCCCCGGACACGGCCGGGCGGCGCGAACGCTCCAGGACGCGCAGGTTGCCGAACCTGGTGCGGGTGACGACGATCTCGTCGGTGCCGAGGGAGTGGCGCAGCTCGACGTCGTCGTCGATGGTGAGCCTGATCGGCTTCGCCTGCCCGGTCACCTGCAGCGAGGCCTTCCAGTCCAGGCCCTCGGTGACCCAGGTGTGCAGCATCGCGGCGGTCTCGGCGCCGTGCGAGACGAGCACGTCGACGGGCACCCGGACGGTGAACGTGCCGTCCGCGGCGATGTTCGCCGGCAGCCGCGCCTCGGCCATGCCCTGCTGCCGGGCCAGCACCAGCTCACCGGAGGCGGCGGTGTCCACGCCGGGGACCCGGCAGTCCAGCATGATGGCGTCGTCCTCGGCACGCGCCGCCGTGACGTGCGCGACGAGCCTCTTCACCTGGACGCCGAACCGGTTGTCGGGCGTGGTGACCGGCCGGATCGACACGTCCGGGGCCGCGTGCCACGCGTTCGCCCAGCGCATGTTGCTGCGCCGGGGGCCCCACAGCTGCCCGGCGCGGCGCAGCCCGCCCGGCGCGGTGACCTCGGCGTGCAGTTCCCAGGTGCCCGCGTGCGGCGTCTCCGCCGGGGGCCGCCGGTCGAGCAGCCGGTGGAGGCGCCGGCGTCCGGCGCCCAGGGCCGCCGGGTCGACGGCGACGCTGAACCCGGCCCAGTCGTAGTCGGCGGCCGCCCGGCGCGCGTCCGCCGACACGTCGGGGCGGCGGACACGCCGCACGGGCAGCTCCACCTTCAGGTCCGAGCGGGAGTGCTTCAGCCACACCCGGATCCGGCATGCCTCCGGGTCGGCGTCCGGATCGGTCATCGGGACGCGCGTGATGTAGGCGTGGCCCGAGATGCGCAGTTTCCCGTCCTCCCAGCGGGCCTCGTCGGCGCGGCCCCGCAGGCTCAGCTCGTCGGTGACGTCGTAGAGCTCGTCGGGGACCGCGCGATCCGGGTCGCCGAAGTACGGGTACCGCGCGTACCAGCGGTCGTCCCTGCGCACCACGTCGGCGGTGAAGATGCGGGCCTGCTGGTAGCCGATGAGCTCCAGCAGCTCCTCGAACATCCCCCCGGCGATGAAGTGGTACTTGAGCCGCTTCAGCGCCGACAGATCGCGCAGCGCGGCGTCGTCGGCCTCGTTCATGATGCCGGTCACCAGGGTGCGCAGCCGCTCCCGGTACTCGGGGCCGCCCTCGCCGGCCATGTCGATGTACAGCGGCAGCTCCCCGGACAGGGCCGAGGTCATCTGAAGGCGCCACAGTTCCGGCGACCGGTCGCGCAGGAAGGCGTTGACCGCCCGGATGGTGCGCACCCGGTCCTCAAGGTTGCCCGGCTCGGTGCGCCGCTGGGTGATCGACTGCGACTCCCCTTCGCGTTCCCGCCAGTAGTAGACGATGTCGCCCAGGACGTCCACGGTCTTCGCGAGGAAGTGCGCCGGGATCGTCACCGGGGCGTCCTCGTACAGGCCGGGCGGGAAACGGAAGTCGTGCGCGTCGAAGAAGTCCCTGCGGAAGAGCTTGTTCCACGCGGTCCGGTCGCCCAGAAGGTCGGTTCGCCGCGTGATGTGCGTCTCGTTCTCCGGGGCGAGGAAGATCTCAGTGTGCATCGGGGAAGGGCGCGGCCCGGCGGACGTGAGCCGCCGCACGCCGCCGCAGCACAGGTCCGAGCCGGTGCGCTCCAGGGAGCCCACCATCAGCTCGTAGGAGTAGCGGGGGACGATGTCGTCGGAGTCCATGAAGGCGAGGTAGCGGCCGCGGGCGTGCCGCACGCCGGTGTTGCGCGCGGGGCCGAGGCCCTGGTTCTCCTGGCGGACGAGCCGGAACCGGCCGTCCCGTTCCGCGAACTCCTTGGCGATCGTCGCGCTCGTGTCGGCGGAACCGTCGTCGACCATGACGACTTCCAGGTCGCTCAGCGTCTGCTGCGCGATGGACTCCAGGCAGGCGTCGAGGTAGGCCTCGACGTTGTAAAACGGGACGACGATGCTCAGCAGCGGCGACAACGACTCTCTCCGGCAGGGCGCGGCAAGGTGGTGAATTCCGCTTTTACGCTGGACGAACGCGGCGGATGGACCGTAGGGATGATATCCGACGGATGCTCGCCCTACCTGGTGACTGCTTTTCTCACCCGTGTCCGTGATCCGCCTGCCGGGGGCGGTTGCGAGGACGGCCTCCGGGTCGGCCTGCGGGTCGGCGCAGGGGAGTGAAAGCCCAAGTCATCCTGGGCTCCAGGGCCCAGTTCATCGTGCGGACGACCGGGCCGGCGCACAGCGCGGTGCCGACGACGGCGGAGGAGGCGATGAGGATGAACGTCCCCGGAAGCGTGTGCATCCAGGCCGACTCCCACCAGCCGGTGTAGTCCAGCAGGCGGATGACGAACCCGTGCAGCAGGTACGTGTAGAGGGTCGTGGCGCCGAGTGCGCTGAACCAGTGGCGCTTGCGTGGCACGACGCTGAGGAACGCGGCGACCAGCACCACCGCGGAGACGAGCATGGCCGACATCATCACCGTGCCCGCGGCGTTGCCGACCCCGAGTTCGGCGTACGGGTTCTTCCAGTAGACCCAGTCCTCCGACATGCGGTCCTTGGCGAAGAAGGCGACGGCCAGCCCTCCGGCCAGCACGGCGGCGCCGATGGGCCGGGCGATCGGCTTCTTGAGGATCTCGAAGTGCTCGGGCTTCAGCGAGAGGCCTAGGACGAACAACGGGAGGAGACCGAGCACCCGGTGGATGTTGAACACCCCGCCGAGGTCGCTCATGTAGGACAGCAGCGAGAACACCACGGCCAGCGCGAGCGGCCAGCGGACCTGCTGCCACACCGGCGTGGACAGGCGCCAGAGGAACAGCGCGCACATGAACCACATGAGCCAGTACGGCTGGAGGAGGCTGAACTCCAGCTTCTCCCCGCCCGCCAGCCAGGCGAACAGCGCGTAGGCGATCTCGAACGTCACGTACGGCACGCCGACATGGGTGATGAGCTTGCGCGCCTTGCCGGTGGAGAACGTCCAGTTCCTGGAGAGATAGCCGGTGATCACGATGAACAGCGGCATGTGGAACATGTAGACGAAGAGGTACAGGGCCTTGGCGAAGGGGACGTCCGACCGCACGTTGGCGATGGCGTGCCCCATCACCACCAGCAGGATCGCGAAGTACTTCGCGTTGTCGAAGAACGGGTCTCGCTGCTTGCGCGGCCGGCTCTCCTGCACCCCGGTGTCACCGGGCGCCGCCGGCGCCTCCCGCGGGGGCGGTGCCGTATCGGCGCCGGATGGCCTGGTGGTGTAGGTCATGGGCTGCCCGGTCAGGTCTCCTTGCAGATGTCGTCGCTGGCGCGGATCTCACCCTGCTGCTTCGGGATCCCCGCGCCGGCGCTCTTCAGGTTCGTCCAGTTCCGTCCGATGACCAGGTCGACCAGGCCCGGCGTGCCGCCCTTCCCGCGCGCCGCCGGCTGCGGCTTGCTGGGGATCAGGCCCGCCAGGGTCTGTGCCTGCTGGTCGGCACCGGAACCGTACAACACCTTGGTGGTGGAAGTGGTGGAGGGCGCGTTGCCGCCGACCGTGACCTGGAAGCCCTGCGACTCCAGGTCGTCCGCGACGCGGCCCGCCTGGCCGTTGATGCCGCTGCCGTTGAAGACCCGCACCCGCACCTGGCTCGGCGGGATCTTCACATCGCCCTGCTTGGGCTCCTTGGGCACGGTCTTGTCGTTGCGGACCGCGGCGAAGAACGGCTGGGCGGTGTCGCTGAGCGCGACCCGGTTCGGGTCCTGCGGGTCGGGGCCGGACGGGACGGTGACGAAGCGCAGCTTGCCCGAGGTCATGCCCTGCATCTCGCGGGCGATGTCCATCATGACCTGCGGCGTCAGTTCCTTGTCCGTGGTGAGCGACTCGGTGACCGCGTTCATCAGGCTGATGAGCTTCTTGGGGTTGCTGAGCACGCCCGCGCTCAGCGCCTTGCTGGCGAGGGCGCCCATGAACTTCTGCTGGCGCTTGATGCGGTCGAGGTCGGAGCCGTCGCCGAGGCCGTGCCGGACGCGCACGTAGGCCAGTGCCTGCTCGCCCTTGATGTTGTGCTTGCCCGCGCTCAGCCGGAGCTCGGACTGGGGGTCGTTGACGGCCTTCGACAGGCACACCGGGACGCCGCCGATGGCGTTCGTGATCGCCTTGAACCCGTTGAAGTCGACCTGCATGAAGTGGTCGACGCGGATGTTGGAGATGCTCTCGATCGTCTTGATGACGCAGGCCGCGCCGCCGTTGGTGAACGCCGAGTTGATCTGGGCGCGGGACTGCGCCGGGATCACCTGGCCGTTCCTGCCCTTGCAGGACGGCATCTGGACCATCAGGTCGCGGGGGAAGCTGATGCCCATCGCCTGGCCGCCGCCGGGGGACAGGTGCAGCAGGATCATCGTGTCCGAGCGGGGCGGGTCGTCCTTCAGCCGCCGGCCGTACTTGGCGTTGGCCCCGGCGCGGGTGTCGGACCCGAGCAGCAGGATGTTCATCGCCTCGTTCAGCTTCTTCGGCCGGTCGGGGCCGAGCTGGGCGTTGACGTCCTCGTGGGAGATGTTCCCGAACGCCTGGCGGTACAGGCCGTAGGCGGTGAGGGATCCGGCCACCATGACGAGCGACAGTCCGATGCACACCCATCCGAGGATGCGCCAGCCACGCCGAGGCGCCGGGTGGGGATCGACGTCGTCGACGTACTCCATGTACATCGGGTTGCTGTTCATCGGCTCCGAGGTCCGGGTCTAGGCAGTTGTGGGGGGTGTGGGGGTCGTCCCCCACAAGGCGTACGCCCGCTTTCCGGGGTCGGGTACTGGACGAGGGCAAGGGAGAGCGTAGGTCAGGCGAGCCGGCGTGGGTGCCCGGATTCGTCATCGCCTCCGGACAGTCCGGCGACCACCGTCACATGCTCCACGGTCACACGACGATCTAGTGTCGCTTTGTCGAAGTTTCGTTGGATTATGACGGAAGCACCCGAGATTAGTGGTGCGAGCAAGCCGGTCAGTACCCCGTCGAGTGTGGCGAAGGACATGTCAACCAGGAGCCGGTCGCGTGCGTCCAGCTCCCATTTTTCGACGGCGGCGCGGCCCGCGCCGACAAGTTCCACCCCCGTGAGTGTGGTCTTTGTCACACTCATCGCGGGCATCTCGGGCGTCACCTCCGGGCCTGGGACGAACCGGTCACCATAGCTGCGGACCTCCAGGGCGTAGTCGGTGACGCCCGGCGGGCACTCGGCGAGCGCCCCGCCCAGCGCGTGCAGCGACAACCCGACGATCTCCTCGGCCTCCGGGTCCCTGATCACGTCGTCCAGCACCTCCTGCGCCGCCGCCAGGATGTACGGCCCCGCCGCCCCGATCGGTTCGGCGCCCCCGGCCGCTTCCGCGGTGCCGCGTCCCCGGACCGCCTCCGGCTCGACCGGCTCCACCACGAGCCCGGCGGACCAGCAGGCCATCAGCCACACCGCGGTCTGCCAGTGCGGCGGCAGGACGAGCACGACCCGCGTGCCCGGCTCGGCGGCCAGCCCGTCCACCAGGAAGTTCGCCGTCTTGGCCACCCAGTTGTCGAACGTCCGCGCGGACAGTTCGACCCGTTCGCCGCTCGCGTCGTCGAAGAAGGTCACCAGCGGGTTGGACGGGTCGTCCGCCACCCGCCGCCGCAGCAGTTCCGCGGGTCCGGCCGCGTTCCCGGCGTGTGCGCTCATGGGCCGAGCGTATGCCCGCATGATCAGCCGGGAGTCGGCACCCTGCCGGTACCGCTACGCTCCGCACGGGTGAAAGAGTCGACGGACGAGCACGGGGCGAGAACATGAACGCGGGTCGGCTGCTCGTGCGGGTCACCGTGATCCCGGCGCTTCTCATCGTGGCGTGGCTGGCCGTCTCGCTGCCGCTGCTGATGGCGGGCGTGTTCCGTCCGGTCCCGGCGATCGCGCTGTTCGTGCCCGCGGCGGCGCTGGCGCTGTGGCTGGGCCTGCGGTCCCGGCCACGCGAGGACGCCGATGACGCCGATGACGCCGACGACGCCGACGACGCACGTGACACCCGCGACACCCGCGACACCGGCGACGCGGTGCCGTGGTGGAGCGTCGCCGCCGTCCTCGGCATCACGGTGGCGTTCCTGGTGCTCCAGATCGTCATGAGCTCGGAGCAGATCATCGTCCGCCGGGACCCGGCCTCCTACGTGCAGTTCGCGACCTGGCTGGCCGAGCACGGGTCGCTGCCGATCCCGCTGATGGAGCAGGCGTTCGGCGGCCCCGACGGCGTCCTCTACTTCGAGAGCCCCGCCTTCTACCAGCACGACGGCGCGATCGTCCCCCAGTTCATGGCGGGGCTGCCGCTGGTGCTGACGCCCGGCGGCTGGATCGGCGGCACCCACGGCATCCTGCTGATGGCGCCGCTGCTCGGCGCGTGCTGCGTGCTCGCGTTCGCCGGTCTGGTCGCCCGCCTCGTCGGGCCCCGCTGGGCGCCGGCGGGCGCGCTGCTCCTGGCGCTGACGCTGCCGATGCTCTACGTGTCCCGCAGCACCTTCAGCGAACTGCCCGCGATCGTCCTGTTGCTGGGCGGGCTGTCGCTGATGCACGACTCCCGGCGCGAGACGGGACGGCACGCCGACCTGAAGGCGTTCCTCGCGGGCCTGGCGCTCGGCCTCATCGTCCTGGTCCGCATCGACGGGCTGCGGGACGTCCTCCCGGTCCTGGTCTTCGCCGGGTTCTACGTGGCGCGCATGCGGTGGATCGGCTACTGGACGGCCGGCGGCCTGCTGCTCGGCGCCGGCGCCGGGCTGACCGAGGGCTTCACGCTGTCCCTGCCCTACCTGGCCTACCTGTACGCGTCGCTCGCGCCGCTGCTGGCCATCACGGTGGCGATCCTCGTGGCGACGACGGCCATGGTGGTCCTGCTGCGCTGGGACCGGACGGGGGCGCCGCTGCGCCGCGCCGGGGCGGCGGTCGCACGCGGCAGGCCGCCGGGGGCGGCGGCCGTGCTGACCGTGCTGGTGATGCTGGGGTTCGCGCTCCGGCCCCTGGTGCAGACCGTCCGCCGTCCCCCGGCCACGCAGGACGACGAGATGAACGTCCGCTTCATCGAGATGATCCAGCGGATCCAGGACCTTCCGGTCGACGGCACCCGCCAGTACTCGGAGAACAGCTTCCACTGGGTCGCCTGGTACATCGGCGTTCCCGCGCTGCTGTTCGCGACGTTCGGCGCGGCGCTGCTGGTGCGGCGGCTGATGCGCGGGCAGTCCCCGGAGTGGCTGCTGCCCTACGCGATGATCGTCTGGACGACGACGCAGGTGCTGATCCGGCCCGGGATCACCCCCGACCATCCGTGGGCGTCCCGCCGGCTGATCGGCCTCGTCATCCCCGGGCTGCTGCTGTTCACCGTGTTCGCGTCGGCGTGGACGGTGCGGCGCGTCCGCCGGCTCGGCTACTCGCCGCGGGCGATGCGGGCGGGCGCGGTCGCGGGCGTCGCGCTGATGCTGGTGCCGGTCGTGCTGACATCCGGCGGCTACCTGGTGACCAGGACGGAGCAGCGCGAGGTGGCCGCCGTCGACGGGATGTGCGACGCCCTGGAGCCGGGTGACTCCGTCGTGGTCGTCGAACGCTCCACCGCCGACCGGTTCCTCCAGGTCGTCCGCGGCATGTGCGGGCTGCCCGCCGCGCGCACGACCGACGCCGCCACACCCGACGACATGCGGCGCGTCATCTACAAGGTGCGAGAGACCGGACGCCGCCCGGTGATCATGGCGGCGAAGGCGGAGCAGGTCGCGCCGTACGGGCGGCCGTCCCGGGTCCTGCGCCTGAAGACGCGGCAGGACGGGCGGACGCTCACCGAGCCGCCCGGCGGCACCTGGGGGCTGGCCGTGGAGGTCTGGATCGCCGAACCCTCCCCGTCTTAAGGCCGCCCAGGTGCCGCCGGGCGAGTATCCTCGCGCTGCGTGAGCACTCAGTCTGCCGAGACCCGGCCCGCCGAGACGATGGCCCAGCCCGCTCCCGAGCCTCCGCCCGCGGCCGGGCCGCAGGCCCCGGAGTCCCCGGCCCCGCCGCCCGAACCCGCGGCCGCGCCGGAGCGGGCCGAGCCGGCGTCCGGGCCGGTCCACGTCACGATCGTGCTGCCCTGCTACAACGAGCAGGACCACGTGATCGACGAGGTCGAGCGCATCTGCGAGGCGATGGACGGCAGCGGCAAGACCTATGAGCTGCTGGCCGTCGACGACTGCTCGACCGACGCGACGCTCGCGCGGCTGCGGGAGGCGGCGCCCCGCTTCCCGAACATGCGGATCGTCGCGTTCCAGCACAACAGCGGCTCGGGCACGGTGCGGCGCATCGGCTCCCAGCAGGCCCGCGGCGAGATCGTCGTGTGGACGGACGCCGACATGTCCTACCCCAACGAGCGGATCCCCGAGCTCGTGGACCTCCTGGACACCGACCCGTCCGTCGACCAGGTCGTCGGGGCGCGCACGAGCGAGGAGGGGTCGCACAAGGCGCTGCGGGTGCCCGCCAAGTGGTTCATCCGCAAGGTCGCCGAGCGGCTCACCAACAGCCGGATCCCCGACCTGAACTCGGGGCTGCGCGCGTTCCGCCGCGAGGTGTCGCTGCCGTACCTGCGGCTGCTGCCGCCCGGGTTCTCCTGCGTCACGACGATCACGATCGCGTTCCTGTCGAACCAGCACCCGGTCCACTACATGCC
This sequence comes from Actinomadura sp. 3N407, assembly GCF_052245875.1. Lineage (NCBI taxonomy): Bacteria > Bacillati > Actinomycetota > Actinomycetes > Streptosporangiales > Thermomonosporaceae > Actinomadura > Actinomadura sp. 3N407. The sequence continues at coordinate 66,632 of NZ_JBQQBP010000001.1, forward strand.
GATCGACTACGCCAAGCGGGCCGGGAAGTCGAAGTTCCACTTCACCAAGGACGCCTACCGCTACATCCTTCAGGTGCTGCGGATGGTCATGTACTTCAACCCGCTCAAGGTGCTGATGCCGCCGGCGCTGTGGCTGATCGTGATCGGGCTGCTCAAGGGCGTGTTCGACATGGTGGTCCACTTCGGCTACTTCGCCAACAACACCATCATGATCTTCGTGACGGGGTTGATCATCGCGTCGCTGGCGCTGCTCGCCGACCTGATCGTCCGGTCGCGCGGCGACGTCTAGCGGCATGCCCACGCCCAGCGGCATGCCGGAGAGGCCACGCGTCGCGATCGTCGGGCCCGCGTTCCCCTACAAGGGCGGCGGCGCCCACCACACCACCGAGCTCGCGCACCGGCTGGCCGCCGCGGGCCACGACGTGGTCATCGAGTCGTGGCGCGCCCAGTACCCGGGGTTCCTGTACCCGGGGCAGCAGACGATCTCCGAGCCCGAGGGCGAGCCGTTCCCCGGGACCCGGCGGCGGCTCGACTGGCGCCGCCCGGACGGATGGTGGCGCACCGGCCGTTCCCTGCGCGCCTACGACCTGGTCGTCCTCGCGGTGCTGAGCCCGGTTCAGGTGCCGTCCTACCTGGGGATTCTCTCGGGGCTGCGGCGAGGCCCCCGCGCGGTGGCGCTGTGCCACAACGTCCTGCCGCACGAGCGCAAGGCGTACGACGAGCCGCTGATGAGACGTCTCCTGCGGAAGGTCGACGGCGTCCTCGTCCACTCCGAGGCGCAGGCCGAACTGGCGCGCACCCTCACCGGGCGTCCCGTGCGCGTCGCGGAGATGCCCGCGCACCTGCCCGTGACCGCCGCCCCCTCCCCGGACGACCAGAAGGTGCGGCGCCGGCTGCTGTTCTTCGGGATCGTCCGCCCGTACAAGGGGCTGGACGTCCTGCTGCGCGCCCTCGCGAAAGGGCCGGACGACGTGGCGCTGACCGTCGCGGGCGAGTTCTGGGGCGGGCTGGACGAAACGCGGGAACTCATCCGGTCGCTGGACCTGACCTCGCGGGTGGAACTGCGTCCGGGCTACGTCCCCGCCGCCGACGTCCCGGGGCTGTTCGCCGCCGCCGACGCGCTCGTCCTGCCGTACCGGACGGCCACCGCGTCGCAGAACGTGTGGATGGCCTACGAGTACGGTCTGCCGGTGATCGCCACCGACGTCGGAGGGTTCGCGGACCAGATCCGCGACGGAGTCGACGGACTGGTCTGCGCACCCGACGACGTGGCGTCCCTCGCCGGCGCGCTGGGCCGGTTCTACGCGCCGGGGGAGCCGGAGCGGCTCCGCTCCGGCGTCCACCCGGTCGACCACGGCCCGGTGTGGGCCGCCTATCTCGACACGCTCACAGGTGAGGTTCGATGACCTTCAGCAGGGCGCGCTTGGGCTTGGCACCGACGATCTGCTCGACGACCTCGCCGTTCTTGTAGAGGAGCAGCGTCGGAAGGCCCATCACGCCGTACTTGTTCGGCGTCTCGGGGTTCGCGTCGTAGTCCAGCTTCGCGATCTTGATCTTGCCGTCCTGCTCCGCGGCGATCTGCTCGAGAACCGGGGCGATCATGCGGCAGGGGCCGCACCAGTCGGCCCAGAAGTCGACCAGTACCGGGGTGTCGCTGCTGAGGACCTCGTCGGCGAACGTCGCGTCGGTCACGGTGATCGGGGCCGTCACGGTCCCTCCTTCGTTGGCTGCGTACCCCTCACAAGTTGCTTGGACGGCGGTTCATTCCCCGAGCCCGGCGTCGTACGCCCGAGCAGGAACGCCACCCCCGCGACGATCAGGTCGGCGATGGTCAGCAGCACCCGGGACGCGATCGCGACGACGACCGGCGCGCCCGCCGGCAGCACCGGCGTCAGCACCACCGTCAGCGCGGCCTCCCGCGCCCCGATGCCGCCCGGAGCGATGAAGACGAGGAACCCGGCGACGAACGCCAGCGCGTACGCGCCCGTCGCGAGGAACGGCAGGCCCTTCCCGTCGCCGCCGACGGCCATGCACAGCAGCCAGGTGTGCACACCGAAGAGGACCCAGCCGAGGACCGTCCAGCCGATGGCCCTGAGCGTCACGCCCAGGCTCACCGGACGCTCCAGCGGCGGACGCCGGATGATCCTGAGCATCAGCCCCAGGCACCAGGTCACGATCTTCGGGTGGAGGAGGATCAGCAGCACGGGCGCCAGCGGGAACAGGAACCAGTAGTTCTCGCGCGCCGTCACCGACGTCAGCGGCAGCGTCACCGCCGCGACCGCCAGCCCGCACGCCGTGGACGTCGCCACCGCCAGCAGCGTCGACCCGAAGCTGCGCTCGGGCGGGACCCTGTGCTCCCGCGTCATCTCGATCTGCGTCACCAGCGCCCACACCTTGCCGGGGACGTACTTGCCGAGCTGGGAGATTCCAGAGATCCGGAAGATGGCGCGCACCGGCAGCGGCGACCCGAGGCCGCCGAGGAACTCCCGCCATCCGAGCATCCAGGTGAAGAGCCCCGCCAGGCCCGCGGCCAGCGCCGCGGCCAGCGCCACCCAGGACATCTGCCGGAACGCGTCCACCGTCGCGTCCCACTGGGAGGCGACGCTGTAGGCGCAGAACGCCAGCGCGAGCATCACCAGGAACACCCGCAGCGCCCGCACGGCGACGACCTTCATCTTCACGCGCCCAGCGTAGGCGAACGCGACCTCGCGGCCGTCCGCGCGGCCTACAGTTGGAAACGATGAAGATCTCGGATGTGGTCGCCTTCATGGGCCACCAGGTACACGTGTGCCGGTACCGCGAGGCGGGGACGCTCCTCGGCTGGATGGGGCGGGACCTGCGCGGCCGGCGCGTCCTCGACGTCGCCGGCGGCGACGGCTACTGGGCCGGGCGGGCGCGCCGGCGCGGCGCCGACGCGGTCTCGATCGACCTCGCCCGCGGCAAGATGGTGTACGGGCGGACGCTCGCCCACGCGCCCGCCCTGATCGAGTGCGACGCGCTGCGCCTCCCGTTCGGCGACGGCTCGTTCGACGCGATCCTGTCCGTCTGCGCGATCGAGCACTTCGACGACGGCGGCAGGTCCCTGGACGAGATGGCGCGGGTCCTCAAGCCCGGCGGTGACATCTTCATGTCCGCCGACGTGCTGAGCCGCGCCGACACCTGGCCGAAGCTGCGCGACGCGCACAAGGCCAAGTACCACGTCCAGCACACCTACACCCACGACAGCCTCCGCAAGCTGATGGACGAGCGGGGCCTGGACCTCGTCAGGCACAGCTACCAGTTCCGCACGGCCGCCACGGAACGCCTCTACCTGTCGCTTTCGACGTACGGCGGCAAGGTCGGCTTCAACGCGGCGGCGCCGTTGACGCCCCTCGTCGCCCTCGCCGACCGCAAGGCACCGAACGAGCGCGGCAGCATCGTCCTCGTTCAGGCGCGCAAGAGATAGTTCAGCAGGGGTGTGGGGCGCGGCTCCACATTGAGAGGTGGTTCTCGGGGATGTGTAGGGGCGGTATCCACATGGAATCGCGATGAATGACGTGCCCCGAAGGGGGCGCAGACGGGCGTAGGCTCGAAGAGTAAAGAGTGATCTACGCCACCGCGAAAGGGGGAGCGGACCGTGGCGCCTCGGATTCTGCTCGACGCCACCGCCGTGCCGGCCGACCGCGGCGGACTCGGCCGGTACGTCGACGGGCTGCTGAGCGCCCTGCACGCGCAGGGTGCGGACCTGGCCGTCGTCTGCCAGCGTGCGGACGAGGAACGCTACGGGGGCCTCGTCCCCCGAGCGCGGATCGTCGCCGGCCCGGCGGCGCTGTCGCACCGCGCCTCCCGCCTGGCCTGGGAACAGTCCGGCCTCCCGCACGTCGCCGAACGCGTCGCCGCGGACGTCATCCACCTGCCCACCTACACGATGCCGGTGAGCGCGGTGCTGCCCACCGTGGTGACGATCCACGACGTGACGCAGTTCGCCGAACCGGAGGCGCACGACCCGGTCCGCAGCACCTACATCAAGTCGGCGATCCGCACCGCCGCCCGCCGCGCCACCCGGCTGATCGTCCCGTCCCGCGCGACCCGCGACGAGCTCGTCCGGCTCCTCGCCGCCGACCCCGCCGGCATCGACGTGGCCTACCACGGCGTCGACCACGAGGTGTTCCACCGGCCGTCCGAGGCGGAGATCAAGCAGGTCTCCGACCGGCTGGGCCTGCACGGCCACCCCTACGTCGCCTACCTGGGCGCGCTGGAGCCGCGCAAGAACGTCCCGAACCTGATCCGCGGCTGGGTCCGGTCCTGCGCGGACCGCCCCGACGCCCCGGCGCTCGTCCTCGCGGGCGGCGGAGGCTGGGACGACGAGGTCGACGCCGCCCTCGCCACCGTGCCGCTGGACCTGCGCGTCCTGCGCCCCGGGTACCTGCCCTGGCCGTCCCTCCCCGGGTTCTTCGGCGGCGCCCTGGTCGTCGCCCTCCCCAGCCGCGGCGAGGGCTTCGGCCTCCCCGTCCTGGAGGCCATGTCCTGCGGCGCTCCCGTCCTCACGACCCGCCGCGGTCCCCTCCCCGAGGTGGGCGGCGACGCGGTCGCCTACACCGAACCCGACCCGCCCGGCATCGGCGCGGCCCTCGACGCCCTCATCGACGCGCCTTCCCGCCGCGCCGAACTCGCCGACGCCGCCCACGTCCGCTCGCGGAAGTTCTCCTGGTCGGCGTCCGCGGAGGGGCACATGGCCTCCTACCAGCGGGCCGTCGACCAGCACGAGAGGGCCCGAGGCTCCCGCACCCGCTAGGCTCGCTCGCACCGCGCCCCGGTGGAGAAAGGAACCGAGTGGAAGCGATCCTGCTGGTGGGAGGTCAGGGCACCCGCCTGCGCCCCCTGACCATCTCCACCCCCAAGCCCCTGCTTCCCACGGCCGGCGTGGAGTTCCTCGCCCACCAGCTGGCCCGGGCCCACGCCGAGGGCGTCACCCGCATCGTGTTCGCCACGTCCTACCGCGCCGAGATGTTCGAGGCGGCGTTCGGCACCCACGCGCACGGCGTCGACCTGGCCTATGTCAGCGAGGACGAGCCGCTCGGCACCGGCGGCGCCATCCGCAACGCCGCGCGGGCCCTGACCGGCGGCCCCGGCGACCCGGTCCTGATCCTCAACGGCGACATCCTGTCCGGTCATGACGTGCGCGCCCAAGTCAAGCTGCACGAGCAGGCGGACGCGGCGGTGACGCTTCACCTGACCGAGGTCGACGACCCGTCCCGGTTCGGCTGCGTGCCCACCGACGACCGGGGACGCGTCACCGCGTTCCTGGAGAAAACGCCCCATCCGGTGACCGACCAGATCAACGCCGGCTGCTACGTCTTCCGCCGCTCGGCGATCGACGTGATCCCCGAGGGCGAGGTCGTGTCCGTCGAGCGGGAGACGTTCCCGTCCCTCATCGCGTCCGGCGCCGTCGTCATGGGGCACGTGGAGTCGGGCTACTGGCTGGACGTCGGCACCCCCGAGGCGTTCGTGCGCGGCTCCCGCGACCTGGTCCTCGGGACGCTCAGCTCCCCGGCGATGCCCGGTGCGCCGGGCGAGCGGCTCGCCCTTGCCGGCGCGAGCGTCGCCCCGGGCGCGGTCGTCCGCGGCGGCACGACCGTCGGCCGCGGCGCGGTGGTCGAGGCCGGCGCCACCGTGATCGGCAGCGTGCTGCTGGACGGCGCGTTCGTCGCCGAGGGCGCGACGGTCCGCGACTCGGTTCTCGGCCGCGACGCCCGCGTGGGCCCCGGCGCCGACCTGGACGGTGTGGTGCTGGGCGACGGCGTCGTCGTCGGCCCCGGCAACGAACTCCGTGCGGGGCTGCGGGTGTGGCCCGGCATCGAACTCCCCCCGACCGCCATCCGCTTCTCCGCCGACGCCTGACCCGCCGGACGCGTTCACGTGGCGGGCGCCGCTCGGGTGTCGCTGTAGGCCGGACTTCCGATCGGCGTTGATTTCGGGGCGCTTCGGGAGTGGCAGACTGGTGCTCGCCCGCCGGAGTGCCGGACGTTCGGGAAGGGTCCGAGCTCATCGCCGTGCGGGCGCTCCCGAGATCCCCTCGCGTTGACTGATCGAGCGCATGATGGAGTACATGAGATGACCTCCCGGGCCGGTCGGCGGTCTCGTTGAGCCCTTCCGACACTCCGGCCGGTGTGGCCGGGGAGAAGACCGCTGGGCGTCTCCCCGGCCGGGTCCGGGAGTGGCGGCCGCCGTGGCCGCTGGATCTGCTCGGCACGGTCTCGCCGCATCAGCGGGGACCGCATGATCCGGCGTTCCGGGTGGAGCGGGACGGCTCCGTGTGGCGCGCGTCCCATACGCCGGACGGGCCGGGGACGCTGCGGCTCCGGTGGCGCGGGGACGTCGTCGAGGCGACGGGCTGGGGGGCGGGTGCCGGGTGGCTGCTGGACGGGGTGCCCGAGCTACTGGGGGCCTCTGATGTGCCCGGGGAGTTCGAGGCGCGACATGACGTCGTCCGGGGGCAGGTGCTTCGGCGGCCCGGGTTGCGGATCGGGCGGACGGGGCGGGTCTTCGAGGCGCTCGTGCCGGCGGTGATGGAGCAGAAGGTGCTCACGCAGGAGGCTTGGCGGGGCTGGGGTTACCTGCTGCGGAAGTTCGGGGAGCCCGCGCCGGGCGCGCCCCACATGCGGGTTCCGCCGCCGCCCGGGGTGTGGGTCCGGATTCCCTCGTGGGAGTGGCACCGGTCCGGGTTGGAGGCCGTCCGGGCCCGGACGATCATCGAGGCCGCCCGGGTCGCGGGCCGCCTGGAAGAGGACGCGGGGGAGGGGCGGCTGCGGTCGCTGCCGGGGATCGGGGTCTGGACGGCCGCCGAGGTGCGGCAGCGGGCGGTGGGCGATCCCGACGCCGTCTCCGTCGGCGACTACCACCTGCCCGGCCTGGTGGGCTGGGCGCTGGCGGGCCGCAAGGTCGACGACGCCGGGATGCTCGAACTCCTGGAGCCCTACGCCGGTCATCGTTACCGGGTCACCCGGCTGCTGGAATCGTCCGGGAGGCGCCCGCCGAGGCGCGGCCCCCGTTTGCCCGTCCGGGACTACCGGTCTTTCTGACCGGGGCCGGGGCCGGGCGGCGGCGCAGCCAGAAGTTGTTCGGGGTCCAGTCGAGGCCGTCGCGGCTGTCGGCTCCGAAGAGGGGGCCCAGGATGGCTAGGGCGGTCATGATGCCGAGCACGTACAGCATGGTCTTCTTCTTTCTCTGGGATCGCTGTCGGCGTTCCCGCGCGGGGCGATCGGGTGGGGCGGGGTCACCGTCCCTTGCCGTCGCATGTTCAGTTTGACTGAGTCCAACGTTCAGGTCCAGCGACTCTTTCTGTAGGGAATGTGTAAGAATCGCTTCACGATGATGGATCTGGGCCGGTTGCGGGTGCTCCGCGAACTCAAGCTGCGCGGGACGGTCGGGGCCGTCGCCGACGCCCTCGGCTCCAGCCCGTCCCCGGTGTCGCAGCAGCTCGCCCAGCTGCGGAAAGAGGTGGGCGTCCCGCTGGTCGAGCATCGTCCAGGCTGCGTCCGCGGCGCGCCCTGATCACGTTTCCCAGGACGTGAGGGCCTCCTCGACCTCCTCGCGGGTCGGGAGGCGCAGGGAAGGCGGTGCCGTTTCCGGGAGGTCGTGCTCGTCGGCGTAGGCGGGCGCCAGGGTTCCGTCGGGGGCGCGGAAACCGGCCTGCTGGAGGATGTCGTGGGCGGCACGTGTCCCGAGCGCGGCTTTGAACGCCTCCGCCGCGTCCCGCCGGTGCCGGTCTTTCGTGGTCACGACGTAGGGGTGGTCCAGCATCAGCGTGCCTTCGTCCGGCATGAGGCCGGCGACGGGGTTGGGGCGGTGGGTGTCGTTGTAGGCGATGACGGCCTGTTCGGTGGTGACCGCCAGGGGACGGGCGGATCGTTCGGCGCCGGTGAGGTCGGCCAGTACCGCCGTCGACGCGCCGGACGTGCCGTCCGGCCTGCCGGGTGCGTTGCCGCGGAGTGCCTCGGCCGCGTCGTCGGCCTTGCCCTCGGCGACCTGCTCGACGGCGATCATGGCGATCGTCCCGCTCATGCCGGTGCGGGGGTCGGCGGCGCTGCGGGCCAGGCCGGAACCGGCCGCTTCGTCCTTCAGCAGCAGTCCCCAGCCGATGTCGAGGTCGGCGTCGCGGAACTCCGCCGCGACCGGACGGGGCGTGGCGAACACCACCGGTGTCGCGGCCACCGGCGTTCCCGCGGGCGGGACGGACGTGTCGCCGGCGTCCCGGACGATGTCCAGCCACAGCGTCGACTCCGGTACCCATGCGTCGGTCTTGGCGCGCAGGGTCGAGTCACCCGCGTAGCCGGTGGGCGGGGCCGCCGTGACGCGCGCGTCGACACAGCGTCCGGCCACGCGGTGTTCCTCGACGTTGAAGCGGTCCGCCACGTCGCTCAGCGCGGGCGCGATCTCCGGCTGGGCCGCGATGGTGATCCGGAGCGAGGAACCGCTGCACGCTGACGTCCCTGGGAGCAGGCCGAGCGCCCACGCCCCGCCGCCCACGCCGGACAGGAGCAGCGCCGCGGCGGCCCAGACGGCCGGCCGCCTCCATATGCGGCGCTCCTGTTCGTCCACGCGTCAGTCATACATGACCGACTGGATCTCAGGTACCGACCAGCGGCAAATTGAGCTTCCCTCCGGACTTGCCGAAATGGCCTATGCCGTCGGTGCGGCGGGACGCTTCCACGCGTTCCTCGGGCACTTCGCCGTAGAGGGTGGAGCGCTGCTTGGCGGGACGGCCAGCACGCGCCGCTATCCCCTCCAGTTCGCTGATGGCCTTGAAGGAACCGTTCTCCGACCCGGCCATGCGGCTGATGGTCTCTTCCATGAGCGTGCCGCCGAGGTCGTTCACGCCTCCCTGCAGAACCCGCGTGCACAGTTCGTCTCCCAACTTCACCCAGGACGTCTGGATGTTGGGGATCGCGCCATGCAACAGGATGCGCGCCAAGGCGTGGACGGCGATGTTCTCCCGGACGGTCGGTCCCGGACGTGCCAGCCCGGCGAGATAGATCGGCGAATTGTGGTGGACGAAGGGAAGCAGAACGAATTCGCTGAACCCGCCCGTCCGTTCCTGGATGGAGCGGAGCAGTTTGATGTGCGCGACCCAATGCGACGGTGTGTCCACGTGCCCGTACATCATCGTGGACGTCGTCCGGAGACCGATCTCGTGCGCGGTGGTGACGACCTCGACCCACTGGTCGGTGGGCAGTTTGCCCTTGGTCAGCACCCACCGGACGTCGTCGTCCAGGATTTCGGCGGCCGTCCCTGGCAGCGAGTCGACACCGGCCTCCTTCGCCCCCTCCAGCCATTCGCGGATCGACATGTCCGCGCGGGACGCGCCGTTCACGACCTCCATCGGGCTGTACGAATGCAGGTGGATGTCGGGTGCGCGGTTCTTCACCTCGCGGGCGAGATCGAAGTAGGCGGTGCCGGGCATGTCGGGGTGGATGCCGCCCTGCATGCAGATCTCGGTGGCGCCGGCCTCCCACGCCTCGTCCACCCGGTCCCCGACCTGCCGGAGGGACAGCGTGTAGGCGTCGGCGTCCGTGCGGCGCTGCGCGAACGCGCAGAACCGGCAGCCGGTGTAGCAGACGTTCGTGAAGTTGATGTTCCGCGTGACGACATAGGTGACGTCGTCGCCGACGGTGTCGCGGCGCAGGTCGTCGGCGAGTTTGGCGAGTGCGTCCAGTTCCGGGCCGTCGGCGTGCAGAAGGGCCAGCGCCTCATCGTCCGACAGGCCCGCAGGGTCCTGCTCCGCGCGCGCGAGAGCGGCCTTGACGTCGGCGTCGAAGCGCTGGGGGGCCGACATCCGTTCCTTGAGCGCGTCCCAGTCCCCGTACACCTCGTCGAAGTCGTCGCGGCGGTCGCCGGTGCGGCCGGTCGTGTCGATCTCGGTGTGCAGGTCGGTCCGTCCGGACGCCTCGAAACCGCCGTCGGGCTCCTGCCAGGGGCGCCCCTCAAGGACGGCGTCCTCCCGCGCGAGGCCGGTCGCCGGGTCGGCCAGCGCCGCCACGTGACCGATGAGCCGCGGGTCCAGCCAGGGCTCGCCGCGCCGCACGTACTCGGGGTAGATCGTCAGCCGTTCGCGCAGCTCGAACCCCGCCGCGGCCGTCTGCCCGGCCAGTTCGTCGATCTGCGGCCACGGCCGCTCGGGGTTCACGTGGTCGGGGGTCAGCGGCGAGACGCCGCCCCAGTCGTCGATGCCGGCGCGCAGCATCAGCGCGTACTGGTCGGCGACCAGGTTCGGCGGCGCCTGGACGCGGGCCTTCGGGCCGAGGACGAGCCGCGTCACCGCGATCGTCGCGGCCAGCTCGTCCAGTTCCGCGTCGGGGGTGTCGCGCATCTTGGTGTCGGGCTTCGCGCGGAAGTTCTGGACGATGACCTCCTGGATCGCCCCGTACTCCCGCATCGTCCGCCGGATCTCGAAGATCGCGTCCGCGCGTTCCCCGATCGTCTCGCCGATGCCGATGAGGATGCCGGTCGTGAACGGCACGTTCGTCCGTCCCGCGTCCTCCAGGACCCGCAGCCGGACGGCGGGGTCCTTGTCCGGAGACCCGAAATGGGGGCCGCCGCGCTCGCTGAACAGCCGCGTCGCGGTCGTCTCCAGCATCATGCCCATGGACGGCGCGACCGGCTTGAGCCGCTGGAAGTCACGCCAGGTCATGACGCCGGGGTTCAGGTGCGGCAGCAGCCCCGTCTCCTCCAGCACCCGGATCGCCATCGCGCGGACGTAGGAGAGCGTGTCGTCGTAGCCGTGCGCGTCCAGCCACTCGCGGGCCTGCTTCCAGCGGTCCTCGGGACGGTCCCCGAGCGTGAACAGGGCCTCCTTGCAGCCCATCTCGGCACCCCGCCGCGCGATCTCCAGGACCTCGTCGGGGCTCAGGTAGGGGGCGTCCAGTTTGTGGGGGACGGTCGCGAACGTGCAGTACCCGCAGCGGTCCCGGCACAACCGGGTCAGCGGGATGAAGACCTTGCGGCTGTAGGTGATGACGCCGGGGCGGCCGGCGGCGTCCAGTCCGGCGTCCCGGGTGCGGGCGGCGTAGGTGAGGAGGTCGTCGAGCTGCGCACCGCGGGCGTGCAGCAGTGTGGTGGCCTCGGATCGGTCCAGTGTCTTGCCGTCACGCGCGCGGGCCAGTGCCCGGCGAAGCGCGGAGCTCGTGGCGTCCATGCGGGCACTCTATGCCAATCGTCATATTTTGCACCGCGTCGGGGCCGTCGAAATGTCCGCCATCTGTGGCAGCCCGGGACGCGCGCGATCTATTCCCGCGTCACCGGACCTCGATGAACGCCTCCGGGCCGCGCGGCGGACGCTCGCGCGGCGGCGCGGCCGGATGCCCGACGCCGACGGCGCCCATCGGGTCCCAGTCGTCCGGCAGGCCGAGCGACTCGCGGACGACGTCGCGGCAGAACATCGTGCTCGACACCCAGCACGAACCGAGCCCCTCCACGGCCAGCGCGACCAGCAGGTTCTCCACGCCCGCGCCGGCGGCGACCACGAACATCTCCCGTTCGGCGCGCGACCGCCGCTCGTCCGGATAGTCGTGCGAACCGTCCATGACCAGGCACGGGACGACGAGGTACGGCGCCCGCCGCAGCACATCGCCGCGCCGCAGCCGCTTGGTGACCGACTCCTCGGAGAAGCCGTCGCGGCGCAGGTCGGCCTCCCAGGCGTCGCGCATCGCGTCCAGCAGCCGCGTCCGCGACTCCGCCGACTCCAGCAGGACGAACCGCCACGGCGTCGTGTGGTGCGGCGCCGGCGCGGTGATCGCGGCGGCGACCGCGCGGCGCACCGCCGCGGGATCGACCGGGTCGGCGGTGAACTCGCGGATCGTGCGCCGCGCGTGCAGCACCTCCGACGACCCGTACCGGAACATGTCCTCGTCCGGCGGGCGGACCAGCACCCGGGCGCCCGGCCCGTCCTCCCGCGTGACCAGGCCGGACAGGCCGCGGACGACGGCGACCGGTACCCCGTCCAGCTTGCCCTTGACCAGTTCCGCGGCGGCCGCGACCTCGTCGGCGACGGCGGTGATCGTGGCGTCGAGCCGGTTCCCGTGCGCGTCGTCGCGTCCCCGCAGGTCGCTGAGCGGCTCCAGGCCCGCGACGCCGATCGCCGCGTCCGTCAGCCCGTTGCGCCAGGGCCGCCCGAGCGTGTCGGAGACGATGACCGCGACGTCCGCACCGGTCCGCTCGCGCAGGCCCGCGCGGATGCGGCGGGCCGAGGCGTCCGGGTCCTCCGGCAGCAGCAGCACCGTGCCCGGCTTCGTGTTGGACGCGTCCACCCCCGCCGCCGCCAGGACGAGCCCCTGCCGGGTCTCCACGATCCGGGTCTCGCCGCGCGCGTGCGTCCGCCGCGCGACCACCCGCACGGTCTCCGCGTCGATCGCCTTCTCCCGGTCGTCGGCGACCAGGACCCGCCCCTCCGCCTTACTGACGATCTTGGACGTGACGACGAGGACATCGCCGTCCCGCACCGCCTCCGCCGGGATCAGCGCCGCGATGTCGTCGCCCTCCGCCACCTCCGGCAACCCCGCGACCCCGAACACCTCGAACCTCACTCGGCCTCCTCCGCCCGCTTCAGCTCCAGCGCGAGGTCGACGGCCGCCTGGGCAATGGCGGCCGTGGCCCGCTCATCGCTCATCAGCAGCGGCCGCGGCCGGATCTCGATGCCCTCCACCCGGACGCCGGCGTCCGCCTCGTCGACGAGCCAGCCGTCCAGCAGGCCGAGCCCGTACAGCTCGGCGACCGCGCGCGCCGACGTCTCCGTCCCGATCGCGGTCAGGCAGGCGTCCGCCATACCCCGCACGGGCGCGCCGCCGATGATCGGGGAGACGCCGACGACCGTCTTGGCCGCGATCGCGTCCCGGATGCCGGGCACCGCCAGGATCGTCCCGATGCTGACCACCGGGTTGGACGGCGGGAACAGCACCATGTCGGCCGCCTCGACGGCCGCGAGCACACCCGGCGCCGGCTTGGACTCCTCGGCGCCGATCGCCGCGATCGACAGCGCCGGGACCGACGCCCGCAGCCGCACCCACCACTCCTGGAAGTGGATCGCGCGCCGCCCCTGCTCGTCCTCGACGACAACGTGCGTCTCGACCTGGTCGTCGGTCATCGGGATCAGCCGGACACCCGGCTTCCACCGGTCGCACAGCGCCTCGGTCACCGCCGACAGCGTGTAGCCGGCCCCCAGCATCTGCGTCCGGACGATGTGGGTCGCGAAGTCGCGGTCCCCCAGCCCGAACCAGCCGGGCCCGACGCCGTAAGCGGCGAGTTCTTCTTTGACGGTGAACGTCTCGTCGGTCCGTCCCCAGCCCTGGTCCTCGTTGATGCCACCGCCGAGCGTGTACATAACGGTGTCCAGGTCCGGGCACACGCGCAGCCCGAACAGCGAGATGTCGTCCCCGGTATTGCCGATGACGGTGATCTCCGCGTCGGGAACCGCCGACCGGAGCCCGCGTAGAAAGCGGGCACCGCCGATGCCGCCCGCCAGCACCACGATCTTCATGAAGGGCAGCCTACGGGGGTTGCTCCGGCCCTGGCAGGCCGGACCTCGCCCCCGGAGAACGGGCGGGCCGGAAGGGCGTGCCCCCACTGGGTGAACGGCGCCGAACTATGCAAAGCTTTGCCGTGTAATCGCATTGCCTCGGTCTGGAGATGTCACCGTGAACAAGGAAGCCGTCCAGCGCCTGCGCGAACCGGCCGCCTGGGTACTGCTCGCCTCGGCGGGCGTGCAACTGCTCGCGGGCATCATCACGCTCCTGGGCGACGATGGCACGTTCACCTTCCGTGCGCTGCTGGAGACCCGTGACGGGATGTTCCTGCAGATCGGGATCGTCGGGCTTCTCGTCCTCGCGGTTCTGCTGGTGACCTGGGGCGACCGCCCCACGCCGCAGGCCCGGACGATCACCATGGGAGCGCTCGGCACCCTCGGCGTCATCGTCCTGTTCGGCGTCGTCTGCTGGCTGAGCGGGATGCTCGCCGACTCCGAATCCGCGGGCGCGCTCACGAAGCTCTCGGTGTTCCTGATCGGTGCCGGGAAGCTCGCCGTGGTCGGTGTCGGCGGCTGGTACGTCTACACCGTCTTCCAGGGGATGCAGCCGCCGCGCCCGCAGGCCCAGCCGCAGATGCAGCAGGGCTACCCCGACTTCGGTTACCAGCAGGGCCAGCCCGGTCAGCCCGGCCCGCAGGGGCAGCAGTACGGCCCGCAGGACTACGGCCAGCAGGGCCAGCAGCAGTACGGGCAGCAGCAGTACCAGCAGTACGGCCAGCAGCCGGGCGTCGAGGGCCAGCAGGCCGCGCAGCCGGGGTACGAGCCGCAGTACGGCCAGCAGGGCCAGCAGCAGGATTACGGCCAGCAGCAGTACGGGCAGCCCCAGCAGCAGTACGGCCAGCCGCAGGACTACCAGCAGTACGGCGGGCAGGGCGGCTACCAGCCCGGCCAGCAGGGCTACGAGCAGCAGGGATACGAGCAGCAGGGGTACGAGCAGCAGGGCTACGAGCCGCAGCAGGGCGCGCAGCCCGCCTCCGAGCAGGAGGAGATGGGCGAGTGGACCCGTGCGTACGGCGGCTCGGGGCAGGAGCAGGGGCCGCAGGGCACCCAGCCCGCGCCCGGCGGTGAGCAGCGCCCCGACGACGGCGGCGACTGGTACCGCGACAACCGTCCCCCGCCTCCGCAGTGAGGTACCTGCTCCGACGGTGACCGGCGGATTAACTGATCTTCAGCCAAAGGTCAGTCCGTTCATCCCGGCATAACCCGCTAAGTCGCCCTGGAAAGCTCTCCGGCTTGACGGGGCGGGCGCTACACGCGTGTAATTTCGTCGGTGTAGTTTCAATGCCTTCCCGGGGGAAGGAACCGGAGGGATGGCATTGACCAGGGGGTTCCACGGGCAGGGAGGTGCGCTGTGAGCGAGGTGGTCATCCCGCTGGCGCACGGCACAGACGGTGAAGAGTTGGGCTGGCAGGAGCGCGCACTGTGCGCGCAGACGGACCCGGAGGCTTTTTTTCCGGAGAAGGGCGGCTCCACTCGCGAGGCCAAGAAGGTGTGCCGGGCATGCGAGGTGCGTACGGAGTGCCTGGAGTACGCGCTGCAGCACGATGAACGTTTCGGCATCTGGGGAGGGCTCTCCGAGAGGGAACGCCGCAAGCTGAAGCGCCAGGCCGTCTAGCGGCGTCCGGCCGCGGGGGTCTTCGACGGGGGAGACCCGGCCGGACCGGCCGCGCACCCGGATCTCGAGGATCCAAGGCGTGCCCCGCGCGGCCACGCGTACAGTTGTCAGCCGTGCCGGCCCCAGGGCCGGCACGGCTGCCGTCGTTTCGGCCGACGCTGTCGTTTCGGCACGAACGTTCCAGCCACGAACCCGTCGTCCCACAGATCGAGCGATCCTTGGCCCCCACTCTCGATCGCCACGTCGTCACGGCCGTCCTGGTCACCCATGACGGTGCGCGCTGGCTCCCGGAGACGCTGAAGGCGCTGCTGACGCAGGCGCGGCCCGCGCAGCGCCTCGTCACCGTGGACACCGGAAGCCGCGACCGCGGCCCCGCCGTGCTCGCCGAGGTCGTCGGTGAAGGCGCCATCCTCACGCTCCCTCGCACCACCGGCTACGGGGAGGCAGTCGCGGAGGCGCTCCGCCAGGACGCCGCGTCCGCCCCCGTCCCCGACGACGACCCCGGCCCTGCTTTCACCCACCAGCCGACCCCCTACGACCTTCCGGCCCGCACCGAATGGATCTGGCTGCTGCACGACGACTGCGCGCCCGCCCACGATGCGCTCGCCCAGCTGCTGCGGACCGCGGACACCGACCCCAACGTGGCGGTGCTCGGCCCCAAGGTCCGCGACTGGAGCGACCGGCGCGTCCTGCGGGAGCTGGGCGTCACCGTCGACGCCGCCGGACGCCGCGAGACGGGCCTGGACCGGCACGAGTTCGACCAGGGCCAGCACGACGGCGTCCGCGACGTGCTGGCCGTCGGCAGCGCCGGGATGCTGGTCCGCCGCGACGTGTGGGACCGGCTCGGCGGCTTCGACGTCGAGTACGGCATCTTCCGCGACGACCTCGACTTCTGCTGGCGCGTCCACGCGGCCGGGCACCGGGTCGTCACCGCGAGCGACGCCGTCGTGTACCACGCGGAGGCGTCCCGGCGGGGGCTCCGCGAGATCGGCATGACCGCCGAGCACCCGGCCCGTCGCGACCGCCGCAACGCCGTCCACACTCTGCTCGCCAACCAGCCCCTGCCCGCGATGCTGCGGGCGCTGGCCCGCAACATCTGGGCGTCGCTCGTCCACGCGCTCTACCTGGCGGCCACCAAACGGCCGGTGGCGGCCCGCGAGGAGGTCCGCGCGCTCGGCGACGTGCTGCGCGACCCGGGGCGGCTCCGGCGGGCGCGGGCCGCCCGCGCGGACGGCCGGACGCGCGTGCACCGCAGCGTCCGGCGCTTCCAGTCCCGCTGGGTCGTGCTCCGCCGGACGGTCGAGGCGATCTCCGAGTACCTCGCCGCCCACGAACACGACCGCGAGGACCCGGACGAGGAGAACATCTCCGACGAGCCCGGCCCGATCCGCCGGTTCCTCGCCCGCCCCGGCGTCATGGTCGTCCTGGTGCTGGCCGCCGTCGCGATCGCCGCCGAACGCTCCCTGCTCACCGCCGCCGGACACCTCGGCGGCGGCGCGCTCGTCCCCGCGTGGGGCGGCGCGAGCGACCTGTGGGCGCAGTACCTGTCCGGCTGGCATCCGGTCGGGCTCGGCAGCGACGCCGGGAGCCCGCCGTACGTCGGGATCCTCGCCGTCCTGTCCACGGTGCTGTTCGGCAAGCCGTGGCTGGCGGTGTCGGTCCTGCTGCTGGGCAGCGTGCCGCTCTCCGGCCTCACCGCCTACCGCGCGTCCCGGCTGCTGGTGGTGGAGGCGCCGCGCACCGGGCGGCGCGCCCGCGCGAGCGGCCGCCGCGTCCCCGTGTCCGCCGTCCGGGTGTGGTTCGCCGCCGTGTACGCGCTGCTGCCCGCCGCCACCGGCGCCATCGCGGGCGGACGGCTCGGCACCGCCGTCGTCCTCGTCCTCCTCCCGCTGATCGCCATGCACGTCGCCCGCGTCTACGGCCTCCCCCGCTCCGGCCTGTCGACCACCGGCCTGTCGACCACCGGCCTGTCGGCCACCGGGGCCACCGCGTCCGACGCCCGGACGCGGCGCAAGCGCGCGGGGCGGTCCGCGTGGACGGTCGCGCTGCTGCTGGCCGTCGCGATGGCGTTCGTCCCGCTCACCTGGCTGATCGGCGTGGTCGGCGCGGCGATGGTGTGGGCGCTGTTCGACCGGCCGGGACGGAGCGGGCGCCGCAACCTCGCCATCGCGCTCGGCGTTCCCCCGCTGCTGATGCTGCCGTGGACGATCGGCCTCCTGCTCAACCCGTCCCGGTTCCTCACGGAGGCGGGCCTGCACCGGCGGTTCGAGCCCGCCACCGCCGCCGACCTCCTCGCCCTCGACCCTGGCGGCCCCGGCACGCCCGCGCGGTGGGCGCTGGCCGGGCTGCTCGCGGTCGCCGTGTGCGCGCTGCCGCTGCGCCGCCGCCGGGGCGCCGTGCTGGCCGGCTGGCTGCTGGCGATCTTCGGGCTGCTCGTCGCGATCCTGACCAGCGCCGCCACCGTGACCAAAGGGGCGGACGAGGCGCCCGTCTGGCCCGGCGTCGCGCTCATCTTCGCGAGCGCCGGGGTACTGCTCGCCGCGACCGCCGCCGTCCAGCGCGCCACCGAGGCCCTCGCGGGCAGCCACCTGATCTACCGGGTCGGCGGGGCGGTCGTGGTGCTCGCCGCGCTCACCGCCCCCGTGCTGGCCGCCGGGTTCTGGGTCGCCGGGGGCGCGGGCGGCCCGCTCGCCAAACTCGACCCGGACACGGTCCCCGCGTTCGTGCACGCCCCCGGCGGGCAGCGCACACTCGTCCTGCACAGAGAGCCGACCGGACGTGTCTCCTACACGCTCCTCAGAGACGCACGTCCGAGGATCGGTGAATCGGAGGTCATGGACGGCGGCCGAGCCGACGACCGCCTGGACGACCTCGTCGCCGGCCTGGTCGCCGGCCGTGAAGGTGACGCCGGGCCTGCACTGACCCGGATGGGCGTCCAGTACCTCCTGGTGCCGCATCCCAAGACGGACCCCATCACCAAGGTCCTGGACGCGGCGCCCGAGCTGACCCGTCTCAGCCGTACCGGCACGTTCGCCGTGTGGAAACTCCAGTCGCCGTCCGCCCGGATGATGCTTCTCCAGGGGGCCACGCTCACTCCATTGCCCGCAGGCAGGATCGATGCCCGAGTGCAGATCCCGCCGGGAACGGGCACGCGCGCCGTCCTCCTGGCCGAACCGTCCGACGGTGGGTGGCGAGCAACCCTGAACGGCCAGGACGTCAAAGAACGGACCGTGGACGGCTGGGCGCAGGGCTACGACATCCCCGCCGCCGGAGGACAGTTCCAGCTGACCAGGTCCATGACGATGCGCCACATGTGGCTCGTCGTCCAAGGCATCGCCGTCCTGCTGGTGGCCGCCCTGGCGCTCCCCGGCGCGCAGGCCGAGAACCTGCCGTTCGCCGGTGAACGCGAACGGCGCCGTGGACGGCGCAGCCGCAGGCGCGGAAGCCACACCCGCGCCCGGCACGAGACCCCGCCTCCCGAGCCCGTCGAGGAGCGCAGCCCGGAGGAGGTCTCATGAACCTGAACCTGAAGCCGGACGTGGACCTCGACAAGGTTCTGCGCCTCCTCAGCCTCCGCTACGCCTCCGCCGCCCTCGTGCTCGTCGCCCTCGCCGCGCTGTACGGGGCCGCGACGTTCTCCCGCCCGGGGCAAGCCCCCGAGAAGGGCCGGGACGCCCCCGTCACCACCGCCGTGATGGTCTGCCCCGGCCACGAAGGCGGACGGCTGGCCGTCCAGTCCCACCCCGACGGGAAGGCCGGTGGAAGCGTCGCCATGACGCCGACCAAGGGCGGCGCCGCGGTCACGTCCATGTCCTCGCCCGGCCGGGGCGAGAAGGACACCGAGTCCGGCGAGGACTCCTACACCCTCCGCGCCACCGGAGGCATGGCCGCAGGGCTGGAAGCCGAACAGACCACCCACCGGGACGACGGCGACGACCGCGGTCTCGCCGGCGCCCGCTGCGCCTCACCCGGCACCGACCTGTGGTTCATGGGCCCCGGCCCCGTCTCCGCCGACGAACTCGACCTCTACCTGACCAACGTCGACTCCCAGCCGGCGTCCGTGGACCTCACCGCCCTGTCCGGCGAAGGCCCCCTCGACACCGTCGACGGGCGCGGCATCCGCGTCGACCCTTCCACCACCAAGGTCGTGAAGATCGGCGAGTCGGCGGAGGGCCTCGGCGACATCGTGAAGACCGCCGCCGACCTCACGCTGCGCGTCCGCACCACCAGCGGCCGCGTCGCGGCGTCCCTGCGCGTCCGGATCGGCGAGGAGAAGGGCATCGAGTGGCTCCCGCAGTCGCACGCGCCCGCCCCGTCCCTGCTCATCCCCGGCGTGCCGGGCGGCTCGGGCGAACGCCGGCTCCTGGTCGCCGTGCCCGGCGAGGCCGACGCGCGGATCAGGGTGCAGGTGATCACGCCGGACGGCGCGTTCGCCCCGCAGGGCCAGGACATCCTGGACGCCCCCGCCAAGACCGTCACGTCCGTCGCCCTCGACCGCGCCCTGCTCGGCAAGACCGCCGCCATCCGGCTTGTCGCCGACCGCCCGATCCTCGCGGGTTTCGCCGCCGAACGGGGCGCCGACGTCGCCTACGGCACCGCCACCCCGCCGCTCGCCCGGTCCGGCCCCGGCATCGTCGCCGACAACCGGTTCGACTCCGCCCTCGTGCTGACCGCCCCGGCCGGCGCGGCGACCGTCCAGATCAGGACCATGAACGCCGAAGGCGCGAGCGGCCCGCAGGAGATCAGGATCCCGGCCGGCCGGACGGTGCTGACCGAGCTGACCGCCCCGTCCAAGGACGCCGAGGACGGCGCGGCCTACGGTGCCGTGATCATCCCGAAGCCCGGCTCGGCCCCCGTCCACGCCTCCCGCACCCTCTCCACGGGCAAGGACGACGAGTACCTGTTCACCGTCCTGCCGATCACCCCCGCGTCCACGACCGTCCACCTGCCCGACACGGCCGGCTCCCAGAGCGCCCTCGTCCCCGGCGAGTGACCGCCGCCTTCCGCTCCGCCGGGGCTCGGCTCCAGGCGGCGGTCAGTCGTCGGGGGAGTCGTAGCCGGGGTCGACCAACTCGGGAGACAGGCCGAGCAGGTCGGCGACCTCTTCGACGAGCAGGTCGCGGATCATGCGGGCCAGTTCCGCCTCGCCGGTGGCGCGGGCCTCGATGGGACGGCGGAAGACGACGATGCTCACCCGGTCGCCCTCACCGGCGGGGGGCCGAGCAGAGCTCGTCGATTGATCGGCGGTGGGTGGGGGCTGGAGGACGGTGGACCGAGCAGAGCTCGTCGATTGATCGGCGGCGGATGGAGGCTGGAGGACGGTCTGGCCGAGCGGGACGGGACCCTCGAACCACGGTTCCAGGCCCGGCACCTCCTCGACCGTGAACCGGACCCTCGCCAGTTCCCGGCCCCAGCGCAGGCCCAGCCGGCGCACCTCGTCGTCGACGAGGTCGTCGAACCGTTCCGCCCGGGTGCGCGAGACCGGCGCCTGCGGGGGTGTCAGAGGACCACGAACGCCACGACCGTGCCGATCGCGACGCCGTACGCCTGCCACACGGGATCGCACACCTCAAGAGTACCTCTGCCGCCGCCCGTCCCCGGCGAGCAGGCCATCGTGTACCGTCCGGCACCGCCACCGTCCAGACACCCCACGGTGAGGGTCGGAGACCACACGGAATGTAGTTGTTACCCCGGAAATCGCCCGGTAACGGCGACACGTGCGCCCGGGTGGTGGCGGAGCCGGTGGGAGGGAGGTACGGTCAGCCATCGTGAGCCCCGTCCGTACCTGCTCCCGCACCGCCTGCAAGGCGCCCGCAGTGTTCACGCTCACGTACGTCTACCGCGACTCCACCGCGGTCTTGGGGCCGCTAGCCACGTACGCCGAGCCGCACTGCTACGACCTGTGCGCGGAGCATTCCGAGCGGCTCACCGCCCCGATGGGCTGGGAACTGGTGCGGCTGCCGGTCGAGGAGGAGTCCGAGCCCAGCGCGGACGACCTGGAGGCCCTCGCCGACGCCGTCCGCGAGGCCGCCAAGCCCGCCCCAGGGTCGGGTCAGGAGCCGGTCGGGCAGGGCACGGAGGTCGGCCGCCGCGGCCACCTGCGGGTGCTCCGCTCGGAGCCCGCGGCGACGCAGCCCGGCCAGGAGTGACCGCACCACCTCGGGATACCCCCGCCCCGGAACCGCACCGCTCGCGTGGCGACGCCCCGGCCGGCCGCGGCCGCCCATTTCGGTAGGCTCGTGACCCTGCCGCTTCTCGGTCCACCGTCCGTCGCCCTCCTTCCGGAGCGGCTGCGGTCTCACACTCCGGCCGTTAGGTTGTGGGGCATGGCGCGGCAGGTGAAGCGGGCGTTTCGGTACCGCTTCTATCCCACGGACGAGCAGGCGGCGGAGTCGTCGCGCACGTTCGGCTGTGTCCGGCTGGTGTACAACAAGGCCACGCGGCGCCGCTCGATGTACCAGGCGCGAGTGCGCTCCTCCAAAGATCACGTGACGGCGCGGGCCGCTGGTTCTGCTCGATCCTGTGCACCGACACCATCACGCGGCTGGACCCGGTCGAGGCGGTCGTGGGTGGCGGGACCATCCGCGGGGGCCTGCCTTTGAATGTGAGGGTGTGGGAGTGCGGGTGCGGCGCCCGGCATGATCGGGACGTCAACGCCGCGCGTAACATTGTGGCCGCCGGGCTGGCGGTGTCGGCCTGCGGAGCCGGTGTAAGACCTCAACGGGAGTCCTCCCGGACGGGCGGCCGGCGGTGAAGCAGGAAACCCGACCGGCGACGGTTGGAACCCCTGCCTTCAGGCGGGGGAGGAGGTCAAGCAAGCAGGGTTCTCCGGGCGGTGTTCGTCCCGGTGGGCCCTTCCGGACCGGGTTCTTCTGGACAGGGAGCAGGAGTGGGCGACCTCGCCAAGATCTTCAAGGCGTACGACATCCGCGGTGTCGTACCGGACGAGCTCGACGCCGCGACGGCCGAGGCGGCCGGCGCCGCGTTCGTCCGGGTGACCGGGGCGAGCGCGATCGTCACCGCCCACGACATGCGCGAGTCGTCGGTGCCGCTGTCGGAGGCGTTCGCGCGGGGCGCGACGTCCCAGGGCGCGGACGTGATCGAGGCCGGGCTCGGCTCCACCGACCTGCTCTACTACGCCAGCGGCAACCTCGACATGCCCGGCGCGATGTTCACCGCGAGCCACAATCCCGCCAGGTACAACGGGCTGAAGCTGTGCCGCTCGGGCGCCCGGCCCGTCGGCCGCGACACCGGCCTCGCCGACATCCGCGAAATGATCGAGAACGGCGTGCCCGCCTATGACGGCGGGCCCGGCACGGTCTCCCGGCGCGACGTCCTCAAGGGCTACGCCGACCACCTGAAGACGCTCGTCGACCTGTCGTCCATCCGGCCGCTCAAGGTCGTCGTGGACGCGGGCAACGGCATGGGCGGGCACACCGTCCCGCCGGTGTTCGAGGGCCTCCCGATCGACCTGGTGCCGCTGTACTTCGAGCTGGACGGCACCTTCCCCAACCACGAGGCCAACCCGATCGAGCCGGAGAACCTGCGCGACCTTCAGGCCAAGGTCCGCGAGACGGGCGCCGACATCGGGCTGGCCTTCGACGGCGACGCCGACCGCTGCTTCGTGGTGGACGAGCGCGGCGAGACCGTCGCCCCGTCCGCGATCACGGCGCTGGTCGCGACGCGGGAGCTGGCCAAGCATCCGGGCTCCTCGATCGTGCACAACCTGATCACCTCGCAGGCCGTCCCGGAGATCGTCTCCGAGCACGGCGGGACGCCCGTCCGGACGCGTGTCGGGCACTCGTTCATCAAGCAGACGATGGCGGAGACGGGCGCGGTGTTCGGCGGCGAGCACTCCGCCCACTTCTACTTCCGCGACTTCTGGTTCGCCGACTCCGGCATGCTGGCGGCCCTGCACGTCCTCGCCGCGCTCGGGCAGCAGGACGGACCGCTCTCCGAACTGCTCGGCGAGTACACCCGCTACGTGGCGTCCGGCGAGATCAACAGCGAGGTCGCCGACCAGGCGGCCGCCGCCGCGAAGGTCAAGGAGTCCTTCGCCGGACGGCCCGGGGTCGCGATCGACGAACTGGACGGCCTGACGGTGAGCGACCAGGCGGGCGGCTGGTGGTTCAACCTGCGGCCGTCCAACACCGAGCCGCTGCTGCGCCTCAACGCGGAGGCGGGCGACGACGCGACCATGGCGGCGATCCGTGACGAGGTCCTGGCCCTGGTCAGGGAAAAGTGACCGGCCAGGGAAGTGACTGCTGAGGGAAGTGACGCTGCTATGACGATGAATCTCGACTCCTGGCTCCTGGAGATCCTCGCCTGCCCCAACTGCGGCGGCGACCTCCGCGCCGACGACGACGCCGCCGAACTGGTGTGCACCGGCTCGTGCGGCTACGCCTACCCCGTCCGCGACGACATCCCCGTCCTGCTCGTCGACGAGGCCAGGACCCCCGCCCCGTGACGGAGGGGCTGGATCCTTCGCGGCTGGAGGATGCGGCGGCGGCCGAGGAGGCCGATCCCGGGGGGATGCTGCGGCAGGTCGCGTCGTCGGCGGCGCAGGTCCGGGAGGCGCAGCGGGCGGCGGCCGAGGCGGGCGTCGCCGGGCTCGCCGAGGACGGCAGGCCGCGCGCGATCGTGGTCGCCGGCATGGGCGGCTCGGGGCTGTCGGGCGACGTCCTCGCCGCCGTGTGCGGGGTGGGCTGCTCGGTGCCGGTGATGACGGTGCGCGGCTATCGGCTGCCCGGCTGGGTGGGCGCCGCCGACCTCGTCATCGCGGTGTCCTGCTCCGGGGAGACGGAGGAGACCCTGGAGGTCGCCGCGGAGGCCGCCCGCCGGGGATGCAGGCTGCTGTTCGTCGGCGGGGCCGGTTCACCGCTCGCCGGCCTGTCCGACAGGAGCCGCGGGGTGTTCGTCCCCGTGCGTTCGGTGGGGCAGCCGCGGTCGACGCTGTGGGGCCTGACGATCCCGCTGATCCTCGCCGCGCGCTCGCTGGGCCTGGCGGACGCGCCCGACACGGTGCTGGAGTCCACCGCCGTCCTGCTGGAGGACGTCGCGCACCGGTGCCGCCCGTCCAGCGAGCCGTTCGTCAACCCGGCCAAGCGGATCGCGCTCGACCTGGCGGGCGACGTCCCGCTGGTGTGGGGGTCGTCCCCGCTCGCCGGGACGGCGGCGTACCGGCTGTGCTGCCAGCTCAACGAGAACGCCAAGTACCCGGGCGTCTTCGGCGAGGTTCCGGAGGCGGACCACAACCAGGTGATGGCGTTCGACGGCTTCTTCGCCCGGGGCGGCTCCCCGTCCGACCCGGATGACTTCTTCCGTGACCGGACCGACGACCCGGAGCACGGCCTGCACCTGGTGCTCATGCGGGACGGGGAGGAGCATCCGCAGGTGCGCAAGCGGTGCGAGGCGTCCGCCGGCATGGCCCGCGACCGGGGCGTGGCGGTGACGGAGCTCCGAGCCGAGGGCGAACATCCGCTGGAAAGAATCGCGAGCCTGATCGCGATGGCGGACTATGTCACGGTTTACTTGGCTATCGCGCTGGGCGTGGACCCCACTCCGGTGCCGGCCATTCAAGAACTCAAAGCGAGGATCTCCTAAAGATGAGTGCTGAGGGCGGAACAAAGGCCATCGTCGCGGCGCTGGTCGCCAACCTCGGGATCGCGGTGTCGAAGTTCGTCGCGTTCGCGTTCACCGGTTCGTCGTCGATGCTCGCCGAATCGATCCACTCGATGGCGGACTCGGGGAACCAGGGCCTGCTGCTCTTGGGCGGCAAACGCTCCAGGCGCCACCGGACGCAGCAGCACCAGTTCGGCTACGGGCGTGAGCGCTACTTCTACGCGTTCGTCGTCGCGGTCGTCCTTTTCACCGTCGGCGCGGTCTTCTCCCTGTACGAGGGCTACCACAAGATCTCCCACCCGGAGGAGATCAAGTCCGCGGGCTGGGCGTTCGGAGTGCTGATCGCCGCGATCATCATGGAGATCTTCTCCTTCCGCACCGCGATCAAGGAGTCGAACCTGGTCCGCGGCGACCAGTCCTGGTGGGAGTTCATCCGCCGCGCCAAGGCCCCCGAGCTGCCGGTGGTGCTGCTGGAGGACCTCGCCGCCCTCGTCGGCCTGTTCCTCGCGCTGTTCGGCGTCTCGATGGCCGTGGCCACCGGCGACGGCGTGTGGGACGGCGTCGGTACCATCGCGATCGGCGTGCTGCTCGCCGTGATCGCGGCGATCCTGGCGTTCGAGACCAAGAGCCTCCTGATCGGCGAGGGCGCCGACCCCGACACCGAGCGGCAGATCGTCGAGGCGCTGGAGTCGGTGGACCAGGTCGACCACCTCGTCCACATCCGTACCCAGTACATGGGCCCGGAGGAGCTGCTGATCGCCGCCAAGATCGCTGTCAACCACGACGACACGGCCGTGGACGTGGCCCGGGGCATCGACGCGGCCGAGGCGAAGATCCGGGAACGGTTCCCCGAGGCGAAGCTGATCTACCTGGAGCCGGCGCTGAGCGAGCCCTCGACCAAGGGCGTCCCGGCACCCGCGGACAGCCCGGAGACGACGAGCCCGGAGACGACGAGCCCGGAGGAGACGAGCCCGGAGGCGCCGGCCCCGGAGAGCCCCGCGTCATCGTGAACATGGGACCCCTCGCCGGGCGGCCGCCGCCGTGCCGGTCGACCCCAGCCCAGGCGAGACCGGCGAGTGCCTCCGAAGAGGCCGGTACGACGGCCGTCCGGCGAGGTGTTCCCATGCCTCCCCGCCCGGACCCCTGAAACCGGGCGGTTCTGGTGTGACCGCGGTGGCCTCGCCGAACCCCCTACGTCGGCGGCGGCCACCGTTGCGGTCACGGTTAAGACACTACGTTCGCGCTGGTCTCCGGCACGTCCCCCTCAGGGAGGGAACGCACGTGGTACTCCAGGTGGACACGCGCCGCCCGCATACATCCGCGCGGTGAGGAAAGTGCGCGCCCCAGCGGTCACTATTGAGAGGTGACCTCCGACGACAAGGCCCGGCCCGGACCCGACCCCGCGGGGTTCGGCCCAGCGCTCGCGCACCACGCGTGGCGGCTGTCCGGCCGGATCGTAGCGGGCGTGGGGCAGCTGCTGCTGTGGATCCTCACCGGCATCGGCACCCTGCTGCGCCCGCCGGCCGTCCGGCTCGCCGTGCGGCTGAACGGCGGCATGGGACGCCGCCCGGCCCCCGGCATGCCCGGCGCCCCCGGAGCGCCCGGTGGCCCGGCGGACGCGACGGCGCCGCTGCCCCGGTGGATCAACACCTGGCGGGAGGTCGCCGGCTCCTGGTACTTCGCCCCGCTGACCGGCCTCGCCCTCACCATCGCGGCCCTCGCCGAGCTGGCGCCGCGCGCCGGCTCGCCGATCAGCCTCGCGGCCGGGTTCGCGGTCGCGGCGACGCTCCCGCTGGTCTGGCGCCGGGAGAACCTGCGCCCGGTCGCGGCCGTGGTGCTCGGCGCGGTCGCCGCGAACCTGCTCACCGGCGAGATCCTGCTGATCACCACCGGTTTCGCGGCCCTCTACACGCTGTACGCGCTGGGACGGCAGCTGCCCCGGCAGTCCACCGGCGTTCTCGCGATCGGCAGCGTCGCCACGCTCGCGGTCGTCTACCTGGCCACCGGGACGCTGGACGACATCCCGTGGCCGGCCGCGTTCATCGCCGTCCTCGCCGCGATCGGCCTCGGGGACGCGCGGCGCGTCGTGGAGTCGGCGGGACGGACCGAGGCGGAGGCCGCCGAACGCACCAACGAGACCCTCACCCGGCTCACCGCCGTCCAGCGGGAGCAGGCGGTGATGCGGGAACGCGCCCGCATCGCCCGTGAACTCCACGACGTCGTCGCGCACTCCGTCTCCATGATCGCGGTGCAGGCGGAGACCGCCCCGTACACGATGGACAACCTGTCGCCCGAGGCCCGCGCCGGCTACACCGAGATCGCCAAGACCGCGCGGGACGCGCTGGTGGAGATGCGGCGGCTGCTCAGCGTGCTGCGCGCGGACGCCGCGCCGGAGCCGGAGGCGGCCAACTCCCCGCAGCCGCGCCTGGACCGGCTGCCCGACCTGATCGAGCAGCACCGCGGCGCCGGCGGCCGCGTCGACCTCGCCGTACACGGCGACCCGCGTGCGCTGTCCACGACGGTGGAGCTGTCGGCGTACCGGATCGTCCAGGAGGCGCTGACGAACGCCAGGCGGCACGCACCCGGCGCCGGAGTGCACGTCGACCTGATGTTCCTGCCGGACCGGCTGGCCGTCCGCGTCAGCGACAGCGGCGCGCCCGCGCAGGGTCCGGCAGGGCAGGACGGGTCCGCGCGGACGAGGGTGCTGAACCGCGACGACCCCGCCTCCCGTACCGCGATCGTGGACCCTGCGGGCCCGACGTCCGTGGACAGCGGACGCACCCGCCTGGAGACGCCGGAGTCCGGTGGCGGACACGGGCTCGTCGGGATGCGGGAACGTGCGACGATGCTGGGCGGACGGTTCTCCGCCGGCCCGGCCGCCGAGGGCGGGTTCCTGGTGGAGGCCGAGCTTCCGCTGACGAGGGAGGGGAATTCGACCCGTGGACACGGTTCCGAGGCGCCTCCGGGCGTCCGCTGACCCCGCCGCCGGCATTCCCCCCGGCGGTGTTCTCCCCGCCGGCGCGCCCCGCGCCGGCGTTTCCTTCGCAGGCGTCCCCTTCTTCGATGAGCCCGTGAGGCGGCAACGGTGATCAATGTGCTGATCGTCGACGACCAGACGATCGTGCGGGCCGGGTTCGCCGCGCTGCTCGCCGCGCAGGACGACATCACCGTCATCGGGGAGGCCGGCGACGGGCGCGAGGCCGTCCGGATCGCCGAACGCAGCCGGCCCGACGTCGTCGTCATGGACATCCGGATGCCCGGCATGGACGGCATCGAGGCGACCCGCCGCATCCTCGCCCTCCCCGGGTCGGAGGGCGTCCGGGTGCTGGTGCTGACGACGTTCGACGTGGACGAGTACGTCTACGAGGCGCTCGCCGTCGGCGCGAGCGGTTTCCTGCTGAAGGACGCGACGGCGGACGAGCTCGTCTCCGCCGTCCGGGTGGTGGCGCGCGGCGACTCGCTGCTCGCTCCGCAGGTCACCGGGCGGCTCATCCGCGAGTTCACCAAGCAGCGGCGCAACAGGCCGCAGGCGCCGTCGGAGCTGTCCACGCTGACGGCCCGCGAGTCGGAGGTCCTCGTCCTCATCGCGGGCGGGCTGTCCAACGGCGAGATCGCGGAGCGGCTCGTGGTCAGCGAGCACACCGTCAAGACGCACGTGGCGCGGGTCTTCACCAAGCTCGGCCTGCGCGACCGG
Source organism: Actinomadura sp. 3N407 (assembly GCF_052245875.1). Lineage (NCBI taxonomy): Bacteria > Bacillati > Actinomycetota > Actinomycetes > Streptosporangiales > Thermomonosporaceae > Actinomadura > Actinomadura sp. 3N407. The sequence continues at coordinate 95,117 of NZ_JBQQBP010000001.1, forward strand.
GCCCAGGCCGTCATGCTCGCCTACGAGTCCGGTGTCGTCGTCCCCGGCGAGAACGCGTGTTGATCGCAGTCCCGGCCCACTGCGCTCGCCTGGCGGCTCGCTCCGTGACCGGGTCTGTGCGAGCGCGCATCGCTTCGCGATCTTCCGGTGAGGCTCGCCTTCGGCGTCGCCTCCCCCGTCAGGTCACGCGCTCGCGCGACGGCTGAGGCCGTTTCGGGCCGGCCCTACCGGCGGCGGAGGAGGCGCATGGCCTTCTCCTTCTCGAAGTCGAGTGCGCGGGTGGGAGGAGCGGACAGCCGTCCGATACGTTCGCCGAGTTCGCGCACGTGCGCCTGCACCTGGGGCTCGGCCAGGACGCGCAGCCCGAACGCCAGCTCGGCGGGGCCGATGTCGTAGCGCTTCTCCAGCGCGAGGGCGAGCGCGACGGCCCGCAGCTCGGCGTCGCCGAACTGGCGGTGGCCGCCGCCGCGCCCGCGGCCGGAGACCGCCTCCCGGGTGGTGGGCAGCAGCCCGAGGGCCTCGCGGTAGCGGAGCATGCGGGGCGAGGTGCCGAGCCGCCGGGCGGCCTCCGTGATGCGCATGGGCCAATTCTGACAAATCTGTGTCAGGAAGTCGCCTCCGGTCGTGCCAGCGGGTGCCCGCCGACCGTAGACTCACGCGTTGACGCCACCGCGCACCGACCCGCACCCCGCGGACCCGCCACCACCAAGGGAGCAACGAAAGCATGGACTACAAGGTCGCCGACCTATCGCTCGCCGATTTCGGGCGCCGTGAGATCCGGCTCGCCGAGCACGAGATGCCGGGCCTCATGGCGGTGCGCGAGGAGTACGCCGCCGCCCAGCCGCTGCGCGGCGCGAAGATCATGGGCTCGCTGCACATGACCATCCAGACCGCCGTGCTGATCGAGACGCTCGTGGACCTCGGCGCCGATGTCCGCTGGGTGTCCTGCAACATCTTCTCCACCCAGGACCACGCCGCCGCCGCGGTCGTCGTCGGCAAGGACGGCACCGTCGACGACCCGAAGGGCGTCCCGGTGTTCGCGTGGAAGGGCGAGACCCTCGAAGAGTACTGGTGGTGCACCGACCAGGCCCTCCAGTGGCCGGACGGCAGCGGCCCGAACATGATCCTGGACGACGGCGGCGACGCCACCATGCTGGTCCTCAAGGGCGCCGAGTACGAGAAGGCGGGGGCCGTGCCGACCGCCACCGCCGAGGACCCCGAGGAATGGGGCGTCATCCTCGACACCCTCCGCCGGACCATCGCCGACAAGCCCGGCCGCTGGACCGCGACCGCCGCCGAGATCAAGGGCGTCACGGAGGAGACCACCACCGGCGTCCACCGCCTCTACGAGATGGCGAAGGCCGGCACGCTCGCGTTCCCGGCGATCAACGTCAACGACTCGGTCACCAAGTCGAAGTTCGACAACAAGTACGGCTGCCGTCACTCGGTGATCGACGGCCTGAACCGCGCCACCGACGTCCTGATCGGCGGCAAGGTCGCTGTCGTGTGCGGCTACGGCGACGTCGGCAAGGGCTGCGCGGACGCGCTCCGCGGCCAGGGTGCCCGCGTGATCGTCACCGAGATCGACCCGATCTGCGCGCTGCAAGCGGCGATGGACGGCTTCCAGGTCACCACCCTGGACGACGTCGTCGACGTCGCCGACATCTTCGTGACGACCACCGGCAACTTCAACATCATCACGGCTGAGCACATGGGCCGGATGAAGCACCAGGCGATCGTGTCCAACATCGGGCACTTCGACAACGAGATCGACATGGCCGGCCTCGCCAAGACCCCCGGCATCGAGAAGATCGACATCAAGCCGCAGGTCGCCGAGTGGCGCTTCGAGGACGGCCACTCCATCCTCGTCCTGGCCGAGGGCCGGCTGATGAACCTGGGCTGCGCCACCGGGCACCCGTCGTTCGTGATGTCCAACTCGTTCACCAACCAGGTCATCGCTCAGATCGAGCTGTTCACCAAGACCGACGAGTACCCGATCGACGTGTACGTCCTGCCGAAGCACCTGGACGAGAAGGTCGCCCGCCTCCACCTGGACGCGCTCGGCGTCAAGCTCACCGAGCTGACCAAGGAGCAGGCCGCCTACATCGGCGTCCACGTCGAAGGCCCCTACAAGCCCGACCACTACCGTTACTGAGTTGATTGGCGGTGCCCGTGGCTCCGGGCGCTGGGGCGCCCTCCGCCACGGGCACCGCGTGCGATTGCCGCATCGCTCCGACTCGCCTAGCGGCTCGCTGCGCGATCAGGTTCTCGCAGGCTCGAACCTGGCTTCGCTCGCAATCGCGACGGTTTGGGTTGTCGCGTGGCTGGTGCGTCGGCCGGTGTTGTCGTAAAAGTGGGTGGATGCGGGGAGTCGATGAGCGATATCGCGGATGCTTCGCTGGCCTATGAGGGTGTCAAGCGGATCGAGTGGGCCGACCGGAGCATGCCCGTGCTGCGGCAGATCCGGGAACGGTTCGCTGACGAGCGTCCCCTGGACGGGCTGAAGGTCGCGGCGTGCATGCACATCACGACCGAGACCGCCGGGCTGATCCGTACTCTCCAGGCGGGCGGCGCGAGCGTCGCACTCGCCGCGTCCAACCCGCTCTCCACCCAGGACGACACGGCCGCCGCGCTCGTCCAGGAGTACGGGGCGGAGGTCTTCGCGCGGGCGGGCATCGACCGTGAGGGCTACTACGCCCACATTCACCAGGCGTTGGAGACCGGGCCCGACATCGTCCTGGACGACGGTTGCGACCTGGTCAACACGTTGCACATCGACCGCACCGACCTGCTCGGCACGGTCAAGGCGGGTTGCGAGCAGACGACGACGGGCGTCATCCGCCTGCATCAGATGGTCTTCGAAGGCGCGCTTCGCTTCCCGATGGTCGCGGTCAACGACACCGACACCAAGCACATGTTCGACAACCGGTACGGCACCGGCCAGTCGACCCTGGACGGCATCATCCGCGCCACGAACACTCTCCTGGCCGGCAAGACGGTCGTCATCGCGGGTTTCGGTTACTGCGGCCGCGGCCTGGCCGAGCGGGCGCGCGGCCTTGGATCCCGTGTCGTCGTCACCGAGATCGACCCGGTCAAGGCCCTGGACGCCGCCCTGCAGGGTTTCTCCGTCCAGCCCATGTCGGAGGCCGCCGTCGACGGCGACGTCTTCATCACGGTCACGGGTAACCGCGACGTCGTGAACGCTGAGCACCTCGCGGTGATGAAGGACGGCGCGATCCTCGCGAACTCCGGCCATTTCGACGTGGAGATCGACGTCCGCGCCCTGGCCGAGATGGCCGTCGAGGTTCACCGGGGCGTCCGCCCGCAGGCCGACGAGTACGTCCTGGCCGATGGGCGCCGCCTCGTCCTCCTCGCCGAGGGCCGCCTGGTCAACCTGGCCGCCGCCGAGGGGCATCCGGCCGCCGTGATGGACATGTCGTTCGCCGACCAGGCACTCACGTGCGCGTGGCTCGCCACCGCCCACCCGACCCTGGCCCCGGCCGTCCACGACGTCCCGAAGGAGATCGACACGGAGGTGGCGCGCCTCAAGCTGGCGTCGATGTCCATCTCCATCGACCTGCTGACCAAAGACCAGGAGGACTATCTGCACTCCTGGCGCATCGGATCCTGAGCCGTGCCCGCCGGCACCTACCTCCACCTGGACGAGGAGTCAGAGGAGCGCTTCCAGTGCGCCCCGGGACCCGGCGGCTGGCGCTACACGTCCCTGCGCTCCGACGGCGTCCGCGTGGACCTGGTCGTGGACGCGCGCTGGCGCCAGATCCGCCTCGAACTCGTCACGCCGACCTGGTGGCTTCGGGGCGGCGTCACCGGCCCCGAGGTCGCCTGGGTGCGCGCGGCCGGTGAGACGGGCACCGAACACACCGAACGGGCGGCGGGCTTCATATCCGACTCGCCCGGTTTCCTCATCGCGGTCGCGCGCTTTCTGGACCTGGGCGAGGACGCGGAGGCGGACGTCCGCCTCGTCCGGCTGAGCGGCCCGTCCCTTTCGCCGCTGACGGCCACCTGGCGATGGCGTCGGGCCGGAACGTCCACCTACGACACCGACACTGGGCCGCTCCCGGTCTCGCAGTACGACGTCACGGACCTGTCCACGGGCGAGATCGAAACGGTGCACCTCGCGGGCGACGTCGTCCTCGCCGCGCCCGGCATAGAACTCACCGCCCTGGAATCCCCGCCCAACCTCACCTTGCCGTGACCACACGGCGGGCGACGCGGCGCCGGAGCGGTCCCCAGGATCGGGCGGCCGAGAGACCCCGGCGTCGTCCGCCCCGCTCGTCACGGAAAATGCTCAACAAGCTGTCCTGATACGCATTTGCCGATATTGTCCCAAGCCTCGTCATGATCAGGAGGTCGCGGACGTGTACGGCCAGGTACCGGACCGGCAGGGGCAGCCGCCGCTGCCCGTCCCCCGGGTGGGCGCCCCCGCCCCGCCGCCCGCCAAGCCGCCCGCCAAGAAGCCGCCCGCGCTCGTCCTGGTGGGCGTGGGGGTCGTGGCCATGCTCGGCGTGGCGGCCCTCGGCGTCGCGCTGTTCAAGGACATCGGCGAGATGACGGGCCCGCTCAAGGCCGAGCAGTGCGTCGACACGAGCTTCGGCGTGAACGCGGGCAACAAGATCCCGGCCAGCGAACGGGTGCGCTGCGACGGCGGCGAGGCCAAGGCCAAGGTGCTCAAGGTCACGGGCGAGGGGGAGGCCACCGCCTTCCGGTACGGCACGCGGGCCGAGCCCGACTGTCCCGCCGGGACCGACGGGATAACCAACGTCACGGTCAAGACCGGCGACAAGCACTACTTCGAGGCGTGCGTCCGCAACGTCAAGGGGCCGCACCCGGGCGACCCGGGCGCGGGCGGCGCGCAGCTCTCCACCGGCGACTGCGGCATCGGGATTCACCAAGCAGACCCCGGACGTACAACGAATCGTTGTAACTGGCCGTCAATCCAGTTGTTTGATCCTGGAATCCCCTGCTCAGTACGGTCACCCCGATCAACGTGAAGTTGTCGAGGGAGATGACGAGGGGCGCGGGCGAACGTGGTCAGACGGTCGCTGGGCCGGCGGTTCGGGTGGCTCTGGACGGCGTACGCGGCCAGCACATTCGGCACCTCGCTCGCACTCGACGCGTTCCCCCTGATCGCGATTCTCGTGCTGGGCGCCGGACCGGGCCAGGTGTCCCTCCTGGCGGCCGCGGGCCTGGCGGCGGGGGCGGTGGTCGCGGTGCCGCTCGGCCCCTGGGTGGAGTCCAGCCGCAAACGGCCCGTGATGATCGGGATGGACCTGATCCGGTTCGCGGCCTTGATGAGCGTCCCCGCGGCATTCGCGCTCGGCCGGCTCACCCTCCTCCAGCTCCTGGTCGTGTCCGTCATCGTCGCCGCCGCCGGGATCGCCTTCAGGGCGGCGAGCGGGGCATGCCTGAAAGCGCTCGTGCGGCCCGGCGACCTGCTCGTCGCGAACGGACGGTTCGAATCCACGACCTGGACCGCCACCGTGCTCGGTCCACCGCTCGGCGGCGCCGCGATCGGCCTGTTCGGCCCGGTGACGACCGTGCTGGCGGACGCGGTCGGCCATCTCCTGTCCGCCGCGGCCGTCCGCGCGATCGGCGGAAGGGAGCCACGCCCCGCCCGAACCGGCCCACCCGGGTTCCGAGCCGGTGACCTGCTCGAAGGATGGCGGTACATCCTGACCCACCCGGCGCTCCGTCCGCTGTTCTTCAACTCGATCCTGGTCAAAGGTCTGATCCTCGCGACGTCACCGCTGCTGGCCGTCCTCATGCTCGGCAACCTCGGGTTCGCCCCGTGGCAGTACGGCCTGGCGTTCGGTGCCCCCTGCGTCGGCGGCCTCATCGGCTCGCACATGGCCCCCCGGCTCGTCGCACGGTTCGGCCAGCACAAGGTCATGCTCACCACCGGCACCCTGCGCGCGTGCTGGCTGCTCGGGCTGGCCTTCGTCCACCCGGGCACCACCGGCCTCGTGCTGGTCATCACCGTCGAACTCGGCCTGATCACCTGCATGGGCGTGTTCAACCCGGTGTCCGCCACGTACCGGCTGCAACAGACCGCGACGGACCGGGTGGCCCGTACCCTGGCCGCCTGGTCGGTCACCGGCAACATCACCGTCGCGGCCCTGACCGCCCTGTGGGGCCTCCTGGCCGCCATCACCGGGCCCCGCATCGCGATCGCGGCGGCCGGCATCGTCATGCTGACGACCCCGCTCCTGCTCCCTCGCCACGCCCGGACACCACCAGAACCGGACCCGGCCCCGCGTGAACCCGGCGGCCCTGTCCGGCGACTGTGCGGGTGACGGAAGGACGAGATGGACGACGAACTGCTGGTGGTCCGCTCCCAACTGGGGGAACGGGCGGCCTTCGCCGAGCTGGTGCGCCGCTGGCACGTCCCGGTGTGGACGTTCACCCGCCGGATGCTGGACGAACAACGAGCCGACGACGTGGCCCAGGAGGTCTGGGTGGCGGTCCTGCGCGGCCTGCCCCGGCTGGCCGACCCCGCCAGGTTCGCCCCCTGGCTGTTCACCATCGCCCGCCGTGCGGTGCTCAACAGGCTCCGCCAGGAGTACACGGTCACCGAAACCCCCGCCGGCCCGCCGCCGGACGACCTGGCCGGCGAAGTCGTGGACCGCACCGTACTGGTCGCCGCCCTGGCCGCGCTGCCGGCCGCCGAACGAGAGATCCTCATCCTGTTCTACCTGGAGGACCTGTCCGCCGAGGACTGCGCGCAGATCTGCGCCGTCCCCGTCGGCACAGTCAAATCCCGCCTCCACCGCGCCCGCCGCCTGCTCCGCGAACACCTGGCCGAGAAGGGATACCAGCCATGACCGACGAACCGCGCATCACCGCAGGGGAAATGCTGGAGCGGCTGGAGCCGATGATGTCGCGCGGCCGGCGCCTCCGGAACGTCGGGGCATTGCTCGCCGGACTGTCCGGAGCGACGTTCACCACGCTCTTGTGGGCCACCGAACCGGGGCCGCTGCCAGACCGCACACACCTGTCCTTCGCCCTGCTCACCCTGATCTGCCTGGCATGGACCGGCTACGGCATCTGGTCCCTCACACGGCGCACCCCGCTGTTCGCCCTGGACCAGGTGATCGCCGCCTGGCTCGCCACGGCCGCCGCCCTGCTCACCGCGACCGTCACGGTCACCCTGGCCGTCGTCAGGGACCGAGGCACGACCCTCGCCCTGGCGACGAGCGCCGTCCTCATCACCCTGGGCGCGCTGCTGGTCACCCGCGCCCACAAACGCCGAGCAGTCCTCCTACGCCGAAAAACAGACCTCACCGATCCCGACCACCGATGAAACCGACCCGCCCATCCCGCTCGGCGCCAACGACAGACCTGACTTCGATGACATCGTTCTAAGGCGGTGAACGGTAGGAACCGTTGGGCGTGGGGTGACCTGATTTTGCCCGGCGGCGGGAAAGCCCCCGGTGTGGGGGAGTGGTTCACGCGGGAGATCGCGGACACCGGGCGGCTGCGGTTGTTCTGCTTCTTCGTGGCGTTCATCGCCGGGTTCCTGTTCATCCGGTTCAGCGTGCGGATGATCCGGCGGCGGGTGCGGTGGTGGCCGGGGAACGTCACGCCGGGCGGGCAGCACATTCATCACGTGGTGTTCGGCCTGGTGTTCATGTGCGTGGGCGGTGTCGGCGGGCTGGCCGTCCAGGACGGGTCGTCCGGGTGGGCTGCGGCGTCCGCGGCGGTGTTCGGGGTCGGGACCGCGCTGGTGCTGGACGAGTTCGCGCTGGTCCTGTACATGCGGGACGTCTACTGGAGCGAGCAGGGCCGGTTGTCGGTCGAGGTCGTGTTCATCACGATCGCCCTGTGCGGGTTGCTGTTGCTGGGTCTGCGGCCATTGGGCGTGGACGACATCGCGGGGGACGGGCTGTGGAGCGTCATGCTCGTTCTCGTGCTCGATGCGTGCGTGGCCGTGGTCGCCCTGGTCAAGGGCAAGATCTGGACAGGGGTCATCGGGTTGTTCGTCGGCGTGATCGCGCTGGTCGGGGCCGTACGGCTGGCGCGGCCGGAGTCGCTCTGGGCCCGGCGCCGGTACTCAGCGGGTTCGCGGAAGGAGCGGCGGGCGCAGGTTCGTGAACGCCGGTACCGGCGTCCCGTGCAGCGGTTCGGTGATCGGCTGAGCGACCTCATCGCCGGACGTCCGTCCGCCGATTAGCTCAGTGATCGATCTTTTTGCGGGGGAGCGCGAACCTGGGCGTGGGGTGTGGGCGTCTGACTGTGTGGTGGCCGTGGAGGTCGGGGGACCACGGCCACCACCCCGACTCAGTAGGGGGACGGGCCGCCGAACATTTCGCTGAGGCGCGGCGCCAGTTCGAAGTCGCCGCGCAGTTCCAGCCGGCCGTCCATGATGAGGGACGCCGGGTTCGCGTCGCCGGCGAGGGTTCGCAGGAAGTCGGCCGTCGACATCGTGAGGGTGAGGGCCGGGTCCTTCGCGGGGCCCTGGCGGGCGCGGGCGCGGGTCTTGCCGATGCCGAGCGTCCAGGCGGTCTCGCCGCCCGTACGGGTCAGGCGGATTTCCAGTTCGCCGGTGAAACCGCCCGACGCGGACGGGTCGTAGGCGCGGGCCATGCCGGCGAAGAAGACGCGTTGGGCGTTCGGGCCGAAACGCCGTTCGATCTGCGCGTCGGTCCGGCCGTGGACGAGTTTGTAGAAGCCTCGCCGAAACCGTCTGCGGCTCGCGGCGCGGATGTCCGCGCCGACGGGAAGCCGGGTACGGGACGAGCGGTGTGCGCGGGCGACTTCCGCGTCCTCGTCGATGCGGTAGCCGGGCGGCGTCGTGCGGGCCGGTTTCCGGCGGGCGAGGGCGGCCTCGATGGCGGGGGCGAGGCGTTCGGCCTTGGCGGCTTCGCGTTCGTCGCGGCCTTCGGTGAAATGGGGCAGGACGGCTTTCCCGAACAGTTCGAGGGTCTCGCATATGTGCTCGTGCTTGTTCGGGCCCGCCTGGAGGACGAAGGAGATCTGGTCGACGCCGACCGACTCGTAGCGCCGGATCCCTCGTCACCCGGTCGCTCGTCACCCGGTCGCCCCTTCGGGTCAGCCTCACCCCGATTGGACGCCACGTCAACAAGCCCCGGACCGCGCCGACCAAGCGTTCGCTTGACGTGGTGCGGGCCGGGACGGCACCGTGAACCGGACGGAACGGCGGGAGGAGGCCCATGGCGCCGCTGGACGGACTCCGGGTCCTGGACCTGACGATGTGGCGGCCCGGCCCGTACGCGACCCAGCTGCTCGCCCAGCTCGGCGCCGATGTGATCAAGGTGGAGCCGCCGCGCGGGGAGCCGATGCGGATGTTCCGGAGTCACTTCGACGTCCTCAACCGGCACAAGCGCAGCATGGTGCTCGACCTGAAGTCCGAGGACGGGCTCGCGCGGTGCCGGGAGCTGGCGGGCGGCGCCGAGGTCTTCGTCGAGGGGTTCAGGCCCGGTGTGGCCGACCGGCTCGGTGTGGGGCACGAGGCGCTGCGCGAACTCAACCCGGGCCTCGTCTACTGCTCCATCTCCGGGTACGGCGCCGAGGGGCCGCTGTCGGACGTCCCCGGACATGACATCAACTACCGCGCCTACGCCGCCGCGCTCCCGCCCGACGCCGTGTCACCCGAGGCGGACGAGCTGCCCATAGCGGATATGTCCGCCGCAACGATGGCCGCGTTCGCGATCACCGCCGCCTGCCTGAAGGCACGGGCCACCGGCGTCGGCGACCGGATCGACCTCGGTATGGCGGACGTCCTGGCTCACTGGGTCGGCACCGTCCCGGAGGCGACACGGCGGTCGGGCGCCGGGCCCGTCCCCGGATACGGCGTGTACCCGGCGAAGGACGGCCGGAAGATCACGCTCGGGGTCGTGTCCGAGGACAAGCTGTGGGCGGCGACGTGCCGCGCCCTCGGGATCGGCGAGCACGCGGACGTCCCGTTCGCCGAGCGGCTGGGCAGGATCGGGGAGCTGGACGCCGCCGTGACCGCCGCCGTCGGGAAGCTCACCGGGGCGGAGGCGATCGAGCGCCTGACCGAGGCCGGCGCACCGGTCGCGCTCCTGCTGTCCCGCGCCGAGATGCTCGGCGTCGGCCACTTCGGGCAGCGGCGGGTCCAGGCCGAGGGACCGGTGCGGACGACCGTGCACCCGCCGCTCCCCGAAGGACCGGTCGCCGAGCTGGACGAGCATCGCGGGCAGGGCTGGCGTCATCTCACGGACTGATATTCAGGTTGGAATGTCCGATCCGGGTGGCATGCTTGTGACGTGAGCCCACGTGTGATGAGTCCCGTCCTGGTCGGCCGGTCGGCCGAGCTGGGGGAGCTGGAGGACGCGCTCGCCGGGGCGCCCGGGGCCGTGCTCATCGGCGGTGACGCGGGCCTCGGCAAGACCCGCCTGATCCGCGAGTTCGCCCGGACCGTGGCGGGCGCCGCCGGCGGCGGACGCGCCAGGGTGCTCGTCGGCGGCTGCCTGGAGCTCGGCTCCGACGGCCTGCCGTTCGCCCCGTTCACGACCGTCCTGCGCGAACTCGTCCGCGACATCGGCATCGACGGCGTCGCCGGGCTCGTGCCGCGCGGCGACACCGGCGGCCTCGCCCGGCTGCTGCCCGAGTTCGGGGAGCCCGAGTCCGACGCCGCCTCCGGTGAGGAGCGCGCACGGCTGTTCGAGGTGATGCTGACGCTGCTGGAGCGGCTCGCCGAACGCGGCCCGGTCGTGCTGGTCATCGAGGACGCCCACTGGGCCGACCGCTCCACCCGCGACCTGCTGGCCTTCCTGATCCGCAACCTCGGCGTCGCGCCGGTGCTGATCGTCGTCACGTACCGGTCGGACGAGCTGCACCGCACCCATCCGCTGCGCCCGCTGCTCGCCGGGCTGGAGCGGGTCGAACGCGTCCGGCGGACGGAGATCGCCCCGCTGTCCCGCAGCGATGTGGCCGCGCTCGTGGCGGAGCTTCTCGGGGACGAGCACCGCCAGGCCCCGCCCGGCCTCGTCGAGCGGATCGCCGCCCGCAGCGAGGGAAACCCGCTGTTCATCGAGGCGCTCCTCGACGACGACGGCACGCTGGCGTGCGAGATCCCCGAGTCGCTGCGCGATCTGCTGCTGGCCGGCGTTCAGCGCCTGCCGGAGGAGACCCAGGACGTCCTGCGGGACGCCAGCGGCGGCGGCACCCGCATCGACCACGCGCTGCTGGCCGCCGTCACCGGCCTCGAAGACACCGCGCTGACGCGGGTGCTCCGTCCCGCCGTCGCCGCCAACGTGCTGGTCGTGGACGGCGACGGCTACGCGTTCCGGCACGCCCTGATCCGCGAGGCCGTCCACGACGACCTGCTGCCGGGCGAGTACACGCGGCTGCACCGGCGCTATGCCGAAGCCCTGGAGGACGACCCGGCGCTCGTTCCGTCCGGGCGGCTCTGGGTCGAGTTGAGCTACCACTGGAAGGCCGCCCACGACAGTACGTGGGCGCTGGTCGCGTCCTGGCGCGCCGCCGCCCACGCACGCAAGGCCCTCGCTTACGCCGAGTGCTTGACGATGCTGTCGCGCGTCCTCGAACTGTGGGACCGGGTCCCGGACGCGGAGGAACGCATCGACGCCGACCACGTCACGGTCCTGGAGAAGGCCGCGTCCGCCGCCGACCAGGCCGGCGAGTTCGACCGCGGCATCAAGCTCGTCACCGCGGCCCTCCGCGAAGTCGAAGCCGAGGCCGGGACCGTGCCGGCGGCCGGGGCGGCGCCGGAGGCCGGGGAGGGCCCGCGTGACCCGGCCCGCGTGGCGATGCTGCTGGAGTTGCGCGGCCGCATGCGCTACCAGATGGCGCGTCCGGGCTTCGTCGAGGACCTGCGGGCCGCGGTGGCGCTGCTGCCGCCCGACCCGCCGACCGCGCTGCGCGCGCGTGCGCTGGCCACGCTGGGGAACTACGTCCGGCTCACCACCGACATCGGCGAGGCCCGCAGGGCGGCGGCCGAGTCCCTGGCCATCGCGCGGGCGCTCGGCGACCCCCTCACCGAGGCGGAGGCGCTGATCACCCAGTTCTGCGCCGACATCGACTACGTGAACGAGGTCGACCTCGCCGAGGTCGAACAGACGGTGAAGGCCAGCGGCGACCACCGGGTCCTGCTCCGGTACTACGTGATCAAGACGCATTTCCTGGAGGGCGCCGGCCGGCACGAGGAGGCCGCCGCCGTCGCCGGACGCGGCATCGAACTCGCCCGCGAGCACGGTGTGGCCCGTACGCAGGGGACGTTCCTGTCCATCAACCAGGCCGAGCCGCTCGTCTCGCTCGGCCGGTGGGACGAGGCCGTCAGCGTGCTGAACCACGCCATGGAGCAGGACCCCGCGGTGACGACCCGCACGTCGCTGCTCGTCCTGTCCGGCTGGATGGCGCTGTCGCGCGGGGACCTGGTCACCGCGAAAGAGCGGCTGATCACGTCCCGCGACATCATGAACCTCAGGATGAAGTGGCTCAAGACCCAGGACTACTTCAGCACGCTCTGGCTTGAGGCGAACGTGGCGCTCGCCGAAGGACGCGCCGAAGCGGCGCTGGACGCGGTGCGTCCCGTCGTCGGTCACGCGGGCCTGCCCGACGACGCCCGCTACGCCTGGCCGGCGCTGGTCACCGGCGCGTCGGTCTGCGCGGAGCTGGGCCCCGCCGCCGCGGGCGACCTGCGGCGGATCGAGGAACGCGCCGCCGCCCTCGACGTCAACGGCCCTCTCCAGCGTGCGCACTGCCTCACGTTCAGCGCCGAGCTGGCCCGCGCGCGCGGCGTCCTCGACCTGGCCGCCTGGGAGGAGGCCGCGGCGGCGTGGGAGGCGCTCGGCAACCCGTACTACCGGGCGGGGGCGCTGTTCCACGCGGCGGAGGCCGCGCTGGCGGGCGGCGACCACGACGCGGCGGCGTCCCGGCTGCGGACGGCTGCGGAGCTGGCGGACGGCCTCGGCGCCGTCCTGCTCGGCGAACGCGTCGCCGACCTGCTGCGCCGCACCCGCACACCGCGGGGAGGCGAGACGTCCGCGCCGCTCGGGCTGACGCCGCGGGAGTACGAGGTGCTGCGCCTGGTCGCGGAGGGCCGCAGCAACCGCGACATCGCCGAGGCGCTTTTCATCTCGGCGAAGACGGCCAGCGTGCACGTCTCCAACATCCTCGGGAAGCTGGACGTGGCGAGCCGTGGTGAGGCCGCCGCGACCGCGCACCGCCTGTCGCTGTTCGCCGCGCCCGCCGGGCGCGACACCGCCGAGAACGGGCGTGGCGCCGCCTCCCTGACGTGATTCGGTGGCGGGGATCTCCCCTCCGCAGGACCCCCGCCCCCGAACCGTCGGACCACACGGGAACTTCGTGGCCGGCCTTCGCGGTCACGGTCCGCGGAAGCAGGCGTGCTTCTCCGCCCGGAGAGGCGGCCCGTGACCGTTCCGGCCAATGCCCAGTGTCGTGGTCGAGGGGCCGCCAGGTACGGGAAGACATACCGATCTCCGGTACAGGAAAAAAGCGACGGGGACGAGCCGTGTTTCGTGACCCGTCCCCGTCCAAGGCGTCCTCGCCCGGCGCGTCCCGTCCGGGACCCGGCCGTGTCAGCGGGGGACGCGGGCGACGCAGAACACCGTCTGCCCGAACGGCGGCTTGACCACGCGCTCGATGGTGCGGGTGAGCGGCACGACCGTCCGGTCGTAGATCTTGACGAGCTTCGGGTCGGGGTAGCCGGCGCCGCCGCGGCGGACCGCGAACCACCAGGCGATCCCGCCGAGGAAGTTGATCGGCTTGAGCACCTCGGGGACGAGCCCGGCCTCGCGGACGGACGCCTCCAGCGTCGCCGGGGTGTACCGGGTGACGTGACCGACCTTGCGGTCGAAGTCCCCGTACAGCTGCATGTAGCCGGGCACCCAGATGACGATCCGGCCGCCGGGCTCGGTGACGGACGCGAGGTCGCGGAGCGCCTGGACGTCGTCCTTGATGTGCTCCAGGACGTTCATCATCACGACGGTGTCGACCTTGCGCCGGATCTCGATTTCGGCGGGCAGCGCCAGGTCGATGACCTCGACGTCGCCGTCACCGTCGTAGCGCTTGCGCAGCTCACCGACGCAGTACGGGTCGTTGTCGCTGACGACGAGGTAGTCGAGGCGCCCGGCGAACTGCTCGGAGAAGTGCCCGAGACCCGAGCCGACCTCCAGCATGGACCGGCCGACGTGCGGGGCGACGGTCTCGTACTCGTACTTGCGGTAGTTGCGGGCCTCGTCCCCGCCCAGATGGTTCTCCAGTGCCCCTTCCCCGGCGGCGGGCTGGACGACGTCCCCGCCCGCGTTCTCACCCGCGGCGGGCGCGGCGGGTGCGGCGGCCGGGCCGGACGGCTTCTTCTGCCGGCTGCCGACGAGGTTGAGGAGGGTGCCTGCGATGGACTTCTTCTGACCAGGTGACTGCATACTTCCCGCTCGCTGGGTGCGTTGGCGCTGTGCGTTGGCGCTCGGATGCTCGTTCGCCGGACCGGATGACCTGATCCGCTCGGGACGGTCCGATCTCAGGCGCGAAGATCGGGCCAGTCTACCCAGCCGCGGGCGCCGGGCGCGGCGCGGTGACCGAACACCGCGCGCCGCGCGGTGTGCGCGGGTCCGGTGTCCGGTGTGCCGCCGTGCCCGGTGGTGTGGCGGGTCTCCGCTGGTCAGCCGATGGTGCGGTGGACGTCCTCCTTCTCACTCGCACCCGGTTCGGACGGCGCGATCCACGGCCCGGGAATGGACGGGTCGAGGACGCCTTCCTCCACCCAGGCGAAGTCGCCCGCGAGGACGGCCCGGGCGAGTTTCACGTCCATCGCGTCGGTGTTGCGCCACAGCCCGTCGAACAGTTCGTCGACGCGGACGCGCGACTGCCGGCAGAACGCGTCCGCGAGCAGCACGGCCGACGCGCCGGGCGCCGTGGCCGGACCCTCGCCGTCCCGTCCGGCGCTGCCGAGCGGGCCCTCGGCCGACGAGTCGGCGTGCGCGCGGACGCACACAGCGCTCATCGCGAACAGTTCGGCGCCGATGTCGACCATCCGGCCGAGGAACCCCTGCCGCTGCTCCAGGCCGCCCTGCCAGCGCCCGGCCGCGTAGAAGATCGAACGGGCCAGCTTGCGGGACGCCCGCTCGACGTACCGCAGGTGCTTGGCCAGCTCTCCGAACTCGGCGTAGGACTTCGGGCGGTGCCCGGCCCCGGTGACCAGCGTCGGCAGCCAGCGCGCGTAGAAACCGCCCGCCTTCGCCGCCGCCCGCGCCTTCTGCCCGGTGGACGCGTCCGGGTCGATGATGTCGCCGGCGACCGACAGGTGCGCGTCCACCGCCTCGCGGGCGATCAGCAGATGCATGATCTCGGTGGAGCCCTCGAAGATCCGGTTGATGCGCAGGTCGCGCAGGACCTGCTCGGCCGGGACGCCGCGTTCGCCGCGCGCCGCGAGGGACTCGGCGGTCTCGTAGCCGCGGCCGCCGCGCACCTGGACCAGCTCGTCCGCGGCGCGGCACGCCATCTCCGACGACCACAGTTTCGCCAGCGCGGCCTCGATCCGGATGTCGTTGCGTTCGTCGTCGGCGAGCTGGCTGGACAGGTCGAGAATGGCCTCCATCGCGTACGCGGTCGCCGCGATGAACGCGATCTTGCGGGACACGGCCTCGTGCTCGCCGACGGGCCGGCCCCACTGCACCCGCTCCTTCGACCACTCCCGCGCGATCCTGGCGGCCCACTTGCCGCTCGCCGCGCAGATCGCGGGCAGCGACAGCCGCCCGGTGTTGAGCGTGGTCAGCGCGACCTTCAGGCCCGCGCCCTCCTTGCCGATGAGGTTCGCCTTCGGGACGCGGACGTCGTGGAACCGGGTGACGCCGTTCTCGATGCCGCGCAGCCCCATGAACGCGTTGCGGTTCTCCACGGTGATGCCGGGCGTGGACATGTCCACGACGAACGCGGAGATGCCGCCGCGGTGGCCGCCGTCGCCGCCGGTCCGTTCCTGCTTCGGGACGCGCGCCATCACGACGACGAGGTCGGCGATGACGCCGTTGGTCGTCCACAGCTTGACGCCGTTGAGGACGTAGTCGTCGCCGTCGGGGACGGCGGTGGCGCGCAGCCGGGCCGGGTCGGAGCCGACGTCGGGCTCGGTGAGCAGGAACGCGCTGACCTGCTTGGCGCAGCGCGGCAGCCATTCGTCCTTCTGCTCCGGCGTCCCGAACAGCTTGACCGGCTGCGGGACGCCGATGGACTGGTGCGCCGACAGCAGCGCGCCGAGGGCGGGGCTGACCGAGCCGACGATCATCAGTGCCCGGCCGTAGTACAGCTGGCTGAGCCCGAGGCCGCCGTACTTCTCGGGGATCTTCATGCCGAGCGCGCCGAGTTCGCGCAGGCCCTCGACGACGTCGTCCGGGATGCGCGATTCCCGTTCGATGAGCGCCGCGTCGATCTTGGTGGCGCAGAACTCGGTGAGCCGCGCGAGGAATTCCTCGCCCTTGCGGCGGGCCTCCCCGTCGGGACGCGGATGCGGGTGGATGAGGTCGAGGCGGAAGTCGCCGAGGAACAGCTGCTTGCCGAAGCTCGGCAGCCGCCATTCCGTCTCGCGCGCCTCCTCGGCGACCTTCCGGGCGGTCCGCTCGTCGACGTGGGCGTGGCTGCTCTGGCTCATGCGTCCTCCTGGGAAGGGGACGGCCCCCCACGTCCCCCGTTCGGATCTGCTGATCTGGGGTCCTCGGATGCGACGTGCCGATGCCCCGAAGTTACTCCCCGGTTGTACTTCTGAGTAGTCCCATGCATGTGATCGCCATTTCCCGTGGCCGGATCGGGAAACCCTCCCCGGGCGGACGGAGGAGGTGATCCAATGAACGGGACCGTCGCCGAGGCCTTGACCGGACCGGGCCAGAGGGGTTCGCTGTGCGTAATGGATGAGACACGCAAACCCACTCTCATCGCCTCCGTGCAGCGTGCGCTGCGTCTGATGGAGGTGGTCGCGTCTCATCCGAGCGGCGCGCCCGCCAAGCAGCTCGCCCGGGAGGCCCGGCTCCCGCTCGCCACCACCTACCACCTGCTGCGCACCCTCGCGCACGAGGGCTACGCCACGCGCCTGCCGGACGGTGTCTGGGTGCTGGGCGAGCGGGTCGAGTCCCTGCACGGGCGGAGCAGGACACAGCAGCTGCTCGCCCGGATCCGCCCGACCCTGATGTCGCTGCGGGACGAGCTGGGAGTCGCGGCCTATTTCAGCATGCATATGGACGACGAGATCCGCCTCATCGACATCGCCGACGGCCCGCGCGCCCCCCGCGTGGACGTGTGGGTCGGCTTCGAGGACGCCGCGCACGCCACCGCCATCGGCAAGTGCGTGCTGAGCCAGTTCGACGACGAGCACCGGCGCGACTACCTGTCCCGGCACCCGCTCGTCGACCTGACCCCGAACACCATCACCGACCCCGGACGGCTGTTCCGGTCCCTCGGCTCCCCGAGCGGCCTGCAGTTCGACCGCGAGGAGTACTCTCTCGGCACCGCCTGCGCCGCCGTCCCGGTCACCGACGCCACCGGCACCGTCCTCGGCGCGGTCGCCATCTCGTGCCGCCCCGGCAAGCTCCCCAGGATCGAGCGGTCGGCGCACCGGATGCGCGCGGCCGCGGAGGAGATCCAGCGCACGATCACCCTCACCCCCTGACCCGACGGCATCACCGCCACCGGTGCGTCCCGGTGGCGGTGAGCGGTTTCTGGGACTTCTAGGAAACGCGGCGGCGCGTCCAGTAGAAGCAGAAGCCCGTCAGGCCCAGGGTGAGGACGGCGAACACCCCCGTCTCGGCCCACTGGAGCGGCCAGAAGCGTTCGGCGGGCTGGTAGACCACCTTCTGCTTGTAGCCGTTCTGGGCGATCGCGTCGAAGCACGCCTGCGCCGGGCCATGCGGCGGCTCGCCGTTCGGCCCTGGTCCCGGCGGTGCGCACGCTCCGTCGAACTGGGAAATGGGAATTTCATCGACGATGCGGCCCGACGCGTCGATCGTGTCGTTCGAGACTGTCCAGGCCCCCGGTTCCGCCTCCACCTCCACCCGCATGTGTGCGGACGCGGAGTCCGGGGGTGCGTTCAGCATCATTTCCCCATGGTTCTCGGTCGAGATCGAGACGGTCTTGCTCTCCGGGGGGATGAGGTAGGGGCGGACCCACAGCGGCATCGCGATCTGGACGGCGACGAACACGGCCAGGGTGATCGCCATGGTCGGCAGCAGGCGGCGCACGAGGACGCCGACGGTGACCCCGAGCATGAAGGCGAAGGCCGCGTAGCCGATCGGAGTGATGCCCCGTGCGTCGAACAGGAGCGGCGTCATCCGCGGGAGGCTCTCGGCCGCCGCCTTGTCCAGCGGATCGGACCACCAGCTCGCGGCGAGCACGGCGAGCCCCGCGGCGCCCACGGTGGCCAGGCCGATGAGGCCGAGCTTGACGGCCAGCCAGCGGGTTCGGGTGACGCTCTGGTTCCAGACGAGCCGGTGCGTTCCGTTCTCGAGCTCACGGGTGATGAGCGGCGCGCCCCAGAAGATGCCGATGAGGCCCGGGAGGAACAGCACGATGCCGATCAGCGCGCCGAAGTACGCCTGGTGGTCGTCGAGGAACTGCCTGTTGAAACTCGTGCAGTCGCCCTGGGCGGTGCAGACCGCGAGCCCTTCGCCGTAGTCGTCGGAGAGACCGGGCCCGGTGACCGCCAGGACGGCGCCGAGGACCGCGAGGCCGCCGAACGCCACCGCGCCCTGGACGCGGAACTGCCGGAGCGTCAGCCAGATCATCGGATCGCCTCCAGTGCGGGACGGGTCGGGGCCGGGGCCATGTAGGCCAGGACGAGGTCTTCCATCCCGATCTGGCCGACCGTCCACGCGGGGTCGTGGATCGGGTCGTCCGTCCGGACGATGAGGGTGCTCTGCCTGTCGGTGTGGCTCTCGGACACGATTTCCTGCCCGGCCGGCAGCGTCGCCGGGTCGCGGCGCGGCCCGGTCAGCCGGTGGTGGGCGGCGAGAAGGTCGTCGACGTCCCCGGCCACCCGGACGCGCGAGTCGACGAGGACGATGAGGTAGTCGCAGGTCCGTTCCAGGTCCGACACCAGATGGGACGACAGCACGACGCTGAGCGAGTGCTCGACGGCGGCCTCCAGCAGACCCTGCAGGAACTCGCGGCGGGCCAGTGGATCGAGAGCGGCGACCGGCTCGTCCAGGATCAGCAGTTCGGGCCGCTTGGCGATGCCGAGGGTGAGGGCGAGCTGGGCCCGCTGCCCGCCGGACAGTTTCCCGGCCCGCTGCGCGGGGTCGAGCCCGAGTCGCTCGACGCGTTCCCGGGCGAGGGCGTCGTCCCATCGGGGGTTGAGCCGGGCACCGAGCTTGAGGTGGTCGGCGATGCTCAGCCCGGCGTAGGTGGGCGTGTCCTGCGCGACGTACCCGACCTTGGCGAGCTGCTCGGGTCCGCTCGCCGGACGCCCGCCGAGCACCTGGATGTCGCCGGCGGACGGCGCGAGCTGGCCGACCGCCAGGTTCAGCAGCGTCGTCTTGCCCGCGCCGTTCGGCCCGACGAGGCCGACGACCCGTCCGGCCGGGATGTCGAGCGTGCAATCGGACAGCGCCCAGCGCTGCCCGTACTTCCTGCCCAGTCCCTGGGCCTGCAAGGCGGTGGTCACGCTATGTCCTCCTGACTGGCGGACCGAAAGGTCGTCATGAACAGCGCCTCGATGCTCTCGTCGTCGAGTCCGGCCAGCCGCGCCTTGGCCAGCCAGCGCTTCAGGTCCTGGCGCAGCGGCCCGTGCGCGGCGAGCGACTCGCCCGCCAGCGTGCGCGTCACGAACGTCCCGACGCCCGGACGCGGCGCGACGAGGCCCTCGTGTTCGAGTTCCCGGTACGCCTTGAGCACGGTGTTCGGGTTGATCGCGAGCTGCGCCACCACGTCCTTGACCGTCGGCAGCTGATCGCCCTCGCGCAGCAGGTCGAGCCGCAGCGCGTGCCGCACCTGCCGGACGAGCTGCATGTACGGCGAGACGCCCGAACCGGGATCCAGATGGAACTCGATCACCGACACCTCCATTTAACTAGGATCCTAGTACTTTAGAGGTATGGCTCTATCTCATGTCAACAGCGCCGGCGAAAGTCCGGGCAGTCGGCAAGGGACCCCGGTCATTTCCGTGGCGTGTGCAACCTTCTGCGGGGCCCGGTGCATCAGGTGGGTGTGGAGCAGGCGAGGAGTGTGCGGATGGCGAGCCGTGACGAGGAGTTCACCGCCTACGTGACGGCCCGGATGCCGTGGTTACGGCGGGTCGCCTACCTGCTGTGCCAGGACTGGCACCGAGCGGACGACCTCGTCCAGTCAGCGATCACGCGTCTCTACGTGCACTGGCGGCGGGCGTCGGCGGCGGAGAACGTCGACGGGTACGCCCGGACGGTCCTGGTCAGGGTGTTCCTGGCCGAGCAGCGGGGCGGCTGGCGACAGCGGGTCCGGGTCGTCGACCGGACGCCGGACACGGCCGTCGAACCCGCCGACCACGCGGGCGGGGTGGATCTGCGGGCGGCGCTGGCGGAGTTGCCGCCGCGCCAGCGGGCCGCGGTGGTGCTGCGCTTCTACTGCGATCTGTCCATCGAGCAGACGGCCGACGCCCTGAACTGCTCCACCGGGACGGTCAAGAGCCAGAGCGCGCGCGGCCTGGACGCGCTGCGGCGCGTGCTGGGGCCGGTGGCTGAAGGGGAGAGGCTGGCGTGAACGATCTCAAGGCGGAACTGGAGCGCCTCGCCCGGACGCCCGGACCCGCACCCGCCGTGGACGTCCCGGCGGCGGTGGCCGCCGGACGGAGGGTCAGGCGGATGCGGCGGGCCCGGAAGGCGGCGGTGGTCGTCGTGGCGGCGGGGACCGCCGCGGCGGTGTCCGTGGTCGCGGTGCTGCCGTCGTCGTCCCACGAAGAGCGTCCCGACAAGGTCGTGGAGCCGTCGAAGTATCCGAGTCCGCTGGTCCAGAAGGCCACGTTCGGGTGGCTGCCCGCCGGTTACACGCGGACGCGGGTCGCGCAGGAGGGCGGGCGGTCCCCCTCCTACGAGGTGCATGCCGGGCGGGGCCCGGGGAGCATGTCCATCGAGCTGACCGTGATGCCTCCCGGAGAACGGCCGGGCATCCCGCTGCTGCCCGGAGCCCGGAAGGGGAAGCTGACGAAGGCGGCGCCGGTCAACGGGCGGCCCGCCTACTGGTCGATCAAGCCGGGCGGACCCGGGTCGCAGCAGGTGCCGGCGGAGTTCCGGTGGGAGTACCGGCCGAAGAGCTGGGCGCTGCTGTCGATCGGCGACCGGGCCGTCGCCGATGTGGCGACCGTCCACCGCATCGCGGCGGGTGTGAGGTTCGGCGGGGACGAGCCGGTGGCGTTCCCGATGCGGGTGTCCGGGATTCCGGACGGTCTCAAGGTCGCGCAGACGTTCGTCGACACCCGGCCGGAGGCCATGATCAGGCTGGGGAGCCCCCGCGAGGACGATCAGCTGACGGTCCTGCTGTCGGTGTCCCGCCCGCGATACAGGGAACTCTTCAAGCCCAACACGAAGATCGACGGGCATCCGGCGTTCGACACGCGGCTCCCGCATCCGGGGCTGAGGCCCGGCAAGGAGCCGAACCGGCAGACGCTCTGGGTGTTCGGGGTGGACGGGTTCGACGTCAACATCGTGGCGGCGGGCGAGCCGCTGCGGCGCCTGCAGGCCCGTGGCGGGCTGACCGGCCTGTTCCGCCGCGTCACCCCGCTGGGCACCGATCCCGCCCGCTGGACGACGACACCGCTTCGTTAGCTGTCTGTTTTGTGCCCGGGGCGTAGTTCGGCGATGCTTAGGGCGTGTCGACGGAGACTCTGAACAGCGCCGCCGAGCTGCGCGCCTTCCTGCACGGCCTGCCGGGCGTGGACCAGGTGGGGGCCGAGGAGCGGGCCGCGCGACTGGCCACCAGGTCCATCAAGACGACGGCGAAGGCCGAGGCGATCGACCTCGCGATCTCGATGGTGGACCTGACCACCCTGGAGGGGGCGGACACTCCGGGGAAGGTGCGGGCGCTGTGCGCCAAGGCCGCCCACCCCGATCCGGCGGACGCGTCCGTCCCCAAGGTCGCGGCGGTGTGCGTGTACTCCGACATGGTCGACGTCGCCGTCCGCTCCCTTGAGGGGACGGGCATCGGGGTGGCGAGCGTGGCGACGTCGTTCCCGTCGGGGCGGGCGCCGCTGGAGGCCAAGCTCGCCGACACGCGCGCGGCGGTCGCGGCGGGCGCGGCCGAGATCGACATGGTGATCGACCGGGGCGCGTTCCTGTCCGGCGACTACGCCAAGGTGTTCGACGAGATCGTCGCGGTCAGGGACGCGTCCGGTCCCGCGCATCTGAAGGTGATCCTGGAGACGGGCGAGCTGGCCACCTACGACAACGTCCGGCGGGCGTCGTGGCTGGCGATGCGGGCCGGCGCCGACTTCATCAAGACGTCGACGGGGAAGGTGTCGCCGGCCGCGACGCCGCCGGTGACGCTGGTGATGCTGGAGGCCGTCCGCGACTACCGCGCGGCCACCGGACGGCAGGTCGGCGTCAAGCCGGCCGGCGGGATCCGGACGACCAAGGACGCGATCAAGTACCTGGTGCTGGTCAACGAGACCGCCGGCCCGGACTGGCTGACGCCGGACTGGTTCCGGCTGGGCGCCTCCAGTGTGCTGAACGATCTGCTGATGCAGCGCCGCAAGCTGGCCACCGGGGTCTACTCCGGTCCCGACTACTTCACGCTGGACTGATCCATGGTTTCCGAGAACACGGTCTTCGAGTACGCGCCGGCGCCCGAGTCGCGGGCGGTCGTCGACATCCGCGCCTCCTACGGGCTGTTCGTCGACGGCGAGTTCACCGACGGGCACGGCGAGCCGTTCAAGTCGATCAATCCGGCCGACGAGACCGTCCTGGCCGACATCGCCTGCGCGGACGAGGCGGACGTGGACCGCGCCGTCCGGTCCGCCCGCACCGCGTTCGACAGGGTGTGGGGGCCGATGCCGGGCCGCGAGCGCGCCAAGTACCTGTACCGGATCGCCCGGATCATCCAGGAACGGTCGCGGGAGCTGGCGGTGCTGGAGTCGATCGACAACGGCAAGCCGATCCGCGAGTCACGGGACGTGGACGTCCCGCTGGTCGCGGCATGGTTCTTCTACTACGCCGGATGGGCCGACAAACTGCCCCACGCCGGGTTCGGGCCCGACCCGAAGCCCGTCGGTGTGGCGGGCCAGGTGATCCCGTGGAACTTCCCGCTGCTGATGCTCGCCTGGAAGATCGCGCCCGCGCTGGCGTGCGGCAACACCGTCGTCCTCAAGCCGGCCGAGACGACGCCGCTGACCGCGCTGCTGTTCGCCGACATCTGCCGCCAGGCGGAGCTCCCGCCGGGGGTCGTCAACATCATCACCGGAGCCGGTGAGACCGGCCGCGCGCTCGTCGAGCACGACGGGATCGACAAGGTCGCCTTCACCGGCTCCACCGACGTCGGGCGGCAGATCGCCCGTGCCCTCGCCGGGACGGACAAGAAGCTGACCCTCGAACTCGGCGGTAAGGCCGCCAACATCGTCTACGCCGACGCCGCGCTCGACCAGGCCGTCGAGGGCGTCGTCAACGGCATCTTCTTCAACCAGGGGCACGTGTGCTGCGCGGGCTCCCGGCTGCTCGTCCAGGAGTCGGTCGCCGAGGAGGTCCTGGACCGCCTCAAGACCCGGATGGCGACGCTGCGGGTCGGCGACCCCCTCGACAAGAACACCGACGTCGGCGCGATCAACTCCGCCGCCCAGCTCGCCAAGATCAAGGAGCTGTCGGACGCGGGCGAACGGGAGGGCGCCGGACGCTGGTCCCCGCCCTGCGACCTTCCCGCCCAGGGCTTCTGGTTCGCGCCCACGATCTTCACGGGCGTGGCCCAGTCGCACCGGATCGCCCGTGAGGAGATCTTCGGGCCCGTCCTGTCGGTGCTGACGTTCCGTACCCCCGACGAGGCCGTCACCAAGGCCAACAACTCCCCCTACGGGCTGTCGGCGGGGATCTGGACGGAGAAGGGCTCGCAGATCCTGTGGACGGCGCAGCGGCTGCGCGCCGGAGTCGTGTGGGCCAACACCTTCAACAAGTTCGACCCGGCGTCCCCGTTCGGCGGCTACAAGGAATCGGGGTTCGGCCGCGAGGGCGGACGCCACGGACTGGAGGCCTACCTCAATGCCTGAGAAAGCACGGACCGAGAAGGCGGGGGCCGGCCGTCTCGCGGTCCGCAAGACCTACAAGCTGTTCATCGGCGGCGCGTTCCCCCGATCCGAATCCGGCAGGTCCTACGTGGTCACCGACGCCAAGGGACGTTTCGTCGCCAACGCGGCCCGCGCGTCCCGCAAGGACGCCCGGGACGCGGTCGTCGCCGCACGCAAGGCGTTTCCCGGCTGGTCGGGGCGCACCGCCTACAACCGCGGCCAGATCATCTACCGCGTCGCCGAGATGCTGGAGGGACGCCGCGACCAGTTCGTCGACGAGCTCCGCGGAACGGGCCTGACGAAACCGCAGGCCGCCGCCGAGGTGGACGCGGCCGTCGACCGGTGGGTGTGGTACGCGGGGTGGGCCGACAAGCTCGCCGCCGTCGCCGGGTCCGCCAATCCCGTGTCCGGCCCGTTCTTCAACTTCTCCACGCCGGAGCCCACCGGCGTCGTCGCCGTCGTCGCGCCCGACTCGCCGCTGCTCGGCCTGGTGTCGGTCGTGGCCCCGGCGATCGTGTCCGGGAACACCGCCGTCGTGGTCGCGTCCGAACCGGCGCCGCTGCCGGCGATCACGCTGGCCGAAGTGCTCGCCACGTCCGACCTGCCCGGCGGAGTGATCAACATCCTCACCGGGCACCGCGCGGAACTCGCGCCGTGGCTGGCGGGACACATGGACGTCAACGCCGTCGACCTCACCGGATCCGCGCCCGCGGACGTCCCGGACCTCGAAGACAAGGCCGCCGGGAACCTCAAACGCGTCCTGCGCCCGGACGGAGCCGACTGGACCGCCGAGCCCGGAACCGCACGGATGACCGCGTTCCTGGAGACCAAGACCGTCTGGCATCCCGTGGGCGTCTGATCTGGAATGACGCGGCGTGTGTAGACAGTCACAAAGCGTGGAATAGATCTCCCCGTAACTGATCATCACTGGGGGGAGATCAGTGCCTACCAAGACCGCATCGCGCACGACGTCGAGCCGAGGTACGGCCGGTCGCGCGAAGAACACGTCAGCGAACAAGTCCACGACGGCCAGGAAGCCGGCGGCGAAGAGCACGTCGGCCGCGAAGTCGTCGTCCAAGACCACGACCAGCCGTTCGACCGCGTCCAAGGGCGGCACGGCGAAGAAGGCGGCGGCGAAGAGCACGGCGGCGAAGAAGACGGCGCCGGCCGGCCGGACGTCGCCGTCGACGGCCGCGACCCGCGTCACGAACGCGGCGAGCCAGGCCAAGACGGCCGCCACGCAGATGAAGTCGGTGGCGACCAAGGCGTCCTCGTCGGCGAAGGCCATGACGGCGATGACCAAGGCGATGACCAGCGCGACCAAGGCGATGAGCGACGCCGCCAAGGCGATGGACGCCGCCGCGAAGGTCATCACCACCACGGCCAAGTCGACCGGCACCAAGAGCACCGGGGCGAAGAGCACCGCGGCGAAGAGCACGGCGGCGAAGAAGAGCACCGCGAAGAAGAGCACGCCGTCCAAGTCGGGGACGACCCGCAAGACGACGGCGGCGAGCAGCGGCTCCAGGTCGACGACGTCGGCCCGGGCGGGCTCCGCCAAGTCGACCACGTCGCGCAGGTCGTCCACGGCGGCGGCGAAGGCGTCCGGCACGGCGAAGAAGACGACCGCGGCCCGCAAGCCCGCGGCGTCCCGGACGACCTCGGCCGCCAAGTCCGGCACGTCGCGCGGGTCCGGGATCTCGTCGGCGGCGAAGCCGAAGACGGCCAGGTCCACGACGGCCCGGAAGACGCCGGCCCGCAGCGCGGTGGAGGAGTCGAAGACGGCCGCCGCGCCCGCGGCGCCCATGGTCGAACCGAAGCCCGGTTCGCTCCAGCACTCGACCCGGACCGACGGCGGGTTCCTCAGCGGACTCACCGATGCCGGCGACCGTGGCCGCTGACGGGCCGATGGACGAGAAGGACATCCTGGCCCGCATCGACGAGTACGTCGGCGAGGAGCAGCGGCTCCGCGAGCGCTACCAGCGCGGCGAACTCGGGCGCGAGGAGGAGCACCGGCGGCTGGAAGGGCTGGAGGTCGCGCTCGACCAGTGCTGGGACCTGCTGCGCCGCCGCCGGGCCCGGCTCGAGGCCGGCGGGGACCCCGGCGGCGAGCGGGTCCGGCCACCGGACGAGGTCGAAGGCTATCTGCAGTGACCCCGGCGCGGGCGCGGCGCGGGCCGCTGCGCTTCGGCGTGTCCCTCGCACCGGACGCGTCCGTCCCGCTGATCCGGACCGCGCAGGACGCGGACCGGTACGGCCTCGACCTCCTCGGCGTCCGCGACCAGCCGTACCGGCGTGACACGGCGGACGCGCCCGCGCTGATGGCGTCCGCGCTGGCCGTCACGTCCCGGATCCGGGTGCTGCCGGCGGTGGCGTGCCTGCCGCTGCGTCCGCCCGCCGCGCTGGCCAAGGCGATCGCGACGATGGACCGGCTCAGCGGCGGCCGCGTCGAACTCGGCCTCGGCGCGGGAACGTCCTGGGACGGCATCGAGGCGTACGGGGCGGGACGGCTCGGCGGCACCGCGGCCCGCAGGGCCCTTGAGGAGGCCGTGCAGATCATCAGGCTGCACTGGAGCGACCAGAACGGGCTGCGCTTCCAGGGCGAGCACTACCGGTTCACGGCGATGCAGAGCGGTCCCGTGCCCGCGCACCAGATCGGAATCTGGCTCGGCGTCACCGGCCCGCGCGGCCTCGACCTCGCCGGACGCGTCGCCGACGGCTGGATCGCGCCGTCGTCGCTCGTCCCGCCGAAGAAGCTCGCCGACGGCCAGCGGCGGCTCGACGACGCCGCCGCCGGTGCGGGCCGCGACCCCGCCGAGATCCGCCGCGTCTACGTCCTGGAGGGCTCGGTCGACGGGCGGGACTCGCGGGGTTTCCTGCACGGCCCGCCACGCCAGTGGATCTACGAGCTGACGGAACTGGCCATCGGCCACGGCATCGACTCGTTCCTGTTCGGCGGCGACCCCGAACAACTCGCCGTGTTCGCCCTGGAGGTCGTCCCGGCGGTCCGCGAACAGGTCACCCGTGAACGCGTCTTGATGCAGTGACCTTGGCGCCGGGCCCTGTGACCAAGGGTCGAGTACTCACATGCGGTCGGGGGTGGGGACGCCGAGGAGGGCCAGGCCGGTGGTCAGGGTGCGCAGGGTCGCGGCGCACAGGGCCAGCCGGGACGCCTTCGTCGCCTCGTCCGGGGCCTTCAGCACCGGGCAGTTCTCGTGGAACGTCGTGTAGGCGTCCGCGACCGAGTAGACGTAGCTCGCCAGCCGGTGCGGCTCGGCGGTGTCGCCGGCCTGCTTCAGGACGGCGCCGAACCCGAGCAGTTCCAGTGCCAGCGCACGCTCGGCCGGGTGGCCGAGAACGATCGGGCCGGTCGCGTCCTCCGGCGCCAGCCCGCCCTTCCGGAAGATCGACCGGATCCGTGCCACCGCGTACTGCAGGTACGGGCCGGTCTTTCCGTGGAACGAGATCATCCTGTCGAGGTCGAAGACGTACTCGCTGTCGCGGGCGACCGACAGGTCGGCGTACTTCACCGCGCCCATGCCCACGTCCTGGACGATCGCGGCGCGGGTCGCCTCGTCGAACGACTCGTCGTGCTGGACCTCGTCGAACGCGGCGCCCGCCCGCTCGACGGCCTCGTCCAGCAGTTCGGACAGCTTGACGGTGCCGCCGGCCCGGGTCCGAAGGATCTTGCCGTCGGTGCCGAGGACGTTGCCGATCTGGGCGTGCTCGGCCTTGACGTCGCCGTTCAGCCAGCCGGCCATCCGCGACACGGCGAACACCATCTGGAAGTGCAGCGACTGCGGCGCGCCCACCACGTAGATCATCCGGTCGACGTGCTCGGTGTCGACGCGGTACCGGATCGTGGCGAGGTCGCTGGTGGAGTAGTTGTAGCCGCCGTCGCTCTTGCGGATGATCACGGGCAGCGGCTCGCCCTCGCGGCCGGTGAACCCGGGCGGGAACGCGCACAGCGCCCCTTCGCTGATCACCGCGATGCCCTTGTCCTCGAGCTCCTCGGCGGTCGGTGCGAGGAGGTCGTTGTAGAAGCTCTCGCCCTTGATGTCGTCGTCGGTGAGCGTGACGCCGAGCCGCCCGTAGACGGCGTTGAAGTACCGCTTGGACACGTCCACGAGGACCTGCCAGAGCCGCAGCGTCTCGGCGTCGCCCGCCTGGAGCGCGACGACCCGGCTGCGGGACCGGTCGGCGAACTCGGTGTCGCCGTCGAACTTCTCCCGCGCGGCCTGGTAGAACGCGGTCAGGTCGCTGACGGACGAGTCGCCGCGGGCGGCGGCGTCCTCGCCGATGTCGACCAGGTGCTCGATCAGCATGCCGAACGGGGTGCCCCAGTCGCCGACGTGGTTGTCGCGGACGACGTCGTGGCCGAGGAACGCCAGGATCCGCGCGATCGCGTCCCCGACGATCGTGGTCCGCAGATGTCCGACGTGCATCTCCTTCGCCACGTTCGGCGACGAGTACTCGACGACGACCTTCTGCGGCTTGTCCGCGGCGGGGACGGCGAGCCGTTCGTCCTCCAGGGCGTACTGCGCCTCGGCGGCGATCCAGCCGTCGCTCAGCGTCAGGTTGATGAAGCCCGGCCCGCTGACCTGCACGTCCGACACGACCTCGGCGGTGTCGAGGTTCGCGACGATCTCCTCGGCCACGTCTCGCGGCCTGCGGCCCAGCTTCTTGGCCAGCGGCAGTGCCACGTTGGCCTGAAGGTCGGCGAACTGCGACGGCCGGATGACCGGGTCGGTGTCCGCGTACGACGGTCCGAAGGCGGCGCCGAGTGCGGCCTGGACCCGGGCGGCGAGTACGAGTTGCGGATCGGGCATGTCACAAGGCTATCGGCGCGGTGCCCCGGCCCGGACCCGGTTTTCCGCCGTGTCCCGCCGGCTACGGGGTGGCGGGCGGCTCCATGCGATCGGGGACGGTGTCTCCGGCGGGTCCCCCGCCGCCCGGACGGGCGTCCGGCTGCGGGGCGTTGTCGGCGGGTCTGTCGGTGCCGTCGCGGTCGCCGTGCGTCCAGCGCCCGAACCGGGACGTGCGGGTCAAAGCGACCTGCTCGCGGATCCGCTCGACGATCCGCCCGGCGGCGAGCCGGTGCGCGAGTTCGCACGCCGAGGTGATGGCGCGGGCGTGGGACGCGCCGTGCGCGATGACGACCGTCCCGTTCAGCCCGAGCAGCACACCGCCGCCGTAGGTGTCGGGGTCGAGGCGGTCGCGGAGGTCCTGGAGGCGGCGTCGCTGGAGGAGCGCGCCCATCCGCGCGGCGGGGCTCGCCGTCATCGTGTCGCGGACCTCCGCGAACGCCGTCCGGATGGTGCCCTCCATGGTCTTGAGGGCGATGTTGCCGGTGAACCCGTCCGCGACGACGACGTCCACCCGCCCGGTCAGGAGGTCGTGGCCCTCCACGTTCCCCGCGAACTCGATGCCGTGGCTGCCGCCGGTGAGCAGCTCGTGCGCCCGTTTGGTCTGCTTGTTGCCCTTGCCCGGCTCGGCGCCGATGTTGAGGAGCCCGACGGACGGGCGGTCGAGGCCCAGCAGGATCTGCGCGTACGCGGTGCCGAGCGCGGCGAACTGGACGAGCCCTTCGGGCTTGACGTCGGTGGTGGCGCCCGCGTCGAGCAGGATCGTCGGGCGCGGCCGCGTCGGCAGCGTCACCGCGATCGCCGGGCGCATCACGCCCTGCTGGCCCTTCAGCCGCAGCCGCGACGTCGCCACGACGCCCGCCGTGCTGCCCGCCGACACCAGCGCCGACGCCCGCCCCTGCTTGATCAGATGGCAGGCGATCGCGATGGACGAGCGGGGCTTGCGCCAGCTCGCCAGCGCGCCCTCGCCCATGTCCAGGGCCTCGTCGGCGTGCACGATCGGGATCTTGCCGACGATGCCGTACCGGTCCAGCTCGCGGCGGATCCTTGAGGCCTGCCCCACCAGCACGAGCCGGACGTCGTGCTCGCGGACCGCGTCCACCGCCCCGGCGATGATCTCCTCGGGGGCGTGGTCGCCGCCCATCGTGTCGACCGCGATCGGCAGCGGACGGACCGCCGCCTGGCGGCGCGACCCTCCCTGGCGGGGGGCCTGACGGCGAGGCGTCGCCGGGCGGGGCGGCTCGCCAGTGCCGGTCATGGCCGCTCCAGGAGGGTGAAAGGAAATGCGGTGCGCCGCAAGAACGCAGCTCATCGCATCGTAGGACGTTCTTTCACCCGTCTTGGCGGCACCCGCCCGGAGTGGTGATCGTCACCCCGTCCCGTTGATCAGGCCTAGCCCTCCTCTGCGTGGCAGTCGGCGCCCAGGCAGGGCGCGTTCTCCACGACCGGGCGACCGTCCACCAGGATCGTGTAGCGGCTCTCGGCCGTCTCCCGTTCGCCGCTGCCGAGGACCTCGACCGGCTTCTTGTCCGAGGTCGTGCCGGTGCAGGACACGCGCAGCTTCTCCTTCGTCCAGCCGGGCAGGTCCTCGCACTTCAGCGGCGACGCCAGCGTCACGCCGCGCTCGTGCAGCTCGGCCGCCGCCGTCACCGGCAGCGCCTTGCGCAGCGCGGACTGGGTCTCGTACGTCAGCTCTTCGCGGTCGGACAGCAGCAGGAAGGCGCCGCCGCCCGCCACCACGAGCACGAGAAGCGCGGCGGACCCCAGGATCAGTGCCTTCTTGCGGCCTATCTGCCGGATCTTGCGACTCATCTCCACCATGACGGTGTCACCGGCGGTACGCGGGTGCATGCGGTCAGTGGTCGATCTTTTCGTTCCGTATGCGGATTCGTTGCCCTGCGGGTCCTCAGCGGCAGCCGGCGCCGAGGCAGTCCTTGCGCAGCACCTCGCGACCGCCGACGGTCACGATGTAGGACTCGCGGGGACGGCGGGTGTCCGCGCGGTGGACGACACCGTCCACGGTGACCGGCTCGCCCGTCCAGGTGCGGGCGGTGCAGTTCACGCGCACGACGGAGCGGGTTTTGATGTCGGGTGTCTTGCAGTCGGGGCGTTTGCGCAGTTCGATGCCCTGTGCCTTCAGCTCTTCCACGGTGCCGCCGGTGACGGCGTTGCGGTACGCCCCTTCCGAGATCCGCTGCGTCGTCTCGCAGCCGGACGCCCCCAGGACGAGTACGAGCAGCGCGGCGAGCATGGCCGCGGGGGGCCGCCTCACGGCGTGTCTCCCACTGCGGCTTCCGCTCGGCGCAGTTCGGCGACCGCGTCGGCGAGCACGTCGGGCCGGTCGAGCGGCACCATGTGCAGGGCGTCCGGCAGCTCGACCCGGCTCCCGTGCGGGCTCATCGCGGCGAGCCGCGCGTGGCCCTCGGCCCATTCGTGCTTCTCGTCCGGTTCCGTCACGTCCCCGAGCGCGGTCACGACCACCAGCGGGACGGGCGGGAACCGGCGCCGCTCGCGCAGCCGCGCCAGGTCGGCCGCCATCTCCCGGTAGGCCAGCTCCTCCGCGATGACCGTTCCGACCACCGTCCCGCGCCCGTACACCGACCGGACGACGTGGTCCGGGACGGCCTCGTCGCGGCGGCTGGTCTTCCGGAGGATCAGCCGCCGTCCGCACGGCCCGGCGACCTTGGCCAGCCGCGTCGCGCCGAGGACCGCCCCGGTCGCCGTGGCCAGGGGGGTCAGCACGGCCGCCAGGCGGATGGCCGCGCGCGGGTCGCGCTCGTAGCTCGGGTCGACCAGCACCATCCCCCCGACCAGGCCGGGACGCAGCCTGGCGAGGGCCTCGGCGTGGAACGCGGCCATCGAGTGCGCGAGGACGATCACGGGCCGTCCGGCCCGCTCCGCCAGGGCCTCCAGGGTCGCGGCGTCGCGCCGGAGGGTGGGCCGCGCGTTCCCGGCCGGGCTGAGGCCGAGCCCCGGACGGTCGAACACCGTCACCCGGTACTGGTCCCGCAGCAGCTCGACGGTCGGGACCCAGTCGAACCAGGCGCCGCCCAGCCCGGCGGTCAGCAGCAGCGGAACTCCGTCCACCGGCCCGGACTCGACCACGTGCACCTGTTCGCGTCCCACGTTCACGATCTCGCTCACAGCCGAGCCCTCTCTCTCGCCGCCGCGACGTCCCGTGCGGCGTGCGCCGCGTCCCGCCGGTCGGTGTACAGGGCCCGGGCGATGACCAGCAGCCCCAGGCACAGGACGCAGATCTGGACGCGCTGGACGACCCCGAGCCACTGCCCCATGTACATCGCCGTGAGTGTGCACGCCGCCAGGACGGTCTGCGTCAGCGCCAGCCGCCGGCCCCAGCGTGCCAGGGCCGGCCACCATCCGTACCGGCTGGCCGCCAGGGACAGCAGCACAAGCGCCGCCAGCCAGCAGATGATCACGGCGCTGCTGGTGACCGCGTGGAGTTGATGGGAGAACGACACGTGCCCCGAACGCTCCCGCAGCGCGCACCAGGTGTCCAGGCTGGGTGCGCAGTCCAGGGGGAAGACCGCGTCGCCGATGGCGAACAGGCCGAACAGGCCGAGGAAGGTCCATCCGGCGGTGGCCAGGGGCCTGCGCGTGAGCTTGCGGAGCGTTCCGAGCGCCACCAGGATCGTCAGGACGCCGGTGACGAGGTCTCCGGCGCTGTAGACGTAGTGGAACGGCTGGTCGGCGGCCGACAGTTCGCTCACGTAGCCGTTGAAGAAGTCGAGGTCGGGGTTGAGCACGCTCCCCAGCAGGAACGTCGCGTAGGCGAGGGCCGCGACCACGGTCAGGACGATCACCGGTGCGGGAACGATCCCCGGCCCGTCACGCTCGTCGGAGTTCACCAGACCCCCCTCCGCCGCCCGACCCTGCCGCCCGGCCCAGTATTTCCGAACTCGCGGCGTGGTGTGACACGGGGCGCGGGTCGCCGCGAAACCGCTGGCAGAATCCATCGCCCGCGTCCGCCTCCGGTGCGGCGACGGGACTTCACCCTCTGCTGACGGAGAAGTTGACGTGCCGTAGTCGTTGTACAACGGACGGAACGTCAACGATGATGTCCAGGCGATTTGTCGGGATCGTCCTTGACCAGCTTTTTTACTACCAGGTAGGGGGTATCAATTCGGCATGGACCCGCCCCAAACGGTTGAATGGGGGTGACCAGAGCAGGTCCGATCACGTTCCGTGACGACGCCCCCGGGGGTGCGCTTCCCCGCTGACAGCAAGGAGTACCAACACGTGACACTGGTGAACGACGCGGCGCCAGCAGTGCGATCCACAGGTCGCAAGTTCCGCGCCTTCACGGCGAAGCACCTTGACGAGCTCACCGCTCGCGCGGGGCTGTCGCCCGCGCAGCGCCTCGCGACCCGGGCGGTGGCCACGGTCCTGCCGTTCCGGACGAACGCGTACGTCATTGAGGAGCTCATCGACTGGTCGGCCGCGCCCGACGACCCGATCTACAGGCTGGTCTTCCCGCAGGAGGACATGCTCCCTCCCGAGGACGTCGCGCACCTGTCCGACCTCCTGCGCCGCGAAGCCCCCAAGGCCGAGGTCGAGGCCGCCGCCCACCGGGTGCGGATGAAGCTGAACCCGCACCCCGCCGGGCAGATGGAACTCAACATCCCGAGCTTCGGCGACGGCAAGATCCCAGGAATGCAGCACAAGTACGACGAGACCGTCCTGTACTTCCCCAAACAGGGCCAGACCTGCCACGCGTACTGCACGTACTGCTTCCGCTGGGCCCAGTTCGTCGGCGAGGCCGACCTCAAGATGGCCGGCGACGACGTCACCGCCCTGCGCGACTACCTCGTCTCCCACCCCGAGGTGACCAGCGTCCTGTTCACCGGCGGCGACGCCATGATCATGGGCGAGTCGGTGCTGCGCCGCTACATCGAACCGCTGCTGGACCTCGACCAGCTCGAATCCATCCGCATCGGCACCAAGTCCCTCGCCTACTGGCCGCAGAAGTTCGTCACCGACCCCGACGCGGACGACATGCTCCGCCTGTTCGAGCAGGTCGTGGAGTCGGGCAAGAACCTGGCGTTCATGGCGCACTTCTCCCACCCGCGCGAGCTCGAACCCCTCATGGTCGCCGAGGCGTGCCGCCGCATCCGCGACACCGGCGCGATCATCCGCACCCAGGCCCCGCTGATCCGGACGATCAACGACAGCGTCGCCGACTGGGAGAGCATGTGGCGCACCCAGACCCGGATGGGCCTCATCCCGTACTACATGTTCGTCGAGCGTGACACGGGCCCGCAGGACTACTTCGCCGTCCCGCTCGCCGACGCGTACGAGATCTTCCGGGACGCCTACAAGAACGTCTCCGGCCTCGCCCGCACCGTCCGCGGCCCGTCCATGTCCGCGACGCCGGGCAAGGTCTGCGTGGACGGCGTCGTCGACCTGGCCGGCGAGAAGGCGTTCGCGCTCCACCTCATCCAGTGCCGCGACGCGGACCTGGTCGGCAAGCCGTTCTTCGCCAAGTACGACCCCACCGCGGTCTGGCTGGACGAACTGAAGCCGGCCTTCGCCGACCGCTTCCCCTGGCAGACGTAAGAGGCAGCGGGGGCCGGTCACGGACCGGCTGAGTACCGGACCGGCCCCGGCTGAGTACGAACGCCCAGGCGGCGATCATCGTCATGCGACGAGGATGATCGCATGTTCCCCCACCGCCTTTCCGCCGCGGCGCCCAGCACGGCCCACCGGGTTCGGCTCGTGCCGGCCGCCGCGTACACCGTCGTCGTCCTCGTGGTGAGCGCGGTGGTCCTCGCGGCCGTGCTCTTCTCGGACGATCCCGGCTTCATCGGCGTCTGGCTCATCTTCGTCACGGCCCCGCTGGCAAGCTGGTCGGCCGTACCCGGGCGGACCTGCTGCGCCTGCTCGCCGACCCCGCCACCACCACCTGGCTGAGCGCCCGCCTCCGGATGAGCGTCGGCGGGGTCGGGGACCATCTCGCGGTGCTGCGCGCGTCCGGGCTCGTCACGAAGGAGCGCAGCGGCCGCTCCGTCCTCTACCGCCGCACGGCCGTCGGCGACGTCCTCGCGGGCACGGCCTAGACACGCCGCGGCGCTGCCCGCAGGCACATCGCGCTCGCCGCCGCGACGGCGGCGGCCGGATCAGCTGCCGTACTCGGGGACGATCGTGGCGCGGGCCAGCGTGTGCGCCGTGACGTTGAAGCCGACCACGGCCGGGGACGTGTCGGAGTCCAGACCGAGCGACTCCACGTCCAGGGCGTGGACGGTGAACACGTAGCGGTGCGGGTCGCCGGGCGGCGGGGCCGCGCCTCCGTACGCCTTCACCCCGAAGTCGCTGCGGGCATGGACACCGACCTTGGAGTCCTCGGTGCCGGCGCCGGTGGGCAGCTCGATCACGTCCGCGGGGATGTCGAACAGGACCCAGTGCCAGAAGCCGCTGCCGGTCGGCGCGTCCGGGTCGAAGCACGTCACCGCGAAGCTCTCGGTCTCGGCGGGGAACCCCGACCAGCGCAGGTGCGGCGACCGGTTGCCGCCGCCGAAACCCCAGTCGTCGAACACCTGCCCGTCCGGGAGACGCTCCCCGTCGGTGACGTCGTCGCTGGTGACGGTGAACGACGGAACCTCGGGCAGGTGCTCGTGCGGAAGCGGTGGCTTGCCGGCCATGGCGACCTCCTAGTCGGGGACTGCGCGTCAAAGATCTGCTTGCCCCTCCATCTCTATCAGGGGCGGTCAGGTCTTGACGGCTCCCATCGTGAACCCGGTGACGAAACGGTCCAGGAACAGGTTGAAGAGGAACGCGATCGGCACCGCCGTGATCACCGTGGCGGCCTGCAGCGACTGCCAGAAGAAGACGTCCCCCCGGACCAGCTGGGTCGGCACCCCGGTGCTGATCACCATCTCCGGGCTCGCCGACACGAACGCCAGCGCGTACACGAACTCGCTGGACGTGAGCGTGAAGCTGAACACCACGACCGCGACGATCCCCGGGAACACCAGCGGCATCACCACCCGCCGGAACGCGCCGAGACGGCTGTAGCCGTCCACCATGGCCTGCTCTTCCACGTCCTTCGGGACGGCCTTGAGGAACCCGATCAGCAGCCACACCGACACCGGAACCGTGATCGTCGGATACACGACGATCATCGACCAGAGCGTGTTCTCCAGGTGCAGCGCCACCACGACGCGCGTCAGCGACAGGAACAGCAGCGACGGCGGCACCAGATACACCAGGAAGATCGCGATGCCCATCGGCGTCCCCCACGGGCGGTCCAGACGCGCGAGGGAGTACGCGGCGGGCAGCGCCAGCGCCAGCGTCACCGCCACCACCGCCGCGCCGACGATCAGCGTGTTGACCACGAACGTCATGAACGGGGTGTCGGTGAACAGGAACGTCACATGGTCGGGCGTCGCCGGCATGTTGAAGAAGAACGGGTTGCTCTCCGGGTTGTACAGGTCCTGGTTCTGCTTGAACGCGCTGATCACGCTCCACAGGAACGGCAGCGCGCACAGCAGCGCGGCCATGATCGCGGCCGCGTACACGCCGCACCTGGCCGCCGCGTGTCGCCGCCCGTACCGCCGGCGGAGCCGCTCCACCTCGTCGCCGGACGCCTTCCCGGCGGGCGCCCCGCCGCCGGAAGACTCGTTGCCGGACCGCTGGGCCGTGCGCAAACTTCCTCGCCTCCGCTCGGGGCTCATCGGGCCTCCAGACGCCGGACCGCGCGCAGGATCGCGATCGCGGCCGCGAGCAGCAGCGGGAACAGGAACAGCGCGATCGCGGCGCCCTGCCCGACGTCGCCGCCCTCGATGCCGCGGAAGTACGCCCACGACGCCAGGACGTCCGTCGAGTGCGTCGGGCCGCCCCGCGTCAGCACGTACGGGACGGTCATGTCGGTGAACGTCAGGATCGCGCCGAACAGCGCGGCGACGGCGATCACCGGCATCGTCATCGGGATCGTCACCTCGAACATCCGCCGCCAGAACCCGGCGCCGTCGATCCGCGCGGCCTCGTCGATGTCGCGGGGGATCGCGATCAGCCCCGCCATCACGATCACCGCGGCCAGCGGCGTCAGCCGCCACACGTGCACGGCGATCACCGACGCCATCGCGGTGCCCGGACGGCCGAGCCACACGACGTTCGCGTCGATCAGCCCGACCTGGCGCAGCACCCAGTCGACCGGCGAGAAGATCGAGTCCAGGAACCACAGCCACGAGATCGTCGACAGCGCCACCGGCGTCGTCCACGGCAGCAGGATCAGGAACCGGACGAACCACTTGCCGCGGAAGTCGGCGACCAGGATGTTGGCGAGGATCTTCCCGAGCACGACGATCAGCACCATGCTCACCGCGGTGAAGACCAGCGTGTTCCGCAGCGAACGCCAGAACACCCGGTCCTCGAACACCTCGGCGAAGTTGGCGAACCCCACGAAGTCGAACGACGGGTCACCGGTCGTCACGTCCGAGAACGCGAACGCGATCGCCAGCAGGAACGGGATGCCGACCAGCGCGATGATGTAGATGACCGACGGCAGCAGCATCACCCACGCGAGGAACCCGTCACGGTCGGCGAGCCCCGCCTTCGTGCGCCTGTCACGCCTCCGCGCCGTGTCCGGCTCCGGTTCGGTCTTCACGTCCGTCATGGGGCGTCCCCGACCGGCACCGCGGCCGCCCGGGTTCCCCCCTCGGCGTCGAAGAACCGGAGCCGGTCCGAGGGCACCGCGAACTCGTGCGTCTCCCCGGCCTCCAGCGGCGTCCCCACGGTCGCGGGCAGCCGGGCGATGACGCGGGTCTCCTCGCCGATGCCCGTCACCGTCCCGTACACGTGCCGGTCGCCCGACAGGTACTCCATCCGGTCGACGTGCAGCGGCATCGTCACCCGCGTGTCCGCCGCGACGTTCTCGGCGGGCAGCAGATGCTCGGGGCGGAACCCCACCAGCCGGTCACCGCGCTTGACGAGGTTCATCGGCGGGGACCCGATGAACGTCGCGACGAACGTGTCGGCCGGGTCGTCGTACACCTCCTGCGGTGTCCCGATCTGCCGGACGCGGCCCCGCTCCAGCACCGCGATCCGGTCACCGAGGCCCATCGCCTCCGCCTGGTCATGGGTCACGTAGATCGTGGTGGTCCCCACGCGCTCCTGGAAGCGCTTCAGCTCGTCCCGCGCCGTCGCGCGCATCTTCGCGTCCAGGTTGGACAGCGGCTCGTCCAGCAGGAACACCGCAGGGTCACGGACCAGCGCGCGTGCCAGCGCCACCCGCTGCCGCTCCCCGCCCGACAGCTGGCGCGGTTTGCGGCGCAGCAGCGGCTGAATCTCCAGCAGATCCGCCGCCCACTTCGCCTTGCGGTCGCGTTCCTCCCGGGCCATGCCCTCCGCCCGCAGCGGGAAGACGATGTTGTCCATCACCGTCTTGTGCGGGTAGAGGGCATACGACTGGAACACCATCGCGATCTGCCGGACCCGCGGCGGGAGCCCGTTCACCACGTTCCCGCCGATCAGCACCTCGCCTTCCGTCGGCTGCTCCAGGCCCGCGATCGTCCGCAGCAACGTCGTCTTCCCGCAGCCGGACGGCCCGAGGAGCACGAGATACTCCCCGGGCTCCGCCGCCAGATCCACGCCGTCCAGCGCGAGGACGTGCTCCGACCGCCCCCGCCGCGCCCGAAGATGCCCGTCGAACGCCTTGACCAGCCCCTTCACTTCGACGGTATTCACAGACCTCGCCTCCGCTCAGAGGATGTGCACGGGATCAGCCGCCCACGAGGCCGCGGGAGCGCCAGTTCTCGAAGATCGAGTTGATGCTCTTCTCCGCCTCCGCGACGGCGTCCGCGGGGGACGCCTGGCCGCGGGCGGCGCGCCCGAACATCGTCGGCAGGATGTGCGTGTTGAAGGTCTCCCCGATCGCGGGGTTGGACGGGCCCGGGTAGCCGATGTTGGCGCTCCACGACACGGCGTCCTTCAGCAGGCTGAGCTTGTTCGCGGGCTTGGCGCCCCACGGGTCGTTGTCGAACCAGCCGTTCAGCTGCGGCACGAGCGACGGCCACGCCGGCAGGTCGTACAGCTCGGAGTGGTACGTCACGGCCGGGAAGTTGGCCGTGTAGTGCAGCAGGAACTCCTTCGCCGCGTCCGCGTTCTCCGCGTACTTGGGGACGATCCACTGCTGGATCACGTGCTGCGCCGCGAACGACGCCTTCGGGCCGCGCAGGGCGGGGACGAAGAAGATGTCGTCGCCGATCGTGCGGTTCGTGCCCATCGCGGTCCGCCACGCCGAGATCGAGTTCAGGATGAAGGACGACTTGCCGGCGATGAGCGCCTGGTTGTTGGACGCCGGGTTCCAGGAGAAGACCTCGCTGGTCTCGGCCTCCTTGAACAGCCGGGTCATGTACTCCACGGCCGCGACCGTCGCGTCGGAGTTGATCACGACCTGCTCGTTCTCGTCCTGGACGGAGCCGCCGAACGACCACAGCAGCGCCCGCGCCGCCATGTTCGAGTCGGTCTCGGGGGACAGCCCGATCCCGCACGGCACCCCCGTCTGCTTCTTGATCTCCGAGCCGCCGCGCAGCAGGTCGTCCCAGCTGGCCGGGCCGTTCGGCATGCCGACCTTCTCCCACATCGACTTGCGGTAGTCGCCGGGGTCGGGCGTCCAGCCGGGGCAGTAGGCGTAGAACCGCTCGGTGTTCGGGTTGTAGCTCGACTTGCGGCACAGCTCCTGCTGCTGTCCCCACCGCCGGTTCGCCTCCTGGACGACGTCGGACATGTCCA
Source organism: Actinomadura sp. 3N407 (assembly GCF_052245875.1). NCBI lineage: Bacteria > Bacillati > Actinomycetota > Actinomycetes > Streptosporangiales > Thermomonosporaceae > Actinomadura > Actinomadura sp. 3N407. Next base: position 134,924 of record NZ_JBQQBP010000001.1, read on the forward strand.
GGACGGACGGCTCGTACTGCGAGAACGGCGCGATGTGCTGGATGAGGTCGTGTCCGCGTCCCGCCTGGATCTCCGACGCGGCGCGGCGGGGGACGTCCACGGTGTTGACATGGTCGACGCGGACGTCGACTCCGACTTTCTCACCCCAGTCGGCGACGAACTTGTCGAACCACTTGTCGTGCCGGGGCACGAAGTGGCTCCACATCAGGATGCTGAGCGAGCCGCTCAGCTTCGACGCGGGGGAGGTGAACACCTCCTTGGGAGCGTTACCGGAGTTCTTCGCCTGCGGTCCGCTGGACTCGCTGGCGCATCCCGCCAAGAGTCCGTACGCGCCCGCGGCGAGCGCCGTGGAGGACAGGAATCCGCGTCTGCTGATTCCGGCGAAGTCGGTGCGGGGGGTGTGGGGGGTCGTGCCCCCTCGGGGGGTACTGAGCCGGTCGGCCATCGGGAGTCTCCCTCGCCGCTGAAGGTCTCCCCTCGAAGGTAGATCGACGAGGCCGTTTCATCCAGAGACGATCCGGTAACTCGGTGTCACTGTGGTCTCACGGGCAACACCGGTCCCAAAGGTCACTCGCGTTGCTCTTCGATGACCCTGACAAACCACTGACCCGATGTTTCAGCTGGCCTTACTCTCTCCGTGGTGCCGCCGCGCCGCCCCGTCACCTTCCGGCGGCCGCTACTTCCCGGTGGCCTCGGTGTAGGCGGCGATGACCTCGTCCGGCTCGCCGTCCATGTGCATCCGGCCCTCGTCGATCCAGATGACGCGGTCGCAGGTCTCCTTGATCACGTCCAGCTGGTGGGCGACGAGGAACACCGCGCCCGCCTCCTTGCGCAGCTCCTCGATCCGGCGCTTGCTCTTGACCTTGAACTGGGCGTCTCCGGTGGCGAGGGCCTCGTCGATCAGCAGCACGTCGTGGGTCTTGGCCGCGGCGATCGCGAACCGGAGCCGGGCGCCCATGCCGGACGAGTACGTCCGCATGGGGTACTGGATGAACCCCTCCTTGAGCCCCGCGAAGTCCACGATCTCCTTGTAACGGGACTTGGTCTCCGCAGGGGTCATGCCCATGGCCAGGCAGCCGAGGACGATGTTGCGCTCACCGGTGAGGTCCTTCATCAGGGCCGCGTTCACGCCCAGCAGGGACGGCTGGCCATCGGTGTACACGCCGCCCTTGTGCGGCGGCAGCAGCCCCGCGATCGCCTTGAGCAGCGTCGACTTGCCGGAACCGTTGGTGCCGATGATGCCGACGGCCTCCCCGCGGTAGACGACGAACGTCAGGCCCTTGATCGCGTGGACCTCGGTCATCGTGGGGCGGCTCTGCCGGCGGAGGACACGGGAGAAGGCCGACGCGGCGTTGCCCTTCCCTCCCGCCCCGTAGACGCGGTAGATGATGTGCAGGTCGTCGACGACGACGATCGGGTCCCGGTGCGGGTCGACGTCGACGGCCCCCCGGACCTTGGTGTCAGCCACGGCCGTATCGCTCCTCGGCTCTGTAGAAGTACATGAACCCGCCGACCAGCATCACCACGGACCAGATGAGGCCGTACAGCCACAGGTGCGCCGACGAGGTGACGCCCAGGTCCGTCTGGACGTAGTTCCGGTATTCGCCCAGCAGGACGTACCGGCTGAGCTCCAGGTACACGTACGCCGGGTTGAGCTGCAGGAGCTCGCCGAGGAAGGGGTACTCGGCCAGCTTGCCCCGCTCCATCAGCGAGGGCAGGCTGAAGATGACACCGGACATGTACAGCCAGGTGCGCATGACGAACGGCAGGAGCTGGGTGATGTCGCGGTTGAACGCGCCCAGCCGGGCCATCACCATGCTGATGCCCACGTTGAACATGAGCTGCAGGAACACCACCGGCACGAACAGCAGCATGTGGAACGACCACGGCTCGCCGAAGGCGATGATGATCGTGAACAGCACGGTCAGGGCCATCAGCAGCTGCTGGAACTCCACGACCGCGATCGCGAGCGGCAGCGTGGCCCGCGGGAAGTGCAGCGCCCGGATCAGCGAGAGGTTGTCCCCGACGGATTTGGCCCCGGCGGTGACGGACCGCTGCGTGAAGCCGAACAGGAAGACGCCGGTCACCAGGAACGGGATGAAGTCCGGTACGCCGCGGCTGATGCCCAGCAGCAACCCGAAGACCAGGTAGTACACTGCCGCGTTCAGCAGCGGTGTCAGCACCTGCCACACCTGGCCGAGGCGCGAGTCGCTGTACATCGAGATGTTCTTGGCGGAGGCGAACGCCCATATGAAGTTCCGCCGGGCCCACACACTTTGGAGGTATTTGCGCAGCGGGGGGCGCGCCGCGCTCTGCCTCAGCCCATGCCGTGCGGCGTAGTCGGCCAGCGTCTCGTTCACGTGATGGGGCTCCGCGATCGTTCCGACCGACTCGCCACCCGGGGAACCGAGCCGTTCCGGGTGACTCATGCCGCGAAGCTTATTGCAGTCGATGAGTCGAGAGTGACGTGTGCCCGCATGTGACCCCCGATTTGAGATCTTAACGGAATCATGTCGGCCTCCCTGGGGATACCCCGGTCATGCGCGTCAACCACAATCGGCGGACTCCCGCGCCGTCACGGCCCGTTCGCAGGCCCGGCCGCCGCCCGGCACAGGAACCCCGGCCGGGCCTGCTGCCTTCCAGCGTGCGGCGTTCCCGGCTGCTGCGCAGGCTCGGGCGGGCCGACCGGTGGGCGTTCGACCGGGTCGCGGCGGCACGGCTGCCGGGGCTGGAGTACGTCCTGCCGAGGCTGTCGCGGTTCGCCGACCACGGAGTGCTGTGGTTCACGACCGCGGGTGTGATGGGGCTCGCGGGACGGGCCGGGCTGCGGCGCGCGGCGCTGCGCGGCTCGATCGCGATCGCGGTGGCGAGCCCGGCGGTGAACGTCCTCGGCAAGCACGCGTTCGGCCGCAAACGCCCCGTCGTGGATCTGGTGCCGCCGATCCGGATCCGCTGGAAGCTGCCGACGTCGCACGCCTTCCCGTCCGGCCACTCGGCGTCCGCCGCCGCGTTCGCGGCGGGCGTCGCTCTGGAGGCGCCGCGCCGGGTGGCCGTGCCGGTCACGGCGACGGCCGCGGCGGTGGCGTTCGCCCGCGTCTACACCGGCGCCCACTATCCGGGCGACGTCCTGGCCGGGATGGGGATCGGCGCGCTCGCCGCGGTCGGGACGCGGGTGGTGTGGCCCGCGCGGCCTCCGGTGGCCCGCGTGACCCGGGCCGAGGACGCCGGCGCCGAGGGCGGGCCGGTCACCGAGGACGGGCGGGGCCTGGTCGCGGTCGTCAATCCCGGCTCGGGCGTGTCCGGTGAGGCGACCGCCGGGATCCTGCCGGGCCGCGCGGAGATGGCGATCGGGCTGGTGGAACGGGAACTGCCGGCGGCGGAGATCGTCCGGTACGGCCCGGACGAGGACATCGACAAGGTGTTCGGCGAGGCGGCGGGGCGGGCCGCGGTGCTCGCCGTCATCGGCGGGGACGGCACCGTGAACGCGGGCGCGCGGGCCGCGCTGGAACACGGCGTCCCGCTGCTGGTCATCCCCGGCGGGACGTTCGACCACTTCGCCCGCGCGCTCGGCATGGAGTCCGCGACGGAGGCGATCGCCGCCTACCGGGACGGGCGGCTCGGCCGCGTCGACGTCTCCTACGTCACACCCGCGGCCGGCGAGCACGGGCGCGACGAGGAGCACCTGTTCCTCAACACCGCCGGTTTCGGCGCCTACACCGAGATGATCGACCGGCGGGAGCGGCTGGAGCACCGGCTCGGGAAGTGGCCGGCGCTCGCCATCGCCGCCGCCCGCACGCTGCGGCACTCCGAGCCGGTCGAACTGGTCGTGGACGGCCGGAGACGCAGCGTCTGGCTGGGGTTCGTCGGGAACTGCGTCTACGGCTCGCGGGGCGCGGCGCCCACCTGGCGCGAACGCCTCGACGACGGGCGGCTCGACGTCCGGATGGTCGCCACCGGACGCCGCGTCCCCCGCGTCCGCGCGCTCGCCGCGATCCTGGTCGGGCACCTGCACATCACGCCCGGTTACCGCGCGTGGCAGGCGAGCCGCCTGGAGGTGGTGTCGCCGTCCGGGGGCGTGCGGCTGGCCCGGGACGGCGAGCTCTCCTCGCTGCCCGCCTCGCTGCGGTTCGGCAAGCACACCGGCGCCCTGGCGGTGTTCTGCACGGCCGACGCCACCGCCGGCGCCGCCTGAACGTTGATATCGAACGCGCCCGGCCCACGGTTCGGCTCCCTGCGGCCGGGTAGGGGACGGGACGCCCACGGAGGAGGGGGACCGGAATGACGAGCCATGACACCGCGATGGGAGTCGACCCTGGCGCGCTCACCGACGATGACCTGTTCCGTGAGCTGGGCCACCTGTACCAGACGAGGCTCGATGCCCTCCGGCACGCCGCCGACCAGGCGTACGGGGAGCACACGCGCCGTATGAACCAGCTCGAAGCCGAATACCTGCGCAGGCGTCCGGGGCGCGAGATCGATCCCGAGCGGCTGCGTGAGGGGGCCCGCGCCCGCTGACGGCTTCGTGCCGAACCCCGGCCGCCCGGCCGGTTCCGCGCCACCGGCCGGACGGTCGGCCGCCTGTTCCCGGGGCCGGCGCCGGGCCGGCCATCGGTGCGACGAGCCCTGCCGGGGCTTGTCTTGTTCGGGGGTTCGTCTTGTTCGAGTAAAAGGCCGGGCGTTGGCCGTGGTGGAGCGGAAGGGTCCGTTGCAGGATCCGGAAGGGATCCTCGGGGGGTGTGAGCTGTGAGGCGGACCCGGCCTGGCCGGAATCGACTGCGCCATCGGAAACGACATGGTCATGGGCACCAGCCGAAGCTTCGCGAGTGCGTCCGCCAGTGGTGGCCGTTCGTGGCGGGGGCGCTGGCGACGACCGGGCTGCTGCTCGGCGCCTACCTGTGGGCACCGCGGGAGCCGGGCGCGGCGGCGGCGCTGGCCGTCCCGGGCGACACCCCGCCGGACGGTTCGCCGCGGAAGAAGACCGTTCCGGGGCAGGCCGCGCCGGTCAAGCCCGTGCCGGAGCGGCCGATGAGCAGCTACACCACGCATTTCACGCCGGGGGAGCCCCGGGTGCGCAACATAGAGCTGGCCGCGGAGAGCCTGGACGGGCACGTCGTCGCCCCGGACCGGACGTTCTCGTTCAACGGCGTCGTCGGGCCGCGCACCAAGCGCCGTGGTTACGTGCCGGCCCCGGCCATCATGGGCTCGCGGCTGGTGAACGACGTGGGCGGCGGCATCTGCCAAGTGTCCTCGACGTTGTTCAACGCGGTGTTCCGGGCGGGCCTGGACATCCGGAAGTCACGCGCGCACACCATGTACATGCCGGAGTACCCGGAGGGACGCGAGGCCGCGGTGTCCTACCCGGCGCTGGACTTCACCTGGCGGAACGACACCGGGCAGCCCGTGCGAATCGAGATCGCCTACACGGCGTCGTCGCTGACGGTCAACCTGTGGGGGGAACGCAAGTACGAGGTGCGGTCGAAGACGTCCGAACGGTACGGGTTCAGGCCCTACCGGACGGGCGTGGGACGGGGACGCAGGTGCGTTCCCATGGTCGGCCGCAAGGGCTTCGAGATCGACGTCTGGCGGACCCTGCTCGACGACGGCCGGAAGGTCCGCCGCGAGAAGTTCCACACCGAGTACCGTCCGCAGCCCAAGGTGAAGTGCGCGTAGGGGTGTGTGCGGAGCCCGGCGGCGCGCATGACAGTGTTGAAGGCATGGCGGTGTTGAAGGCATGGCGGTGTTGAGGGCATGACGGTAGGCGAAGGAACGTACGAGCTGGGGCCGGACGATGGGCGGCTGCTGATCAGGACGGGCCGCAGCGGGCTCGGGCGGCGGGCCGGCCACGACCTGACCATCGAGGCCACCCGGTGGACGGCGGCGGCCGAGGTCCGGGAGCCGCTGGACGGGTCGTCCGTCGAGGTGACCGTCGACGTGGACGCGCTGGAGGTGCGGGAGGGCGCCGGGGGCGTGAAGCCCCTGACCGACGAGGACCGCGCGGAGATCAAGAAGAACCTGCGCAAGGTGCTGGACGTCCGGCGCTATCCGCACATCACGTTCGTCTCCACCCGGACCGCCGGGGACGACGAGATCGAGGGCGACCTGACGATCATGGGGCGGGTGAAGCCGGTGCGGATCCGGGCCGCCCTGGAGGGTGACCGGGTGCGGGGCGGTGTCACCGTGACGCAGAGCCGCTGGGGCATCAAGCCGTACTCGGCGTTCTTCGGCGCGCTCAGGCTCGCCGACGACGTGGAGATCGAGTTCGATCTTCGGTTTCCCGCCTAGCGCGGGCGGCGCGGGTGTACTGGTCGTCCAGGCTGCGGGGGAACGGCAGCATCCGGTGTACGTCTCGCCAGGGCGCGAACTGCCGGACGGCGTTGAAGCCGGCCGCGGTCACGATCCGTTCGACGTTCGGTCCGGGCGGGCAGGCGGGATAGGCGTCCAAGTGCGCGACCTGCGGGGGCAGACCGTCCGGCCTCTGGGGCGATATCAGCGTCATCGGCGGGCGGACACCCTCGGCGGACGCCATGTCCCGTGCGTAGGCGACGAGTTCGAGCGTCTCCGGGTCCGGGCCACTGTGGACGATGAGCCAACCGTCCACGTCGACCGGTTCCGACGGGGGATCGGTCAGGAGCAACGGCGAAACCTCGTCCGAGACGGTGTGCAGGTACGCCTCGTGCGGAGGATACAGGGGTTCGAGGACGAACGTGCGATCGAATCGCGGGGGGTCGGCGGGCAGCATCGGCGCGTAGGCGTCCCAGCGCAGCAGCCGCGCCAGATGCGTGACCTTCGTGCCGGGCGGGATGCCGTCGGCCCGGGTGAGTTCGCCCTTCAGCCCGGCCGGGAACGCGTCCACGATCACCTCGTCCGGCGCGAATCCCGCGATGTCGCCGCTCCGCACGACGCGCCAGCCGCCCGTGACGCGCGCATCGCCCGCGAACGGCGACCCGGTCACGACGGTGACGGGCCCGTCCGGGAGGTGCCCGTCCAGGCGCAGGGTGTGCAGGGCGGACCGGAGCCGCGTCAGATGCCCCAGCCCGTCACCGGAGGCGTAGCAGAGGATCAACGGACCGCGTCGAGGACGGCCAGGTAACCGGCGGTCTCGGCGGCGGGAGTGAAGTCCCGGCGGACGCGCTCCGCGCCCGCCGCGCCGAGCTTCGCCAGTTCCTCGGCGCCCGCCCGCGCCGCCCGGTCGATCGCCGCGCGGCAGGCGTGCGCATCGCCGGCGGGGAACACGAAACCGATCTCGTCGTCGGCCACGTCCGCGAGCCCGCCCGCGTCCGACGCGATCAGCGGCACTCCGAGCGCCGCGGCCTCAAGCGCGACGTTCGGCATCCCGTCGTAGAACGAGGGCAGCGCGACCAGGTCACAGCTCGCGTAGACGGCCGGGAGGTCGTAGCGCTCAAGGAACGGCAGGACCGAGTGCGGCACGGACCCTTCGCGCTCGGCCAGCCACTCCGTCACGGACTCCTCGACCTCGCCGACCAGCAGCAGATGGAACGCATCGGCGTGCCCGGACGCGGCCAAAGCGTCCAGGAAGAAACCGATGCCCTTCTTCACTTTGAGCTGCCCGATGAGCCCGATGGTCCGGTGTCCGGTCCGGACGTGCCCGTCCCGCCATGCCCGGCCCCGCTCCCGCTCGGACGGCAGGATCCGCCACTGCCCGGTGTCGACGCTGTTGGCGACGTACGCGACCGCGGTGTCCGGGGCCAGCGCGGACACCAGCGGCGCATGGGAGCGGGCGACGACGCACACCCGGGACGAGGCGCGCAACGCGTCCGCCAGCACGCCCCGCCGCCGCGTCGAGAAGACGCCGACATCGATGTCGTTGCCGCGCAGCAGCGTGATCAGCGGCGCCCCCAGCAGCGCGGACAGGACGGGCGCCGCGAGCATCGCGTACGTCCCGCCGAACGCGACCACGTGACTGTAGCCGGTGAGGTTCTCGGCGGTGATGGTCGTCCACAGGCGGCGCAGCGCGTGCTCGTGGTCGTCGCCGAGCGGGGCGGACAGCAGCCGCCCGCCGTGCTCACGCCTGACGCCCCACGGGCGGGCGCGGCGGGTCAGGTGCGCGACGTCGACCTCCGCCCCGGACGCGCGCAGCCCCCGGACGATGCGGTCGCACGACTGGGACATCCCGCCCTGGCTCGGCGGATAATGCTCGGTCAGCCACAGAACGCGGTGTGCCGGCATCAACTGTCCACGAAGCCCGTGTCGTCGTCCGTGCCCCAGTCGCCGCCGTGGGAGTACTCGCCGCCCGGGTTGAACGCCCCGCGGTCGTATTCGTCGAACGACGAGTACCAGTAGGAGTCGCGGTAGGTCTGCGAACTCCGCTGGTAGTAGTGCCGCCGGTAGCCCCGGGTCCAGGACGGGTCGTGCGGGTCGTCCGTCCGGTACCCCTGGGCCGCCGCGCACTCGGGGCAGAGCCCGCCCGGCGCGGCGTGCGCGCCGCAGACGGCACGTCCGCACTGCGGGCACGACGCCACCGCCGCCTGCCCGCAGTGCCCCAGAACGAAGAACCCGGTGGTCACCGTGCAGCGGGTCACTTGGCCCTCCTCGCGGCCGTGCCGGGCGGCGTCCACCGGAACGGTTCAGTCGAAACCTGCAGGATCTGGTCCACCATCGCCCCGTCCTCCAGCGGCCCGGCGAACTTCCCGTTCGCCCGGATCACCAGCCGCCCGCCCTGCTTGACCCGGACCCTGACCCATTGCGGCGGCGGCGTCCCCGGCCGCTGGACGACCGCGTCCTTCGCCAGCCGGCGCGTCACGCTCACGATCTGCACCGTCTTCGACTTGCTCTTGAACTTGATCTTGCCTCGGGGATTGCGTTTGCGGTACTTGCGGTGCCGGATCCGGTCGGTCACCGACAGCTCCAGGACGCTGCCGTCCCGCAGTTCCGCCCGCATCCGCAGCCACGGGTCCACCGCGTACCACTGCTTCATCGACGTGATCGGCGGCCGGACGGGCACGTCGTGCTGAGGCCCGTTCTTCTCGGGCAGCTTGTGGCCGCGCATGTCCGCCGCCACCGACAGCGTTCCGTCCGGCCGCATGTCCGCCGCCAGCACCCGCAGCATCGGCACCAGGACGCCCGGGACCCGCCCGGAGAGCCGCCACCTCCGCCGGCGGATCTCGGCGCTGTGCCGCGCGAGGCTCTGGATCACCTGCTCCCAGTCGTCCCGCCGCAGCGAGACGGAGAAGCCCCCCTCCAGGGTCAGCGCCTTGTGCAGCGGGTGGAACCGCTCGATGGCGGCCTTCTGCTTACGCCAGAACATGACGAACCACCTATCGCCCCCGTTCTTCGATCGGCCGCGTGACCGTGCGGTATACCTCTGCCAGCCGGTCGCGCGAACGCGCCCAGGTCAGGTGGTCCTCGATCCGCCGGCGGCCCCTCCGCCCCATCGCGGCGGCCTCCTCCGGATACTCCAGCAAGATCCGGACGGCCCTGGCCAGCTCGGCCGGACGGTCCGCGGGGACGAGCCGCCCGTGCTCCCCGTCCGCCATCAGCTCCCGTACCGCCGGCAGGTCCGAGGCCGCCACCGGCACACCGGCCGCCATGGACTCGATCACCTTCAGCGGCGCGCACCCCTGGTCGAGGTTGCGGGCGCAGCCCGTCAGCGGGGCCACCGAGACCTCCGCGTGCGCCAGCCACGCGGCGACCTCGTGATGCGGCAGCGTGAACCGCCAGTCGATCCTCTCGTGCACCCCGAGCCGCTCGGCCAGCCGCCGCACCGGCCTCGCGCGCCGTTCCGGGACGGACGCGCAGATCACGAGCCGCAGATCGTCCAGGTCGGCGAGCCTGGCGAACGCGCGCAGCAGCACGTCCAGGCCCTGCCACGGCTGCAGCGCACCGATATAGACGACATACCTCGCGGGGGCGTCGCCGGGACGCTCCGGCCTCTCGCGGATCTCGGCCCCGTTCGGCACCAGATGGATCTTGCCCTCCGGCACGCCGAGCCCCCGGACCGCCTCACCGATGACCCGCGACGGCACCACGACCACATCGCTGCGCTCCAGGCAGAACCGCTCCAGTTCCCGGATCTTGCCGAGCGTCCTGGGCGCCGCCCACGGCCAGGTGTGGCTCATCTCGATGGACGGCAGGCCGTTGACCTCGTACACGACCCTGTGGCGCCGGCCGTCCGCCACCGCGGGCAGCGCGCTCCACGGGTCCCGGACGTGGCAGACCTCCAGCGTCCCGAGATGCGGCTCCAGATGATCGGCGACCCACCCGGAGAACGCCTCCGCCCGGTCGATCAGGTTCGGGATCGGCGCGTCGAACCGCGCGATCTCCCGCGGCCCCTCCCGCTGGTAGCGCGGCAGGTCACCGCCGCCGATCACGCCGAGCAGGCCGCCCTCGTAACGCGTGAAGAGCTCGTCGGCCATCTGCGCGATGTGCACCGCCGACCCTTTGCTGGACGGGAACCGGTCGAACGCGACGTACGCCGCCCGGTGCCTCATCCGACCCGCACTTCCTCGTGCACGCCGCGATGCCAGGCGATCTGGTCCGCCAGCCCGTCGGCCAGCCCCGTCGTGGCCGTCCAGCCGAGCATCTCCCGGGCGCGCCCGGTGTCGGCCCACGTCCGTGCGGCGTCACCGGCCACCGGCGCCTCCCGCCGGATCTCCGCCCGGACGCCCAGGATCCCGGTCAGCATCCCGATCGCGTCCCGTACCGCCACGGGCTCATGATGACCGACGTTGACGGCGATGCCCGGCCGCAGATCCTCGGCCGCTGCCACCAGCGTCGCCGCCACCACGTCCCGGACATGCGTGAAACTCCGCGAACTGCGCCCGTCCCCGAACACCGGCAGCGGCCGCCCGTCGAGCGCCGCGTCCACGAACCGGTGGAACGCCATGTCGGGCCGCTGCCGGGGCCCGTACACCGAGAAGTACCTGAGCAGGACGGTGCGGAGACCGCTGCCCGCGGCCGACCCTGCGAGGCGCTCCACCTCCACCTTGCTGGCCGCGTACGGGCTGGCCGGGTTCAGCGGATCGTCCTCCCGGTTCGGCCGCCGCCCCGCCGACCCGTACACCGACGAACTGGACGCGATGACCACTTTCGGCCGCAGCCTGGCCGGCCGCTCCAGGCACGCCGCGAGCAGCCGCCGGGTGGCCACCACGTTGTCCCGCCGCGCCGCCGCCTTCCCGGTGCCCCACGAGCAGCGCACCCCCGGCCGCCCCGCGAGGTGGACGACGACGTCCGCGGCCGCGACGGCCTCCAGACCGTCCACCGCCAGATCGACCTCCGCGGCGACGACGCCCGGCCCCACCGCGACCTTCGCCCACGTCCGGCGCGCGACCTCCGGGGCCAGCGAACGTCCGGGCGCGTCAACGGCGAGCACCTCATGCCCGGCGCCGGAGAACGCATCGACCACATGGCTCCCGATGAACCCCGCCGCACCCGTGACGACCACCCGCACCCGCGCACTTTATCCGTACCAGTACAGACTTGGACAGATGCCCGACCCTTCTCACCTGCCAAGATCAGCGCAGACCCTGGGAGGGGCCCGGCCGGACCACCCGGGCTTCGTCCCAGACCGGTTCGCGGGACTCGTAGACCGAGCCGTCCGCGCCGAACACGAGGCAGCGGTCGAAGGAGCGGGCGAACCAGCGGTCGTGGGTCACCGAAAGGACGGTGCCCTCGTAGGACTCCAGCCCTTCCTGGAGGGCCTCGGCACTGGCGAGGTCCAGGTTGTCGGTGGGCTCGTCGAGGAGGAGCAGCGTGGCGCCGCCCAGTTCCAGCAGGAGGATCTGAAGACGGGCCTGCTGGCCGCCCGAAAGCGTCTCGAAGGGCTGCTCGGCGCAATATTGGAGTTCGTAGCGGGCCAGGGCGCTCATCGCGTCGTTGCGGAGGCGTGCGTGCTCGGTCATGACGATCTCGCACGGCGTGCGTCCCGCCAGGTCGGGGCGCGCGTGGGTCTGGGCGAACAGGCCCGGGACGACGCGCGCGCCGAGGCGGGCCGTGCCGGTGTGGGCCACGGGCGAGGCCGGGGTCGCGCCGCGCGGATGGGAGTCGGCGATGGCGGTGAGCAGCCGCAGGAAGTGTGATTTGCCGGAACCGTTCGAGCCCAGCACCGCGACCCGCTCGCCGTACCAGACCTCGGTGCCGAAGGGCTTCATGAGGCCCGTCAGTTCGAGGTTCTCGCAGATCACCGCGCGTTTGCCGGTGCGGCCGCCGTGGAGGCGCATCTTGAGGTTCTGGTCGCGGGGCGGGAGTTCCGGCGGCCCGGCCTCCTCGAACTTGCGCAGACGCGTCTGCGCAGCGCGGTAGCGGGACGCGAAACCGTCGTTGACCGTGGCCTTGTTCCTGAGGGTGTTGACGAGTTCCTTGAGTTTCGCGTGTTCCTCGTCCCAGCGGCGGCGCAGCTCCTCCAGGCGTTCGTTGCGGTCGCGGCGGGCGGCGGCGTAGGTGGAGAAGCGGCCGCCGTGGATCCAGACCCGGCCCGCCTCGACGGTGACGATGCGGTCGGCGGACCGGTCGAGGAGCTCACGGTCGTGGGAGACGAGCAAGATGGTCTTGGGTGATTCGCGCAGCCTCTCTTCGAGCCACCGCTTGCCCGGGACGTCCAGGTAGTTGTCCGGCTCGTCCAGGAGAAGGACCTCGTCGGGGCCGCGCAACAGGGCTTCGAGGGCCAGGCGCTTCTGTTCGCCGCCGGAGAGGGTGCGCACCTCGCGCCAGCGGCACGAGTCGTAGGAGACGCCGAGGGCGGCGACGCAGCAGGCGTCCCAGAGGACCTCGGTCTCGTAGCCGCCCGCGTCGCCCCAGCCAGCGAGTGCCGTCGCGTACCTGAGCTGGGTCGGCTCGTCGTCGCGTTCCATCATGGCGAGTTCGGCCGCCTCGACGGCGGCCGCGGCCTCGCGCACCCGGGGAGGCGCGATGGAGAGCAGCAGGTCGTGGACGGACGAGTCGTCCCGCATACCGCCGATGAACTGCCGCATCACGCCCAGCCCGCCGCTGTGGGCGACGGTTCCCGCCTGGGGCGTGAGGTCCCCGGCGACGAGGCTGAGCAGCGTCGTCTTGCCGGCGCCGTTCGGGCCGACGAGTGCCGCCGTCACGCCTTCGCCGACCCGGAAGGAGACGTCGTCCAGCAGCACCCGGCCGTCCGGCAGGGTGTGGCGGACATGACCGACCTCGACGTGGCCCACGGTGGCTCCCCCTCGATACGTGCCGAGTCTCGGGAACGCCGGTGGGTCCGTCAAACGGATTTCGGTGAAGCGGGCGGCGGCGTCAGCCGTCCAGGAGGGAACGGACGCGGGTGACCACGGCGTCCAGCGGCGCCTTCTCCGTTTCACCGGTGGCGCGGGCGGTGAGTTCGGCGGCGCCTTCGGCCAGACCGCGGCGGCCGACCGTGACGCGGAACGGGATGCCGGTCAGTTCGACGTCGCGGAACTTGACCCCGGCCCGTTCGGGACGGTCGTCGATCACCACCTCGACACCGGCCGCGGACAGGCCGGAGTAGACGTCCTCGGCGGCCTTGGCGACCTCGGCGTCGTCGGACTGGGCGACCACGACCGCGACCTGGAACGGCGCGACGGACAGCGGCCAGACGATGCCGCGGTCGTCGTTGTGGGTTTCGACGATCGCGGCCATCGCGCGTTCGACGCCGATGCCGTAACTGCCCATGATCACCGGGGTGCGCCTGCCGTCCGGGTCCAGGACCTCGACGCCGAGGGCGCGGGAGTAGCGGTCGCCGAGCTTGAAGATGTGGCCGACCTCGATCGCGCGCTGGATCTCCAGTCGCTCGCCGCAGCGGACACAGCGCTGACCGGCCCTGACCTCACGCAGATCGGCCCACTTGCCGACGTCGATGTCGCGGGCGACGTCGACGCCCCGCAGGTGGACGTCGTCGGTGTTCGCGCCGGTGAACATGTCGCGGCGGTCCCGCAGCGCCTCGTCCGCGATCACCGGGAAGGGCGAGGGGAGGAACGCGTCGACGGCGCCGAGGCTGCCGGGCAGCGCGCCCACGGCGTCCTGGATCTCGGCCGCGTCGGCGGCGCGGATCTCGGTGGCGCCGGTCGCGTCCACGAGTTTCTGCTCGTTGAGCGGATGGTCGCCGCGCAGCAGGACGAGCGTCAGCGTGCCGTCCAGGACGTAGACGAGCGTCTTGATCTGCCGGTCGGCCGGCGCGTCGTAGGCGCGAAGATCTTCGATCGTGCGGACGCCGGGCGTGTCGAAGCGTTCCGGCGCCGCGAGGCCGGGCCCGTCGGACGCGGCGGGGAGCACCGATGTCGCCCGTTCGATGTTGGCCGCGTAGCCGCACGCCGGGCAGTGGACGACGAGGTCCTCGCCGACGTCGGACGGGCACATGAACTCGGTCGAGCCGGAGCCGCCCATGGTCCCGCTGGACGCCTCGCACGCCAGCGCGGGCAGCCCGAGCCGGGCGAAGATCCGGGTGTAGGCGCCGTGGTAGGCGTCGAACGAGGCGTCCAGGCCGGGACCGTCCACGTCGAAGCTGTAGGCGTCCTTCATCGTGAACTCGCGGGTCCGCATGAGGCCGCCCTTGGGGCGCGGCTCGTCACGGAACTTCGTCTGGAACTGGTACCACTGCTGCGGAAGCTGCCGGTAGGAGTTCAGTTCGCGGGCGACCGTCGCGAAGATCTCCTCGTGCGTCATGCCGAGGGCGTGGTCGGCGCCGCGGCGGTCGCGCAGCCGGAACATCTCCTGGCCCATCAGGTCCCAGCGCCCCGAGCGCTGCCACGGTTCGGCGGGATGGAGGGCGGGGAGCAGCATCTCCTGCGCGCCGATCGCGTCCATCTCGTCCCGCACGATCCCGATGATCTTGGATCGGACGCGCACGGCCAGCGGCAGCAGCGAATAGTGGCCGGCCGTGAGCTGCCGGACGTAGCCCGCGCGGAGCAGCAGCCGGTGGCTCGGCGCGTCCGCCTCGGCGGGGTCGTCACGGAGCGTGGGAACGAACATCTGGGACCAGCGCATCCCGCGAGCGTAGCGAAGCACCCGCCGGTCGGGCCGTCCGCCGGTCGGCACCGGCCGCGAGTCAGTACCCTGATTGCCGTGAGCCGAGAAGGTGTGACGCCGCAGAGCGAGGATTTCTCCGCCTGGTACAACGAGCTGGTCGTGCAGGCCCAGCTCGTCGACCGCGGACCGGTGCGCGGCACGATGGTCATCCGCCCGTACGGTTACCGGATGTGGGAGCTGCTCCAGGCCGACCTGGACCGGCGGATCAAGGACGCGGGGCACGACAACGCGTGCTTCCCGATGTTCATCCCGGAGTCGTATCTCAAGCGCGAGGCCGAGCACGTCGAGGGCTTCTCCCCCGAGCTGGCCGTCGTGACGCACGCGGGCGGCAAGGACCTGGAGGAGCCGCTGGTCGTGCGGCCGACGTCCGAGACCGTCATCGGCGAGTACATGGCCAAGTGGATCGACTCGCACCGCGACCTGCCCCTGCTGCTGAACCAGTGGGCGAACGTCGTCCGCTGGGAGATGCGGCCCCGGATGTTCCTGCGGACGACCGAGTTCCTCTGGCAGGAGGGCCACACCGCGCACGCCGACGAGGACGACGCGATGCGCGAGACGATGTGGGCCCTCGACGCCTACACCGCCCTCGCGCGCGACCTGGCGGCGATGCCGGTCGTCGCGGGGGAGAAGACGCCCGGTGAGCGGTTCGCCGGCGCCGTCCGCACGTACACGATCGAGGGCATGATGCGGGACGGCCGGGCGCTGCAGGCCGGGACGTCGCACTACCTCGGCACCAACTTCGCCAAGGCGTTCGAGATCCAGTACCAGGACGAGGCGGGCAGGCTGACCCTCGCGCACACCACGTCCTGGGGCATGAGCACCCGCATGATCGGTGGCGTGATCATGACGCACGGGGACGACAAGGGGCTCGTGCTGCCGCCGCGCCTCGCGCCGTACCAGGTCGTGATCGTCCCGATCGGGCGCAAGGAGCAGGGCGAGGAGGCCGCGGCGGAGGCCCGCAGGCTGGGCGCGGCGATCAAGGCGATGGGCATCCGCGTGCACGTCGACGACAACCGCCCGCAGCTGTCGCCGGGCTTCAAGTTCAACGAGTGGGAGATGCGGGGCGTCCCCGTCCGCATCGAGCTGGGCAAGCGCGACATCGAGGCCGGCGTCGCGACCCTCGTCCGGCGGCTCTCCACGATCGAGGGGCAGGGCAAGGAGCAGATCCCGCTGGAGAAGGTCGCCGAGGTCCTGCCCGGGATCCTCGCCGATTTCCAGTCGTTCCTGCTGGACCGGGCCGAGAGGTTCCGCGAGGGCAACACCTCCGTCGTGGACGCCTGGGACGCGTTCGCCGCGCAGGTCGCGTCCGGCTGGGCCCGCGCCTTCCACTGCGGCGACGCCGCCTGCGAGGACGACATCAAGGCGGAGACGGCCGCGACACCGCGCGTCATCGCGTCCGACGCGCCGGAGGAGACCGGCGACTGCGTGAAGTGCGGCCGCCCGTCCGCCTACGGCAAGCGCGTCATCTTCGGCCGCGCCTACTGAGCGGAGGCGAGACCGGGGCACTGAGCGGAGGCGACGCTGGGCGGGCGCCGGTCAGTCGCCCTCGGGCTCGCGCGGCGGGCGGTTCGCCCTCAGCCGGGTCAGGTACGGCTGGACGAACCACACGTAGGTGCACAGCGTCAGCAGGGCCACCGCCGTGGTGATCGTCCAGACCGGCGTTTCCGCGAGCGACTCGACGATCAGCGTGGTCGCCGCCGTCATCGAGGCCATCAGGGCGAAGGCGCCGATGATCCCGAAGAGGTTGGCGCGGCGGATCAGCAGCGGTTTCTGCCCCAGCCGGAACAGGATCCGGTGGTGGAACGCCGGCGCGGTGAAGCAGATCGAGGCGATCGCGGCCCCGAACAGCGCGATGTAGAACAGCGGCGTCCCCGCACCGTCGACCTTGTCGAAGTTGGCGGAGAACGGGACGGTGAGCAGGAACGCGAACAGCACCTGCACGCCGGTGACCGCGACACGGAATCCCTGGAGAAGCTCCACCAGTTGCCGGTCGAGACGTTCGTGCTCGGTCTCGTTGCGTGGCTTGTCCGCGGGATCGACGGTCATGAACGGCATCTACCCGGCTAAATGACCATCAGTCCACCAACCGGGTCGGCCGTTCCTAGCCGAGCGACGGCGGTTCCACGCGCAGCGCGAGCATCGAGACGTCGTCGCGCAGGTCGCTGTCGCAGAACTCCAGCAGTGCCCGCTCCACCGCGGCGAGCATGCCCTCCGGCGGCTCGCCCGCGTGGCCGGCGAGGGATTCCAGCAGACGCTCCTGCCCGAACTCCTGCCGCAGCATGTCGCACGCCTCGAGGACGCCGTCGGAGTGCAGGATCAGTGTGTCGCCGACGGCGAGTTCGACCGTGTCCAGCCCGGCCTCGAAGTCCTCGAACAGGCCGAGCGGGACACCGCCGCGCGACGCCGACCTGATCACCCCGTCGGCGCGGACGACGATCGCGGGCGGGTGGCCCGCGGTGCCGAGGGTGACGACGACCCGCTCGGTCTCCAGGGTCAGCCCGGCCATCACCGCGGTGACGAACCGGTCCTCGTCCAGCAGGGCCTCGTTCACGATGCCCAGGACGTCCCCCGGGTGCGCCTTCCACCGCGCCGCCAGCCGCGCGCAGTGCCGGGCCGTCGCGGTCACGGCCGCCGCGTCCTCGCCCTTCCCGCACACGTCGCCGAGGATCAGGCCCCAGCCGTTCTCGGTGCGGAACACGTCGTAGAAGTCGCCGCCGACCTCCGAGCCGTGCGTCGCCGTCAGATACTTCGCGGCCACGCGCACACCGGGAATGGCCGGCAGCGACTTCGGCAGCAGCCCCGCCTGCAGCGTCTCGGCGACCTCGGCTCGGCGCCGGTACAGCCGCGCCGCCCGGATCACCAGGGCCAGGTAGCGTCCGAGGCGCTGGACGACCCCGAGGTCCATGAGGTCGAACGGGCCGTACTCGCCGCTGGCCGCCAGCGTGATCGTCCCGATGGCGTGGTCGCCGTCCTCGATCGGGA
This sequence comes from Actinomadura sp. 3N407, assembly GCF_052245875.1. Taxonomy (NCBI): domain Bacteria; kingdom Bacillati; phylum Actinomycetota; class Actinomycetes; order Streptosporangiales; family Thermomonosporaceae; genus Actinomadura; species Actinomadura sp. 3N407. The sequence goes on from NZ_JBQQBP010000001.1 coordinate 152,870, forward strand.
CGCTCAGCACCGACGTCGCGCCGATCTTTCCGCAGACGGGCTGGCCGTCCGGGCACACGCCGAGGACGTCGAGGTTCTCCACGTGCGGCCGCAGCGCGCTCTGCCGGGTGACGAAGACGGTGTGGGGCAGGCTGCCCTGGGCGGGCTCCACCTCCTCCAGCATCCGTGCGGCCTCGACGGAATGCTCGTCCTCCGGGCCAATCACGACCTGGCGGCGCAGCGGCGGTGCCGAGCCCGCCGCGTGCGCCCCGGCCGGGGAGGACGCGCCCGGGCCGCCGTTCGGGCCGGTCAGGTCGATGAACGCCCAGTCGGCCAGTTCGGCCGCCAGCAGCCGGGCGCACCGCCGCACCGCCACGGTCTCGTTGAAGACCGGTTCGTCGAGCAGCAGTTCACTGGCGGTGGCGAGGACGTCCATCCGGTGGACGATCGTCGCGACGGCCTCATCGTCGGGCTGGGCGCCGTGAGCCGTCCTCGTGTGAGCGGGCCCGTCCAGGGCGGGCGCCGCCTGCGGGGACGCCGGTCGAGTGGACGCCGCCCGTACGGACGCCGCCCGTGTGGACGCACCTTGTGTGGACGCCCCCTGTGCGGGCGCCGCCTGGGCCGATGCGACCTTGGCCGACGCCGTCCGGCCGGACGCCGCCCGTCCGGTCTTCCCCCGCCCGTCGGGCGGGGCCTGGTCATCGGTGGGAGTGTTCGCCGGACCGGCGGCCACCACGACCATCGGGTCCGGTTCGCCGCGGATCCACACGCGGGCCAGCGTCACCACGGCGTCGACCGGGTGGTCGCGGCCGAGGAAGCGGACCGGGACGCGGCGGCGCCCTCCCGTCCGGACGACCGCGGCCAGCTGCGACCGCACGGCCGCACGGCCCGCCATGTCGCAGAACGCCGTGAACTGCTTGCCCGACACGTAACCGGCGGACGTGCCGAGCAGCGCCGCCGCCTGCCGGTTGACGCGCCGGACGCTCGTGTTGCGGTCCAGCACGAACAGCGGCACCGGGGCGTCCTGGAAGACCGTGCGAAGCACCCGCCGCTCGTTCTCGCTCGCGGTCGACCCGCCCTGCTCGCCGGTGTGCTCGGTGCCCATCGTCCGCAGCACGGTCAGCGCCAGCTCCAGCTCGACCAGGGCCGCGTCCAGCGTGGCCCGCAGGTCGGGCTCGGGCACGCCGGCGGCCTGGCGCAGCTCGCCGATGCGCCCTTCGAGGTCCGAGATCTCCCGCATCAGGGTCTCGGGTTCGAGCTGGTCGGGCTGATCGTGCATCTGGTCACCCTCTCGTCCGCGTCGTGCGGTGGAACCGGGTCGGCTTTCGCCCCGGGCCGACCGGACCAGGTTCGTCGAGTCGCGCAACGGCCCGGCCCTGCTGGGCCCGGCTGTCCGCAGCCTATGCGCCTCACCCCCGCGCGCCTAGATTCATGATTCAGGGAAGCCCCTGTTGACCGACGATACGTTGGGCGAGGGCGGTGAGCTTCACGTGACGTGTCTGCGAGATGCGGCGCATCTCGGCGAACGCCTTGTCGGCGTCGCACCCCAGCGCGTGCATGAGGATGCCCTTCGCCTGGTCGACGACGGCGCGCGCCTCGACCGCCTCCTGCAGCTGCACGGCGGTGCGGTGCACGTCGTCGTACTGCCGGGTGTTGGTGACCGCGGCGCTGCCCTGGGCCATGAGCAGGGACGCGAGCGCGTGCCGGCCGGAACCGAGCGACTTGGGCGTCACCCCGAACAGGGCGAGCGTGACGAGGACGGGCGGGTTCAGGTGGGGGGTCGTGGTGAAGCAGCGCACCCCGCGGCGCAGCATGTCGGCCATCGCCTCGGGCCAGCGGGTCTCGGCGAGGATGTCCTCGGACGTCAGCGCCCGCCGGTCCAGGACCACGTCGAAGATCGGCCCGTGGCCGCGGGACAGCTGCCGCTCGATGACCTCGGCGAGATCGGGATGGCTGGCCGCCGCCGCGAGCGGCTCGGGCCGTGCCTCCTCGGGCACCGGGACTCCGGACCGGGCACCGTCCGGCCGCGTGTTCTGCCTGGGGATGCTGGGGACGTCCTGGGCGGCGTCCGGCGGAACGCCGAGCGCGGCGCCTGGATCGTTCCCGCCCCCTCCGGGGAGGGCCCAGCGCACGCTCGCCGCGCCCGCGCATCCGGGGATGGCGCGCGAGGCCAGCTCCGTCACCCGGTGCAGGGTGCCGATGTCGGAGGACTCCCCGACCATGCCCAGCCGGGCGATCTCCAACGCGAGCTGGTCCGTCAGAACCGTTTCGGTGGGCGTCACCCCTCCGAGATTATCCTGCGTCGCGGGTTCCGGCGTCGGCGGCGCCTGGCCCGCTCCCCTGCCGTAGTGTCCACGGTTCATCGAAGTCCCCAGTGCTAGTAGTGCCAGGACGCTGCTGCTTCGTGGTGGGAGGGCCTGGACTGCTCGTAGGGACGGGCTGCTCGATGAAACGGGACGGCTCAGGTCGGAGGGCTCGTTCGATCGGGGCTGATCGGGGGATGGACGACGCCGGGGGCGGGGGCCTAGTTGTTCGCCGGGGCCTTGCTGATCTCGGTGAGGGGGCCGACGTCACCGTCGGCGATGGCCAGATCGCCGATGCAGATGATGCCGACCGGACGTTGCTCGGCGTCCACGACGGGCAGACGCCGGACCGCCTGCTCGCACATCAGCCGGACCGCGGTTCCGGTGTCGTCGTCCGGACGCACGGTGGTCAGCTCCGCCGTGCACACGTCGCCGAGAGGGGTGAGCGACGTGTCGCGGCTCTCGGCGACGGCCCTCACCACGATGTCGCGGTCGGTGACCACGCCGCATAGCCGTCCCGCGTAGGTGACCAGCACGTCGCCGATTCCTTTGTCCCGCATGATCCGGGCGGCTTCGTACAGCGTCGCGTCCAACGGCAGCGTCTGCGGAGCCGCCGTCATCACGTCGCTGACCCTTGGTGGCATCGCACGCACATCCTTCCGAATTGCCGGCGGCTCGCGCGGGCCCGTGTGCGCGCCTTACCCACGGTCGGCGCGCCTATTCGGACGGTTCCGCTATCGGCCGTCGCCCCGACTTACCCGTCAGAAGGCGAAGACCGTTCCGGTGCGCGACCGCATGGCGCAATCATTGCCGTACTCGGCCCGGAATCGTACAGGCTTTCCGTGCCACCGCCCCTTCGCCTGGGCGATCACCGGCGAGTGGACCGCGGTGCACATCCGCCCGTCCGGCGCGTGGGCGAACCGGCCGCCGGATTCGCTCAGCTCCGAACAGGCCCGCGCCGCCTCGGGATGCTCGCCTCCCGGCGGCTCGCAACGCAGCGTGACGCTCCTGCCGCCGGTCGTGGCGCGGTCCGGATGGGTGAGGGTGAGCCGGAGGGAGGTCTCCGGCTCCGAAGGAACCGCCGGCATGAGGGCGATCACCGCACCCGCGATGACGCCGGTGGCGAGGTTCGGCATCGATACTCCGAGGGGGTCGAGGGCGAAAGGGCATCGACAATCTCTCAGAGTATCCGCAAAGTAACTGATCGTGCAGGAAAATGGCCGATCCCGCAGTCACGGGGCAACTGCGGGATCGAGTCCGGACGGCTATGCGGCGAGCACGTGGTCGGAGAGGGCTTCGCGGAGCTGCTTGCGGCCTCGGTGCAGGCGGGACATGACCGTGCCGATGGGCGTGCCCATCATCTCGGCGATCTCCTTGTAGGCGTAGCCCTCGACGTCGGCGAGGTAGACGGCGTCCCGGAAGTCCTTCGGCAGGGCGCGCAGGGCGGTGATGACCTCGGAGTCGGGGATGCGGTCGAGCGCCTCGGACTCGGCGGACCGGAAACCGGACGAGTGCGCCTCGGTCCGCGCGATCTGCCACTCCTCCAGCTCCTCGGAGCCGGCGCGCTGGGGCTCGCGCTGCTTCTTGCGGTAGGTGTTGATGAAGTTGTTGGTGAGGATGCGGTGCAGCCACGCCTTGAGGTTCGTGCCTTCCTGGAACTGGTGGAAGTTCACGTAGGCCTTGGCCAGGGTCTCCTGGACGAGGTCTTCGGCGTCGGCGGTGTTGCGGGTCATGCGGACGGCGCTGGCGTACAGCGGGTCGGCGAGCGGCAGGACGTCGCGCTCGTAGCGCCGCGTGTTGTCGGCTGTCGCGGCGCCGCCCGCGTCGCGGCTCGCGTTGCGGCGGACAGGCGTGGTCACAGCGGTCATCGTCGCTCCCCGTAGGTAGTGGCCCAGCGAGAAAGGGCCGGTTGCTGGCGCGTGTTCGGGGGCACGCGCGGACCGGGCGGACGAACCGCCCCCCGTTCAAGTGGTACGTGCCACCGTTCCCGACGGGTTCGGAGGGTTCTCGGCCGCGCATGGAGGGTGGGCCAAGGGGTGTGCGCGGGTCAGCGATGCCAGGGCGACCCCGTCATCCGGGACGTCGCGGGCCAAGCTCGATCAGGCGCTTCCCACCCGTCGGTGGTCTTCCTGCTATGTAAGACGCCTGGAAGGGTCCAAATGGTTGCGTGCGGCCGAGTGTCGTCCGTCACACCCCGTGGCGTGTCGTCCCCGCCAGTGATGATCGAGCGGTATGGGCCGATGGGAGCCGGCGGGGACATGAGGGTCCCCGGGAGCCCGGCGCGACCGGGGCTCCCGGGGACGGGACGGTCAGCGGATCAGGTGTCTCAGGGCCCTGGCCATCAGGGCCCGCCGGTCTGCGGGGTCCGCCTGCTCAAGCCCGAAGCCGAACAGGATGCTGTCCCTGGTCGCGACCGACGAGACGGAGTCGATCAGGGCCTGTGCGCGGACGAGTTCTTCGGCGTTGCCGGGGCTTCCTTCGGGGGCGCCCTGGATGGCCCAGGGGCCGAGGCCGGTTTCGAAGCCCTCGGCGTCGATCTCACCGCCGGACGTGGTGAGCCTGGTGTCGTCGATGAACAGCCCGGTTCCGCCGGTGAAGGGGTCGCTCACGTAGGAGATGGACACCTCGACCTGCTTGCCCGCGTAGTCGGACAGGTCGAACGCGACGGGAACCCAGCCGTTGGAGTTGCCCGTGAGGGCGTTCCACTCACCGGACGATCCGGTGTTGCCGCAGGGGTTGCCTCCAGTGAGGTAGTGGTTGAGGAACGGGTGCATGTCGAGGTAGTAGCCCTGCTCGCACTGTTCCGGGACGGTCGTGGTCGTCCGCCCGTTCTTCTCGGGCAGGGTGGTCCAGTCGTCGCCGCCGGCGGTGTGCGCTTCGATGATGATGTTGTCGAAGCCCGTCTCGGTGCTGTAGGAGAGCTGGGCCTGCAGGGCCGGGGCCTGCGCGGCGGTGACCTCGGACAGGTCGATCGTCCGGGTCAGGCGCCGCCATGTGGAGTCCTGGTGGGGTCCGGCGACGTACCACTCGCCCTCGACGGGTTCGGTGGGCGCGGCGGCGCCCGCGTAGTCGCCGAGCTTCCAGCTGTTGAACTGCGGGAAGTCGTCCTTGGGCAGCACGGTGGAGGTGACCTGGAAACCGCTCGTCTCGTTCAGCGGGTTGGTCGCGGTTCCGGGGAGTCCCGCCGTGACGTCGTTGAACGGCCACTTCGTACCGGTGAACTCCGTCGGGGCCCCGATGCGCTGCCTGTCGTACGCGCCCAGGTAGTACTGGAAGAAGTCGTCCGACAGCAGTTCGCAGTCGTCACGGAAGCTCGTGGTGATCACGCACGGCTGCTCCGGATGACCCTTCAGGCCGTAGTAGATGCCGCCGCCGTTCGCCTGGCTGAGCGGTCCGTAGTATCCGGTCGTCTCGCCGGTGTGGACGAGTTTCCCGCCCTCGTTGAGGTACGAGCGGACGTTCAGGAGCAGGTCCTTCGCCCGGTCGGCCACCTGTGAGTCGGGGTAGTCGCCGATGACGGTCCGCAGGGGCTCGTCGGCCTCGTCCTGGGTGAGGCGGTTGTCGCCCAGGTACCAGACGACGGCCTTGAAGTGCTTCAGGACGCCGAGGTCGTGCGGGACGCCGTCCTTGTCGATGTCCCAAATGAGCGGCTTGTGCCTGGCCGCCTTGACGAGATCGGCGTACTGCTCGGCGTACCGGGGCCTGTCCGTCCCGGGTGGGTAGGTCGGGTTGACGCCGGTGTAGTCCTCGTCCGCGATGACCAGGACGTCCGCCCTGTTCTGGTCGCGAACGGTGTAGGTGAAGTGTTCGCTCTCGACGCGCTTCCGGCCCTCCCAGCCGGTGAACCACACCTCGACCTCGTCGCCGGGCCGCTGCCGCTTGACCTCCCCGCGGAACTCTCCGTAGTAGGTGTCGTTCTCGTCGCCGTACCGCTCACCGCCGCGCCACTCGCGCACCCGGTCGCTGTGCGCACGCCCTCCGTTGATCCGGTAGTTGAGCGTCTTGTGGCGCAGTGACCTGCGGATCACCGAGGCCACTTCCTGCGAGTGGCCGTAGGACGTGCCGAACGCGTCGGTCTTGAAGGCGGGGGCGGTGCGTCCGACGGGGGACACGGGCTCGTCCGGGTTGTCCGCCGACTTGGCGGCGGACAGGGCGAGCGGGATGTTCTTCTCGAACTCCTTCTGGATGAGCGTCTCGTCGTCCGGGAACTCGAAGCCGCTGCCGCAGTCGCCGGGCTCCCACTCGTCGTCCGGGTCGGACTCCGCGGCCGAGGCGCAGGTCGCCATCTCCGGCGTGATCGCCAGGGCGCCGTGCACATTGTCGGCCTGGCCGTCGGTGTCGCCGTTGGTGGTGTAGAGCTGGGCGCCCAGCTGCGGCGTGTAGCCAGGGACGGCCGGGTTGTCGATGTCGCCCAGCAGCGCCTCATGGATCACGTCGTCCGGGCTGTGGGTCAGGGTCTGCCACCCCACGCCGTACAGCAGCAGCTCCGCGGCCGAGTGGTAGTTGATCAGGTAGGCGGGGCGGAGCTTCTTGTAGAGCTCCGTCTGCACCCGGGTCTCCGGCTCGGAGGCGGGCGACGGGCCCCGGTAGGTCTGGTTGGAGGGCTGGTCCGAGGACCCCTCGTTGTCGTAGCCCCACTTGTAGGGGAAGTTGCGGTTCAGGTCGACGCCGTCGACGCCGGTGATCTGGCCGTCGCCGTTGTTGTCCCGGGTGTTCTTGCGCCAGAGCCGGAACCCGTCCTCGAACGTCAGGTCGTACCCGTCGACGTTGACGACCGGGATGAACCACAGCTCGGTCGTGTCGATGATCTTGGTGATCTCGGCGTTCGCGCCGTACCCGCCGACGTAGTGGTGCAGCAGCCGGCGCACCATCTCGGGGGTGATCCACTCGCGGGCGTGCTGGGCCGCCTGGTAGACGACGACGGGCTTCTTGTGGCGCTTGTGCCGTCCCCTGTCGTCCTTGCCGTCGTCCTTGGTGACCTTGACGGCGGTGATCGGCCGGCCCTCGCCGCTCTTGCCGATGTCCACGGCGGTCGCGATGGAGGGGTTGTCGGAGGCGACCTTGAGGAGTTCCTCGCGGATGTTCCCGGGGCCGCTGTAGGGGCGGAACACGCCGTCGGCGGCGGCCTTCGTGCGCGCGCGGGCGTCCTGGCCGCCGGCCTTCACCGTAAGGCCGAGGCCCTGACTGTTGAGCGCGGCGGCCTGGGGTGCGCTCATCACGGCCTCGACGCGGACGGTGCCCTTCTTCGCGCCCTTGGTGACACGGACGTCCTCGTGGTCGAGGCCGGAACCGTTCAGCAGCTCGACCTGGGCGGTGTTCAGCTCGGCGGTGTAGACGCTCACGGCCGCGCCGGGGGACGCGGGGCCGGGGGCGGCGGCGGCGGGGGGCGCCGCCAGCGTTCCGATCAGGAGCGCGGCGGCAGCGAGGATGGGGGTGAGTCTTCGATGCCGGAACAGTGTGCGCGGCATTGCGCCTCCCTGCAGGGATCACGAACGGGGGTTGCGTGATCGTCTGCCGGGGAATGATGGGTGTCAATGGGGCATTAGGGACCTATGCCGCATTCGGTCACCGGCTTGGCGGCCGCGTCCGTGTGTGCTTCCGCCCTCCGGCCGGACCGACTTCCCCAGACCGCCAGCGTGATCTTCTTACGCCAGGTAACGTTCCCTTTACCAGGAGTCGCCGAGAGCGCCGAGCGTCCTTCGCTCCGGGGAGGGGGACCAGATGGTCGTCGACGAGCTGCTGGGTGTGGCGCGGATGACCGCCATCACCCTGAACGGGCGCGGCCGCATCAGTCACTGGGACGACACCGCCGCCCGGCTGTTCGGCGCCGGACGGCACCAGGCCGTGGGCCGGCCGCCCGCTTCGCTGCTGCGGCTCCCGCGCGAACACCGCGGCGCCTTCGAGCCGGAGGTCTTCGGCCACGTCTGGTGCGGAGCCTGCACCCTGCCGCGCGTCGACAACGGCGAACCCACCGAGGTCGGCTGGTGGGTCTACCCGATCGGGCCCGACCCCGGCGGCCAGGACGTCCGGGTCCTGGCGCTGGCCGCCGACATGCGCCGGCTCCGCGAGGACGGCCCCGGCGTCACCATGGGCGACCTGCCCGTCGCGCCGCCCGACGGCACCGCCCGGCGCGCCGCCGGGGCACGGCTGCTGCGGGTCGAGCCCGCGCTGGCCACCTCGCCGGGGCCCGCCTCCGGCCCGTTCGCCGCCCGGCTCGCCGACCTGCTGCCCGCGATGGAACCGGCCGCGGCCGAGGAGATCGCCGCGCGGGTGCTCGACCTCGGCTGCCCGGCGGTCTCGCTCGGGCTGACCGTCCGGCTGCCGATCGTCCCGCACATGGACGCGCGGCCCGTCCCGCCGCCCCGGCCCGAGACCGCCCCGCCGCCCCGCCCCGTACCGGCCCCGGCGCCCAGGCCCGAACCCGCTCCGCCCGAGGAGGTCCGCCCGCACCGGGAGGACGACTGGATCCGCCCGCCCCATGCATCGCGCCCGGCCGCGCCCCACGCGCCCCCGGGCACCGACAAGGGCTGGGAGACCATGGCCGTCCGGGAGCCGCTGACCTACCTCGGCGAGGCCGGCCAGCAGATCGGCAGCTCGCTCGACCACCTGCAGGCCGCCAGGAAGCTCGCCGAGGTGCTGGTCCCGCGGCTCGCCGACTTCGCCGCCATCGAACTGCTCGAACGCGTCGTCGCCGACTCGGCGCCACCCGTCGACGAGATCGACGAGACCACGCAGATGCGCCGCGTCGCGGTCGTCCACAACGACGAGTCCGGACGCTGGGACGACCTCGTCCCCGAAGGGGAGGCGCTGCTCCTGTCGTCCTCCTCGCCGTTCGTGCAGGCCATGCGGACCGGGCGTCCCGTCCACATCCCGCACGTCGGCCCCCGGCGGGCCGCCGAGATCGCCGCCTCCTTCGGCGCCCGCGACCTGCGGCCGCTGTTCACCGGCCGGGCGCTGCTGATCGTCCCGCTGATCGCCCGGGGCCGGGTGCTCGGGACGTTCAAACTGATCCGCAAACCGGACCGTCCCGGATTCGGCGAACTCGACCTCGCCATGGTCGACGAACTGGCCCGCCGCGCCGCGCTGTGCATCGACAACGGCCGGCTGTACCGGCGCGAGGTGCAGGTCGCCGAGGAACTGCAGCACAGCATGCTGCCCGACGATCCGCCGGACGTCGCGGGCGCGCGCGTCCGCTACCGCTACCGGCCCGCCGAACAGGCCGTCAACGTCGGCGGCGACTGGTTCGACGCCATCCCGCTGCCCGGCTGCCGGCTCGGCATCGTCGTCGGCGACGTCATGGGCCACGGCCTCACCTCAGCGGCGATCATGGGGCAGATGCGCACCGCCGTCCGCACCCTCGCCGCCGAGGACATGCGGCCCGCGCGGCTCCTGCGCCAGCTCGACGGCCTCGCCCGCCGGCTCGGCGAGGACTACCTCGCCACCTGCCTGTACGCCGTGTACGACCCCGTCGAACGGAGATGCACCCTCGCCAACGCCGGGCACGTCCCGCCCGTCCTGGTGTCGGCCTACGGCGAAAGCCGCATCCTGACCGTCCCGTCCGGTGTGCCCATCGGCGTCGGCGGCGAGCCGTTCGAGGCGGTCGAGGTGCAGGTCGAGGACGGGTCGCAGCTCATCCTGTGCACCGACGGCCTCCTGGAGCGCCGCGACCGCGACGTCGAACAGGGGCTGGAGGAACTGCGCGGCCGGCTCACCGGGGCGACGGCCGATCTCGACGGCACCTGCGACACCCTGCTCGACACCCTCGCCGCGTCCACCCCCGCCGACGACATCGCCATCGTGGCGGTCGGGTTCGACGGGATCCCGAAGGACGACGTCTCCGTCTGGGAACGGCTGGAACCGCGGCCGAGCACCGTCCCCTGGATCCGGACGCAGGTCGCCGGCCGGCTCGCCGACTGGCGCCTCGAACCGCTCGCCGACACCGTCGAACTGCTCGTCAGCGAACTCGTCACCAACGCCCTCGTGCACGGCGCCGGATCCATGGGACTCCGAGTGATCAAGGGCGGGAGCCTGCTCTGCGAGGTCTACGACGACGGCGCCGACCTGCCCCGCCTCCGAAACGCCGACGCCACCGACGAGTCGGGCCGCGGACTCCAGCTCGTCAGCCACCTCGCCGCGCGCTGGGGAACGCACCGCACCGAGCGGGGAAAGGTCGTCTGGTTCGAACATCCGCTGCCGCGCTGATGTGCGTGGTCATGGGCCCGCATCGCGGCCTTGTGAGGTAAATGTCCCGTTGCGATGGATGGTTTCCACCGTTCCCGTCGGCTCTGATCGATGGAGAGCCCTTTCGTCCATCGAGGCCACCGGGGGAACCAGTTGGGGCAGAATCTGACGCTGCCGGTCCCGGAGACGCTCTACGGCACTTACGCCGTGGCGCTCCCCACGCCGATCGCCGACCCGGCCGGACTGTCCCACGACGAGGTGACGCGACGCACCCGGCCGCCCCTCCGCGACCTGGTCCTCGGCATGCTCGACAGCCCCATGCTCACCCTCGACCAGCGTCCCGCCGGCGACTTCCCGCCGCTGCCCGGCGAACTCCTCGCCGCCTACGGGGCCGATCCGTCCGACCTCACCGCCATCGCCGGCGCCGCGCACCTGCTCGCCGTCAGCGCCGCGTACCGTCCCGGCCGCCCACCCGCGCACGAATGGTCCGCCCGCGCCGTCGCCGGCGCCGTCGGGGCCGCGCTGACCGCCCCCGTGATCGACGTCTTCACCCCGCGGGTGCTCCCCGCCGGCCACATCGAACGTTCCCTCCCCGGCCCGGACGGCGCCTTCCGGCTCACCGACTGGATGCTGCTCCCGCACACCTCGGGCCCGCGCGGCTTCTTCTTCACCACCAAGGGCCTGGCCAGATTCGGGCTCCCCGAACTGCAGACCGAAAATGTTCCGCCCGCGCTCGTGGAACCGTGGGGACGCCTCCTCAACGGCCTCGCCCGCCGCGTCCTCGACCTCTGGCTGGACGAACTCCCCGCCGGTGAACAGCCCCTCGTCGTCGACATCCCCGAGATCGTCTCCGTGGGGCTGCGGGACATCGCCGCCGCTCAGGGCACCGACGAGCCGATGCGGCGGGAGGTGTCGGTCCGCCTGCGCCTCGACACCGGCGAGACCCCCGTCCTCACCGTGCGGCCCGCCGAGGACGGCCCGGACCGCCTCGAATCCCTGTGCGCCGCCCTCTTCGGCACGCCCGAAAGCCACCGATGACCTTGCCGATGATCTTGATCTGAGCGCAGGATCGACAAGTGAGATTCGGCCCGCGCGACCGTCCAAGCCCCGAACCCGAGGACCCCGGCCCCCCGGAGCCCGGAGACGCCGCCCCCCGGCCGCGTCCCGGCCCCTACCCGGAAGACGTCCACGTGGCGGGCAGAAGCTCCGCCCCCCAGGAAGATCAGCCCCCCTCCGACTGGGTCCCCGTCCAACCCCCGGAGGAGGCCCCCGCGAACGACCCGCCTTGGACCCCCCACCAGCCGGCCCCTCCCCCCGGCGCAACACCCCCATCGGGCGCCCCGCCACCCGAGCCCCTCCGACGCGCTCCCGGCACCGCTCCGTCCCCCCGCCGCCGACCTGCTGACACGCCGACGCCCCCGTCACAACCCAGACGCCCGCGGCCCGAGTCGTCCGCGCCATGGACACCACACGCGCCCACAGACCAACCCCCCGCCCAAGCGGGACCTCCACGGCCCGAGCCACCTCCGTCCTGGCAACCCCCCACCCCACCGGCCACCGAACCCGGCCCTCCCGAGACCACTGCTCCACCCGCCCCACCGGCCGCCGCGGCCGGCCCCTCAGCCGGCGTTGCTCGGCCATCCGAGTCGGCCGCCGCCTGGCGGCCGCGTGAGCCCGGCGTCGCGCCGCAGCCCGGTCCGACCTCGGGTGGCGCTCCGTCAGGCGCCCCGCGGCCCGAGTCGCCCCCGTCCTGGGAACCGCACGTCCCGCCCGCCCGGCCAGAAGCCGGGCCGCCGCCCGAACCGACCGCACCATGGCGGCCGCGCGAGCCCGAGGCGCCTTCAGGCGGGACTTCGCCGGAGTCCGGGACGCCGCCTGCATGGACAGCCGGCGGCCCGTCTTCCGGCGAGCCGCCGTCGGACGCCGGTGGTGCGCCGCCCGGTTCCACACCGGGCACCCCGCCGTCCGAGCCGCCCGCCACCTGGCGGTCGCGCGAGCCGGGCACCGCGCCGCAGCCGGGCACCCCCGGGCCAGAGCCATCCCCGGCGTGGGCGCCGCACGACCCGCTGGCCGGGCGGCGTGAATCACCGGCCGGGCGGCATGAGCGCACCGGCGACAAGCCTTTCCTGCCGGGTAAGGGGCTGTCGGCCGAGCCGCCGTCGCGGACGAAGCCGGACGTGGCGGCGCCGCCGGTGCGGCCGGGGCCGATGGCGGATCCGGGGCGCCGCAAGTCGCTCGCGGACGCGTTCGTGGCCGAGTTCGTGGGGAGCACCACGTGGCGGGCGACGCTCGCGGTGCTGGAGGGGGCCTTCCCCGGGCTGGGGATGGCGGCGACGCTCTCCCGCCGCACCGATGAGCTGTGGCGGACGATGGACGCCCTCGACCGGAAGGCCGCGGCCAAGCTCGGGGTTCCGGCGTGGCTCGACGACGCCGGGATGGTGTTCGACCTCAGCGCCCACCTGGGCGCGCGGACCGCGCGGACACCGATCCGGGAACGGCCCGGGCGTCCCCGCGCGTCACGGCCCTACGCGGGGGCGTTCGTCATCGACACCCTCGATCCGCTGCGGTACCACCGTGCCGTGGGCGGTCCGCGGGCGCCGCGCGACCTGCCGGGGGAGGGTGCGCTGCCGGTGCCGCCGGTGGCGGAGGACGACGACAGCGGCGTCGTGATCGTCGTGAACCTCACGTCCGCGGGCGTGCGGGTGCTGGACTCGGCCGCCCTGTGGCGGTACGCGGGCCAGGTGGTCACGGGAACCCTGCACGAGGCGGCGCGTCCGGAGACACGGGCCCGGGTCCGCCGGGCGCTGTGGGCACTGCGGCGTGTCGTCCTCGTCGACCCCGACCTCGGGCTCGGGCTGTGCCTGCAGATCGACGCGGCCCGGGTGCCCCGGTGCCTGCTGGCGTTCCGCGTGGACCGGACGGAGGGCGCGCCGCGGTTCGTCCGGCCCTGATCAGTCGTCGGAGCGCAGCCAGGACAGGTCGCTCTGCCGGTCGGGCGAAAGCTCGCGGAGATGATCCACGAGCTGCCAGGGCTCGGTCGGCGGCGTGCTCTCCTCCGGGAGGACGCCGCAGACCAGGGCGCTCTGCGTGCTGACCGCGGTGAACGGGCCGAACTGCACGACGCCGCCGCCGCGCAGCGCCGCCAGCTCGGTGAGCAGCGCGCTCAGGGCGGACGAGTCCCGCGGGTCGTACAGGCCGCGGACGTAGGTGAACATGTCCTCGGCGAGCACCTCCGGGCGCCGCCCCGAAAGGTAGTACACCGTCCCCCGGTAGGTGCCCGTGGCCTGCGCGGAACGCCGGTCGCGGACACGGGCCCGCAGCCCGTACTCGGCGGCGCACCGCTCGTACGCGTCGGCGAGCAGCGCCTCGGCCTCACCCTCCTCGCTGAGCAGGACGCCGGTGACGACGCCCTCGTCGCGGTCGAGACGGTCCAGCATCTCCCGATGCAGATCCAGGACGTCCTGCTCCACCGCGTCCAGCGAACGGGCCAGGGCGCGCTGGGCGTCGCGGTCGAGGTCGACGCCCGCCAGTTCCTCGGAGATGTCGCCGAGCTGTTTCTCCAGCCGGTCCACCCGGCCGGTGACGGACTCCAGCCTGTCGAGGACGTCGGCGGGCGGGCTCTCGGGCTGCGGCGGCGGGATCGTGATGCCGGCGGGCTCGGTCGCCTCATCGACCACCGTCCTGAGCGCCTCGTGCCGCCGCGCGAGTTCGGACAGCTGGTTGCGCAGGTCACGCAGTTCCGCCTGCGCGCGGGGGAGCCGCTTGTCGGACGCCAGGTAGAACTCCCGTCCGGCGATCGCAAGGCAGAGCAGGACCAGGATCACGGTGGTCATGTGACTCCTCGGAAGGCGGGCTGCGCTTTCGACGATAACCATCCGCGGCCGTGTTGGCGGAGGACGCGGCGGATCTCGTCCAAAAGGCCTGGCATTTCCCATGGCCCGCAGGGGCACCGCCGCCCGCCTTGTCAGTCGATGTCGCGACGCGGATGCCGGGGGCCGGGCCCGGTCGCGCACGCGGGCACGTTCGGACCCGCGATGAGGCGGACGCGGGGACGCGGGCGGGTTCGGCTGGTGGGCGAGCCGCGGCGGGTCGGTGGCGGTCCCGGGGTGCCGCGGGTGTGGGGATGGGTCAGCCGAACAGGCCGCCCAGCAGGCCGCCGAGGACTTCGGCGGCGCCGCCCGCGATCTCTCCCGCCACGTTGCCCGCCATGTCGCCGGCGACGCCGCCTGCGGCGTCCGCGACCATGTTGCCGGCGATGTCGCCGGCTGCCTGGCCCGCGTAGCCGGCGATCGCGTTGCCGAACGCGTCCACGGGTGCGCCCGCGACGTAGCCGGCGACGTTCTGCGCGTATCCGGCCGCGTCGCCCATCGAGCCGACGGCCATGCCGCCCGCGACTCCGGCGGCGCCGACCGCGGCGGCTCCGCCGACGACACCGGCCGCGGCGGCTCCGTAGCCGCCGTAGCCGCGGTGCCCATGGTGCCCGTGGTAGCCGGGGGAGCCGTGATGGACGTGCGCGGGCGGCGGGCCCGGCTGGCCGTGGGGCGCGGGCGGGTACGGCGCCGGGCCCGGCGGGGCGGGTGGCGGCGGCCCGGTGTGGTGCGGCGGCGGGTACGGTGCGGCGCCGGGCGGTACCGGCCCGGGTGGGGTGTGGCCGGGAGGCGGCGGCGGGGCGCTGTGGCCCGGCATGGGTGAGTGGGCGGGCGGAGCGCCCGGAGGGGGCGGCGGGAAGGCCGGGCCTCCCGGTGCGTGGCCGGGGCCGCCGCCGGGTGGTGGCGGAGGGGTCTGCGACGGGCCCGGCGGGTAGGCGGGACCGGGTGGGGGCGGCACGTGACCGTGGCCGGGACTCCGCATGGGGGCGGGCGCCTGGCCGGGGGAGGGTGCGGGCGGCGGGAACTGCGCGTTGCCCGGGCGGCCGTACTCGCCGGGGCCTCCGTAGGACGCGGCGGCGGGCTGCGCCGGTGACGGCGGCGGTGGCGGGAAGGTCGAGGGGCCGCCGGGAGGGGGCAGCGGAGCCTGGCCCGGAGGCGGTGTTATCTGACCGGGGGGCGGTGTCATCTGGCCCGGAGTGGACGGCGCTTGGCCGGGAGGGGGTGGGGGGCTGCCGTGGGCGGAGCCGGGGCGGGACGAGCGAGGCAACGCGACCGCGGCGTCCAGCCACTGGCTGATCTTGGTGTTCCAGTCGGTTTCGGCGGCCTCGGCGTGCGGGACCTGGAAGACGCCGAACGACTCGTCCGACGGGGCGTCGCGGTCCTCGGCGCGGAGCACGAACGCCATGCTGCGGGGGCTGGCCACGAAGCTCAGCCCGACCTTGTCGATCCGGCCCTGGTACGACGTCGGCGGGTTGAGGTGCATCTCCTGGTGGAACGGCAGCTGCTGGGAGACGCCCCGCAGCTTGGACGCCTCGAACGTCACGTTCGAGATCTGGAAGCCGAGCCGGGCGATCGCGGCGAGCACCCACTGCTGGGACTCCAGCGGCTCGACGGAGATCGGGTCGACGTCGCCGGGGTCGGGCTGGCCGGCCGCGTCGACCTCGGTGCACATCCCGATGGTGAAGCCGGGGAGCTCGTGGCCGAGCACGGTGGTGAACGGCAGCTCGTACGGCAGCGGGATGGAGAACGCCAGGTCGCGCTGCTGCGCGGGATCCAGCCGGAAACCGCGTGTCAGGGCGCCCCGGTACACCTCGGGCCCGGCCGTCTCACCGCCATAGCCGTTCTGCATGCGCGGCATGAGCGCCAGCGTCACGTGCCGGATCTCCACGGCCTGGGCGCCGCCGCGCAGATGCACCTTGCCCGCCACGACCCCGCCGGGTTTGCAGTTCGGCTCCGACAGGATCGTGTCAACGGACGGTCCGCCGCCCGCCATCTGCCCGTAGGACAACGGCCGTTCCCCTCTCCCGACGGCGAGGACGTTTCCCCGCATCAGTCAGCCCGCGCATTGTGGCCGACGCGAGTTAGACCTACTCCACCATGCCATCGGTTCACACCGCGAAGCGGAATACCGAGGCTTTTCCTCCGGCGTGATACGAAGTTCGCACCTCGCCGGTTTGCTCAGGAGTGGGCCGGAGGCCTCATTCCTCCTTGGCGGTGACGGTGACGGTGGCGTAGCCGAGCTTCTCCAGCGGTTCGCGGATCTGCGCGGCGTCCCCGACGGCGATGACGGTCAGCGCCTCCGGGTCGATGTGCTTGCGGTAGGCGCGGGCGACGCCGTCCGGGGTGGAGGCGCGTACGGCGGCCAGGTAGGCGCTCGGGTAGTCGGCGCCCAGGCCGCTGGCGGACACGTCGGCGAGTTCGGCGGCGACGGAGCGGGCCGTCTCGTACTCGGCGGGCGCCCGGTCGGCCAGCGCGCGGACGGACGAACCGTGCTCGTCGGCGTCGATGCCCCGGGACACGATGCCGCGCAGTTCGGTCAGCGCGTCGGCGACGGCGTCGGCGGTGACCTCGGTGTGGACGGCGCCCTGCGCGATGAACAGGCCGCAGTGCCGCATCCGCAGCAGACCCGCGCGCATGCCGTAGGTGTAGCCCTTCTCCTCGCGCAGCACCGCGTTGAGCCGGGACGTGAGCCCGCCGCCGAGCACGTGCGACGCGACCGCGAGGGACGGCCAGTCGTGGTGGGAGCGGTCGGGGACGCCGTGCCCGAAGCTGAGGTACGTCTGCACCGAGCCCGGACGGTCGACGACGACGATCCGGGGGGCCGACTCCGGCAGGACCCGGTCGGCGGTCGGCAGCGGCTCGCGGCTACCGGACCAGCCTTCCAGAGCGGCGGTGAGCGCCGCGTCGGCGTCCACCCCGGAAAGATCACCGGCGACGACCGCGGTGGCCTCAGCGGGCACCACGGAGCCGTAGAAGCCGCGGACGTCCGAACCCTGGAGCGCGCCGACCGAGGTGCGGGTGCCGCCGGTCGGGCGGGACGCGCGGGCGTCGGCGGGGAACATCACGGCGCGCAGTTCGCGCATGGCGCGCGATCCCGGGTCGGCGTCCTCCTGCGCGATCTCCTCCAGGCGTTCGCGGACGAGGCGCCGCACGTCGGAGTCGTCCAGCGCCGGCCGCCGCACGACCGTGGAGAACAGTTCGAGGGCCGCGCCGAGCCGCGTGGTCGGGACGTCGAGCGCGATCCGCAGGGCGGTCAGGTCGGCGTGCGCGAAGAAACTGGCGCCGAGCCGCTCGAACGCGGCGGTCAGCGCGGTGCCGCCGCCCGGCTCGGTGCCCTCCGTCAGCGCGTGCGCCGCCAGCGTCGCGACGCCGTCGAGACCGGACGGCTCACGGCCCGCGCCCGCGTGCAGGACGAGCCGGACCGCGGCGAGACGGCGTCCCGGCAGGTGGCAGCGGAGCGTCGCCGGGCCGGCCGGGACACGCCCCGCGGTGCCGGCCGGGAAGGCCCAGGCCGGGACGGGCCCGGGGACGGGACGGGGCTGCAGGTCCAGGCCGCTGCTCACGAGGTGCCTCCGTAGGTCAGGGCGGTGCGGGCGCCCGGCGCCAGCCAGCGGCCCGCCATCTCCTTGATCGCGTCGCCGGTCACCGCGGCGGCGCGGCCGGGGGCGGTGAAGACGCGGGCCGGGTCGTCGAACTGCGTGGCGTTCTGCGACAGGGCGTTGGCCAGGCCCGTGACGGTTTCGGTCTGCTCCAGGAAGCCGCGCTCGGCCTGCGCGGTGGCGCGGGCGGTCTCGTCGGCGTCCGGGCCGTGCTCGGCGAACCGCCGGAGCTCCTCGTCCAGCACGGCGGCGATCTTGTCCGGTTCCGGTCCGATCGCGTCCACGATCGCCAGGGACGGGCCGGACGCCAGCCGCGTCACCCCGGCCCACACCTCGGTGGCGATCTCGTCGCGCCGCACCATCCGGTCGTAGAGGCGGGAGCCGGAGCCGCCCCCGAGGATCTCGACCGCCAGCTCGGCGGCCTCGACGTCGTCGCCGCCGTCGGTGGGGAGCGTGAACATCGCGAAGTAGGCGGGGGACGGGACGTCCTCGTCGAGCGTCTCCCCGCGGACACTGCCCAGCGGCCCGAGGTCGCCGGGCCGCGCGGGCGGCTTCTCGGGGCCGGTGGGCAGCCCGCCGAAGTAACGCTCCACCGCGTTCAGGGTCTTCTCCGGGTCGACGTCGCCGACGACGGACAGGACCGCGTTGCCCGGCGCGTACCAGGTGGCGAAGAAGTCCGCGCAGTCTTCGAGCGTGGTGGCGTCCAGGTCTTCCATGGAGCCGATCGGGGTGTGCGCGTAGGGGTGGCGCTCCGGGAACGTCAACGCGCACAGCCGCTCGAACGCCGTCCCGTAGGGCTGGTTGTCGTAGCGCTGGCGACGCTCGTTCTTCACCACGTCGCGCTGGTTGTCGAGGTTGGCCTGGGTGAGCGCGGCGGGCAGCGTGCCCATCCGGTCGGCCTCCAGCCAGAGCGCGAGCTCCAGATGGCTGACCGGCACCGTCTCGTAGTAGTTCGTGCGCTCGAACGACGTGCTGGCGTTGAACGCCGCGCCGGCGCTCTCCAGCAGCGCGGCGTGTTCGCCTTCGGCGACGTTCGCCGAGCCCTGGAACATGAGGTGCTCGAAGAGGTGCGCGAGCCCGGTGCGGCCGGCCCGCTCGTGCCGTGAGCCCACCCCGTACCAGATGTTCACGGCGGCCAGTGGTACGACATGGTCCTCGCAGACCACCACGCGCAGGCCATTGCCGAGCGTGTGCTCATGCAGCGGCTGTTCTGCCACGGAGCGCTCCCGTCCGTTCGATGGGTCGGCTGGCGGACAGCACCGCACGCGTCGGCGGGACGTGCCCAGGCGGCGGGCGGGCTTGATCTCGGTCTCACCGTACCGGGTACCCGCGGCCGGAGGCGCGCCCCCGCGAACTGTGGATAACCCGCGGAGGCGAATCAACCCAAACCCGGCCGTATAAGGACGAGATCGCAACGAATCGGGTGCCGGAGAACGCGCCCGTGGACGGAAGACGGCGGGTGCCTGGGCGCTGGGAGCGGTGGCCGCTGGAGGGGCGGCGGTGCGGTGGGGTGCTCGGGAGGAGGCGGGGGGTCAGGTGGTCGGGGAGTTGTGGGCGGCGATGGCTTCCTCCAGGGAAGCGTGCAGGACGAAGATCTTGGTGAGCTGGGTGACGTGGAAGACGCGGCGTACCCGGTCGTTGACGCCCATGAACGACATCGAGCCGTCCCGCGCGCGGAGCCGGTGGTAGATGCCGACCAGCACGCCGAGGCCCGTGGAGTCCAGGAACGTGACCTCGCCGAGGTCGATGACCAGCTGCGCGCCGCCGTTTTCGATGATCTCGAGCAGGGCTTCCCGCAGCCGGGGGCTGGTGAAGACGTCGATCTCGCCGCTTATCTTCACGACCGTGAGGCCCTTTTCGACGCGATGCTCGACGGCGAAGTCCACCGGTGCTCCTCTCTGCCGCTCGTCTCGTCGAGACTAGTGGGAACTCGTTTGTTACCCCTATGGCACGTCGTTACGCAGGACGGGAACGGTCCGGGCCTTCATGGGGTACGGAACAGGGCCCAGACGACCTTGCCCTGCGGGATGGCGCGCCAACCCCACCGGACGCTGAACGATTCCACGAGGTGGAGGCCGCGGCCCGTCTCGGCGATGTAGTCGGGTTCCTTGCGGCGGGGCGCGGCCCGGCTCGCGTCCATGATTCCGCAGAGGAGCCAGGGGGCCTGGTGGCCGAGCCGCAGCCTGATGGCGGACGGTGCGGAGCCGAGCGGATCGGCCGGGTCGTCGTACACGCCCTCGCGGTGCACGTCGTCGCCCGGCCGGCCGCGGAACGTCCCCCCGCTGTGCCGCAATGCGTTCGTGACGAGTTCGGAGACGACGAGACCGACATCGTCGGCGAGTTCGGGCACGCCCCATTCGGTGAGCCGGGACACGGCGAAATGGCGTGCCTCAGTGACCGATTCCGGATCGGGCTCGACCGTGAACGAGACCGTCGGGCCGCGCAGTTCGGTCAGGGCCGTCACGGCCGTGTCCAGGCGCGGGGGCAGGTCGGACGACTCCGGGACGGGCGTGGAGCACCCGGCATGGCCGTGCGGATCGGCCGGCCCCACGAAGGGGCCGAGCTCCCACCGCGTGTCGTCGTGCGCGTGGCGTGACGTCATTCCAACCGGACCCCGCAGAGTGATCTCGTTGTGCAGCCGTGGCTCGGAAGTCTCGTGCGTTATCCTGCGCATCGTAGCGTGCGAATGCAAGGCCCAATGCACGTGCATCCGCGTTGTGAGGGTGTGGGGTGGCGCGAATGCACGCGAGCTGATCGGAGGTAACCGCAGGACGCTGAGGCCAGTGGCACACTAGGTTCGCTGTCCGCCGAATAGCCGGGAGGTTGGGCGTGACTCCAGAGACGCCGGGAAGCGGGTCGACGGTTCGTCGGATCCTGCTCGGGTCGCAGCTTCGCCGTCTGCGCGAGCAGAAGGGTGTGACCCGTCAGGACGCCGGCTACGTCATCCGCGCGTCGGAGTCGAAGATCAGCCGCCTGGAGCTCGGACGGGTCAGCTTCAAAGAGCGAGACGTGGACGACCTGCTCTCGTTGTACGGCGTCAGCGACAAGACAGAACGCGAGGCGCTGCTGCAGCTTGCGCGGGAGGCCAACACCCCCGGATGGTGGCACCGGTACAACGACGTACTTCCCGGCTGGTTCCAGACCTATGTCGGCCTGGAGGAGTCGGCGGCGTTGATCCGCACATATGAACTGCAGTTCGTCCCGGGACTGCTGCAGTCGGAGGGGTATGCGCGCGCGGTGATCCGCCTGGGCAACGCCGGAGCCGCCGAACACGAAATCGACCAACGCGTGGAACTCCGCATGCAACGGCAGGAACGCCTCACAGGTCCGGAAGCTCCGCGCCTGTGGGCGGTGGTGGACGAGGGGGCGCTGAAGCGTCCCATCGGCGGCCCGGAGGTGATGAGGGGCCAGTTCGAGCACCTCATCGAGATGTCCAAGCTTCCGAACGTCACCATCCAGATCATGCCGTTCAGGTTCGGAGGCCACGCCGCCGAGGGGGGCGCGTTCACCATCCTGCGCTTTCCCGAGCAGGACCTGCCGGACGTGGTTTACGTCGAGAACCTCACCGGCGCGATGTACCTGGACAAGCGCGACGACGTCGACACCTATCTGCAGGCGATGGAACGCCTGTGCGTCGACAGTGCGACACCCGAACGCACCGTCGAGCTTCTCGGTGATCTTCTCAGAGAGACATGATGCTTCAGAACTACTACGACAACGGGATGCCGGCCGCCAACCTCCAAGGGGCGCGGTGGCTGAAGTCCCGGCGAAGCAACTCCCAGGGGAACTGCGTTGAAATCGCCGAACTGCCGGGCGGGCGGGTCGCGATGCGCAACTCTCGTCATCCCGACGGCCCCGCCCTCATCTACACCCGCCCCGAGATCGAGGCGCTCATCCTTGGAGCCAAGGACGGCGACTTCGATCATCTCATCGCCTCCCGTAACTGAAACTCCCCAGGAAAACCGCCAGCAGCCGCCGCTTGACCCGCCGCAGGGGGGACGACGAAGTTCCTAGGGCGAAGATCTCGGCGGCCAATCGAATCGCGGCGGGTCGGCTCCGGTGTACCGAACGTCGACCCGACCGCCATCAGAGCAGAAGCAGAGGCCACCCAGGCGCGAGGGTGGCCTTTTTCTTTGAGGGTCAGCCGCAGTTGCCGTAGGGGGCGGACCGGCCGTTGCCGCCGAACCGGACGCATGCACCGGGTGCCTTCACGTACACCGGTCCCGCGTACCAGGCGAACTGTCCGCTGTCGGCGATCGTGCTGCCGCCCTGCTTCTGGATCCAGACCGACACCGAGGACTTCGTGCCCACGTTCTTCGTCTTTATCGTGACGGCGCAGTTGTAGGTGGAGCTGTTGTAGAGCAGGTAGGCGGTGCCGCCAGAGACGCTCAGGGAGCGCTGCACGTAGTAGCCGCTTCCATGGCCGCCGCTGTTGCACACCGCTTGCGGGCTGTACTTGTTGGGCGGTTCCTTGTCGGGCGTGGAGCCTCCGCCCCCGCCTCCGCCGCCGCTGCTCTTCGTCGGTGTCGGGGCTCCCGGCTGTTGCGGTGTGCCGGGCTTCTGGGACGAGTTCGGGTCCGCGGGGTTCTGGCTCTGTTCGGTCTTCGGCTGCCGCTTCTTCGTCGGACTCTGGGCTTCGCCACCGGCGCCGTTCGCGGACTCGGAACCGCCCTGCGCGCCCTGTTTCTGGTCGGACGCCACGGTCTGCTTCTTGTTGCCCGTGTCGTCGCCCGGCCTCGTCGCGGCCCAGACGGCGCCACTCGCGATGATGGCCGCCACTGCGGCGGCCACCGCGATCGGGACGAGCAGTCCGCGCTTCTTGCCGTTCGGCCCATGGGCCTGAGGTGGCCCAGGGGGAGCCGGCGGGGGCATGCCAGGCGCCCCGGGCATGTGGCCCCCGGGCGGCTGCTGGGGCCCATAGGGCGGCTGCTCGCCGTAGGGCGGCGGCTGCGGGGCCGTCTGCTGCCTGACGCCGGACGGGTCCGTGGCATGGTCGGGCGGCAGCACCGCACCGGCCATGGCGGACGGGGCGGCGTGCGGGTCCGTCGAGTTCGGCGGCGTGCCCGCGTACTGGGCGCCGGGGGTCTCGGCCGGAGTTCCGGGGAACGCGGGCAGCGGCTGGATGGGCGCCGCGGCCGAGGACGAGCCGCTGGCCGCGCCGACCAGGCGTTCCTGAGCCTCGCGGGCGGTGGGGCGCTGCGCGGGCTCCTTGGCCAGGCACACCAGGACGAGTTCGCGCATCGGGCTCGGCAGGTCGCCGAGGTCCGGCTCGCCGGTCAGGATCCGGTGCATGACCGTGGCCATCTCGTCGTTGCCGAACGCGGGACGTCCCGTGGCGGCGAACGCCATGGTCGTGCCCCAGGCGAACATGTCGGAGGCCGTGCTGACCTCTCCGCCGGTGAAGTGCTCGGGCGCCATGTACGCGGGGGTGCCGACGTTCTGCGTCTCACCGGCCGCGCCCAGCGCGCGCGCCACGCCGAAGTCGATGACGCGGGGGCCGTCCGGCCCCATCATCACGTTGTGCGGCTTGAAGTCGCGGTGGACGATCCCGGCCTGATGGATCGCGGTGAGCGCGGTCAGGGTGCTGATGGCGAGCCGTTCCAGCGCGCCGCCGGTGCGCGGGCCCTCGGTGCGCACGACATGATGCAGTGACACGCCGGGCACGTACTCGCTGACGATGTAGGGCTGGTCGCCCACGACGTCGGCGTCCAGAACCTGTGCGGTGCAGAACCGCGCCACGCGCTTGGCGACTTCGAGTTCGCGGACGAAGCGCGCGCGGGCGGAGTCGTCCCCGGCGAGCCCGCCGTGCAGCAGCTTGATGGCGACGTGGTCCGCGGCGGGAAGGGTCGGGGCGGCACCGGTGGGGCGGCCCAGGAAGACCGCCCCCTGGCCGCCTTCGCCCAGGCGGCCCAGGATCTCGTACCCGCCCAGCTCGGTCGGATCGCCCGACCGCAGTGGAAGGGCGTCCGGCATCGTCCTGTCCGTCACGCCACTCGCTCCCCGTCACTTCCGGCTCATCGGCAAGCCATTGCAGCAAGCTTATGGCCAGATGATGGTAGGTGCGCCGCAAAGCAATTGATCAAGGGGTATGGCGAAACCGAAATAAGAGGACTACAGTCCGATTAGTGCGGAGGGAGGGATGCGGTGATGGACCGTGGTCCGGCCGGCGGGAGGAGCGTCGACCTGGAGTTGATGCGGACGCCGCCGCCCAAGGAGCGTGCGGACGCCGCGCGCAACCGGGTGAAGGTGCTCGAAGCCGCCGCGGCGCTCTTCGCCCGGCACGGTGTCGCGTCGGTATCGATGGACGCGGTCGCCGCCGCTGCGGGAGTCGGCAAGGGAACCCTCTTCCGCCGGTTCGGCGACAAGGCGGGTCTGGCCGTGGCACTCCTGGACGAACGTGAACGCGACCTGCAGGACGCGATCCTGTCCGGCCCGTCCCCTCTGGGGCCGGGTGGTGCGGGCTCGGCGGTCTCCCCGTCCGAACGTCTGCACGCCTTCGCCGACGCCTACATGGATTACGTGCTGGCCCACCTGTCCCTGGTCCGCATGTCGGAAACGGCTTCCCCAGGTGCGCGGTACCGCATCGGCGCTTATGGCTTCTGGCATCGGCACGTGACGATCCTGCTCGACCAGATCGTCGCCGATGGGGACGCCCTGGCGCATGCGCTGCTGGCCGTCCTCAGCGCGGAACACCTCACCGCGATGGTCGACAACGTGGGCGCGGAACGCGCGCGGGCCGCCGTCCGCACACTCTTCGACGTGGCCACTTCCTAGAGACCCGCCCAGACCTCCCGAAGAAAGGCCGAAGCCCCCGTGGCATGCACGGGGGCTCGGATGCCAGGCCGGGGTCCGGCCGGACGGACGGGGTCAGGCCGGGTCGGGCGTCCGACGCTCTGCGTCGCGCTCCACCCGGCCGTTCGCGTTGCCCGGTGGACCCTCCTGGGCGTGATTGCGTTCCAGCTTTGCCGCGACCGCGAGGGCGCGCAGCGACGTCGTCTTCAGGTGTTCGCGTACGGGGCCGGTGCGGGTTCTGGGGATGCTGCTCGGCACGGTTCACCTCCGTGGGTCGTTGACTGGGGGTGCTACCCGGATCGCGGGCTTTCGCACGGTGGTTGCAACCGCAAGATCTTTACCCTTATTCCGAGTGATCGTTCCGTTTATGCGGATGTCCGGATCCGGCCCCGTCCACGCCCGAACGGTTCAGCTCGACAGCTGTCCAGGTCGCATGCCCAACGCGGCGGCCCTGGTGACCGTCCTCATACGGCGCGGCCGCCGCTGAGCACGGCGGCCGCCGAGCGCGGTCGGATGAGCGCGGTCGGAAGTCAGGGTCAGAGGTACAGGCCCGGTCCCTCGTCGGACGAGCCGGGCTTGGCCGGCTGCAGGTCGGCGGCGGACAGGGTGGACAGTTCGGACGCGTCCGACGAGGCCGTGAGGCGTTCGGACTGGACGGCGAGGGCGCCGTCGAGGAGGTTGCGCATGAGCCGCCCGTTGCCGAACGAGGCTCCGCGGGGCACGTCGCGGAGCAGGTCGCGCAGGCGCGCGGGGACGTCCGCGGACAGCTGGAGACCCTCCGCGGCGGCGAGATGCGCGAAGATCTCGACGAGTTCGTCCTCGGAGTAGTCGGGGAAGGCGATGCGCTTCGGGAAGCGGGATTCGAGCCCGGAGTTGGCGGAGAGGAAGGCCTCCATCTCCCGCTCGTAGCCTGCGGCGATGACGACCAGATCGCCGCGGTACTCCTCCATGAGCTGGACGAGCGTGGAGACGGCCTCCTGGGTGTAGGCGTCGCCGGTCAGCGAGTACGCCTCGTCGATGAACAGGACGCCGCCGAGGGCCTGTTCGACGGCGGCCCGCACGCGCGGGGCCGTCTGGCCGGTGTAGGAGCCGACGAGGTCGGCGCGGGAGACCTCGACGAGGTGCCCGGACGAGAGCAGCCCGAGGTCCGCGTAGACGGAGGCGACGAGGCGGGCGACGGTCGTCTTGGCGGTGCCCGGGTTTCCGGTGAACACCATGTGCCGGGTCGGCACGCCGACCGCTTGGCCGGCGGCGCGGCGCAGGTCGGTGGCGCGGGCCTCGGCGGCGAGCCGGTGCACCTCCTTCTTGACGTCCGCGAGGCCGATGAGGGCGTCGAGTTCGGCGAGCGGGTCGGTGACGGGCCGGACGCGGGCGGCGCCGGAGAGGGTGTCGGGGATGTCCTCGGCGAGCAGGGCGGCCAGGTCGTCCGGGGTGGGTTTGCGCAGGGCGGTCACGCGGCGGGCCTGCAGGGCGGTGGCGCGTTCGCACAGGTTGCGCATGGCGCGGGCGTTGCCGAACGAGCGGCCGCGCGGGGCGCGGCGCAGGAGTTCGGCCACCCTGTCGCGGGCGGCCGCCTCCAGTTCCAGGCCGGAGGCCGCCACCTGATTGTTGAAGATCTCGATGAGCTCGGCGTCGGTGAAGTCGGGGAAGCGGACCGTGCTGGGGAAGCGGGACGCGAGACCGGGATCGGACGCGATGAACCGCCGCATCTCGCGTTCGTAGCCGGCGACGATGACGACGAGGTCGTCGCGGTGGTTCTCCATGAACTTCAGGAGTTCGGCGATGGCCTCGGGGCCGTAGTCCTCCTCCACGCCTTCCTGGATCAACGAGTACGCCTCGTCGATGAACAGGACGCCGCCGACGGCGCGCCGCGCGACGTTGCGGGTCTTCACGGCGGTCTCGCCTATGTAGGTGCCGACGAGGGTCGAGCGGGTCGCTTCGACGAGGTGCCCGGACGTCAGGACGCCGAGGTCCTTGAGGACGCGGGCGAACAGCCGTGCGACGACGGTCTTGCCGGTGCCGGGGTTGCCGGTGAACACCGTGTGCCTGGCGGGCGCGGCGGGGACGGGCACCCCGGCGTCGCGGCGCATCTTGGTGGCCTTCGCGCCGGCGACCAGCAGCTCGATCTCGTGTTTGACGGTGCCGAGGCCGGTGAGGGCGTCGAGTTCCGCCATGGGGTCGGCGCCGGGGGAGTCGAACGAGTCGGGTATGTCGGGACGCTTGACGACGAGCTCTTCGCCGGGTTCGGTCCGTTCGCGGACGGATTCCACGACGATGTCGGCGAGGCGCTGGGCGAGGCGGGCGTTCCGCAGGTTCCGGACGGGCGTCGTGCCGGCGAGCAGTTGACCGGCGGCCGTCAAGGCGCGCTTATGCGCGCGTGCCCCGCGCTGCTGGATGGCCCGATTGAACAGCTCCGCGTGCCCTTCGGCGGTGAAGGGATGCGTGCGGACGACCGGGAACCGCAATGCGAGCGCCGGATTGACCTCGCGGATCCGGTCGTCGCCGCCGGGCTCGCACAAGGCGACGACGTGCAGGTCGTCGTGGACGTCGAGGGCCCGGTGCAGTTGCTCCAGGATGGCCTCGCCGCTCCGGTCGTCCCGGGACATGTCGTCGAGGCCGTCGATGACCATGAGCCGCACGCCCGCGCTGTCGCGCGCGTCGTTGTAGAGATGCACGGTGGCGGCCGAGACCTCCTTGGCGGCGAAGAAGTCGCCGGACAGCCACAGCGGCGGGTCGGCGAGGCCGTGCCGCTGGACGAGCCGGACGATCTCCTGGGCCGCGTCGCGCTTGCCGGTGCCGTCCGGGCCGACGATCATCAGCCGGACCGGTCCCGGTCCGGTGGCGATCTTCTCCAGCGCGGCGGCGACGTCCGGCTGGCCGACCAGGTCGGTCTCCACCTTCGCGCGGGCACGGGCGCCGCGCGGCTGGGACGGGGCCGTGCCGAGGTTCGCGGCGAGCGGGTTGGCGATCCGGCGGCGCGGTGCGAACAGCCGGTGGACGTCCTGCTGGAACCCGCCGACGGGGACCCACGCGGGATTGGGGCTGGCCGGCGGGTCCGGGAGCCCCTGGACGCTGGCGGTGAAGCGTATCGCCATGTCGAGCCAGCCGCGGCAGGCGTCGATGGCTCCGGCGCCGAGGCCCCGCGCGAGCCAGGCCCACTCGTCGAGCGACCACGAGTTCGCGTCGAACGAGCCGCGCCTGTCCTCGAACCGTCCGAGCAGTTCGCCGTACCGGTCCTCGGTGAGGACGACGGACAGTTCGGCGGGAACCTGCTTCTTCCCCGCCTGCAACAGCAGGTGGACGAGCAGCTCGTCGGCGGTCTCGCCGTGCGGGGCGATCTCGCGCAGGTGCTCGTGGACGGGCAGCAGGCCGGAGCACACCCATTCCAGGTGGCCGATGGGCCCGGCCAGTTCGGGCAGGGCGGCGATGACGTCGTCGTCGGCCTGCGCCGCCCACAGGTCCCGCCGCCGTTCCAGGGAGAGGTCGAGCCAGTTCCCGGCCGGGGGGTTGTCGTACAGCTTCAGCAGGGCCTGGCGGCGGCGTTCGAACGGCTCCAGGCCCTGGAAGACGCCGAGCGACTCGCGCGCCAGGGTGAGCGCGAGGTCCTGGTCGCCACAGTCCTCCAGCCATTCGAACGACCGGAAGTCGCCCTGCGGGGCACTCCAGGCGCCCCGCTTGTGCTTCGCGTTCTTCGGCTTGTTCATGTAGCGACCGAAGAACTCGTGGTACAGGTCGGTGAAGGCACCGGAGTAGAGGGCCGAGGCGCCCGGCAGGTAGGCGAGGAGGCCGATCATCTCGGCGGCGACCAGCGGGGCCGGGCTGGTCATCATGCCGTGCTGGCCGGTGGTCAGCGGTACGCAGCGCGGATCCTTGACGAGGGTGTCGATGCGGTCGCGGATCTCGTCGTACAGCCCGTCCGGGACGCGCCAGGGCCCGAACGCGTACAGGTCGAGGACGGGCTCTTCGGACACGAGAAGTTCCAGATGTTCCGGCAGCCGCACAATGTTCCCCTCTAAAGCACACCGACCCGGGTCGAACAGCCTAACGAGGGGGACCGACGAACGCGCGGACGCGGAGAATTACGCGGCATTTTGACCACAAGACGCCATCTATCACTTTGTTCACAAGTTCGAGGCGGCCCGCGAGGCTGTCCCAGCCGCTCAACTGGGTAGGTATCCGAAGATTCGGTTCGCCCGCCGGACAGGTCCCGCTCACCGCCGAGGTCGTCGGGTGCGGGCGGACGCGCCCGAGCCGTCTCCTGGGAGAAGAAACCTTGATCACAAAGTTGCTCGTCGCCAACCGCGGCGAGATCGCCGTGCGGGCGCTGCGCGCCGCCTACGAGCTCGGCATCGCCAGCGTCGCCGTCTACGCGCACGAGGACCGGTTCTCCCTGCACCGGCAGAAGGCGGACGAGGCGTACGAGATCGGCGAGCACGGCCACCCCGTCCGGGCCTACCTGGACGTGAACGGGATCGTGGAGACCGCGCTGCGGGTCGGCGCCGACGCCGTCTACCCCGGCTACGGGTTCCTGTCGGAGAGCCCGGAGCTGGCGGAGGCGTGCGAGCGCAACGGGATCAAGTTCGTCGGCCCGCCGTCGGCCGTGCTGAGCCTGGCGGGCAACAAGATCGAGGCGGTCGCGGCGGCGCGGCGCGCGGGCCTGCCGGTGCTGCGCTCGGCGACGCCCGAGGTCGGCACGGAACTGGAGGCGGCCGACGAGATCGGGTTCCCGCTGTTCGTGAAGGCCGCGGCCGGCGGCGGCGGGCGCGGGCTGCGCCGCGTCGACGACCGCGAGGACCTGGAGGCCGCCGTGGACGCGGCGCG
The DNA here is from genome assembly GCF_052245875.1 of Actinomadura sp. 3N407. Taxonomy (NCBI): domain Bacteria; kingdom Bacillati; phylum Actinomycetota; class Actinomycetes; order Streptosporangiales; family Thermomonosporaceae; genus Actinomadura; species Actinomadura sp. 3N407. The sequence continues at coordinate 182,414 of NZ_JBQQBP010000001.1, forward strand.
CCGCGAGGCGCAGAGCGCGTTCGGCGACCCGTCGGTGTTCCTGGAGCAGGCGGTGGAGCGGCCCCGCCACATCGAGGTGCAGGTCCTCGCCGACGGCGCGGGCCAGATCGTCCACCTGCGCGAACGTGACTGCTCGGTGCAGCGCCGCCACCAGAAGGTCGTGGAGATCGCGCCCGCCCCGGAGCTGGACCCGGACGTCGCGCGGCGGCTCTGCGAGGACGCGGTGACGTTCGCCCATGAGATCGGGTACGAGAACGCGGGCACCGTGGAGTTCCTCGTGAACGACCGGGGCGAGCACGTCTTCATCGAGATGAACCCGCGCATCCAGGTCGAGCACACCGTGACCGAGGAGGTCACCGGCATCGACCTGGTGCAGAGCCAGCTGCGCGTCGCGGGCGGCGAGACGCTCCCCGAACTCGGCATCGCGCAGGACGAGGTGACGGTCAGCGGCTTCGCCGTCCAGTGCCGTATCACGACCGAGGACCCCGCGAACGACTTCCGGCCCGACACCGGCAAGATCTCGGCCTACCGGTCGCCGGGCGGCGCCGGGGTGCGGCTGGACACCGGCACGGCCTACGGCGGCGCGATCGTCAGCCCCCACTTCGACTCGCTGCTGGTCAAGCTGACCTGCCGCGGCCGGACGTTCGAGGAGGCCGTGCGGCGGGCGCGCCGGGCCGTCGCCGAGTTCCGGATCCGGGGCGTCGCGTCCAACATCCCGTTCCTCCAGGCGCTGCTGGACGAGCCGGACTTCCGCGCGGGCGGCGTCTCGACGGCCTACATCGGCGAGCACCCCGAGCTGCTCACCGCCCGGTCGAGCGGTGACCGCGCGACGCGGCTCGTCCGGTACCTGGCGGACGTCACCGTCAACAAGCCGTACGGTGACGCGCCCACCGACCTCGACCCGGCGACGAAGCTGCCGCCGCCGGCCATGGACGGCCCATTCCCGCAGGGTTCCCGTGACCGGCTACTGGCTCTCGGCGCGCGCGCGTTCGCCGAGGAGCTCCGGAACCAGAGCGCCCTGGCCGTCACCGACACCACGTTCCGGGACGCTCATCAGTCTCTCCTCGCCACGCGAGTACGTACCTACGACCTGCTCGCCGCCGCGCCCTACCTCGCCCGCATGACTCCGCAGCTTCTGTCGGTGGAGGCGTGGGGCGGGGCAACGTACGACGTCGCGCTCCGCTTCCTCGGCGAATCCCCCTGGGACAGGCTGGCCGCGATCCGTGAGGCCGCCCCGAACCTGTGCATCCAGATGCTTCTGCGTGGCCGCAACACCGTCGGTTACACGCCGTACCCCGATTCGGTCGCCCGCGCGTTCGTTCGTGAAGCCGCCAGTACGGGGGTGGACATCTTCCGAGTGTTCGACGCGCTCAACGACGTGGAACGTATGCGTCCCGCCATCGACGCGGCGCTCCAGACGCACGCGCTCGTCGAGGGAACCCTCTGCTACACCGGCGACCTGTCGTCCCCGGACGAGCGGCTCTACACCCTCGACTACTACCTGCGGCTGGCAGAGCGGCTCGTCGAGGCGGGCGTCCACATCCTGTGCATCAAGGACATGGCCGGTCTGCTCCGCGCCCCCGCCGCCCGCACCCTGGTCACGGCTCTCCGCGAGCGTTTCGACCTGCCCGTCCACCTGCACACCCACGACACGGCCGGCGGGCAGATCGGCACCTACATCGCCGCCATCGAAGCCGGTGTCGACGCCGTCGACGGGGCCGCCGCGCCGCTTTCGGGCACCACCAGCCAGCCGCCCCTCCAGGCGATCGTCGCCGCGACCGACTTCACCGACCACGCCACCGGCATCGACCTGGACGCGCTGACCGTCATGGAGCCGTACTGGGAGGCCGTCCGGAGGCTCTACGCCCCGTTCGAGATGGGCCTCCCGTCGCCGACCGGGCGCGTCTACCGGCACGAGATCCCGGGCGGGCAGCTGTCCAACCTGCGGCAGCAGGCCGTGGCGCTCGGGCTCGGCGACCGCTTCGAGGAGATCGAGCGCCTGTACGCGGCGGCCGACGCGATCCTCGGGCGCCTGGTCAAGGTCACCCCGTCCAGCAAGGTCGTCGGCGACCTGGCCCTGCACCTGGTCGCCGCCGGCGCCGACCCCGACGACTTCGCCGAGAACCCGGAGCGCTACGACATCCCCGACAGCGTCATCGGGTTCCTGAACGGCGAACTGGGCGACCCGCCGGGCGGCTGGCCCGAGCCTTTCCGCACCAAGGCCCTCGCCGGGCGCCAGTACACGCCCGCCCGAGCCGAACTCGACGGCGCAGAGGAGAAGGCCCTGGCCGGGCCTGAAGTGCGCGAGACCCTGGACCGGCTCCTCTTCCCCGGCCCCGCGAGGGAGTACCGCGAAGCCCGCGCGGCCTACGGCGACCTCTCCGTCCTGCCCACGAGCCCGTTCCTCTACGGGCTCCGCACAGGTCACGAGGTCGCGTTCGACCTCGAACCGGGCGTGCGCGTGCTGGCCGGCCTGGAGGCGGTCGGCGCCATCGACGAGGCGGGCGTCCGGCAGGTCATCTGCACCGTGAACGGCCAGCTCCGCACGCTCTCCGTCCGCGACAAGTCCGTCGTGTCGGACACGCCGCCCGTCGAGCGCGCCGACCCCGGCGAGCCCGGCCACGTCGCCGCCCCGTTCGACGGCTCGGTGACGCTGCGCGTGTCCAAGGGCGACGAGGTCGCCGCCGGTGACGTCGTCGCCACCATCGAGGCGATGAAGATGGAGGCCGCCATCACCGCCCCCGTCGCGGGGACGGTCACCCGGCTGGCCGTCCCCGAAACGACCCCGGTACAGGCCGGCGACCTCCTGCTGGTGGTCCAGAGCTAGCCGTCAACGACCGCGAGGCGCCGCGATCGCGTGCGAAGCCGGATCTGATCGCGCGGCGAGCCGCAAGGCGAGCCGGAGCGATGCTAGTGACCGCCGCGCCGCCCGCGGAAGGTGGGCGCCCGAGCGCCCGGCGCCGAGGGCTGCGCGGTGAACACTGCGTAGTCGCGCAGGGACGGTTCCAGGAGGTCGAACGCCGTCCTTGCCGACTCGGTGAGGGCCGCCGCGATCGTGACGCCGTCCTCGCCGTCCAGCGTCCGGCGGAGGGTCTCCTGGAAGAGGACGCGGTGGACGCCGCCCAGCTGCGCGGCCACCAGACGGGGGAGGACGTCGTCCGGGCGGGCGCCGGTCTCCTCGGCGAGGACGGCGGCCAGGGCGGCCTCACGCTCCTCGTGGAACTCCCGCAGCCGGGCCACGAGCGCGGGGCTGTCGGTGATCATGCGGGCGAACTCGGCGCCGGAGAAGCCGATCACGGGGTCGTGCCGGTCGACCGCGTGGAGGAAACCCCGGCGCAGCGCGGCGAGCGCCGACTCGCCGGGGGCGCGGTCGGCGACCGTCCGGGCGAGCCCCGAGACGAACGTCTCATGCAGGTCGAGGGCCAGGTCCTCCTTGCGCGGGAAGTAGTTGGTGACCGTCATCTTGGCCACCTGCGCCGCCGCGGCGACGTCGGCGATCGTGACCCGGTCGAAGCCGTGGCGCAGGAAGAGGCGCGTCGCCTGGTGCGAGATGTTCTCCCTCGTCTGCTGCTTCTTCATCTCCCGCAGTCCCATGCGGGCATCCTTTCACAGCTCGACCTAAATTTGTAGTTGACACATGTCTAGGTCGATTCTAAGTTTATGCCGCTAGGCTGCCGGGTACCGAGATCGCGTGAGCCGTTCCCTCCCGGCCGGACGAGCAACCGGACGAGCAAAGGACACCGCCCTGAACGCCAGCCACGCGAAGAGCGCATCCCCCCGCGCCACCGTGAACCTCGTCGACCCGATGAAGGACTACCTCTCCCGCATCGGGCGCACCGCGCTGCTCACCGCCGAGCAGGAGGTCGACCTGGCCAAGCGCATCGAGGCCGGCCTGTTCGCCCGCGAGCGCCTCGCCGCACTCGGCGACGACCTCAGCCTCCAGGACCGCAGGGACCTGGAGTGGATCGCCGCCGACGGAAGCCGCGCCAAGGCGCACATGGTCGAGGCCAACCTCCGACTCGTCGTCTCGCTCGCCAAGCGCTACATGGGCCACGGCCTGCCGCTCAACGACCTCGTCCAGGAGGGCAACCTCGGCCTCATCCGCGCCGTCGAGAAGTTCGAGTACCGCCGCGGCCTGAAGTTCTCCACCTACGCCGTCTGGTGGATCAAGCAGGCGATCAGCCGCGCGCTGGCCGACCAGAGCCGCACGATCCGCATCCCCGTGCACGTCGTCGAGATCCTCAACCGGATGACGCGGGTCCGTCGGCGGATGATGCAGGACCTCGGCCGCGAGCCGACGTCCCGCGAACTGGCCGTCGAACTGGACGTCACCGTGGAGAAGGTCGAATGGCTGCGCCGCCAGGCCCGCGAGCCGCTGTCCCTGCACACCCCCCTCGGTGAGGACGGCGACGGCGAACTCGGCGACGTCATCGAGGACCCGGACGGCGGCGACCCCGCCGACGTCGTCGCGTCCTCGATGCTGCGCGGACGCCTCGACGCGGTGCTGGAGACGCTCACCGAACGGGAGGCGGGCGTGATCTCGCTGCGGTTCGGCCTGTCCGGCGGCGAACCCAAGACCCTCGAAGAGGTCGGCAAGGTCTACGGGGTGACGCGCGAGCGCATCCGGCAGATCGAGTCGAAGGGGATGCACAAACTGCGTCACCCGTCCCGCCGGGAGACCCTCGCCGACCTGCTCGGCTGACCCGCGGGCCGCCCTCCCCGCCGCGAAAACGAGACCGAACTCATCTCGCGGTGGGATGACAGCGTGGATGATCTGCGAGCAGACTCTCTTCTGACGTGTCAGACGGCTGGAAAGAAGAGGGCGATGGCGAGGCGGTTCCGACGGCGGGCGCGGCTCACGGGCACCGGAGCGGCCCGCGGCGCCGCCGCGGGCGCCGCGGTGGCGCTGACGATGACGCTGGCCCAGGCACCGGCCGCCGCCGCGCCCGCCGCACCCCTCCCGGCCGGTGCCCGCGGTCCGTCGACCGGGCCGTTCGACCCGGCGAAGCTGCGCGCCACCCTCGACGCCACGCACGAGGCCGGCATGTACGGGCTGTTCTCGGCGGCGCGGGACGGCCGCACCACATGGGCCGGGGCGTCCGGGGTCGCGGACGTCCGGACCGGGCGTCCCGTCACACCGGACATGCGGCAGCGGGTCGGGAGCATCACCAAGACGTTCGTCGCAACGGCGGTCCTCCAGCAGGTCGAGGAGGGCCGCATCGGCCTCGACGCACCGGTGCGCCACTATCTGCCCGGCCTCGTCCCCGGACGGCGCGGGGCGCAGGTCACGGTGCGGATGCTGCTCAACCACACCAGCGGGATCGGCGACTACGTCGGCTCGGCGTTCCCGTCGTTGAACGACCTGTCACCCGAGAGCCTGGACGAACATCGCTTCCGCGACGTCTCGCCGGAGCAGCTCATCGAATGGGGGCTGCGAGCGCCGCGCACCGGTGTGCCGGGTGAGCGCTGGTCGTACTCCAACACCAACTACATCATCGCGGGGCGGCTCCTGGAGAAGGTGACCGGAACCGAGGCGGAGAAGTACATCACCCGCAACGTCATCGAGAAGGCCGGGCTGAAGCACACCGGCTTCCCGGGCAGCCCATGGATTCCCGGTCCGCACGCACGGATGTACGAATCGCTCTACCAGCACGTGAAACCGCCCCGCGACTACAGCACCTACGACATGAGCTGGGCGTGGACGGCGGGCGCCCTGGTCTCCACGACGGGCGACCTCAACCGCTTCTACCGCGAGCTCCTCACCGGCGGCCTCATCGGCCAGGACGCGCTGGCCCAGATGAAACGAACCGTCCCGGTGAAGGACGCGGACGGCAACGTCCTGATGAACTACGGCCTCGGGCTCTACGCGCTCGCCCTGCCGTGCGGGACGTTCTGGGGCCACGACGGCGCCGTCTTCGGGGCCGGCACCCAGTCGCTGACCTCCGAGGGCGGGGCACGCCAGGTCTCCCTCGCCCTCAACCTGACGAAGTACCAGCAGCTCGACGCCAAGGGCATCCCCGTCCCGCACCCGATCGACAACGCGCTCGGCGCGCACGTCGTGGAGGCCCTCTGCGGCAGCCAGGCCGCGACCCACTCCGGCGAGCCGGAGAGCGAGCGGCCCGTCCGGCTGCTGCCGCTCCATTATCTGCGCACCACGTCCTGACCCGGCGCGGGCGCGTCAGGCCAGGTCGGACGGGTCGGTGTTGGCGCCGCACAGGACGACCACGACGCGCTCGCCGGGGGACGGGCGGTAGGCGCCGGAGCGGAGGGCGGCGACGGCGGTGGCCGTCCCGTGCTCGACGGCCAGGCGGTACTCCTCCCAGGCGAACCGGCGTGCCTCGACGATCGCCTCCTCGGTGACCAGGACGGGGAGCACGCCGGCGCGGGACGCGACGGTGAACGCGATGCCGCCGAGCCGGCTGGCGCCGAGGGAGTCGGCGGCGACCCCGGAGACGTCCACGCGGACCGGGCCGCCCGCGTGGAGGGCGCGTTCGAGGGTCGGGATCCGCTCGGGTTCGACGCCGACGACGCGCGCGCGGCCGTCGAGGGCGGCGGCGACGCCCGCCATCAGCCCTCCGCCGCCGACCGCCAGCAGGACGGTGTCGATCTCACCGCCGGTCTGCTCCAGGAGTTCCAGGCCCAGCGTGCCCTGGCCCGCGCACACTTCGGGCAGGTCGTAGGCGTGGCAGAACAGCGCCCCGGTGTCGGCGGCGCGCTTGGTGGCGGCGTCCTGCGCCTCCGCGTACCGGGTGCCGACCTGGACGACGGTGGCGCCGAGCGTGCGGAGCCGGGCGACCTTCACCGCGGGCGCGGTCTCCGGCACGAACACCTCGGCGGGGACGCCCGCCTGCGCCGCCGTGTACGCGAACGCGAGACCCGCGTTGCCTCCGGAGGCGGTGACGATCCCGGTGTCCGGCAGCCGTCCCGAGTCCCGCGCTGCCAGGACGTGGTTGAACGCGCCGCGCGCCTTGAACGACCCGGTGTGCTGCGTCAGTTCGAGCTTCAGCCACATCCGTGCCGCGGGCGCAAGGGGAGCCGGGTCGACTTCGAGCAGGGGCGTGCGGCGGATGTGGCCCGCCACGCGTCCCGCGGCGGCCTGGACGTCCGAATGAGCGATCACGGGTTTCCTCTCCGTTTCCGGCCTCCATCAGTACCAACGTAGAGGTTGGGGCATGTTGCGTTACGGAGTCCCAGCGCGGCACGTGCTCATCCGCTTTGTGTCATCCGGATGTCCAGCAGGGCGATGCGGTCGGGATCGAAGATCAGATCGATCTCGGTGATGCGCCCGCCGATGACGGTGAAGGCGAACACCGCGCGGGACCGGCCGCCCTGCGTCCACACCAGGCCTGGCACCCCGTCGATGCCGGCGGGCCGCGCGCCCTGGGCGCGGCCGGAGAAGGTGCCGGCGACATCGGCCGCGCCCCGGACGACCTCGGGAATGCCGGCGTCCACGGCGGCCGGGTCGGCTCGCAGGACGACGTTCGGGTGCAGGACGGAGATCAGCGCGGACAGGTCGCCCTGCCGGGAGGCCAGCAGGAACGCGTCGACGACGTGGCGTTGACGGGCCGGGTCGGCGGTCGAGGGGCCGGAGGCGCCCCGCACGCGCCGGCGGGCCCGGCTGGCAAGCTGCCGGACGGCCCCCGGATTGCGTTCCAGGATGCGGGCGATCTCGTCGAACGGCACGGAGAACACGTCGTGCAGCACGAACGCGAGCCGCTCGGCCGGGGTGAGGGTGTCCAGCACCACGAGCATCGCGAGGCCGACCGAGTCGGCGAGCAGCACCCGGCCTGCCGGATCGTGCCCGCCGCCGCCGTCGGCGTCCGCGGGCGCGGGGTGCGGCGGGTCCTCCAGCGGACGCTCACGCCGTGCGGAACGCGACTTGAGCATGTTGAGCGCGACACGGGCGACGACCGTGGTCAGCCAGCCCGGCAGGTTCTCCACCTCATCGGCGCCGGAACGGCTGACCCGCAGCCACGCCTCCTGGACGGCGTCGTCGGCCTCGCCGTGCGATCCGAGAAGCCGGTACGCCACCACCCGGAGGTGGGGCCGGTGCCCCTCGAAACGTGCGGCCAGAAATTCCTCGTCGTTCATGCGTCACACCCTCGCGTCGCGGGTTGTCAGTCCCTATGACCGACGAAAAGGCGTCGATGTGACGTGAGGGCAGGAGTGCGAGAAATGAACGAAGGCGTCAAGACCATCATTTTCCCGGTCAGGGACCTGGACAGGGCCAAGCGCCTGCTGGCCGTGGTGGCCGGCGGTGAGCCCCACATGGACGAGCCCTACTACGTCGGCTTCAAGGTCGCCGGGCAGGACGTCGGCCTGGACCCCAACGCCCATGGCAAGGGCCTCACCCATCCGACCCCCTACTGGCATGTCGACGACATCCGGGCCAAGTACCAGGAACTTCTGGACGAGGGGGCGACCTCCGTCCAGGGCGTCCAGGACGTCGGCGGCGGCAAGCTCGTCGCCTCGGTGAGGGACGTGGACGGCAACGTCATCGGCCTCATCCAGCCCAAGAGCTGAACGGATCCCGGATCCCGGACCACATCAATCGACGGAGGAGCAATATGCGTCGCTGGGCTGAATTCATGTTGGCCCATCGCAGGCTGGTGATGGTTTTCTGGCTTGTCGTGGCCATCACCGGCGGAGCCGTCGCCGGACCGGTCAGTGAACGGATGACGACGGATTTCTCGCTGCCGGGTGAGCCGGGCAGCGAGACCGCCGCGCAGATCACCGAGACCTTCGGCAACGGCGGCTACACCGCGCCCTATCTGGTGACGGTGAGCTTCCCGGAGGGCAGGACGGTCGGGGGCGAACAGGCGGGGGTGGCCGCCGCGTTCGCCAACGTCCAGGCCGAGGTTCCCAACGTGCGGGTGCTGGATCAGGCCAACACGGGTGATCCCGCGTTCGTCACCGAGGACGGCCGCACCGCCTATGCGATGGTGTTCTTCCAGTACGACACGTCGTCGACCGCCAAGATCCCGACCGACGCCGTCCACCGCGCGCTGGACACCGCCAAACCGCCCGGCACCACGATCGGCGTCACCGGGGAGGGGGTGCTGGCCTCGGGCTCGGAGTCGGAGGGGCCGGGCATCCTGATCGAGGTGCTCGTCGGCTCGCTCGGCGCCCTGGCGGTGCTGGCGTTCGTGTTCGCCTCGATGCTGGCGTTCCTGCCGCTGATCATCGCCGCCGCGTCGATCCTGGCGACGTTCGCGCTGCTGCTGCCATTGAGCGAGCTGGGCACGTTCTCCGCCCTCGTGCAGTTCCTGATCGCGCTGATCGGGCTCGGGGTGGCGATCGACTACTCGCTGCTGGTGGTGACCCGGTGGCGGGAGGAACGCCATCGGGGCGCCGACAACCACGAGGCCGTGGTGATCGCGACGCAGACCGCCGGGCACGCCGTGGTGTTCTCCGGGGTGACGGTCGCGATCGGGTTGCTGGCGCTGCTGGTGCTGCCGGTTCCGTTCATGCGGAGCATGGGCGTGGGCGGTGCGCTGATCCCGCTGGCCAGCGTGGCCGCCACACTGAGCCTGACCCCGGCGATCCTGGGCAGTGTCGGCCCCCGGTGGGACTGGCCGAGGATCCGCCGCGAGGACTCCGCGAGCCGGTCCTGGAGCAGGTGGGCGGCGCTGATGGTCAGGCGGCGGTGGATCGCGGCGGCCGTGTCGATCGCGGCGCTGCTGGCGCTGGTCGGGGCCTTCTCCGGCATCAGGATCGGGATGGCGTCCAGCGATTCGCTGGCCGAGAGCGGACCCGCCCACGAGACGCTGGCCACCCTTGAGCGCGGCGGGGTCACCACCGGCAACCTCACCCCGATCGAGGTCCTCGCGACCACCCGCGAGGCCGGGTCGGTGGCCGCCGAGCTGGGCGGGGTGCCGGGCATCGAACGGGCGCTGGTGCCCGGCGGCGCCGCGAGCAACCGCGCCGGCAAGACGGTGGTGGTGCTGATCCCCGACGAGGAGACGGTCAACTCCACGACCGTCGGCACGGTCAGGGACGTCATCGACCGGGCGGAGGGGACCCCGGGAGTCATCGGCGTCACCGGCACGGGAACGGCCCAGATCGACTTCCTGAAAGCGGTCTACGGCAACTTCCCGATGATGCTCGCGCTGATCGCGCTGCTCACCTATGTCCTGCTGGTGCGGGCGTTCCGGTCGCTGCTGCTCCCCCTGAAGGCGGTGCTGTTCAACCTGCTGTCGATGGGGGCGACGTTCGGGGTCATCGTCCTGTTCTGGCAGCAGGGCATCGGATCGGAACTGGTCTTCGGCATCTCCGAGACCGGGGCGGTCACGTTCTGGGTGCCGCTGACGGTGTTCGCGTTCCTGTTCGGGCTGTCGATGGACTACGAGGTGTTCATCCTGGCCCGCATGCGCGAGGTGTACGACGCGACGGGCTCCACCACGACGGCGATCGTCCAGGGCATCGGCCGCACCGGGCGGCTGGTGACCAGCGCGGCGCTGATCCTGTTCCTGGCCTTCGCGGCGCTGGCGTCGGGTCCGGGCACCGACCTGAAGGTCATGGCGACCGGGCTGGGGTTCGGAATCCTGCTGGACGCCACGATCGTCCGGTCGATGCTGCTGCCGTCCCTGGTGTCGCTGATGGGCAAGTGGAACTGGTACCTGCCCGACTGGGTCGCGAGGATCCTCCGGGTGGAGCCGTCCCGGCCGGTCACCGTCCCGCCCGAACCCGGCCCGGCCCGGGTCCCGATCGGCTGACCGGCGTCGGGGCCGTCAGCTCGGCCGCGGTGAAGGACCGCCGAGGGAGGCGGCCCGGTCCAGGAGGATCTTGCGTTCGGGCTCGTTGCGGGTGAGTTCCGCGGCGCGCTCGAACTGCGCGCGGGCCTCGTCCAGCCGCCCGAGCCGCGCGAGCAGGTCGCCGCGGACGCTCGGCAGCAGGTGGTAGCCGCGCAGGGACGGCTCGTCCGCCAGCGCGTCCGCGATCCCGAGACCCCGCTCCGGCCCGTGCGCCATGCCGACGGCCACGGCGCGGTTCAGTTCCACGACGGGGGACGGCGCGACGCCCGCGAGGATCTCGTAGAGGGACGCGATCCGCGCCCAGTCGGTGTCCTCGGCGGCGGGCGCCTGCGCGTGGCAGGCGGCGATCGCGGCCTGCAGGACGTACGGGCCGGGCGGCTCGCCGATCTCCTTGGCGCGGAGCAGGGCGGCGAAGCCGCGGTGGATGAGGAGGCGGTCCCAGAGGCCGCGGTCCTGGTCGAGGAGCGGGACGGGTTCGCCGGACGGGCCCGTGCGGGCCCGGATGCGGGACGCCTGGATCTCCATCAGCGCGGCGAGGCCGTGCACCTCGGGTTCGCCGGGCGCGAGGCCGGCGAGGATCCGGCCGAGGCGCAGCGCCTCCTGGCACAGGTCCGTCCGCACCCAGTCGTCCCCGGCGGTCGCCGTGTACCCCTCGTTGAAGATCAGGTAGACGACCTCCAGGACGGAGGACAGCCGGGCGGCGCGGTCGGGGCCCTCGGGCACCTCGAACCGCACGCCCGCGTCCGACAGGGTCCGCTTCGCCCGGACGATCCGCTGCGCGACCGTCGGCTCGGACGTGAGGAACGCCCGCGCGATCTCCTCGGTGGTCAGGCCGCCGAGCATGCGCAGCGTCAGCGCGACCCTGGCCTGCGTGGACAGGACGGGATGGCAGGCGGTGAACACCAGGCGCAGGACGTCGTCCTCGATGTGCTCGTCGTCGGGGACGTCGATCTCCGGCGGGGTCTGCGTCTCCCGGTCGCGCCCGATCTCCTCCAGTTTGTGTTCGAGGCGCCGCTGCCGGCGGATCCGGTCGACGGCGCGGCGTTTGCCGACGGCCATGAGCCAGGCGCCCGGGTTGTCCGGGACGCCCGACTCGGGCCACTGTTCGAGCGCGGCGACCAGTGCGTCCTGCGCGAGTTCCTCGGCGAGGCCGATGTCGTTCACCATCCGGGCGAGACCGGCGATGATGCGGGCGGCCTCCAGCCGCCACACGGCGTCGATGCTCGCGTGGACGCCGGATCGCCGCACGTCGGAACCGTTCGAGGCCATCACGCTGCCGATGAGAGCACCCGCACCGGCCGCCGCGCAAGCTCGGGCGCGGCTCGGCGGCGGCTCAGCCGCGGCTCAGGCGCCGGGCATCGGGTCCCCGGGGCCGAAGACCTGCTTGATGACGCCCGCGCCGTCCCCGACGATCTCGTAGAACCGCTTGGACAGCTCGATCGCCTCCTCCCGGGTACGGGTCTCGACCAGCGCGAAGCCGACGACGGCCTCCTTCGCCTCGGCGAACGGGCCGTCGGTGACGGTGACCTTGCCGCCGGACGAGGTGATGCGGGTGCCGCCCGGCTCCAGCCCGCCGGTGGCCAGCAGCGCACCGGACTTGGACATCTCCTCGATGAACCTGCCCATCTCGATCTGCATCGCCTCGTCCGGCGGGCCCTGGTCCGCGCCGGTGTCCGTCGTCATCATCAAGAACCGCATCGCTGTCTCCTCTGTCTTGCGGGCCCGGTCTCTCCGGCCCTTCACAGACGCGTCGAAGAGGGGGTGACCGGATCGACATTCCTTCCCGACTTTCTTTGAAGATTTTCCGGGACCCCGTATCGTGCCAGGTCAGCGCGGTGCGATGGGGGCATGTTCGACAGATCCCCTCAGATCACCGCGAACTGAACATTCCGCTTCGGTGGGCAAGTGGACGTCCTACGAGTAACTTCGTCCCGTAGAAAGGTTCTTGCGCGTCCGAGGAGGCGTCCCGTGGGAGAGTCGGTACCGGGCGGCGGTGTCCCGCCCGAGCCCCAGATCGACAGCACGATCCCGCAGTCCGCGCGCATCTGGAACTACTGGCTCGGCGGCAAGGACAACTACCCCGTCGACCAGGCCGCCGGGGACCAGTTCGTCGGCGTCTACCCGCAGATCGTGGACATCGCCCGGCACTCCAGGGCCTTTCTGGCACGCGCCGTCCGGTACATGGCGGGAGAGGTCGGCATCCGCCAGTTCCTCGACATCGGCACCGGCCTGCCGACCATCGACAACACCCACGAGGTGGCGCAGCGCGTCGCGCCCGACGCCCGCATCGTGTACGTCGACAACGACCCCCTGGTCCTCTCGCACGCCCGGGCGCTGCTGACCAGCCGCCCCGAGGGCACCACCAGCTACGTCGACGCCGACCTGCGCGACCCCGGGCGGATCATCGCCGAGGCCGCGCGGACGCTCGACTTCGACCGTCCCGTCGCGCTGATGCTGCTGAACATCCTCGGCCACATCCCGGACTACGACACGGCGCGCTCGATCGTCACCCACCTGGTCGGCGCGCTGCCCCCCGGAAGCCACCTGGCCGTCGCCGACAGCACCGACGTCTTCACCGGCGACACGTTCCACAGCGCGATCAAGATGTGGAACGAGGCGAGCGAGACCCCCTACCATCTGCGCACGCCCGACCTGATCGCCGGCTACTTCGAGGGCCTGGAGATCCTGGAGCCGGGCGTCGTGCCGGTGTCGCGGTGGCGGGTCGAGCCGAGCCCGTTCGGCGAGCCGGACGAGGTGGACGAGTTCTGTGCCGTCGGGCGCAAGACATGAGCGCGGGCGAACCCCCGGACGAACCGGCCCGCGTCGTCCCCGCGCAGCGGGACCGGACGGCGGGCCCGACGGTGCTGCGGATGCTGGTGGGGGCGCAGCTGCGCCGGTTCCGCGAGGCGGCCGGGATCTCCACCGAGGACGCCGGGTACGAGATCCGCGCCTCCCACTCCAAGATCAGCCGGATGGAGCTGGGCCGCGTCGGCTTCAAGGAACGCGATGTCGCCGACCTGCTGACCCATTACGGCGTGACCGACCCGGGCCGCCGCGAGCCGCTGCTGGACCTGGCCGAGGACGCGAACATCCCCGGCTGGTGGCAGGAGTACGGCGACGTCGTGCCCTCCTGGTTCGAGCCCTATCTGGGGCTGGAGCAGGGCGCCGTGGTCGCCCGCGTGTACGAGGTCCAGGACGTCCCGGAGCTGCTGCAGACCGCCGGCTACGCCCGCGCGCTGCTCGCCGCCCGGTACCCGGAGGCGCCGCAGGACGAGATCGAGCGGCGGGTCGAGCTGCGGATGCACCGCCGCCGCGTGTTCGAGCGTCCCGATCCGCTGAAGCTGTGGGCGGTCCTCGACGAGGCGGCGCTGTGCCGCTCGGTCGGCGGGGCCGAGACGATGCGCGCGCAGATCCGGCACCTGATCGAGATGGCGGAGCGCCCGAACATCACCGTGCAGGTCCTGCCGTTCGCCGCCGGCGGCCACGCCGCCGAGGGCGGACCGATGACGCTGCTGCGGTTCGCCGAACCCGAACTGCCCGACGTCGTCTACCTGGAGCAGCTCACCAGCGCGCTGTACCCGGACCGGCCGTCCGACCTCATCCGGTACCGGGACGTCCTGAACCGGCTCGGCGTCCAGGCGGAGCCGCCGATCCGCACGCTCGCCCTCCTGCGGAGCGTCCTCGACCAGCTCGGGTGAGGCAAGGGCGAGGCCCCGGCACCATGGCCGGGGCCCTGCCCGCTTCTGCCCGCTTCCGCCCGCTCCGGCATGCTCCCGTCATGCCGCCCGCCCGGCTACTTGGCGGTGGGACGGTAGGTCGCGATGATGACGCCGGTGCTGAACGTCTTGGTGTCCGCCAGCTCGAACGACGCCGAGAAGTCCTTCTGGGTGAGCAGCTCCTCCGGGTCGGCCGGGCCGACGATGACGGGGTGGATCCACAGGCGCAGCTCGTCCAGCAGCCCGTGCTCCACCAGCGTCCGCGACACGGGGCCGAAGCCGTACTGCAGGATGTCCAGGCCGTCCTGCTCCTTCAGCTTGGTGATCTCGGCGACGGTGTCGGACCGCTTGATCACCGTGGTGTCGCCCCAGCCCGGCTTCCGCAGGGTGTCGGAGACGACGTAGTGGGGGAGGTTGTTCATCCGGACGCCGAAGTCGCCGGTCGACTCCTCCATGGCCGGCCACGCCTGCGAGAAGCCGTCGAACGTCCTGCGGCCCATGAGCAGGGCGTCGCAGGAGAACAGCAGGTCGTTGGCGTAGGCGGCGGCCTCGTCCTGGAAGTAGGCCGAGGTCCAGTTCTGCGGGTTCTCGATGACGCCGTCGAGCGAGATGTACGTCGAGCTGATGATCTTGCGCATGGTTTCCTCCGTAGATCGGATCGTGCCTGTTCGGGCTTGCTTGAATCACTGTGCGGCAGATCGTTTACGGGATTCTTACGGCGGGCTTCCGGGCGGCGCCGTCACCTGTCGGCATTAGGGTCGTGGTGTGCGTTTCGGGGTGCTTGGGGCGCTCGCCGTCTGGACCGATGACGGCGGGCTCGTCGCGGTGCCCGGGCTGAAGGTCCGGGCGCTGCTCGCGGACCTGCTGGTCAACGAGGGCCGTCCGGTGCCCGCCGACCGGCTGATCGACGACCTGTGGGGCGAGGACCCGCCGGGGAACCCGATGGGCGCGCTGTCGGCGAAGGTGTCTCAGCTGCGGCGCGTGCTGGAGGACGCGGAGCCGGGCGCGCGGGCGCTGGTGGAGTCGCGTCCGGCCGGCTACCTGCTGGGCGCCGGCGACGAACGGGTGGACGCCCGGCGCTTCCAGAGGCTGGTGGACGAGGCGCGCCGGGCCGCGGAGCCGAAGGAGCGGGCGGCGCTGCTCGCCGAGGCGCTGGACCTGTGGCGCGGGCCCGCGTTCGCCGACTTCGCGGACGAGCCGTTTCCGCGGCCGGCGATCGCGCGGCTGGAGGAGCTGCGGCTGACCGCGCTGGAGGAGCATGCCGAGGTGCGGCTCGACCTGGGGGAGCACGGGGTCCTGGCGGGGGAGCTCGGCGACGTGGTCGGCGCGCATCCGCTGCGTGAGCGGCTGCGGGCCGCGCACATGCGGGCGCTCTACCGGGCGGGGCGGCAGAACGAGGCGCTGGAGAGCTACGAGGGCTACCGGACGCTGCTGGCCGACGAACTGGGCCTCGATCCCGGATCCGAGCTGGCCGATCTTCAGCGGTCCATCCTCCGGCAGGACCCGGCCCTGGACGTGCCCGCGGGGCGCGAGCCCGGTCCCCGGTCGAACCTGCCCGTCCCCACCACCGAGCTGATCGGGCGGGACGACGCCGTCCGGGAGATCCGGGCGCGGATCGGCACCGACCGCCTCGTCACCCTCACCGGCCCCGGCGGCGTCGGCAAGACACGCCTCGCGGTGGAGACGGCGTCCGGCCTCGTGGACGGTTTCGGCGACGGCGTGTGGATGGCGGAGCTGGCCGGGTTCGAACGGTCCACGGTGCCCGACCTCGCGGAGGTCGTGACGGCGATCCTGGACATCCGGGACGCGCCGGGCGACGAGGGTCCGGCGCTGGACCGTCTCGCGGCGGCGCTCGGCGCCCGCCGGCTGCTGCTCGTCCTGGACAACTGCGAGCACGTGATCGAACAGGCCGCCGAACTGGCGGAGCGGCTGCTGCGCCGCGTCCCCGGCGTGCGGATCCTCGCCACCAGCCGGGAGCCGCTCGGCCTGCCCGGCGAGGTCGTGTGGTCGGTCCCCCCGCTGGACGTGCCCGGTGCGGACGACGACCCGGAGACGGCGAGCGCGGTCCGGCTCTTCGCGACCCGGGCGGCGGCGTCCTCGCGGGGATTCCGGCTGGACGAGGGGACGGCCGGGCAGGTCGGGGAGGTGTGCCGCCGCCTGGACGGGATCCCGCTCGCCCTGGAACTGGCCGCGACCAAGGTGCGGACGCTCGGCGTGGAGGGGCTGGTCGACCGGCTCGACGACCGGTTCCGGCTGCTGTCGTCCGGGCATCGCGGCGCCCCCGCCCGGCAGCGGACTCTCACCGCGATGATCGAGTGGAGCTGGGACCTGCTGACCGGGCCGGAACGGGCCGTCCTGCGGCGGCTGTCCGCGCATGCCGACGGCTGCGCGGCCGAGTCGGCCGAAGCCGTCTGCGCCGGGGAGGACGTTCCCGAGGCTGAGGTCTTGGACGTCCTGATCCGGCTGGTCGACCGTTCGCTCGTCGTCATGACGGAACGGCCGGGGGAGGGCCCCCGCTACCGGCTCCTGGAGTCCGTCGCCGCCTACGCCGCCGAACGGCTGGCCGAGGCGGGCGAGGACCGGCGGACCCGCACGGACCACAGCCGCCACTACATCGATCTGGCCGAACGCGCGGAACGTCATCTCTACGGCCCCGACCAGGCGCGCTGGCTGCGCAGGCTCGACAACGAGTCGGCGAATCTGCGTGCCGCGCTGGACGCCGCCACCGGCGACGACGCGCTCCGCCTGGTCAACGCCCTCGGCTGGTACTGGTTCCTGCGCGGCAAGCTGACCGAGGCGCTGCGGTCGTTCGACACGGCGCTCCAGCACGGCGGCGGAGACACGGCGGTGCGCGCGAGGGCGCTGACGTGGCGGGCGGGCCTCGCCGTCCTCAAGGGCGTCCCGGGCGACTGGCCGGCCCGCCGGGACGAGGTCCTCGGTCTCGTCGACGAGACCGGAGACCCGCACCTGCGGGCCTGGGCGCGATGGTTCCTGATCTACGCCCAGTTCGAGCTGGACGACGCCGGGGCGGGCGCGGCATCGCTGGAGGAGGCGCTGGACGCGTTCCGCTCGTCCGGTGATCGCTGGGGCGAGGCGGCCGCGCTCGTGCTGCGGGCGCAGCACGCCCACGCCCACGGCGACCCGGCCGCACTGGAACGCGACGCCGAGCGGGCCGCCGCGCTGTTCGCCGAGATCGGGGACCGCTGGGGCCGGCTGCAGGCGGTGGAGTGGCTCGGCGCGCTGGCCGAACTGACCGGCGACTACGACCGTGCCGAGCGGCTGCAGCACGACGGCCAGCGGATGGCGGAGGAACTGCACCTGTGGCCGGACGTCGCCGTCCGGATGGCCTGGCGCGGCTGGATCGCCTACCTGCGGCGCGACCACACGTCCGCCCGCCGCCTGTTCGGCCGCGCGCACCGGGTGGCCGTGGAGCAGGGTTTCGCGCAGGCCGTGACGTTCGCCGACATCGGCCTCGCCCTGGTGGCACACCGCGAAGGCCGTCTCGACGACGCCGAGGACCGTCTGCACCGCCTGCTGGCGGCCGCCTCCCCGGAAGAGTTCCCGCCGCTCTACCTGACCCTCGTCCAGACGGGACTCGGCCACGTGGCCGATGCACGCGGGGACGCGGCGGGCGCGCTCACCTACCATCGGGACGCGCTGGCCGTCGCGATCCGCCTGGAGGCACCGCGCGACCTGGCGGGCTCCCTGGAAGGGCTGGCCGGTGCACTGAGCCTGACGGGCCGCACCGAGGACGCGGCGCACGCCCTCGGCAAGGCGGCCGCCATCCGCGCGTCGGCGGGCCTGCCCCCGGGGCCGGCCGAACAGGAGGACATCGACCGCGCCGCCGGGCGGATCGGCGACGCGGGGGACGCCTTCGAGGCCGGGGCCGCCCTCGATCCGGAGGAGATTCTGCGGCGGGCGGAGTCGGTCCCGCCGGAGGGCGTCTCGGTGTGGCGCGCCGCCGCTGAGTGATTTGTCGCTAATTGCGACATTGTCGCGATTTGTCAAAGAATCATTGCGGCCCCTTGTCCCGCACGCCGCACACAGATGATCATCAGCGCCATGGGGCGGCGGGGGTTCATCATCGGGCGGATGGCCGGCGATCGGATGCTGGTGCTGGCCGCTTGCGCGACCGCGCTGTTCGCCACCACCGTCCTCGCGGCCCTGGTCGGCTACACCGGGCCGGTGACCCGGGAGGGGGTGCGGCGCACCCTCGCCGAGGCGACGTTCGAGACGGCCGGGACGACGATCGGCACGCACGTCCGACCCGGCGGGCTCGGTGACGTGCGGGACCAGGTCGGCCGCGCGCTCGGCCAAATCTACGGCGACGTGCCGCTGTCGGTCTCGATGAGCGTGCGCAGCGACTCCTACACGATGCCGGGGCAGGAGGACAGCGACCATCCCGAGCTGACCGCGTTCGCGACCTACACCGGGATCGAGAAGCACGCGCGCCTCACCAAGGGACGCTGGCCCGGCGCCGGCGCCGGTTCTGGTGAGGTGGAGGCGGCCTTGCCGCGCGCCGCGGCCGACGCCATGCGCATCGACGTGGACGACGCCTTCACCCTGAAGGGACGCGTCGACAAGACGTCGGCCGTGAAGGTCCGGGTCGTCGGACTGTTCGACGTCCCCGACCCCGGAAGCTACTTCTGGCAGGGCGACCGGCTCATCACGACCGGCGTCGAACGCCTCAACTACACGACGTACGGGCCGTTCGTGGTACGTCCCGAGGTGTACGCGGAGCGCTTCACCGGCACCGGCTCCGACGCCCGCTTCACCGTCCTGCCCGACCTGCGCGACGTGGACACCGGCGACCTCGGACCGCTCGCCGACCGCATGGCCAAGGGCGAGGAGGCCCTGCAGAAGGCCGGAGACGGGACGCAGTTCGCCGTCGTGACGCGGTTGCCGGAGCTGACCGGGCAACTGCGCGAGGCCGTGCAGGTCGCGCGCTCCACCATGCTCATCCCGGTGATCCAGCTCATCCTGCTGGCCGGGTGCGCGTGGCTGCTCGTCGCCCGGCTGCTGGCCGACCACCGGCGCGGCGAGGTCGCGCTGCTGCGGACACGCGGCATCGGGATGCGGCAGCTCGCGGCCGCCGGGCTCGCCGAGGGGCTGCTGATCGTCCTGCCCGCCGCGGTGCTCGGCCCGCTGCTGGCCGGGCCCCTGCTGCGGCTCGCCGGGCAGGCCCCGGCGGTGCGCGCGTCGGGGCTGCGGCTGGACACCGGGCCGTCCGCGCCGCTGTGGACCGTCTCGGTGCTGGCGGCGCTGGCCTGCGCCGTCATCCTGACGATCCCGACCCTGCGCGGCGCGAACCGCACGTTCGTGGAGGCGCAGGCCGGCATCGGCCGCCCGGCGCGGGGCGGGGCGCTCGGATCGGGCGTCGACCTGGCGCTGCTCCTCGTCGCCGGTCTCGCGATCTGGCAGCTCACCCGGTACGGGGTGGACGGTGCGGGCGGCGGCGCGTCCGGCGGTTCGGACGGTGTGGACCCGTTCATCGTGTCCGGCCCGGCGCTGGCGCTGCTCGCCGGCGGGGTGCTGCTGCTCCGGGCGGTGCCGGTGGTGTCCCGCGCCGCCGAACGGGTCGCGACACGGGGACGGGGACTGGTGCCCGTCCTCGGCACCCGGCAGGTGGGGCGCCGGCGCCTCCGCTACACCGGGCCCGTGCTGCTGCTGGTCATGGCGATGGCGGTCGGGGTCCTGTCGGTGACGACGATGGCGACCTGGCGCCGGTCGCACGTCGACCAGGCGGACTTCAAGAGCGGCGCCGACCTGCGGCTCGTCCCTTCGGCGCGCGGCGAGGGCCCGGCGCCGCTCGGGCAGGGCGGCCGGTTCGCGGCGCTGCCCGGCGTCACGTCCGCGACACCGGTGCTGCGCGCGGACGCCGACCTCGGCACCCGGCCGGCGGTCCTTCTCGGCGCGGACGCGAAGACGTTCGGCCCGCTGCTGCGCGTCCAGCCCGATCTACGGCGTGACCTGCGGCTGGACGAGCTGGCCCGGTCGCGTCCCGCCGCCCCGGCGCTGACCGTCCCGGGACGGCCGGAGCGGCTGCGGTTCGACCTGCGGCTCAGCCGCGCGGGACCCGCGCCGGGGGACGCGCCGCCATCGGCCGGCGCCGCCCACAGGATCGCCGTGACGATCGTGGACGGGCAGGGGCTGACCCGGAGGGTGACCCTTCCCGGACTCGCCGCCGACGGTGCCGTGCACACGCTCGCACTGGACGATCTGGCGGGGACGGGCGGCGCGCTGTCCCACCCGCTGTCGATACGGAGCGTCCACTACTCCTACGACCGGAACCCCGTCGGGGGGCCGCTCGAACTGGAGATCCTGCGGGTGCGGGGCGACGGCGCCGGGGAGGCGTCCCGCCCGGCCGGTTCCCGGTGGGACGCGTTCGCCCTCTCGCCGAGCGTGATGAGGCAGGTCGAGCCGAGCATGGAGGACGCGGAGGGAACGCTCGGGCGACTGTCGATCCCCGAGACCCCGCTGGACGACCCGAGGGCGGGCAGGTTCAGCAGGATACCGCTCGGGGACGTCCACGCGGTTCTCGGGACGTCCACGCCGCCGTCCCGCACCACGGGGAACACCGACCTCCAGCCGGCCGTGCCCGGCGTCATCACCGACGAGGCGGCGCGCCTGGCCAAGACCGGCGTGGGCGGCACGGTCACGCTGAACACCGTCGACGGCGACCAGCCGGTCAAGGTCGTGGGGGTGGCGCCCGCGCTGCCGAGCGTGCCGCCGGGCGTGCCGGGCGTCCTGGTGGACCTGCCGACCCTCGCCCAGAGCCGGGTCGCCGTCGGCGCGGCGGACACCGGAAGCATCGCTCCCCGGGAATGGTGGGCTTCGGCGCGGGACGGCCGCACCGCCCCCGCCGTCCGGGCCCTCACCCGCCACCCCGCCTGGGGCGGCGTCGCCGCCGACCGCGTCGCGCTGCGCTCCGAACTGCGGGACGCGCCGCTCGGCGCGGCGCTCCAGGGGGCGCTGGTGCTGGGGTTCGGCGCGGCGCTCGCGTTCGCCGTCATCGCGTTCGTGGTGAACGCGGCGGTGACGGCCGGTGAACGGTCCCGCGAGTTCGCGGTGCTGCGGGCGCTCGGCGTCCATCCCCGGCAGGTCGCCGGGATGCTCGCGATCGAGCAGGCGTACCTGGTCGTGCTGGGCCTGCTGGGCGGGACGGTCCTCGGGCTGGTCGTGGCGCGGCTGGTGGTCCCGCACGTGGTGCTGAGCGTGCAGGCCGCACAGTCGTATCCGCCCGCCGACCCGGTCGTCCAGTGGCCGGTCGTGCTGGCGATGGTCGCCGGGGTGGCGGCGGTGCTCGCGCTCGTGCTGCCGCCGGTCCTGAGCGTCCTGCGGCGCCGGGACCTCGGCGCCGGACTGCGCGCGGGGGAGGACCGATGAGGGGCCCCGGGACGCGGCTGGCGGGTGCGCAATGGGCGCCGCTCGCGGCGCTGGCAGTGCTGTCGCTGATGTCGGCGCTGCTCGCGGTCACCGTCCCCTCCCGGACGGCCGCCGGATACGACCGGGCGGCCGCCGCCGCGGTCGGGACCGCCGCCGACGTCCGGGTGGAGGGCAGGGCGCGCGGGGAGTCCGCCTGGTCCGCCGTGCCGGGTCAGGCGGCGCTGGCGTCCAACACCGTCGCCTGGCAGGGGCTGCTGCCGGGCTCCCTGCGCGGGGTCGTCGGCGAGCCGGAGCCGTCCGTCGGCACGGGACGCCTGAACGTCGCCGGCCGGTTCGCGGCGCCCCGGCTCCTCTATCTGAAGTGGGACATCGGCGCGTGGGACCGCATCCGCCTCGTCGCGGGTTCACCGGCGTACGACCGGCAGGACGGCGAGATCCTCGTCATGGTCTCCAAGCGGTACGCCGACCGGCTCGGCTACAAGGCCGGCGACCGGCTGAACCTGGGTGAAGTGCACGTCACGATCTCCGGCCTGTTCGAGCCGGTGAATCCCGCCGACCCGTTCTGGGCGCCGCGCGCCAGGACGCTGCACCCGGTCAAGGAGTCCCTCGGCTCACAGGGCCTCCAGGCCGACGCGGGCACGGCGCTGATCGGCCCCGGCGGATACGCGCGGCTCACGCGCGCGACCACGATGGAGTTCACCTTCAGCTGGCGGTTCCCGGTGCGCGAGCACGCGATCGGCGCCGGGGAGGCACGGGACATAGCCGCCGACCTGGACGCATTCCGTTCCGCGGTCGCCGGGCGCCGCGTTCTGTCCTGCACCGTCGTCACGGCGCTGGACGACCGGCTGAACGAGTTCGCGGGGCGGCTGCACACCGCGCGGTCCGTCCTCGGCCTGGCGCTGGGCGGGCTCGCCGCCGTGGCGTTCGGGGTGCTGCTGCTCGCCGCCGGGCTCCTCGGCGAACGGCTGAGGCCCGTCCTCGGCACGATGCGGGCGCGGGGCGCTTCGCTGCGTCAGCTCGCCGTCCCCGTGTGCGGGCTCGCCGCGCTCGCCGTCGTTCCGTCCGCGGTCGCCGGATACGCGGCGGGGCGGCTGCTCGGCGCGGGGCCGCCGCAGACGAGTTCGGTCGTCGCGGTCGCCGTGCTGATCGCGGGCGTGATCGCGGTCTCCGCCGTGACGGTGCTGCGGGAGCGGGGCCTCGGCGCCGACCGGCGTGACGACCTCGTCGCGGCGCGTCCGTCCCGGCGGCGGCTCGTCCTGGACGCGCTGCTGGTCGCGCTCGCGGTGATCGGCGTCGTCCTGCTGCGCGGACGCGGACGCGACGCCGGGACCGACCCGCTGATCGCCGCCGTGCCCGTGCTGCTCGGCGCGGCGCTCGGCGTGCTCGTCCTGCGCGCCTACCCGTACCTGTTGCGCGCCGCCTGGCCGTTCCTGCGGCGGCGCAGCGGGGCCGTCGCCTTCCTCGGCCTGGCCCGCGCGTCCCGGCAGAGCCTCGTCGGCACGCTGCCGCTGGTCGTCCTGCTGCTGGCCGCCGCCATCGCGGGCTTCGCCGCCACCGTGGACACCGCCCTGCGGACCGGCCAGGAACGCGCGTCCTGGGCGGAGGTCGGGGCCGACGCCCGGATCGCGGCCGGTCCGCTGGACGACGCCGCCCTCGGCAGGATCCGCGCCGTGCGCGGTGTGACCGGCGTGGTCCCGGCCCGGGTCGTCACGAACGTGACGTCCCAGGCGGACCCGGCGCCGATGACCGTGATCGGCGTGGACCTGGACGCCTACCGCGAACTCGCGCCCGACATGCCCGGCGTTCCGGACGCGTCCGGGGTGTGGGTGTCCGCGTCCGCCTCCCGCCTCCTCGGCTCGGGGGCCGTGACACTGAGCCGACCCGGCCTCACCCCGCTGCGCGTCACGCCGTCCGGCCGGATCGAGCGGTTCCCCGGCCTGGACGCCGGTTCCGCGTTCGTCGTCGTCCCTCACACGATGCTCGCCGACGCGAAGGGCTTCCCGTCCCAGGTCTTCGTCGCCGGGCACGACCTGGACACGAAGGCGCTGGGCGCCACCGTCCCCGGCCGGGACATCCGGATCCGGCAGGACGTGCTGAGCGGCATGACCCGGTTGCCACTCGCGTCCGTCGTCCACGACACCTTCCGGGACGGCGCCCTCATCGGCGGTGCGTACGGGCTCCTCGCCGTCCTGCTCGTCCTCGTCGTCGGGGCCCGCGCCCGGGGCCGCACCATCGCCCGCCTCCGCGCCCTCGGGCTGAGCCGGCGGCAGAGCCGGGGTCTCGCGCTCGCCGAGATCGCGCCCGTCCTGCTGTGCGCGGTCGGCGCCGGATGGGTGCTCGGGCTGCTGCTGCCCGAGATCACTGGCCCCGTCGTCGACCTGCGCCCCTACACCGGAGGCTTCACCGCCGCGGTGCACCTCCCGGGAGTCCCGGCGCTGCTCGGGCTCGCCGCGTCGCTGCTGCTCGCCGCCGCCGCTGCCGTCGCCGTCGACCGCGCCTTCGACGCCCGCCCCGGAACCGCCCTGAGAACGGGGGAATGATGACCGAAGCACCCGACCTCGCCGAGCTGGAACGCCGCGCCGCCGAACGCGGCCCCGTCTACGGCGAGGGCGCGCACATCGTCTGCGACAACCTCGTGCGCATCTACAAGACCGACGGCGTCGAGGTCGTCGCGCTCCAAGGCCTCGACCTGCTCGTCGACCCCGGCGAGCTGGTCGCCATCGTCGGCGCGTCCGGCTCGGGGAAGTCGACGCTGCTGAACATCCTGTCCGGCCTGGACGTGCCCACCGCCGGCGTCGCCCGCGTCGCCGGCTCCGACCTGCTCACCATGGCGTCCAAGGAGCGGCTGCGGTTCCGGCGCGAGCGGGTCGGGTTCATCTGGCAGCAGACGTCCCGCAACCTGCTCCCGTACCTGACCGCCGCGCAGAACGTCGAACTTCCGATGCGGTTCGCCGGACGGTCCCGCCGCGCCCGCGCCACCCGCGCCGCCGAACTCCTCGGCATGCTGGACGTCGGCGACTGCGCGGGCCGCCGCCCGGACGAGCTGTCCGGCGGCCAGCAGCAGCGCATCGCGATCGCCGTCGCCGTCGCCAACGAACCCCACGTCGTCCTCGCCGACGAACCGACCGGCGAACTCGACACCGCCACGGCCGCCGAGGTCTTCGCCGCCCTCCGCCGCGTCAACGAGGAGTTCGGCACCACCACCGTCGTCGTCACCCACGATCCGCAGATCTCCGAACACGTCGACCGGACGGTCGGCATCCGCGACGGCCGCACCAGCAGCGAGGTCCGCCGCCGCTTCGGCGACGGCTCCCTGACCGCCGAGGAGTACGCCGTCCTCGACCGCGCGGGCCGCGTCCAGCTCCCCGCGGCGTTCACCGAGGCCCTCGACTTGCGCGACCGCGTCCGGCTCAACCTGGAGAACGACCACGTCGGCGTCTGGCCGGACCGGAAGGACAGCGAATGACCGAGCCGATGGTCGCCGCCGAGGGACTCACCCGCACCTACCGCACCGGCCGGATCGAGGTCCCGGCCCTGCGCGGCGCGAGCTTCGACGTCGCCCCCGGCGAACTCGTCGCCATCAAGGGCCGCTCCGGCTCAGGCAAGACGACCCTCCTCAACCTGATCGGCGGCCTGGACGCCCCCGACGGCGGCACCGTCCGCGTCAACGGCCGCGACGTCGGCGCCCTCCACGAGAACGACCTCCTCGCCCTGCGCCGCGACCAGATCGGCTTCATCTTCCAGTCGCACGGCCTGATCCCCGTCCTGTCCGCCGCCGAGAACGTCGAGGTGCCGCTCCGCCTCGTCCGCACCGCCCCTTCCGAGCGCGACGAGCGCGTCCGCGTCCTCCTCGCCCTGGTCGGCCTCGCCGACCACGCGGCCCAGCGCCCCTACGAGCTCTCCGGCGGCCAGCGCCAGCGCGTCGCGATCGCCCGCGCCCTCGCCAACCGCCCCCGCCTGCTCCTCGCCGACGAGCCCACCGGCCAGCTCGACTCGGAGACCGCCGCCACGATCATGCCCCTCCTCCGCGCCGTCGTCTCCAGCGAAGGCGTCACCGTCCTGGTCGCCACCCACGACCAGGCCCTCCTCACCGAAGCCGACCGGATCCTCAACCTGCAAGACGGCGTCATCACCGAAACCCCCGCCCCAACCCCCGCCTGACACCGGTCGCGCGTCACTCGACGGGAATGACGTACGCCAACTCGTACCGGTCGACCGGCACCACGATTTCCGCGGTCTCGACGCGCCGGTCCGCCGTGGCGTAGGTCCGCGCGATCACCATCACCACCGACCCGAGCGCCTCGCCGAGCTGGTCGGCCTCGGCCGCCAAGACCGGGCGGGCGGTGACGACCTCCTGCGCGGTCTCGATGTGTCGGCCGATCTCCCGCATCCGCGCGACGACCCCGGCGCCCGCGTGCGGGCCCTCCTCCGGGAACATCACCGGTGTGCCCTGCGTGATCTCCAGCGGCTCCCACGACGTGGACAGCATCACCGGCTCGTCGTCGGCGAGGAAGGTGTACCGGCTCTCCATCACGGGGTCGCCCGCCGCGATGCCGAGCCGTTCCGCGACTGACGGGCTCGCCGCGGCGGTCTGCGACGATACCCGCCAGGTGCCGGCCCGACCCTGCCTTGCCATCTCCGTGCGGAACGGGGAGTTGGTGCGGCCGCTCGTGCCGTACCAGGAACGAGCAAGGCGCTTCAGTGTGGGCTTGCGCCTGACGTAGGTGCCCGATCCCGAGCGGGCCTCCAGGAAGCCTTCGGAGATCAGGAGCCGCACGGCCTGGATCGCGACCTGGTCGGAGACGTCGTACTGCTCGCGGAGCCGAGCGCGCGAGGGGACCTTGTCGCCTGCTGCGAGCTGCCCGCCGATGATCTGGCGCCGTAGATCATCGGCGATGCGCTGATAGGCGGGCTGGGTCACGGCGTCTCCGATTGCCGGGTGCGAATGTTCGGACACAGCCTGACAACCTGTGCGCACCGCTTGCAAGCTGTGCGCACAGCTTTGCTGTGACAATACGATCACCGTCCGTAGGAGGCGCCATGGAGTGGAGCCAGACCTATCCCGGCTGTCCCTGCATGGTGCCGGCCGCCAGGGCCTTCGTCCGCGGAATGCTCGCCGACAGCCCACGCCGGCGCGACGCCGAGCTCATCGCCTCCCCGGCCGCCTGCTCGTCGGGGCCCGATGCCCCGAACAACTCGGCCGGGCCATCCTGGCGGCCAGAAGACAGAACGCGGTCGCATCCCTCTAGAGCCGGGGTGGCGCCGCCGGTTGAGCAGCCCCCCATCCCGGCCGCGCCACCCCCACCAAAAGGTCCCCGCGCCGGATTCCTGTCCATGCCTGACACCGGTTGCGGGGTGGGGCGGTGGGGAATTCGTTCTTCATGGCGACTGTCGTGTTGGTGGGGACGCTCGATACCAAGGGGGCCGAGTACACCTGGCTCCGTGACCGGGTGCGGGGGCTGGGCTGCGATGTGGTGCTGGTGGACGCGGGGATCGGGGCGTCCGAGGTAGAGGCCGATGTTGCCGCCGAGCGGGTCGCGGAGGCCGGGGGCGCGTCGCTTGAGGCGTTGCGGGACGCGGGGGATCGGGGCGCGGCCGTCACGGCGATGGGTGAGGGCGCGGCGGCCGTTCTCGCGGGCCTGGAGCGGGTGGACGCCGTGCTCGCGGTCGGCGGGAGCGGCGGGTCGTCGATCGCGGCGCGGGCCGTCCGGGATCTGCCGATCGGGCTGCCGAAGCTGATCGTGTCCACGATGGCGTCCGGGGATGTCACGCCGTACGTGGGCGCCAAGGACGTGACGATGATGTACAGCGTCGTCGACATCGCGGGCGTGAACCGGGTGTCGCGGCTCATCCTCGGGAACGCGGCGGCAGCGGCGGCGGGGATGGCGAAGGCGTACGAGGGGGCGCGGGCGGCGCCGGGTGTGGATGAGCGGCCCCTTGTCGCGGCCTCGATGTTCGGAGTGACGACGCCGGCGGTGGACGCGGCGCGGGAGCGGCTGGACGAGCTGGGGTATGAGGTGCTCGTGTTCCATGCGACCGGGGCCGGGGGCCGGGCGCTTGAGGGGCTCGTGGAGAGCGGGCTGCTGGCCGGGGTGCTCGATCTGACCACGACGGAGCTGGCGGACGATCTGGTCGGGGGCGTCCTGTCGGCCGGGCCCGAGCGGCTCACGGCGGCGGGGCGGCACGGAGTTCCGCAGGTCGTGGCGCCCGGCGCTCTGGACATGGTCAACTTCGGGCCGCGCGAGACCGTCCCCGAGCGGTTCGAGGGGCGCGACCTCTACGTCCACAACCCGACCGTGACGCTGATGCGGACGACACGGGAGGAGATGGCGGAGCTGGGACGGCGGGTGGCGGCGAAGGTGGCCGATGCGACCGGGCCGACCGTCCTGTTCCTCCCCCTCGGGGGTGTGTCGGCGCTGGACGCGGCGGGGATGCCTTTCCACGACCCGGCCGCGGACGAGGCGTGCTTCGCGGAGATGGACGGCGCGGTGGAGACGGAGAGGCTCGACGTGAACATCAACGACCCGGTGTTCGGCCGCGCGATGGCCGACCGGCTGCACCAGTTGATCTCGGGGGGAGCGCAGTGAACCGTCAGACCGTCCTGGAGCGGCTGCGGGCCGGTGTCGCGGAGGGCAGGCCCGTCATCGGCGCGGGCGCGGGCACGGGGCTGTCCGCCAAATGCGCGGAGGCCGGCGGCGTCGACCTGATCATCATCTACAACTCGGGCCGGTACCGGATGGCGGGACGCGGGTCGCTGGCCGGGCTGCTCCCGTACGGGGACGCGAACCAGATCGTGGTGGAGATGGCGTCCGAGGTGCTGCCCGTCGTGAAGGACACGGCCGTGCTGGCGGGGGTGTGCGGCACGGACCCGTTCCGGGTGATGCCGGTCTTCCTCGACCGGCTCAAGGCCATGGGGTTCGCGGGCGTGCAGAACTTCCCGACGGTCGGGTTGTACGACGGGGTGTTCCGGCAGAACATCGAAGAGACCGGCATGGGATACGAGCTGGAAGTCGAGATGGTGCGGCTCGCGCACGAGCGCGACATGGCCACCGCCCCTTACGTGTTCGACGAGGACCAGGCGCGGGCGATGGCGGAGGCGGGCGCCGACGTCCTGGTGCCTCACGTCGGGCTCACCACCAAGGGCAGCATCGGCGCGGGCACCGCCCTGACGCTGGACGAGGCGGTCGAGCGGGTGCAGGCCATGCGGGACGCCGCGTACGCCGCCCGCCCGGACGTCCTCGTCCTCTGCCACGGCGGACCCATCGCCGAACCGGACGACGCCGCCTACGTGCTCTCGCGGACCGAGGGCGTCGTGGGCTTCTTCGGGGCCTCCTCGGTCGAGCGGCTGCCGACCGAGCGGGCCATCACGCAGCAGGTGGCCGCCTTCAAGAACCTGGAGATCTGATGCTGGTGAATCCCGGAGACGTCACGACGATGACCTTCGACTGGGGGTCGATCAAGTGGTTCGTCACGCCGTCGTCGGTGCCCGGTGCGAGCAGCACGCTGGGAGAGGTGATCGTCAACCCCGGCAAGGGGCACGCGCGGCACAACCATCCGAACGCCGAGGAGGTCATCTACGTGATCTCCGGTGAGGCGACGCAGATGGTGGACGACGGCAGGCCGTTCGCGATCCGCGAGGGCGACGCCGTCCACATCCTCAAGGGCGTCTGGCATTCCACGCACAACACGACGTGGCGCCCGCTCCGGCTGATCGTCACGTACACGCCGGGCGGCGAGGAGAAGGCCCTGGAGGGCGCACCGGACTTCTGCCTGCACGAGGCCGGCGCGGTTCCGGAATGGCGCCAGGCCTAGCCGCGTGACCAGGCGTCCAGGCCCTCTTCGGTGAGCAGGACGTCGAACGCGGCGTCGGCGGCGCCGATGAGCGCGCCCTGCGGGCCGAGGGGGGACCGCAGGACGGGCGGCGGGCCGGCCCGGCGGTAGCGCATCAGCGCCGAGGCGTAACCCCCGTCGAGGGACGCCGGCGCTGTCGCGGCCAGGTCGAGGGCCAGGCCGGAGAGGGTGACGACGTCCGGGTCGAGGGCGTTGACGAGGGCGCCCATGCCCCGTCCGAGCGCGTGGGCGGCGCCCGCGACGGCTCCCAGGGCTCCGGGGTCGGACGCCGCGGACGCGATGATCTCCCCGGCCGCGGTGCGCGGGTCGGCGGGCGGGGGACGGTCGAGCGCGCGGGCCATGGCGCGTCCGTCGACCTCCAGGTCCCAGCATCCGCGGGCACCGCACGGGCACTCCAGCGCGGGGTCGCCGAACGGCATGTGGCCGAACTCGCCGCCCGCGCCTGTCGCGCCGTCCACCGGGCGGCCCTCCACGACGAGGACGCCGCCGACGCCGACCTCGACCGTCAGGTGCAGGACGATCCGTGCCGCCGCGCCCGCACCGCGCCGGGCGTCGGCGAGCCCGATGAGCGACGCGTTGTTGCCGACGAGGAGGGGGATTCCGGGCGGCTTGAGCGGCCCGAGGCCGACGTCGCGCCAGCCGAGGCCGGACGCCTGGACGATCGTCGTCCCGCTGACCGTGCCCGCGACGCAGACGGACACCGCGCGGACACGCCGGCCGTGGCGGTCGTGCAGCGCGGCCACGTGCGCGGCGAGCGTCCCGACCAGGCCGGGCGAGCCGGAGTGGCGGCCGGTGTCCTCGGTGATGACGCGGCCGCCGAGTTCCACGCAGGCCACCCGCCATTCCTCGTGGCTGATGTCGACGACGCAGACGAGCGGGCCGCCGGGGTGCGCGGTGAGGGCGGGGGAGGGGCGGCCGCGTCCGCCGGTGCGGGGCGGCGCGGTCTCCTGGACCAGCCGGGACGCCTTGAGCCGGCTCGTGATCTCGGTGGCGGAGCCGCTACTCAGCCCGAGCGCGCGCGCCACGTCCGCGCGGGTCGCGGACGGGTGCGCGTGGACGTGGCGGAGCACGGCCAGCGCGCCCTGGCTGCGCAGGGCCCGTGCCGAGTGCGCGCTCTTCGGCTGCATGGGTGACATCCTGGCCGGTTCCGATTATCCTCGTTGCACGAGCATAATACGGAGGGGTGCGCATGACCGAGACGGCGGCACTGCGCCGAACATCCTCGACCTTCGGCCTGTACGCGACGTTCGGCTGCCTCGGCTACCTGCTCACGGCGCTCGGCGCGATCCTCCCCGAGCTGCGCGAGGAGCGCGGGCTCCCGCGCGCCGAGGTCGCCCTGTACCCGTCGGCGTTCGCGCTCGGGCTCGTCGTCATCGGGTTCACCGGGCACCGGCTCGCCGAACGCCTCGGGCGGCTCGCACTGCCCGCGGCCCTGGCCGCGCTGGCCGGCGGCGCCGGGATCATCGCCGCCGCCGGCGGGCGGCTCGGGACGGGGATCGGCGCGCTGGTCCTCGGCCTCGGCGGCGCGGGCCTCGTCCAGCTCATCCCGGCCGGGCTGAGAGCCCTGCACGGCGGGGACGGGGCGGTCCCGATCGGCGAGGCGAACGCCGTCGCGAGCACCGCGTCCGTGCTGTCCCCGGTCCTGATCGGCGCCGCGCTCGCCCACGGGCTCGGATGGCGGTTCGCGTTCGCCGTCCCGCCGCTGGCGCTGGCCGCCGTCCTCCTGCTCACGCGGCGGGCCGTGGCGCCGGTCGCCGCCGAGGACACCGTGCCCGCGGCGGGGGAACGGGCCCCGCGCCCCTTCGTGAGCCGGTGGCTCGACCTCGTCCTCGCCGTCGGCGTCGAATTCTGCATGGTGTTCTGGGCGGCGGACTTCCTCCGCTCCGTCAAGGACCTCGGCTCGGGCGCCGCGACGACGTTCTCGGCGGCGTTCCTGCTCGGCATGGCGGTCGGGCGGATCATGTCCGGGCCCGTCGTCCGGGCGGCGGGACGCCCCGACCGGCTGCTCGCCGGGGCCGCCCTCGTCGGCGTCGCCGGATTCGCGATCATGTGGACGGCGCCCGCACCCTTCACGGTCGCCGGGCTGCTCGTCGTCGGGCTCGGCGTCGCGCTGCTCTACCCGGTCATCCTCGCGCAGGCGCTGGCCGCGTGGCCGTCCCGTCCCGGCCGGGCCGCCGCCCGCTGCGCCCTCGCGTCCGGCGTCGCGATCGGCATCGCACCGCTCGCCCTCGGGACGCTCGCCGACCTCACCACCCTGCGCGCCGCCGTCTTCGTCGCCCCCGTCCTGCTGCTGACCCTCCTCGCCCGCTGCGGATGGCGGCTCAGAACGGCACCGGCGTCCTGACCACGCATCCCCGGCCATTTCCGAAAGGGCCGCCCCGCGCACCGGCCGGAAAGTCAGCTCACTTTGCCCGGACGTAAACCCAGTCGCCGTCATGCCTGACGAACCGGCTGACCTCGTGCAATTCCCCGGGCGCCGAACCCTCCAGGAAATGGGCGCGGAACTCGACCGTCCCCTTGTCGTCCCCGGGCCCGCCGCCCTCCTCCCGGACGATTTCCAGCCGCACCCGCCCCGGCTCGCGGCGACCGGCGGCCCAGGAGCCGCCCTGACGCCGCCGGCGCAAATGTCAGGCGCGGCGGACGGCGAGACCGGGGTACTCGACGACGAAACCCGCTTCGTCGTACACGAGCCGGGCCGTGAAGTCGAACGCCGGGGCCGCGTAGTCGTAGCACTGACGTCCGGCGGTATCGGTCCGCCGCGAGTAGGTCTGCTCCAGGCGGCCGACGGTCAGATCAGCGGCCCGCACATAGACGGCCGGCACCTCCGCCGTCCCGCCGACGGCCATGCCCAGCCGGTGGACGGGCAGCGCGTTCGTCATCGCGGACGACTCCAGATCGACGTCGAGGCAGCCATCAAGCCCGGGAACGTGGTCGCCGTCGACCAGCCATCGGCCGTGCTCGGCCCGCTGGACCGCGACCTCGCCGGGACCTCCGTCAAGCACGTGTGCGACCTGGGCGCTGCGCGTGCGCCATCCGTCATTCTTCCAGCTAAGGAGCGCCTGCTACGCGGGACCGGCCTCGCGAGCCCGGGGCGATTGGGCGAAAACTGCTAATGGCCCATGCTCCGCACTCAAATAATTGACAAAGTTCTGGACCTGAAATGGTGGTTCGGTTTCCGGCCTGCGCTGGTCATGTCGCGCGTGAATCGGCCGTCCGCCCGAAGCCTTGTCCGTTACCGGACGCGGGGTTACCGTTTCTCTTAGTTGATAGGAAAGTTTCCTATCAGATGGAGCTCCCATGCCTCGCTCCCCTCCATCACCCCGGTGTACGCGGCGCGTCGACGACCTGACCACCCCGAACACGAGGAATCCCCGCATGAAGAACACCAGACGCAAGCTCGCCGCCATCGCGGCGGGCCTCGGAATCGCCCCCCTGGTCGCCGTGATCATGCCGGCGTCCACCGCCTACGCCCACGGCTACGTCTCGGCGCCGATGAGCCGCCAGGCTCAGTGCGCACAACGCATCGTCCAGTGCGGTGCCATCCAGTGGGAGCCGCAGAGCGTCGAAGGGCCGAAGGGCCTGCGCAGCTGCAGCGGCGGAAACGCGCGGTTCCGCGAACTCGACGACGACGGCAAGGGCTGGCGGGTCACGCCCGTCGGCAACACGGTGACCTTCACCTGGACGTTCACCGCCCGGCACCGCACGCTCAACTACGAGTACTACGTCGGCGGCAGGCGCGTCGCCGTGGTCGACGGCCACGACCAGCAGCCGCCCGCCAGCGTGTCCCACACGGTCAACCTCGGCGGTGTGTCCGGCAGGCAGAAGGTGCTGGCGATCTGGAACATCGCCGACACCGCCAACGCCTTCTACGCCTGCGTCGACGTGGACGTGCGGTGATATCGCGGCGCGTCCTGACGCTTCTCGGCGCCGCCCTGCTCGCGGTCACGACCCTGTTCGCCGTCCCGCAGCCGGCCACCGCCGCGGCGGCCTGCTCCGCCCCCGACTGGGTGGCCGGGCAGTGGTACCCGGTGGGCAGCGTCGTCAGGTACACCGACGGCAACTACTACATCGCCGTACACGAGAACCCGGGCTACGACCCCGTGATCAGCCACTGGTTCTGGGACCCGCACACCTGCGACGGCCCGGGCGACCCCGGGAACCCCGGCGGCTTCGTGGTGAGCCAGGCGCAGTTCCAGCAGATGTTCCCGGGCCGCAACTCGTTCTACACCTACAGTGGCCTGACCGCGGCCATGGCCTCCTTCCCCGCGTTCGCCAACACCGGCAGCGACACGACGAGGAAACAGGAGGCGGCCGCATTCCTGGCCAACGTCAACCACGAGACCGGTGGGCTCGTCCACATCGTCGAGCAGAACACCGGTAACTACCCGCACTACTGCGACTGGGGCCGGCCTTACGGCTGCCCCGCCGGGCAGGCGGCCTACTACGGGCGCGGCCCCATCCAGCTGAGCTGGAACTTCAATTACAAGGCGGCGGGCGATGCCCTGGGCATCGACCTGCTCAACAACCCGTGGCTGGTGGAGCAGAACGCGGCGGTCTCATGGAAGAGCGCGCTCTGGTACTGGATGACCCAGAGCGGCCCGGGAACCATGACCGGCCACAGCGCGATGGTCAACGGCCGCGGCTTCGGCGAGACGATCCGCAGCATCAACGGCAGCCTGGAATGCGACGGCCGGAACCCGGCCCAGGTGCAGAGCCGGGTGAACGCCTACCGGCAGTTCACCCAGCTCCTCGGCGTGCCGGCCGGCGGCAATCTGACCTGCTGAGGAACCCATCACCCGACCGACCGCGATCCTCGACCCGCGCCCGGCCGCTCCGCGGGCGCGGGTCGACCCGCATCCGGGCGGAGGACGTCCCCGCTCAGCGCAAGACGGGGCGGGAGCACGGTGCCCGCCCCGCCTCCGGTGTCACCCGCCGGTGCAGGCCGGGGTGACGGTCTCGGCCGTGCCGGTGCCGATGAGGCCGAACGTCGTGGTGGCCCCGGCCGCCAGCGTCCCGTTCCACGACTCGTTCGCCGCGGTTAGCTCCGCGCCGTCCTGCGTCACCCCGGCTCCCCAGGACTGCGCGACGGTCTGGCCGCCGCCGAACGTCCAGGAGACCCGCCATGCCGTGATCGGGGCCGTCCCGGTGTTCTCGACGGTGACCTCACCCTGGAAGCCGCCCTGCCACGATCCCGTCGTCTCATAGGCGGCCGTGCAGGTGGCCTCAGAGGACGGCGGAGGGCTCGTCGGCGGCTGCGTCGTCGGTGGCTCACCCGTGGTCGGAGGGCTCGTCGGCGTGGTCTCGGACGTGTCGCCGTAGATGACGCCCCGGCCGTTCGTGCCGAGGTAGACACGGCCGTAGACCCGGGGATCGCCGGTGAGGGCCTCACCGGCGTTGCCGTACTGGTGCTGGTCGTCGTTGATGCGCGTCCAGGTTCCGCCCGCGTCGTTCGACCGGAACAGCCCGGTCACCCCGTCGACCGTCCCCATCAGGTAGAGCGCCGGGTAGCTCGCGCCAGGGGCCGCCTTGCCCGCCCCGACGTTCACCGCCGAGGAGACGTCCGGGACCTTGGCGAAGGTCGCGCCCGAGTCGGTCGAGTGGAACAGTCCGGTGTCGCCCGCGAGCCAGATGTCGCCCTCCCTGCCCGGCATCGCCTTGAAATGGACGCCACTGGACGGCAGCCCGGACGCCGCCGTCGCCGAGAACGACTGCCCGCCGTCGGTGCTGACGTAGAACGTGCCTCCCGACACCGCGTAGAACTTGCCGGCGTTCACCCGGTCCGACTCGACGATCGCGTTCGCGGGCACGCCGGACGACCGGCTCCAGGTATTGCCGAATCCGGCCGAGTGGACGACGGGCTGTCCGCCGTCCCCGGGCGCCCACACGAAACGGCCGCCGTCCGCCGCGGCCGCGACCGTGCCGCCGTTGTTGACGCCGCCGGGCTCGGTCCCCTGGAACCAGTTGGCCCCGCCGTCGGTCGAGAACGCCACGTGACTGTCGTTCGGGCGGTCGGCGTCGGTGAAGTCGCCCGCCCGCACGATCACGCCCGGGTTGGCCTCGGCGTAGTCGAGGCTGGTCGTGCTCGTGAAGACCGGCTGCGTGAACATCGTTGACGGGACGGCGCCGAGATCGGTGTGCCGGAACCCGCCGATGTCGCCGAGCCCGCTGATCAGCGGCGCGCCGGACGGCGGGCTGATCAGGTCGAGGACGGCGGTCTCCTCCAGCCCCGTCACCATCGGCCTGATCGTGATCTTGTCACCCGTGTCCCACCGGGTGAGGTCCTCGGTCCCGTAGATCGTCGCGCCCGTCCCGTACATCAGCCGGTCGGAGTCGAACGGATCGATCTCCACCGACTCGTTCATCCAGCCGAGCTTCGGGGCGACCTCCGGTGGCGAGGGGGCGGCTCCGAAGGTGAGCCACGGCACCGAGGAGATGTCCTGGGTATAGCGGAAACTGCGGTTCGGATAGCTCGTCCAGTCCCAGATGCGAGTCCAGGTCGCGCCGCCGTCGGTGCTCCGCCACATGATCGTGTCGGGCCACCAGGAGATCTGCGCCGCGACCATCAGGGTCCCGGGGTCCTGGCGGTCGATGGTCAGGCCGCTGTATCCGAAGTAGTCGTCGGAGCTGCTGGACGGCACGGGGCTGATCTGCGTCCACGCCCCGGACTGCGTGTCGAGCTTCCACACGTCGCCCTTGGCCCCGTTGTACGGGCCCGCCGTGTCACTGGTCGCTATGTAGAGCACATGGCCGGCCGCGTCCAGCACGCCCTTGTGCGCGATGTAACCGGTGGGCTGCCCGGGCACGCGCTCCCACGTCACGCCCGCGTCGGTGCTGCGGTAGACGGTGTTCTCCTTGTCCGCCACCCCCACGTAGATCGTCCGGGTGGGACTGCCCGCCGTCCCGGTGCTCTCGTCGAACGTCACCCAGACGACGCCCGGCCGGTGGCTGCCGTAACCGGTGGTGTCGCCCGGATCGTCGGAGTAGTCGCCGGGGTTGGGGAAGCTGCTCACCTCCGACCAGG
Source organism: Actinomadura sp. 3N407 (assembly GCF_052245875.1). Classification (NCBI taxonomy): domain Bacteria; kingdom Bacillati; phylum Actinomycetota; class Actinomycetes; order Streptosporangiales; family Thermomonosporaceae; genus Actinomadura; species Actinomadura sp. 3N407. Next base: position 219,142 of record NZ_JBQQBP010000001.1, read on the forward strand.
TCACGCCCTGATCGGTGCTCCGCCACAGGCCGTTGCCCTCGGGCGTTCCCAGGTACAGCACGTCGTTGTCGTTGGGATCGACCGCGAGCCGTTCGCCCATGCCCCGGCCCGGCATGTTGCCGCCCAGCTTGAACGGCAGCTCCGCGACCTGCCACGTCCGGCCCCGGTCGGCCGAACGCAGCACCGCGCCGTTGTTGGGGTCCCAGTCGTTGGTGTACATCCCGGCCGCCGCGTACACCCGGTCCGCGTCCACCGGGTCGGCGGCCAGGCTGATCACGCCGTTGTACCCCCACCGGTCCCAGCCGACCCAGTCCAGCAGCGGAACCCACCGTCCGGCCGGCGGATCCCAACGGTAGGCCCCGCCGATGTCGGTGCGGGCGTAGACGAGGTCCTTCTCCTTGCGGCTGAAGACGATCCCGGGCACGAATCCGCCCCCGCCGATCGCCGCGTTCTTCCAGGTGTAGTCCGCGGCCGCCGACGCCGGACGGGGCGTGGCCGCCGCCACCCCCGCCACCAGGCCGGCGACGAGCGCCAGCGCCGCCAGCGCACTCGCCACGGCCCCGGTGAATGATCTTCGCATGGGCTCGAACCTCCTCGTGGTCCCGGTGACCAGGAGGCTGATCGAAGCGCTTCGACACGTCAACGTCTTTCACGGGACGGCCGCCTCACCGGCCCGAACGTCCCGCACCGCATGAAAGACCGGGCGCCGACCACCGGGAAACGACTGGATCGAAGCCGGACGGCGGACGGGGAAGCGCCCCCTCCCGGATCGTCCGGGCCGTCCGGACACCGGGCCGATGGCTCGGACAGGAGCGGCTAGAGGGACGGCTGGTCTGCTTGCAGGTTGTCGAGGATCTTTGCGGCGATGCCGGCGAACTGGTCGAGCTCTTCGGGGGTGAGACGGTCGATGAACAGGCGCCGGACCTCCTGCAGGTGGCCGGGCGCGGCGTCCTTGAGCGCCGCCAGGCCCTTCTCCGTGACCACCGCCTCCATGCCACGCGAGCCGCACCGTTCCCGGGCGAGGAGGCCCCGGTTGCACATCCGGGTGATCTGGTGGTGCATGCGGCTCTTCTCCCAGTCGGCCACCCGCGCGAGCTCGTAGGCGCGCATCCGCCTGCCGGGAGCCTCCGACAGCAGCACGAGCACGGTGTAGTCGGCGTTGGACAGGCCGCTGCCGGCCTGGAGCTGCTGCTCGATGCGCGCCCGTAGCAACTCCATCATCTGCATGGACGTCCGCCAGGCGTGGAGTTCGCGTTCGGTCAATCGCTGCTGCCCCATGAAGTCATCCTACCTGCGAGTTGACGCATCAACTCAACGTCGCCTACCTTGAGATGACACATCAACTCACTGAGGCGATCGAGGCGAGCACATGGCATTCGAGATCGGAATCATGACGTTCGGTGAGCTCACGGAGGATCCCGCCACCGGAGCGCTCCCGTCCCCGCGGCGGCGCGTCCGCGAAACGATCGAGCAAGCGAGAGTCGCCGACGAGGTTGGGCTCGATGTGTTCGGCGTCGGTGAGCACCATCGCACCGACTTCGTCGGATCGGCACCGGCCATCCTGCTGGCGGCCGCGGCGGAACAGACGAAGAGCATCCGCCTGACGAGCGCCGTCACCGTGCTCGGCTCGGAGGACCCCGTCCGCGTCTGGGAGCAGTTCGCCACGATCGACCTGCTGTCGCGCGGCCGAGCCGAGATCATCGCGGGACGCGGCTCCTACACCGAATCCTTCCCCCTCTTCGGATACGACCTGCGCGACTATGCCGACCTCTTCCGCGAGAAGCTCGATCTGCTGCTCAAGATCCGCGAGCAGAACCCGCTCACCTGGGAGGGAGACTTCCGCGCGCCCTTGGTCGACGCCGACATCGCGCCCCGCGCCGACGGCGCCACGCTCCCGATCTGGGTGGGGGTCGGCGGATCGCCTGCGTCCGCCGTCAGCACCGGCCGGCTCGGCCTGCCAATGGCGCTGGCCCTGCTGCTGGGGCCGATGACCTTCCACGAGCAGACCGTCGGGCTCTACCGGGAGTCCGCCGCGGAGGCGGGACACGACGCGGCCGCCCTGCCGATCAGCATCAACGCGCACGGGTACGTCGGGCGCACCAGCCGGCAGGCGAGAGATGTCATGTACCCCTACTTCGCGAGGGGCATGGCGGAGAACAACCACCAGCGGGGCAAGGGGTTCCTTCTCTCCCGGGCCGCATTCGACGCGCAGTCGTCGCCGGGGTCCGGTCTGCTGGTCGGCAGCTCACAAGAGATCATCGAAAAGCTGCTCGCCTACCACGAGCTCTACGGCCTGAACCGCGCCATGATCCAGATGGGTTTCGGCGGGCTTCCGCAGCAGGAGCACCTGGAGGCGATCGAGCGGCTCGGCACCGAGGTGGCACCGGTCGTGCGCCGTGAGGTCGCCGCACTTGAGAGGAGGGCGGCATGACCACCGCCCCGGCGGCCATCGATGCGGAACCGGCCGCGCGCATGGCCGGCGCGGCCCTGCGCGTCGTCGTCGTCAACGGCAGCCCAAGCCGGCCGTCCAAGACCATGGGTCTCGTCGACGCCGTCCTCGACACGCTGGCAGGGATGCTCCCCATTGAGACGTCCCGGATCGACGTGTACCGCCTGGGCCCGGGGTTCACCGGAGCGATCGAGCGCGACGACGTCACGCCCGACGTCGAAGCCGCCATCCGGCTCGCCGAGGAAGCCGACCTCCTGGTGGCGGCGACACCGGTGTTCCACGGTTCCTACCCCGGCATGTTCAAGCACTTCTTCGATCTCGTCGACCAGTACGCGCTCGCCAACAAGCCCGTCCTCCTGGCCGCGACAGGCGGAGGTGACCGGCACGCGCTCGTCCTGGAGCACGCCGTGCGGCCCCTCTTCGCCTTCTTCCAGGCGTTGACCGTGCCCGTCGCGTTCTTCGCGTCCGCGGGAGACTTCGATGGCACGGTTCTGCTCAATCCCCGCGTCCATGGGCGCATCCAAATGGGTCTCACCGACGTGGTGGACCTCCTCAGAGCCCGCGCGACGGGTACGCGAACAACGCCGGATGCTTGACCGCCGAGCGGGTCACCGTCTCACCCTGTCCCGGTCGCCAGGCGGCGGCGGTATCGCGGGAGGGCGCGGACGCTTCCGGTGGTGATCGCCCCGACCAGGCGGCCGTTGCGGCGGTACTCTCCGAGAATGTGACCGGACGGGTCCTCGTCGACGGTGCGGTATTCGAGATCCGAGCCGGTGAAGCCGACGGATTGCAGCCGCCGGCCGTACAGGTGGGACCAGAACGCGGGCACCGGCGCGGGCGCGTCGGGGCCGAGCGTCCCCAGCAGGGCGCGGGCGGCACGGGCGCCCTGGTCGGCGGCGTTGCTGTAGTGCTCGACACGGACGAGCCTGCCATCGAGCAGCGGATGGGGAGACCGGGCGACGTCTCCGGCGGCCGCGATGCCCGGGGCCGCGAGCCCGTCGTGGCCGAGGACGACGCCGTCGTCGAGGACCAGCCCGGACCCGCGCAGCCATCCCGTCGCCGGGCGTGCCCCCAGAGCCGCGACCACGAGATCGGGGGCGACGACGGAGCCGTCATCCAAGCGCGCGCGGGTCTCGCCGGGGGTGACGGTGAGATCGGTGACCTCGCGGCCGAGCCGCAGGTCGACGCCATGGCCGCGATGCAGGTCCGCCACGTGCCGGCCGATCCGGTCGCCGACCGCGCCGACCATGGGCTGCGGCCCGCGCTCGACCAGCGTCACCGACCGGCCCAGCGAGGTCGCGGCCGAGGCGATCTCGCTGCCGAGGAAACCCGCTCCGAGGATGAGGACGTGCCGGCTCGTGGCGAGGCGCCGCCGCAGCACCACGGCGTCGCCGACCGTCCGGAGGACGAGCACGCCCGGGTGGGCGAGATGCGGCGGGGCCGGACGGGGCGCGACCCCGGACGCGATCACCAGCCCGTCGAAGGCGACCCGCCGGTCCCCGATCAGAACGGTCCTGTGCCGGACGTCGAGGCCGGTCGCGGGACTGCCGAGAAGCCACTCGGCCTCCAGGCCGTCGGCGTCCGGGAGCCGCACCGAAGCCGGCGCCTCCTGCAGGAGGTACTCCTTGGACAGGGGCGGACGCCGGTAGGGCCGGTGCGTCTCGGCACCGATCACCACCAGCCGTCCGTCCCACCCCTGCCGGCGGAGTTCGGCCGCCGCGCTGAAGCCGGCCATGCCCGCGCCGACGATGACGACGTTCCTCATGGCCCGGGTCGTCATGGACCCTGTGTCCCGAGCCGGATCGCCTGGACGGGGCAGACGTGCGCCGCCTGGCGGACGGCGTCGTCGTGCCGGGCGTCGGGCGAGGGGTCGTAGACGAGCTCGTCGTCCTCGTCCAGCTCGAAGACATCGGGTGCCGCGAAGACGCATTGGGCGTGGATCTCGCAGACGGCCCGGTCGACGTCGATCTGCATGGTCAGGTTCCTCTCGCGGGCGGGTTGAATCGGGACGGCTTCTCCAGCCGCCACCGCAGAGCGAGGCGGTTGTCGAGCTGGACCACGTGGTCGATGTCGAAGTCGACGAAACGCTGGGCCCCCGGGCGGCGGGCGGCCCTGTCGCGGTCCCAGTCGACGGCGGCCGTTCCGCTCAGGTGCAGGGTGCGCCCGGCCGTCCAGTCGATGAACAGCAAGGAGGCCCGGGGGTCGAGCAGCAGATTCCCGAAGGTCATGTACATCGAGTTCCCGAGGTAGTCCGGCCAGCTGACGCGATGCGGCTCGGCGTCGAGGAACCCGGGGCTGCCGCCACGGTGGGACGCGTCCGCGCCGAGACCGGGCGCGCTGGTCCCGACGAAGAACGTGTCGGCCTCGCGGACCCACGCGAGCTGCGCGTCGTTGAGCGACGAGCCCTCGGTCCGCGTCGTGGGTCCGGACCGCCCCACCGAGTCGCCGCGGCGGGTCTGGATGTACTTCGGGCAGTTCGAGTAGACCTGGTGGGCGCGCACCGACAGGCCGCCGTCCGCCTGGTGCGCCCGGCCGTTGATGCGCATGCGGCGGCGTGTCTCGGTCTCGATGGCGAGCATGCCGATCTCGGTGGGGACGGTGAACGCACCGGCGAGCGGATCGAGTTCGGGGAGGCCCGCATCGATGTGGAGCGTCGACTCGTCCGGGACTGCGATGAACCCCGGCTCGCCGGCCAGGAGCGTGGTCCACGGCGAGCCCCGGTGCTCGGCCGACACGACGATCATCCGCTGACCGGCCAGGAACTCCCGGGCCACGTCGGGGATCGTGTCGCCGACGCCGGCGCTGCCGTGTGCGTCCGCGTGCACGTCGGCGCGTTGCTGGACGTCCACTTCGCCTGGGTGGAACATCCGGTTCTCCTTTCGGGAGGGCCCGGGGCGCGCGGCCCCGGGCCCGGTGGGCCTCAGTGCGGCGTGTTCAGAAAAAACCGCAGGTGGGCGCGTCATGGACGGGGGCGCTGTCGCCGTCGACGCCGCTGGGCGCGTAGATCTCGAGCCGGACGCCGTCGGGGTCGGCGAAGAAGACGCCCCCCGAGGCCGCCCCCTCGGCGTGGGCGACGATGCCGTCATAGGCGAACTCGACGCCGAGCGTCTTGAGCGTCTGCTCGGCGCGGCGGACGGCGTCCACGGTCGGGACCTCGAACGACAGGTGGTGCAGACCGGGCAGTCCGGTGTCGAAGCCGCCATCGCTCTGCTGCCACAGGGCGATGCTCACGCGGCCGTCCTTGCCCAGGAGCGCGAACTTCCGGTCGGCGTCCGAGCGGGCGACGACATCGAAGTCGAACAGCTTCTCGTAGAACTCGATCGACCGGTTCAGGTCCGTCACGTTCAGCGCGACGTGGCCGGTCTTCAGCGCCGGGTTGCTCATGGTGCCCTCCAGGTCGGCGAAGCGTCCCGTCACCCTCGGCAGGTGACTAATGTTTAGACAGCTCGTTGCCATTAGGTGCAGCGTAGAGCCTCCACTAATGCAAAGCAAGTCTTGATACATTAGGAAGGACCGGTGGGGCTCCAGGCCGCGCCGGGACCGACGCGAGGGGGAGGGGCCATGGCGGCCGACGACGTACCCGACCTGTATCCCTCCGAGCCGCGGCCGGTGCGCCTGATGAACACGATCTGGGCGGACAAGGGGCGGGTGCGCGACGCCCTGACGACCGTCGGGCAACTGGACCGGTGGGCGCGGCAATGCGGGATCCAGCCCACCGGCCCGCTCGGCGAAGAAGACCTGCTCCGGGCCCGGGAACTCCGCGATGCGCTACGCCGGCTCGCCGCGACCGTGGTGAACGACGAACGTCCGGCCGCCGTGGACGCGGGTCTGGCGGTCGATGGGGCCCTGGCGACACTGAACGGCTTCACCGCGCCGTGCGCCCCCGAGCTGAGGCGGGAGGGCGAACAGGAGTTCCGCCGGGACTGGCGGTTCGGCGTCGACGGGTTCGAACGCGAACTCGTCGCCCTGGCAGTCGAAGCCGGCGAGCTGCTGTCCGAGCGGCCGGAGGTCCGGCTCGGCGCCTGCTACGGGCCCGGCTGCGTGCTCTACTACTACCGTTCGCACGCGCGGCGCGGCTGGTGCTCGGCGGGCTGCGGCAACCGTGCCAGGGTCGCGCGCCACTACCGGCGCCACGCGAGCAGTTGAGCGGACGACGCGCGGTGACCGTGCACACTGATCCGGCGACCAGCGGCACGGTCATCGCGGGAGTCTGAACAGCGGCGGCGCGGAACCCTCCCGCCACAAGCTCCCGTCGCGACTTCCGAAGACGGTGACGAAGCAACGGTCACCGGCTTCCGAGCCGAGCACCCCCAGCCCGAGCCCGCCGGCGCCGACCGACCGCGATCCCGGCCGGCGGCCCTCCCCTCAACCCCTATTGGAGCGGGATGACCTTCCCGTACTCGCTTTCCGGACGCGTGCCGCGGATACGCCGGTCGGTCTCGTCGATCCGCAGATCGTTGATGCTCGCTTCGCGGCGCCGCATCAGTCCACGCTCGTCGAACTCCCACAGTTCGTTGCCGTAGCTGCGCCACCACTGGCCGTCGTGGTCGTGCCATTCGTACTGGAACCGGACGGCGATCCGGTTTCCGCGAAACCCCCACAGGCTCTTGCGCAGCGCGTAGTCGAGCTCCCGCTCCCACTTCGACGTCAAGAAGGCGACGATCTCCTCGCGGCCGGTGACGAACACGTCTCGGTTCCGCCAGACCGAGTCGGGGGTGTAGGCCAGTGCCACCCGCCGCGGGTCGCGGGTGTTCCACGCGTCCTCGGCCGCCTGCACCTTCTGCAGGGCGGTCTCCTCGGTGAACGGCGGGTAGGGGGGACGATCCTCGGACATCGCACTCTCCTCACATTGAGAACGACCGTTCTCTACCGGGCTCGCCCTAAGATAGGGAACGGTCGTTCTCAAGGTCAAGGAAGGAGGCGCCCATGCCGGCCGCGATCACCGAGGAGCAGACCGTCCTGGACCGAGAGGCGCTGCTGGACGTCGCGGAGAAGCTCTTCTACCGGCGGGGCATCCAGGCAGTCGGCATGGACGAGCTGCGGACCGTGTCGGGTCTGCCCCTCAAACGCATCTACCGGATCTTCCCGACGAAGGAGACCCTCGTCGTCGCGATGCTGAGGCGCCGCGACCGTCGATGGCGAGGAAGCCTGGCGACCCATCTGGACCAGGTGCCCGACCCCCGGGAACGCATCCTCGCGATGTTCGACTGGCTCGGTGACTGGTTCGCCGAACCCGGCTTCCGCGGATGTGCATGGGCCAACGTCCACGGTGAACTCGGGTCGTCGTCCCCCGCGGTCGCGGCCGAAGTGCGATCGCACAAGCAGGCGTTCCATGACCAGGTCGCCGAGTTGGTCGCCACCGTTGACCCACGGGTCACCGAACCGGTCTATCTGCTGGCCGAGGGGGCCATCGTGGTGGCGGGAATCCACGGTGACACCGCGGCGGCTCATCATGCCCGGCAGGGCGCCAAAGCACTGCTGGACGCCACTTCCTAACCTGATTCCACAGCCCTAGGCCCCTGATCGCCTTCTCCAACTCCAGAGACCCCACAGTGGCCGCTCAGGCAGCGGATCATGGGCCGACGCGCAGCGAAGCGCCACCGACGCAGGTCCGCGAACGCCTAACCCGCAACCCCATGCGCGGGCACTGAGAGGCGGTCGAAGAAGGCTTCGGCCTGGGGGTTCCCGGCGCCGGAGTCGACCGCGCCCATCGAGTGACGACATCCGCCGCCGTGCATACACCGCGCCTTCGGTCCGCAACGGGCAGCGGTATCGGGGACCAACGCCCGTGGTGACGGCGGCACATGATGCGGCGGCCGCCGGCCCACCGCGGACGGCCGGCCATTCCGTTCGTCACCACCTGGGGCGCCCGCCCCGCTCGGTCCCGCCAGTCGAAGGACGCCGAGTCCTCAGCCATAGGGCATCGTCCCGCGCCACCGGAGCGCTCTGGGTAACGCCGGACGCTGGGGACAGCCGGCATTCATCGGCCATCGGAGTGCCGAGAGAGCGCGAAAGCCGGTCGCTCAATACAGCAACCGGCCTCTGACCTGGGCGCCTCCGGCAGGATTCGAACCTGCGACACCCGCTTTAGGAGAGCGGTGCTCTATCCCCTGAGCTACGGAGGCATGTCGTCGCGCGCGGCAAGAGCGTAGCGGACGGCACCTACAGGGTAGGGGAAGGGACGCGTTGCGCGCTCCTTCTTATGTGGCGTCCCGGGACCCTAGGCCAGGTGGGGCCGCTGTGGGTACGCTTCGGTGCCGTGACGGGTCGGCATCGCGGGCAGCCGAGTGGCGGGACTGCCGAAGACGAGGTGGACGGGCGTTCGTCCCGGGGTAAGTGGATCGGCGTTGCCGCCGGTGTTCTCGCGGTGCCCGTCGTGCTGGCGACCTTGGTCCTGTTCGGGTCTGAGGAGGCGCCGGGGGAGCTGCCGGGGACGGCGGGGGCCTCCGCGCAGAAGGTGGCGCCGGCCACCCCCGCGGGTGAGCCGACGTACGGTGAGTACGTGCCGCCCGAGCAGGAGCCGGAGGTGGCGACGAAGGCGCCGAAGCGGGCGCCCGTTCCGAGGACGACACCGCGGCGCACGAGACGGCCCGGGTCGCCGTCCCCGTCACCTACGCAGACCACGACGAAGAGGCCGTGCCCACCGGGGTGGGAGGACGTCTGGTGGATGCGCCGGTGGTGCGAGCGGCATGATGATGGTGACCGTGGCCGCTGAACCGATTACGCACAGGTCATCGTAGAACCTGTAGTACCGTTCTGCCGCTGTTCCGCATTCGGGCATCAGGAGGAAAACCACCGTGCCGTACCCCCGGTCGGCGGCGCTGACCGCGGTCTTCCTGGTGATGACGACGCTCTCACCGCACGGCGCCGCCGTCGCGGCCGAGGGCGACACCCTGGAGTCGTTGCGCCGTGAGGCGTCGAAGGCTCGCACCGAGCTGGAGAAGGCCACGAAGCAGATGAAGGGCCGAAAGAAGGATCTGGACGCCTCGCAGGTCAAGCTGCGGAGCACCCTCAAGGACCTCGCGGTGGCCGAGGCCGAGCTGAACCGGATCCGTGAGCCGCTGGCCAGGCTGGCGAACTCCTCGTACAAGCAGAGCGGGGCCGTCGGGTCCATGGCGATCTTCGGCGGCGGCGATCCGAGCCAGGCGCTCCGCTCGACGGCGGACGTGACGTTGCTCGCCAAATCGCAGCAGGCGCTCGTGGACCGTGCCGACGACCTGCAGGGGCGGCGGAAGCGGCTCGCGTCGACCGCTCAGGAACTGCAGTCGCGCAACGCGGTCGAGCAGACCCGCCTCCAGCAGGAGGTGAACGGGCTGAAGAGCAAGTCGGCGCAGCTCACCGAGCAGCTCAACACGATGCTCGACAAGCTGGCGGTGAGCCGGCTGAAGCGGCTGCAACTCAAATGCGACGAGAGCCTCGCCGCCGACGCCAAGCAGTTCCCCAACGGGCTGATCCCGGCGAAGTACCTCTGCGCCCTGCCGCAGAAGGGGCACAAGCTGCGGGCGGACGCGGCCCTCGGCTTCTACAAGCTGAACGCCTCCTACAAGCGCCGGTTCGGCCGCGACATGTGCGTCACGGACGCGTACCGGAGCCTGTCGGAGCAGCACTCGGTCTACGCGCGGAGGCCCGGTTTCGCGGCCGTCCCCGGGACGAGCAACCACGGGAAGGGCCAGGCGCTCGACCTGTGCGGCGGTGTGCAGAACTCGGGCTCCGTCCAGTTCAACTGGATGGAGGCCAACGCCGGGAAGTTCGGATGGATCCACCCGGCGTGGGCCTACAGCAGCCCCTTCGAGCCCTGGCACTGGGAGTTCGGCGCCGAGAACGAATAACCGCCCGCGCTGCCCTCAAACACCACTCGACACCAACCCGAGCCGAGGCCAACACCGCCCGACGGCAACACCGCGGGCGGGTGACACCGCCGGAGGGCAACCGGGCCGAGCTGCACCTGCCGAGGGCAACGCCGGCCGAGGCTGTGCGGTGTAGGGAGGGCGGTGGGGCGGGTCTAGTAGGGGGCCTCGGCAGTGGGGACGACCTCGGCGGTGCAGTAGCGGCAGCGGCGGGCCTTCAGCGGGATGTCGCTGAGGCACTGCGGGCACTCGCGCTCGGTGGCCTCCTTGCCCCGGTCCATTCGCTCGATCAGCTTGGTCGTCGGCAACACCACGAAGAAGTAGACGATCGCCGCCGTGATGGCGAACGCGATCGCCGACGTCACGAAAACGCCGTACGGGAACTTGGTCCCGTTGATCGTCACGGCCAGGCCCGTGTAGTCGGGCTCGCCGCCGATCAGCGCGATCAGCGGCGTGATGAAGGAACTCGCGAAGTCCTTCACCAGGCCCGCGAACGCGGCTCCGACGACGAATGCGACCGCGAGTTCGACGAGGTTCCCGCGTAGGAGGAACTTCTTGAAACCACTCATGCCGGCTCCGGGGGTGTCGGGAGTGCGCCTCCCTGTGAAACGGGAGCGCAGGAACGGCTACGGATCGTAACGAAACCTCCTATGACATGCCAATCCAGGTCCGGATCATCCCTTACGCACACGTACGTGAAGGGGGTGTTGGTGTGTGGAGTGTGCCGTTCGTGGGGCTCTTCGGTTGCGGAGTGGCGGTCAGGGGGTGTGGTCGTGTTGGGCGGGGTTGATCGTTAGGGATAAGGGGGCGGTGGCGGCGGCCAGGGCGAGGGCTTGGGATCTGTTGGTTGCGAGGACTATCAGGGCGCCGTGTCGGCTGCCGGCTTCGTTGGGGGCGGGGATCGTTATGACGGGGACCGATGACACCACGACCTGGGCGGCGTCTCGTGGGGGGCCTGCGGTGGCGTCGGGCAAGGCGGGCAGGGGCGCCGGGGCGGTCAGGACGTCGATGTGGTCGCCCGGGTCGAGGAGGCGGACGGCCTCGGCGTCGGCTATGCGGACCGGGGTGGCGACCGTGCCGCGGCCGTAGGCGCGGAGCAGGCCGTCGCCGACGACGCGGGTGTCGGTAAGGGGCTCGTCTTCGCGCATGGGGGCGGCGAGGAGGCGGCCGGTGCCGGAGCGGAGGGTGCCGGACGGGACGGCGGCCGGCGGCAGGTTCACATGGTGCAGGTCGGGCGGAGTGAGGGTCGTCCCGGCGGGCAGGTCGCGGGCGGCGGCGAGGACGCGGACGGACGGTGGCGGGCCGGGCCGCAGCGCCATGAGGGCGAGGCCGGCGGCGGCCGCGGCGAACAACGCCGCCAGCGGCCGTCGCAGCCGGGCTAAGCGGGCGTTCACGGCAGTTCCAGGGGGAGCTTCATGCCGTCCAGGACGTTCGGGCAGGGGCAGGCGCGTTCGGTGGGCAGCGTCTTGACGACGTCGGCCACGAGGGTGCGGAGCCGGTCGATGTTCTCGCCGAAGACGCGGAGCACCTCCTCCATGGTGACGCCCTCGCCCTCCTCGATGCCCGCGTCGAGGTCGGTGACGAGGCACAGGGAGGTGTAGCAGAGGGCGAGTTCGCGGGCGAGGACGGCCTCGGGGTGGCCGGTCATCCCGATGAGCGTCCAGCCCTGGGAGGCGAACCACTGGGACTCGGCCCGGGTCGAGAAGCGCGGCCCCTCGATGACGACGAGGGTGCCGCGGTCGACGGGGGCCCAGCCGGCCGCCCGCGCGGATTCCACGGTGGCGTGGCGGCCCGCCGGGCAGTACGGGTCGGAGAACGACACGTGCACGGCGGCGCCGGCCTCGTAGTAGGTCTGCTCGCGTCCGGACGTGCGGTCGGCGAGCTGGTCGGGGATGGCGAGCGTGCCGGGGCCGTGGTCGGGGGTGAGGGAGCCGACCGCGCTCGGCGCCAGGACCTGCCGGACGCCGAGTGAGCGCAGCGCCCACATGTTGGCCCGGTAGGGGATCTTGTGGGGCGGGAAGCGGTGGTCGCGGCCGTGCCGGGGGACGAACGCGACGCGGCGTCCCGCGAGCTCGCCGACGGTGATGGGGTCGCTCGGGGGTCCGTACGGGGTTTCGACCCGCACCTCCTCGACGTCGTGGAGGAACGAGTAGAACCCGGAGCCGCCGATGACCCCGATCTCGGCGGCGGCTGGGGCGGAAGGCTGAGTGGACATGGCGCCGACATTAGCCACCCCGCGCCGGCGCCCGGGAGGCCGTCCGCCGATTGTGGATAACTCGGCGTCCGGAAGTGCCGGAAGCCCCCGGAAGAAGGGGCCCGGCCGAAGCCGGGCCCCTTCCCCTTCCCCGTCCCGGCCCGGAGCCGGGGGCCTGGTGGCGTCAGCCGACCGGGTCGAGCACCTTGGGCGGGTCGGCGGCCGGCTCCCGCTCGGCGAGGCGGCCCGGTGCCCAGATCCGCCGCCCGATGTCGTACGACAGGGCGGGAAGCAGCAGGGACCGGACGATGAGGGTGTCGAGCAGCACCCCGAACGCGACCGCGAAGCCCATCTCGACCATGAACACCAGCGGCAGCGTGACCATGGAGGCGAACGTCGCCGCCAGGACCAGGCCGGCCGAGGTGATCACACCGCCGGTGACGGTGAGGCCGCGTTTGATGCCGCGGCGGGTGCCGAGCGCCTGCGATTCCTCCCGGACGCGGTGCATCAGGAAGATGTTGTAGTCGACGCCCAGCGCGACCAGGAAGATGAAGGCCAGCAGCGGGAAGCCGGCGTCGGTTCCCTCGAACCCGAACCCGTACTCGAAGATCACCGCGCAGGCGCCGAGCGAGGCGAGGAACGACAGCACCACGGTGCCCATCATCAGCAGCGGCGCGATGAGGGCGCGCAGCAGCGCGACGAGGATCAGGAACACCACGCCCAGCACGATCGGGATGATCACCTTGTTGTCGCGGGCGGAGGCCCGCTGGATGTCCAGGGACGTCGCGGTGGTGCCGCCGACCTTGGCGTTCGCGGACGGGACGTCGTGCACGGCGGCGCGCAGCCGGTCGATGGTCGCGCGGGCGGCCTCGCTGTCGGCCGGGTCCTTCAGCGTCGCCTCGTACTTGACCAGGCCGTTCGTTGTGGCCGGTGCGCCGACCTGGGCGACGCCGGGCGTGCCGCGGACGGTTTCGGCGATCTTGTCGGACGCCGTCGCGGAGCCGATGACGACGGCCGGGGAGCCGGAGCCGGCGGGGTAGTGCCGGGCGACGACCTCCGTGCCCTGGACGGAGTCGGGCCGTCCGGTGAACATCCCCGCGTCCGAGAGGCCGTCGGCCTTGAGCGTGCCCAGGCCGAGGCTGAGGACGATCAGGCCGAGCATGGTGGCGGCCCAGAGCGCGCGCGGGCGCTTGCTGATGAGATTGGCGACTCGGCTCCAGATGCCGTGTTCCGCCTCGTACGCCTCCGGCTTCAGGTACTTGACGTCGTAGCGGGGGATCAGCGGCCAGAACAGCCACCGTCCGCAGATGACGAGGAGCGCCGGCAGGAGTGTCGTCATCGCCGCGAGGGCGGTCAGGACGCCCGCGGCGGCCACGGGACCCATCCCGGCGGTGGAGTTCATCTCGGCGAGCAGCAGGCACAGCAGGCCGACCGCGACGGTGGCGGCGGAGGCGATGATGGCCGGTCCGGCACGGTGCAGCGCGTAGGCCATGGCCTCGTGCCGGTCCTCGTGCCGGTGCAGTTCCTCCCGATATCGGGCGACGAGCAGCAGTGCGTAGTCGGTGGCGACGCCGAAGACGAGGACGGTCAGGATTCCGGCGCTCTGGCCGTTGACGGTCAGGTCCCCGTATTTGGCCAGCAGGTACACCAATGACTGGGCCAGCCCGAGGGCGAAGAGGGCGCTCAGGACCGGGACGAACCAGAGCATCGGGCTGCGGTAGATGATGAGCAGCAGGACGATGACGACGGAGCCCGCGGCCATGAGCAGGAACCCGTCGATGGTCTCGAAGACCTCGAACTGGTCGGCGCCGCTTCCGGCGGGTCCGGTGACGTGCGCGGTCAGTCCGGGAGGTCCGCGCTTGGCGAGTTCGCGCGCCTCGTCGACGGCGGCGGTCACGTCCACATCTGTGAGGGGCACGAGGGTCTGTAGCGCTTTCCCGTCCTCGGACGGGATCGGCCCCTGTACCTTCTCTGCGCCGGGCAGGTTCTGCAACGCGGAGACGTCCGAGGTGGCCTTGGTGCGGTCCGCGGCGGTGATTCCCCCGGCGCGCTCGTAGACGACGACCGCGAGCATCGTCTCGTCCTTGCGGAACTGTTCTTCCAGTTCGACGACCTGGGTCGATTCCGCTCCGGCGGGCAGCCACGACGCCGCGTCGTTCTTCTCGACGTCGCCGAGCCTGCCGGCCAGTGGCCCGAGGGCGACGATCAAGATGACCCACAGGGCCAGGACCGCCCATTTGGTGCGCCTGCCGGCGATCAGTCCGGCCAGACGATGGGCCCACGTCCGGGGGGGAGCCGGGCTCTGTGTGCTCATGGTTCCTCTCCTGTGCATTCTGACAATCGAGATATGTCGCGTCTTAGGTGAATGTCTCGATTGCCGAGACGCATGTCAAGTACTATCGCGAGATTTCTGCTAGCTCTACGTCCGAGATTCTCGCGAACAGAGCTTCCCCGAGGCAGAGCCTTATGGCGACGGGAGAGCCGGCCTGCCGGTCACCTCTCATCCCCTCAATCGTCGCCGGGCGGCACCGCCGGCGCGTCCAGCGTGAGATGGGACTTGGGCTACTTCATCGGGGGCAGGTGCGGCCCCCGCCGCTACCCCTTGAGATGTAGGAGCCGCCCATGAGGGGAGGAGGCAAGCGGAGATGGCCTCCGTTCAGCTGCCTCGCGGCGATCGTCGGCGACGGCGGCATGGACGCCGAAGGCGGCGGGTTCTCCGGCGGTGATGTGCCCCAGCGGCCGGCGGCCTGATGGCGGCCCCTACTGGCGATCTGGGGGCCCTGGACAGCGGTCTGCGGCCGGCATGTGCGGGTGTTCGGGCACGACAAAGCCGGGAGATCCGTCTGCCCCGCGAGGGGACGGCGGATCCCCCGGTTCGCCCTGCGCGGGCCGGAGGTCGCAGAAGGTCAGGCGACCTTTTCAGAGGACGAAGAGGAAGACGACGACGAGCTGGAGGACGACGAGTCGCCGCCAGACGACGAGGAAGAGGAGGACGAGGACGAAGACGCATCCGACTTGTCCGACTTCGACGAGCCGGAGGAGTCGGACGACGAGTCGCCGTTCGATGAGGAGCCGTTGGCCGAGGCCCCCGCGGTGGACGTCTTGCCGGAGCCGCGGCTGTCGGTGCGGTAGAAGCCCGACCCCTTGAAGATGATCCCCGCCGCGGAGAAGACCTTGCGGAGCCTGCCCTCGCATGCCGGGCAGTCGGTCAGCGCGTCGTCGCTGAACTTCTGCACGACCTCCAGAGGCTCGCCGCACTCGGTGCAAACGTACTGATACGTCGGCACGGTTCCTCCTCGCTGACTCAGCCCGGCTCAGCCCGGCTCAACCCGGACTGGCACTCACTTTGAACGACTGCTAATGGTACCCGTGGCTGAAACGGGATTCGCCCCCGGCCTGTTCCCTGACCGGTCAGAGTCCGACAGGCAGGGAACAGCCTGGTAACGGGACAGAAGGTCAAGCGCCCTTCTCGCCGAACCAGCCGGCCAGCTTGCCCTTCCGGCTGACCGCGCGCAGACGGCGTTCCGTGGCCTCGCGCACGGCATCGGTGGTCACGACCAGGAGGGTGTCACTCGCCTGCAGAGGCGTGGTGGGTTCCGGGACGAAGCTGGACCCGTTCCGCACGATGAGCGTGATGGACGCGCCGGGCGGCAGCCGCAGCTCGAAGATCTCCACGCCGTTCAGCATGGAGTCGGCCGGGATCCGGATCTCCAGCAGGTCGGCGTGCAGTTGCTCCAGCGGCGCCGCCTCCACGTCCAGTTCCCGGGTCTGCTCGTCGCCCTCCAGCCGGCACCAGCGCGCCGCCAGGGGCAGGGTGGGGCCCTGGAGCAGCGTGAAGATCACGACGACGGTGAAGACGATCGAGAACATCCGGTCGGATCCCTCGACCCCCTGCGCCATCGGGATGGTGGCGAGGATGATCGGCACGGCGCCGCGCAGCCCGGCCCAGGACGCGAACATCTTCTCGCCCCACGACAGCTTGAACCCGACCATGGACAGCACGATCGACACGGGGCGCGCGATGAGCAGCAGCACGAACCCGATCAGGAGGGCGGGCACGATCTGGCCGGGCAGTTCGCTGGGGGACGCCAGCAGGCCCAGCATCACGAACACCCCGATCTGCGCCAGCCAGCCGATGCCCTCGGCGAAGCCGCGGGTGGCGGGCCGGTGCGGAAGCCGGGCGTTGCCGAGGACGAGGGCGCTGACGTACACGGCGAGGAACCCGCTGGCGTGAAGCAGCGACGCGGCGCCGTAGGACGCGACGGCCAGCGACAGCACCGCGATCGGGTACAGGCCGGAGGCGGGCAGCGCGAGGCGGCGCAGGCCCTGCGCGCCGAGCCAGCCGACGGCGACGCCTACGATGCCGCCCGCGACCAGCTCGTACACCATCAGGCCGAACAGGGCGGCGAGGTCGGGTGCGCCGGTGTGGGTGCTGAGCGTGATCACGATGATCACGACGGGCGCGTCGTTGAAGCCGGATTCGGCCTCCAGCAGGCCGGACAGCCGGGACGGCAGCGGCAGCCGCCGCAGCACCGAGAACACGGCGGCGGCGTCGGTCGGGGCGAGCACGGCGCCGAGCAGGAACGCCGGCTGCCAGGGCATGTCGATCAGCCACATGGCGGACAGCGCCACCACGACGATGCTGATCAGGGTGCCGATCGTGGAAAGGCTGATCGCGGCGGGCACCGAGGACCGCACATGCCGCCAGCTGGTGGTGATACCGCCCTCGGCGAGGATCAGGACGAGGGCGGCGAAGCCGAGCGTGTGGGCGAGCTCGACGTCGTCGAAGGTGATGTGGAGGGGGCCGGACTCGCCGATGAATAGGCCGAGGCCCATGTACGCCAGGAGGGTCGGCAGGCCCGCCTGATGCGACAGCCTGACCGCGATGATGGCGCTGAGTACGAGCGTGGCCCCGAGGAGTAGCCAGATGTCGAGATGCACATCCCACCCTTCGGGGTCGTCAAAGTTGATCGTTTAGGAATCCTACAGATTCACGGGCCGATCGCACATTTGCGGTTGAGGGACGGCATGCCGGAGATCCTCGCTATCGCCGTCTGACGTGCGGATTCATACCGTTGACCACATTCCGCACCTCGCGTCCCTCGACGGCCGCGGTGACGTTGTCCCGCACGACCGACACGAGGTTGAACTGTGACTGGACGGACGTCCCGGCCGCGTGCGGGGACAGCAGCACGTCCTCGTTGCCGCGCAGCGGATGGTCCTCCGGCAGGGGTTCGTCGTCGAACACGTCCAGGGCCGCGCCCGCCAGCCGTCCCGATTCCAAAGCGGCGACGATGGCGTCGTCCGGCACGATCCCGCCGCGCGCCACGTTCACCAGCAGCGCG
The DNA here is from genome assembly GCF_052245875.1 of Actinomadura sp. 3N407. Lineage (NCBI taxonomy): Bacteria > Bacillati > Actinomycetota > Actinomycetes > Streptosporangiales > Thermomonosporaceae > Actinomadura > Actinomadura sp. 3N407. Next base: position 236,977 of record NZ_JBQQBP010000001.1, read on the forward strand.
CTGTCCGGCAGTAGGGCGAGACGTTCGGTACCGATCAGCCCGCGGGTCTCCTCCGTCAGAGGCAGAGCGAGGACGAGGATGTCGGACGTGGCGAGCAGGTCGTCCAGTTCCCGGTATCTGGCCGCCGCCTCGGGACGCGGACGCCTCGTCCAGTACGAGACGGCGCAGCCGAGCGCCGCGAACAGCCGCGCCGCCTCGGCCCCGATCGCGCCGAAGCCGGCGATGCCGACGCGCTGGGTGTGGATCTCCCGCGGCCGCCGGGCGACCACCTCCATCTGCGGCCACCCGCCCGCGCGGACGCCGCGATCGGCCCAGGCGAGGTGGCGGCACAGCGCGAACGACGCGCCCACCGCCCACTCGGCGACCCCGCGCGCGTTGAAGCCCGCCGCGTTCGCCGCGGGCACGCCCGCGGCCGCCAGCGCGGCGATGTCGATGCTGTCCGTCCCGACCGCGGGCATCTGGACGAACGCCAGGCGCGGCGCGGCCCGTACGGCCTCGGCGTCCATGGCCAGCCGCCCGCTGAAGTCGGCGATCACGATGTCGGCGCCCGCGAGTGCGGACAGAAGCGCGGCGCGCTCCCTGGCCTGCGGGAACGTCACCTCCGCGGCGTCCCCGAGCGGCTCGAACAGCCGCCGGACGACGTTCTGGTCGATCGGGGGAAGGGACAGGATCCGCCACGGCGCCGTCATTTTCGAGACCTCCCGTTTCGCCGTCCGCCCCGACCGCCCCCGCGATCATGTCTCCCTCACTCTAATGAGCCCCGCGGACGACCCGCCCGTCCGAGCCCCGCCCGGGCCCCGAGCCCCCGTCCGAGCCCCCGTCCGAGCCCCGGCCATCCGCCTGTCCCCGCCGGTTCGCTGGTCCTGGCCGGTCAGCCGAGTCGGACGAGGCCCCTGGACGGGGTCACGGCCGCGCGGACGCGCTGGTCGTGCGGTTCGGCCGGCACGGTCTGGAGGAGCTCCGGGTCGTACAGCAGCGCCACGGTCAGGATCGCCGGGCCGACCCGGGCGAGCGCCCGGTCGTAGGAGCCGCCGCCGCGTCCGAGGCGCATGCCGGTGCGGTCGGCGGCGAGAGACGGAGCGATCACGACGTCCGCGCTGGCCACCGCGCCCGGCCCGCGGGGCGGCTCCGACGGCTCAAGGCGTCCGCGCGGACCCGGGACGAGCGAGTCGGGGCCCTCGTAGGACGCCCAGTCCAGATCGCCGTCCGGGAGCAGGCGGGGGAGCAGCACGTACGTGCCGCGCTTCCACAGCGCGAACAGCAGCCCGCGCGTGTCCGGTTCGGTGCCGGTCGAGACGTACGCCGCGATGGTCCCCGCCATCTCGACCTCGGGGACGGGCAGCAGCGCGTCCCGGATCGATCTGCCGGCCGCCGCGCGGGCTTCGGGCGTCATCGCCGCACGTCTGCCGATCAGTTCGGCCCGTAGGTCGGTCTTCGAAACGATGTCCTGCACGCTGCCGTCCTCGTGGGTGGCTAGGGTCATTACATGGCCGACACTGCACCTGTGCTCAAGGCGGTCGTCCCGGCGGCCGGTCTCGGTACCCGATTCTTGCCCGCCACCAAGGCGACTCCCAAGGAAATGCTGCCCATCGTCGACAAACCGGCGATCCAGTACGTCGTCGAGGAGGCGGTGGACGCGGGCCTCAGCGACGTCCTGATGATCACCGGCCGCAGCAAGCGGTCCATCGAGGACCACTTCGACCGGGCGTACGAACTGGAGGAGGCGCTGCGCGCCAAGGGCGACGACGAGCGCCTCAGCGCCGTCCATGCGTCCAGCGACCTGGCCATCATGCACTACGTGCGGCAGGGCGAGCCGCGCGGGCTCGGGCACGCGGTGCACTGCGCCCGCCAGCATGTCGGCGACGAGCCCTTCGCGGTGCTGCTCGGCGACGACATGATCGACGCGCGCGACAACCTGCTGCGGCGCATGATCGAGGTGCGGGGGCGGTACGGCGGCAGCGTCGTCGCGCTGATGGAGGTCGAACCCGACCAGGTCTCGGCGTACGGGTGCGCGGCCATCGAGGCGACGGACGAGGACGACGTCGTCCGGATCTCCGACCTCGTCGAGAAGCCCTCCGCCGAGGAGGCGCCGAGCAACTGGATCATCATCGGCCGGTACGTCTGCGACCCCGCGGTGTTCGACGTCCTGGAGAAGACCCCGCCGGGACGCGGCGGCGAGATCCAGCTGACCGACGCGCTGCGCACCCTCGCCGACACGCCCGCCGGCCAGGGCGGCGGCGTCTACGGCGTCAAGTTCCGGGGACGCCGCTACGACACGGGCAACAAGCTCGAATACCTGCGAACGGTCGTCCAGTTCGCCTCGGAACGTCCCGACCTGGCGCCGGAGTTCGTTCCGTGGCTGCGCGAGTTCGTGCGCGAGCACGACGCGTCCGGCGGCGTGGGCGGCTCCGGGGACTCGTGACGACACGTCAGACTAGGACCGTGGGCATGAGAACGGTCGATGAGCATCTGACGGACATCCTCGGCAGCGTCGCGGTGCTGCCGCCGCTCGACCTGGCGCTGCTGGAGGCGCAGGGGACGGTGCTCGCCGAGCCCGTGTCCGCGCCCGTCCCGCTGCCGCCGTTCGACAACTCCGCGATGGACGGCTACGCCGTCGTCGCGGCCGACATCGCGGCCGCCACCGAGACCGACCCGGTCACGCTGCCCGTCGTCGGGGACATCGTCGCGGGCGATTCCGGCGTGTCGGCGATCAGGCCGGGCCTGACCGCGCGGATCATGACGGGCGCGCCGCTGCCGGCCGGCGCCGACGCGGTCATCCCCGTCGAGTGGACGGACGGCGGCAACGCCACCGTCCGGGTCTCGCGCGCCGCGCCGGCGGGCAACTACATCCGACGCGCGGGCGAGGACGTCGTCGCCGGGCAGGTCGTCGTGGACGCGGGCACGCGCCTCGGCGCACCGCAGATCGGCATGATCGCCGCGGTGGGACGGTCACGGGTGACGGTGCGGCCGAGGCCCCGCGTCGTGGTGGTGTCCACCGGGGACGAGCTGCGCGAGCCGGGCTCCCCTCTCGCGCACGGCCAGATCTGGGAGTCCAACGGCTACATGCTCACCGCCGCCGTCGTGGAGGCGGGCGGAGTGGGCTACCGGCAGGCGACCGTCGTGGACGAGCCCGCCAAGGTGCTGGAGATGTTCGAAGACCAGCTCGTCCGTGCCGACGCCATCGTCACCACTGGCGGCGTCTCCATGGGCACCAAGGACGTGGTCAAGGAAGTACTGACCGGCACGGGCACGGTGGGCTTCCACAAGGTGCGCATGCGTCCCGGTAAGCCCCAAGGGTTCGGCCTCCTTGAGGACACGCCGGTCTTCACTCTCCCCGGCAACCCGGTAAGCGCGTACGTGTCGTTCCAGGTTTTCGTACGTCCCGCCCTGCGCGCCATGCAAGGACTGGCGCCCGAGCCACTGCCCACGGTGAGCGCCGTCCTCGCCGAAGACGTCAAGTCACCCGCCGGGCTCCGCCACTTCATGCGCGGCAGGCTGTCGTTCCACCGCGGCTCCTACGCCGTCACGGCGGCGGACGTGCAGGGCTCGCACCAGCTCGGCTCGCTGGCGTCCGCGAACGCGCTCATCGAACTGCCGGAGGATGTCGAAGCGCTCCCCGCCGGTTCCCACGTCGACGTCATGAGGTTGCCGTCTTGAGTGCCACCGGCCCCGAATTCACCCACCTGGACGACGCGGGCGCGGCCCGCATGGTCGACGTGTCGTCCAAGAACGTCTCGGCCCGTACCGCGACGGCCACGGGCTTCGTCCGCCTCTCAGCCGAGTGCGTCGCCCTCCTGCGCGCCGGTGACATCCCCAAGGGCGACGCGCTGTCCGTCGCCCGCATCGCCGGGATCATGGGGGCCAAGCGCGTCCCCGACCTCGTCCCCCTGTGCCATCCGATCGCGCTCCACGGCGTCACGGTCGACCTGGAGATCCGGGACGAGGGCGTCGCGATCACCGTCGTCACCCGCACCGCCGACCGCACGGGCGTGGAGATGGAGGCGCTGACGTCCGTCAGCGTCGCCGCGCTCGCACTGGTCGACATGGTCAAGGCCGTCGACCCCGCCGCCGTGATCACCGATGTGCGGGTCGAGGAGAAGACCGGCGGCAAGACGGGCGAGTGGCGCCGATGATCAGGGCGATGGCGGTCACCGTGTCGAACCGGGCCGCGGCGGGCGTCTACCCGGACAAATCCGGCCCCGTCCTCGTCGAGATGCTGGAAGACCTCGGCTGCCAGGTGGACGGCCCGGTCGTCGTCCCCGACGGGGAGCCGGTCGCCGGGACCCTCCGGGACGCGGTCGCCGCCGGCTACGACGTCGTCGTCACCTCCGGCGGGACCGGCCTCACCCCCACCGACCAGACCCCGGAAATGACCCGGCAGGTCATTGAATGGGAGATACCTGGTATCGCGGAGGCCATCCGGTTGGAAGGACGCGAAATGGTGCCCGCCGCGATCCTCTCCCGCGGGCTCGCCGGCGTCGCGCGCGGCACCCTCATCGTCAACCTGCCGGGCTCGACCGGCGGCGTCCGCGACGGCATGACCGTCCTCGGCGGAGTCCTCGCCCACGCCGTCGACCAGATCAAGGGCGGCGACCACCCCCGCCCGCCCACCGCCTGATCGACGCGGCTTCGGCGGCCTGATGACCGCGCCGGGACGAAGCACCGCCGCCTGTGAAAACGACCCTGGAACGGCCCGCGTGACCGTTTTCTCGGCGACAATTGATGGCGTTCGGACGTCCGACCAGGGAATCATGGAACCGTGGAACGTTTGCGGGGATGGCCTGCCACCCTGACCGAGGGTCCTGTCGGGCTGCGCCCGCTCCGGCACCGCGATGCCGCCGTCTGGCGTGAACTGCGGGTGCGCAACGCCGACTGGCTCCGCCCCTGGGAGCCCACCAATCCCGAGACACCGCTGTTCCGCAGCGGCCTCGGCCCGTACCTCAGCATGGTCCACACCATGCGCCGCGAAGCCCGCCAAGGCCTGGCCCTGCCCTGGGTCGTCACCCACGAGGGAGAATTCGCCGGGCAGCTCACCATCGGCGCGATCGTCTGGGGCTCGGCCCGTTCCGCCCAGATCGGTTACTGGGTCGACAAGCAGGTCGCCGGCCGCGGCGTCATTCCCACCGCGGTCGCCCTCGCCGTCGATCACTGTTTCTTCACCGTCGGCCTCCACCGCCTGGAGGCGAATATCCGTCCGGAGAACACGGCAAGCCGCCGCGTCGTCGAAAAGCTCGGATTCCGGGAAGAGGGAATTCGCCGCCGCCATCTGCACATCGACGGAGCCTGGCGCGACCACATCTGCTACGCCCTGACCGTCGAAGACGTGCCCGGTGGCCTGCGCGCACGCTGGCTCGCAGAGCGCAAACAGGCATTTCCCCGGCGCACTTGAGTGCGCCCTGACTTTCCCGCCGTAGGAATCCTGCGATCGAGAAGCCTCGGCAAACGGAGAGTAACGGCGAGATCGATCTCGCGACACACCGTCCCTTATGCTCGTCAACCTCTGACACCCCCTCGTACCGTGCGGGGCGTGACCCTGCTCCCAATGCACGTTCGCGCGCCGAAAGTCGGCCCGCCTGTTGAGCGTGCCCTGGGACGGTGGGGCCGGTGAGCAGCACCGTTCTCTATCTCGCCATCGTCGCCGTCTGGGCCATCGTTCTCGTGCCCATGTGGCTGCGCCGCGACACCGAGACGACCGGAATCACCCGGCTCCTCCACAAACGCTCCGAGGAAACCCTCGTCGAAGACGACGAGGAACCCGAGGAGATCCCGGAGCCCCGGCCCCGCCGCCGGACGAGCCGCGCCGCCGTCATCGCCCGGCGCCGCCGCCGCACCACGGGCCTCACCGCCCTGCTCCTCACCACCGCGGCCGTCGTCGCGTCCGGCCTCGCGCCCTGGTGGATCACCGCACCGCCGACCGTCCTCCTGGGCGGTCACCTGGCGCTCCTCCGAGTCGCCGTCGGCATGGACACCGCCCGCCGCCACGCCGCTGCACACGCCCGCGCCGTCGCCCGCGCCAAGGCCCGCGAAGCCCGCCGCGCCGCCGAAACGGCCGAACAGGCCGAGGTCATCGAGCTCCTCACCCCCGAGGAGGTCTTCGACCAGTACGCCGACGACCGCCGCGCCGTCGGCGAATAACCGGCGCGCGAGCACCCCCTGATGTTTGCTAACCTTACGGAGTCCTCGGGGCTGTGGCGCAGTCCGGTAGCGCACCTCGTTCGCATCGAGGGGGTCAGGGGTTCAAATCCCCTCAGCTCCACCCAGGAACCGCAGGTCAGTGGCCTGATCGGAGCATACTCCGATCAGGCCACTGATCGTTTGTCATCGAGATGTCATCAAGACCAACCGGCACCAGATGACACGCCCTGGCAACCAAGACCTAACCCTCACACCACCTGCCACCCGCGCACGCTCAAACGTCCTGGGTGCTGCATCAAGATCTCCGATGGAGTCCAGACTTCCCGTCAATGACTGGATGAGCCCTGATCGCGGGCTGAGGCGCTATCAGCAGGCTCCTGAGTGTGTTTGACGCGCGAAGCGGGGTCATGGCCCCGCCTGCACCCGTCATGGCTGGTACAAGTCCATCCCGCGCACCTGAGGCGCCACGCTCTGGTCCGTCACCGCACCGACGTCGAACGCGGACGGTGTTGTAGTCGGTCATCCAGACAACAGGGCGTGCTGGACGTGATCAAGGCTGGGGGAGCGGGGCGTGGACGGTGCGGTACCAGCGTTCGACCTAGCCACCAACAGCCCACCGGGCATTCCGGCCGAGGAGCTTGCGGCGATCTACCGACAACGTTGGGAGATCGAGCTGGCCTTCGACGAGTTGAAGAACCATCTCGACCATCCGGGCCGCTGCGCTCACGCACGCCCGAAGGAGTAGGCCAGCAGATATGGGCCTTCCTCGCAGTTCACTACGCAATCCGTCGCCTCGCCAATGACGCTGCCGTCAGCGCCGGGCCGGTCGTCGGCACCGACCGCATCTCCTACCTGAACTGTATTCGCATCGCTCACCGAGGCATCAGTCCCCAGGTCACGACCCATCGGCACCAAACTCAGCTTCACTCTCCGTGAAGCCCTGCACGAGGTACGCAGGCGCTCCTGCCTCCCCGGGACCGGCTGGCACCACCACCGAGCGATCAAGAAACCTCGCAGATGGCCGGTACTGCGCACTCGCGCCGGACGCCACCAGGTCGCCCCAGGCCGCTGGGCCCACAGCCAGACCATCGAGGGTAAACCCGCCGCGATGCAGGCCAAACCTTCCAGCACCCGACGCCCCGCCCCAGACGCAGGCGTCTCCCTAAAGCAACTGCATTGGCCTCGCGGCACCCAGCCCCCACAGGCCGAGGCGCGCCCGCGCAAAGCTGTCGGTCATACCGCCTCGCCGTTCGCGCGGACGCGCCCTCCGGGACGGGGCAGGGCCAACCAGGTCGGACAGTCTCGGAGGGTACGGCTACGGAAGGTAACGTTGGTCAGAGAGCATGTGAGGCATGCGGGGACACCCTCGAGCATGATCGATAAATGGTGTAGTGGAACCAAAGCGTGCAGGCCGCGGCCTAGTGTGCGAGAATCGCACACATGGGCGAGATTGACGCGAAGACGCTAGGTGAACGCATCCAGGATGCCCGCAAGCGTGCTGACATCAGCCAGGAGGACCTGGGAAGGGCGGTTGGCCTCGAACGTACGGTCGTGAACAAGATCGAGAGCGGCGTTCGCAAGGTCACGGCACTCGAACTTTCGGACATCGCTGGTGTGCTCGGTGTACGCATGTCCAGCTTCTTTGAAGATCCCGTTCCCGCGCTCGTCGCGCATCGGTCCAGCCAAGGGTTGGACACCGCGGACTCGAGCATCGATGCTCTCCTTGCGAAGTTCGCCGATGAGGTTGAGTTCATCGCCTCATTGGGAGTCGCTGAGCTTGGCCTCGATGCCGCTGACATAGTCGGTCAGGCGAACATCGTGCCGCCTTCAACGAATGCCGAGGCCGAGGCGCTTGCTGCGAATGCCCGCGAACTGATGACCCTGCCGGCAGAGGCTCCGATTCAACGACTCTCCGACAGCGTCGCAGCTATCGGGCTCCTGGCGTTTTCTCGTGACATCGGCAAGGACAGCGCCGATGCCGGGACGATCTTGCTGCCTCGTGGCGGTGTTAGTCTAGTGAACAGCCACATGAAGGTCGGTCGTAGGCGGCTTGCCCTTGCACATGAACTCGGCCACTACCTATGTTCTGACGACTACACGGTCGACTGGCGGGTGGACAATCGCCCCGACGATGCCGTCCCGATGGAGGCGCGCCTCGATCGTTTTGCACGCGCACTGCTCCTACCCGAGGCTGCACTTATGCGGCAGTGGAATGATTTCGTTGCACGATACGAAGAGCGTGGTGCGGCAGTCCGGCTGGCAAGTAACTTCCGGGTCGACATGGCTACCCTGGCCAAGCGGTTGAAGGAACTTGGATTGACTGACGGCCACACCGCCGATTTGATTCGGAAATGCAGAACCACCCAAGCCGACATCATTGAGATGAATCTGCATGTCCCACTCGAAGAGTTGCAAGGAACAACAATTCCGGGGCCATTTGCGCGTGCAGTGCTTCGTCTCATCCGCGATGAAAGAATAAGCCGTGAGCGGGCTCTTGACCTCCTCCAAAATACGCTGGATGAGGCGGATCTACCGCTGGTTCGTGAACGGCGTCCCGATGAAATCTGGAAGTTCATCTCGTGACGGTACCTGACGATGCCTGGGTATTTGACACAGGTCCGCTGCGACATTTTGCTGCGCAGGGATGGTTGGGGGTTCTGCGGTTTCTCACGGAAGGCCGTCCTGTCTTCATTCCTGATAGCGTAGAGCGCGAAATCAACGCTGCCACGAACTACGTGGCGGCCACGCATGCAGTGCTTGAAGCCGACTGGATAAACGTCTACCGCTCAACCGACCAGAGATTTGCCGCGACGTTTGCTCGTTATGCGGATCGTCTAGTGGCCGACGGCAAGAACACTGGTGAATGTGGTGTACTCACAATGGGCGAGCTGTATGGATGCGAGATAGTGATCGATGATTTGACGGCATACAGCATCGCCGAGGAGAAGGGACTTCGTGTCACGGCGTCCGTCCCTTTGCTTTGCCAATCCATTCGCATGAAAAAGCTAACCATGGCCATGGTCGAGGCGCTGGCTGACCACCTCCTGGAAAGCGAATATCACCTACCTTTCGGTCCTGGGGGTTTTCGTCGCCACGTCATTGAGCATGGGTTGCTAGATTATGATGTAATTTGAATCTGCGGTTCAGCATCCACGGCATCACCAAGATCAAGCAGACCATGCAGGCGATCTGTCGCAACCTCCTACGTGCCATCCCGCTGATCACATAGCGTCACGTCCCGCAGTCACCCTTCGACTTTGAAATCGCCCTGGCCACCACCCTTGCAAGGGCATGGGCATCCCGGTCGACCGTCGGCGCTACGCCAGCTGTTTGTGAACCTTCCCCTGGAGTGCGGGCAGAGTCGTGTGGCGGGTGAAACGCCCCAGCTTTCCCTCCCAGCCGCACGAGCAGCGGGCCCGTGGAACGGACATCGCCTTGCTCTGCTGTTCTCTATGGCGACCGGCCGGACTGAGGATCTCCGGGATCGCTCTGACCGCCCCGGTGGACGCGGTCCTTGCGTAGAACACCGGCCAGTGCTGGAGCAGGTAAGTCTCAAACGGGCGACGGTCGGCCGGGAACTCGTGTCGAGGGAGCTTGATGAGCAGCTCATGCAGGTCGCGCCGCAAACGGCCACTCGGACTGACCATGCGCAACCGGCGCTTCATAGCCGCCACCTGCTGCACCATCGGCCTTTCCGGCCTGTTCTCATCCGGCCTCTCGGAGGCGGAGGCCTGCTTCGGAACACCGGAACCACGAAGGTTCCGCGTGGCACTCGGAGCCGGAGGACGTACGCGCGTGGCTTCTCGTCGGCGCTGCTCTCTGTCCCTGATCTGGGCGGCACATGATCTCGACCGCCGCTGCAGGTCGCCGTTCAGACTTCGCATCCCTGTAAGGGTCTCGGCAACCCATCCATGGAGCCTTTTCGCTGACTCTATGTCGCCTTTCCGGAGAGCATCGAACGCCGCATCGAGAGATTTTGATACTTCGGCCTCTATCAGCAAAGTTCGCCCCAGTGTAGGGACAACGACTGAACCGGTCTCGACAGTGTTGATGTCGCCACCAACCCGTTGCGCAAGGATTCTGTACTTGCGCTCCATATAACCATCGCCCAGGGTGTCGAGAACTTGTCTCAGGCGCGCTACGGCCATCCTCGCCGCATCCCGATCTCCTCTGGACAACGCCGCATTCGCATCCATCAGCAGCCCATTCGCCGCCCGCCGGTAATCGGCGACTTCCTCCCTGGTCGGAGAAGCGCCGGGCGGTCTCTTGTCTTGAGAATGTGCAGCGGGCCAGGAGGGCCGGGGTTCCGGCTTCGCCGGGGCCGCGTCGGGGTGGACGATGCCAGTTTCGGAGATCCGGCAGTCGGCCAGGTCAGCCCATCTTAATCCGGCCGCTGGCGTCCCGAGCACCGACTCGGAGGCGGCGCTGCCCGTCCACGTACTGGCACATGGCCAGCAGGCCGGTGCCCTGGCCGCGGGTAAGTACCCTCCCGTTGCGGGAGGTATCACGTTGATCGCTTCGGACCGCCCTTTGGAACTGCACCATTTTCCAGCTTGACCGCGGCCGGGTGACGGCCACCTCGGTCTCCAGTCGTCCGATGCGGCACTGAGTCGCGGCCAGTTCGGCGTGGACTGGTCGCGGACGCTAGGCGGTGGCCAGGCGGGTGAGGGTGGTGACCAGCCACCGCTCGTACTGGTCCGGGCTCCAGTGGTGCATCCGGGTGCCGTGCAGGTAGGTCTCGGCCGATGCCAGGATCGCGGAGGTCTCGGTCAGCCAGTCGATGTCGCCGCCGTCCGGGAGCAGGCCGTCGTCGGCCGCCCGAGTCCAGAAGAGCCGCATGTTGTCGCGGGTCGCCTCGCGGCCGGCCTGGGCCGCTTGGTCGAGGACCGGCTCGGCCGGTGCGGCCTCCAGGGCCACCGCGAGCAGGTCGCCTGCGCGGACCATCATCTCGCGCGTGCCGCGGGCCGTCGCGTCGATCCGCTCGGCGAGGGTGGGGGCGGTGACGGCCAGGACGAACCAGGGTCGGCCGCGGACGTCGACCGGCGCGGTGTCGCCGACCAGGGCGACGTCGACGACCCGTTTGAGCAGGGCGGCCTTCGTGCCGAACCGCACATAGACCGTGCGTGCGCCGACGCGGGCCGTCGCGGCGACGGCGGTGAGCGTCGTGCCCGCGTAGCCGCGCTCGCGGAACAGCCGGGTCGCGGCACGCAGAACCTTCTCCTCGGTGTCGGCGACCCGGGCCGCACGCAGGTCGCCCTTGACGTCCTCTTCCACGCGTTGCAGTATAACTGCATCAATGCAGTGAAACTGCACACAGTAGGGGGCGTCATGGGGAACGTGCCGACCTTGGCCGGGGTCCACCACCTGAAGCCGCCGGTCAGCGATCTGGAGCGGGCACGCGCCTGGTACGAGAGCCGCCTCGGCTACGAGCTCGTGATCGAATTCGTCGAGCGGGGCACGCTGATGGGCGTGGCGATGCGGCATCCACGCGGCGGACCCGACCTCGGTCTCCGGTTGGGCCCCGAACGCGCCAGGGCGGCGGCCGGATTCGACTACTTCGCCATCGGCGTCCCGCACAAGGCGGCAATGGACGACCTCGCGGCGCACCTCACCGGACTGGGGGAGTCCCACGCCGGGGTGCATTTCGCGACCATCGGCTGGATCCTGCCGGACCTGCACGATCTGGACGACCACGAGGTCCGCTTCTACACGGTCGAGCATCACACCCAGCCCGCCGGTCCCGTGACCGTCCAAGACCCACGCGAAACTGCGGAACAACGCGATCTCCAACAGCGGACCGACTGATCTCCCGTCACCATCGCCGGGTCATTCGGGCGCTGGATCGTCTGGCAGCGGGTAGCGGGCGGTGAGGGCCATGGCGTCGTCAGTACGTCCGTTCGCCGCGTAGGCCAGTATCACCGCCGCTCGCAGTACGCGCAGGTCGTGGTGATCGGCGCCGAGCACGGCGTAGACGTCGCCGATGATGCACTCGCCCAGGGCGCCGGCTCGCGCGGTGTCGTAGCGGCCCTCGTAGTACCTGAAGACGAGCCGGGCCTGCGCACGCAGCGTTCGGGGATGGGTCGGGCCCAGCAGGCGTTCGTGGTCGGAGGCGATCTGCTCGACCAGCGATACCTCGTCCTCCGTGCAGTCGATCCATCGGTGGCAGTACGCGTGGCGCTCGCGGGCGTCGACGGCCTCGGGGTGGATCGGGCCGAGCCGCCGCTCCCGCTCGGCCGCGATCCGCCCCCATGAGGCGACGACGTGCTCGTGCAACCTCCGCTCGTCCCGCCATCGTCCGACGGTGCGGTAGGCGGAGGCGAGCTCGATCCGGGCGGACTGGGTGTCCGGTTCGTCCGGGCCGAGCCGCCGCTCCCGCTCGGCCGCGATCTCCTCCCAGCCGGTGACGATCCGCTCCCTCAATGCCGGGACCTCGTCATGGCGCTGCGCTCGGCCGTAGAGCGAGGCGAGGCTCGCCCAGGACGTCAAGGTGTCCGGATGAGCGGCCCCGAAGACCCTGACCCGGCCCTGCGCCACACGCTCCATGGTCGCGACCGCGTCGGCGAGCCGTGCGTCGCCGTCGCCGATGCCGAAGCGGAAGTACGTCAGCGCAAGCTGTTGCCCGGCCTCCAGGGTGTCCGGGTGGTCGGGACCGAGCGTGCGGTCGCGGACGGCCACCACTTCCTCTAGCTCGGCCAGGGCGTCCTGCTCGCGCTCGCTGTCGCTGTAGCCGAGGGCGAGGCGCACACGCGCCTTGAGCGTCGCGGGATGCTCGGCGCCGTACCCTTGCTCGCTGGCGGCGACGGCGGCCTCCAGTTCAGTGAGTCGTTGCTGGCTCATGCGCTCTCCACGTGGCGTGTCGTCGGCGCCGGACCCACGACTGTCCGTTCTCCGGCAGTCCGATCATGTCCCCCTCTCAGGCGTCCACGGCCCCAGGGCGTGGATATCCGGACCTTCGCAGAACGTCTGCCGTGGGGAGCTCGGCCGGCTTGAGGAGGGGCGGCATCCGCTCAGGGTAGGAGACGCGTCAGCGCGGAGCCCCATCACGAACGTCCGCTCCTGCCGCGAAGGGGACACAATGATCGGTGTGGTGTGGTTGCTGGACGAGGATGCCCTGGAGAGTTCGGCGGTAGTGGCCAACTGCGCGATGAATCGCGAGCGGTCGCTCAGTGGTTCGAACGGTTATGGCCGTGAGCTCGGTCTGGACATCATGGCGGAACTGACGGACCGCAGTGCGCGGTCGGGGCGTGTGCGGTGGCTGGACCTGTGCTGTGGGAGTGGACGTGCTCTGTCAGAGGCCGCCCGGCTCCTTGCCGACCGCGATGCGGGAGCACGGGTCGAGATCGTCGGGCTTGATCTGGTCGACCACTTCGTGGCGGGTTCCGTCCCGCCGGGCTTGCGTCTGGTCACCGGCTCCGTGACCGAGTGGGTTCCCGACGGCCGTTTCGACCTGATCACGTGTGTACATGGGCTGCACTATGTCGGCGACAAGCTCGGCGCTCTGACGCGGGCCACCGACTGGCTGGCCGAGGACGGGCTGTTCGCCGCCAACTTCGACGTGCATTCGGTCCGCCGCGCGGACGGAACACCGGCCGGTCGCCGTCTCACCGCCGAACTGCGCCGGCAGGGGTTCGTCCACGACGCCGCCCGCCGCCGGATTTCGCGTCGTGGCGGTGGGGAGATCCGGCTCCCCTACCGCTACCTCGGAGCCGATGATCAGGCCGGGCCGAACTATACCGGCCAGCCGGCAGTCGATTCGTTCTACGAGCCATTGGGGCACTGACCAACCAAACAGCCCCCCGCGCGCCGGGATCGGACACGCAGTACCCGTCAGACCGGGTACCGGGTGGCCTCGTCGAGTTTGGTATTTCCCGGGTCCGCGACCACCTGAGGCTTGGGCGGAACCTCCTGCCCGGCCACTAGGTCTTCCAGAGGGGTCCGGGGAGGCAGAGTTTGCCACCGATCCGCCGTGCTCTCCTGCCGCTGGTCATCGCTCATGTGACCATCATGCACCAGTCGCGCCCCCGCCCCTCAGGGCGGCAGGACGGGAGATCGGCCCCGACCGGTGAGCAATGATCTTCGACCTGGATTCGACCGACACTGATGGGCACCGCTGCTCTGCTCGATCGCCGGACGGAACAATTTCCACGCACTCCCAACAGCAAGATCACGAATGATTTGTGAGGACGCGGGATTTCGTGTCGGTGGCCGCCGACGAACCGGCGTGGACGACGGGCGGCGGACTCGCATCGTAGGCTGAATTTCGCACGTGATGGACGGGAGGCTGAGGTGGCCGAGACGACGCTGACCGAGACGATGGTGGCCCAGGTGATGGCCGAGCTGGCCGAGCTCGAGGACCCGAAGATCCGCGAGGTGAACGAGAAACACGGTGACGATCAGGTGAAGAAGAACCCGCACTCCGAAGAGCTGCGCCTGGCCTGGTTCGCCGATCCGGATGCAGTGGTCGCGAGTGCCGGCTGGGCCCTGACGACCGAACGCGTGACGAAGAAACCCGAGGGCCTCGATCTAGCGGGACTGCTCGACGTCATCGAGGCGGAGATGAATGACGCCCCGGATCGCCTGCAGTGGGCGATGAACCACTGCCTGGCTCAGATCGGGATCGAGCACGCCGAGTACCGCGCCCGTGCAATCGACATCGGTGAGCGCCTGGAGGTGCTCAAGGACTACCCGACTTCACCGGGCTGCACGTCTCCGTTCGCGCCCATCTGGATCACCGAGATGGTGCGCCGGCAGCGATAACCAGAGCCTCCCGCGTCATCGGCCGGACGCTTTCGTCTGTGGGTTGAAGTTGCATTAGGGGCGGTGGTCGTAAGGCGTTGACTATGCCGGGCCGTCAGAGCTTCGGCTGTACAGGACGGAAGTACAGCAACGCACCCTCACAACCGCTCTCGCCAGCAGCGTCAGCCCACGCCCCACCGGCGCGATGGCTGGCCCCCCGCACCTGATCCCGGCCGTTTCGGCCCTTTCGGCGGTGTCCGTTAGGGATCACGAACCGGACACCGACGGGCAGACCGGCTCACGTCAGGGCTCGTATGTCCGCTACGTCATATTCCGCCACGGAGGCTGAAAGGATCGCAGCGCCTTGTTCGTCGCTGGGACCGCTGCCGCGGAAGG
Source organism: Actinomadura sp. 3N407 (assembly GCF_052245875.1). NCBI lineage: Bacteria > Bacillati > Actinomycetota > Actinomycetes > Streptosporangiales > Thermomonosporaceae > Actinomadura > Actinomadura sp. 3N407. Next base: position 252,244 of record NZ_JBQQBP010000001.1, read on the forward strand.
CCTCGACGGCGGCCTGTGACTCCCAACGTTCGAAGATGTTGACACGGCCGGCGTCAACGAGATCGGCGGTGATCGCGAACTCGAGGCAGCCGCCGGCCCGTCGCGCCTGCTCGACCACGCCCACGCATCCTGCGAGGTAAGCTCCGCGCTGCTCCGGATCGACCATGAGGTGTCCTGCCACAATGACCATCTGCTGCTCCCTTTCGCCCTTGTGAACCGGCCGTCCGGCCGCTGCCTTGTGCGGCATCTATGTCACGTGCTTCGAGTGGGCCGTGGCCGTTCCGTACTGCGGGCGCCCGGCCTCGGCGTCGAAGTGTGGCATCAGCCGACCGCCGCGCTCGAACCCTCTGCGGCGGGCCCCGTCCGGCCCGTGCCGACCTGCATGACTCCGTCGGCGGAGACGCAGGCGGTGGTAGTCAACTTCATGGTCGCCTTTTTCTCGCATGGTGGCCATCGGCCGCACGGGCATGTCCGTCCCCAATCAGACTCCCGGCACGGGCAAAACTCATCGGAGCATGGGATCGGCGCGACGTTGCGAGCCAATGACCATCCCGCCTGGGCCCGCCTGCGTAGGGACGACAAACGCCACGTATCAGTTGCGGCGTTCAGTTTCGGATCGGAGAACCGCTTCCGCGCGACGTCGTGCAACGACTGACGTCCGGGATCAGCGACTTCCGCTCTGCCGCAGGCCATTTGCGCCACCGGGGCCCGGGGGAGGCGGCACCGGGCGGGTCGGGCGGCATCGCCGGTTCGGCGGAGCCGGTGGGATGTGCGGCGGGCTCGTGATGTGATCACCGGGGCTTCTCGGGTGCGATTCCTCGGGGTGGTGCCGGACGGTTCCATGGTTCGTGCCGACCCCTCGGCGCGGGTGGGTTCCACGGTGTGGGCCCAGTCCATGGCGGTGGCTGCACCCATGGGGCAGGGGCGCTTGGAGGCGCGCAAGCGACCGGCGGGGGAGGCGGGACCGGGCCGGGCGTCCTGACTGCCCGCCGCCAGCGTCCACGCAGGAGCAGCAGGCCGACCAGCGCGTCCATCACCCACAGTGTCCAGTTCAACGCGGTGGACAGGTGCACCTGCGCCGCGTCGAGGACGCCGGGGGCGTGGCCGAGTTCGATGCGCGTCACCTGCTCTGGGGTGGCGCTGAGCAGGAGCGTCAGCCAGTTCGCGAACTGCGGGGCCATGTCCCAGAAGGCGTGCAGAAGCACCATCAGCGCGTACCACGCCAGGACGGCGCCGGTGGGCCGTAGCCGGCCGCGGCGCGCGGCCGCGGCGAAGAGGGCCCCGCCGAGGACCGCCGTCCACAGGCCGTGCCCGACCGGTGTCAGGATGCCGCGCAGCACTTCGGTCTCGACCAGGCTCGTCAGCGAGGGCCCGGTTCTGGTGAACAATGCGTTGAAGGCGTAGCCCGCGCTTTCGAAGGCGGCGAAGCCGAACCCGACGGCCGCGCCGAGCACGATTCCGTCCCGCATCGTGTAGCGCGGCAGGCGGCGCGCCAGCAGCCACAGCGCGGCGAGTTTGACCCCCTCCTCGATCAGCCCGACACCCAGGTAGGACGGCGCCGACGGACTGCGGAGGAACACCGACTCAAGGAGGGAGGCGCCCAGTACGCCGAGCAGGCCGCCGTAGACGAAGGCGCTGAAGACCCGCTGCGCGGTGAGCACCTCGTCGGTGCGCTCGACGGCGTAGGCGGCGAAGGTGACCGGGACCAGGAAGCTGCCGAGCAGGATCAGGGTGGGGACCAGGTTGGGGTTCGCGGTGATGAAGGTGACCGCCACGGTCGCCGACCACATCAGCAGGCCGGCTCCGAAGATCCGCAGCCAGGCCGGCACGGTTCGCCGCCGGTGGACGGTGATGGGCGGGCCCGAGCCCGGCACGGGCTGCAACATGTCGTGCTCCTCGTGTTCTGGCCAAAGGCGGCGTCGCGCCCCGGCGGATGCCGTACAGGACGACCTCGATGCGGTGTTCCAGATGTTCCGCGCGGCCGCTCCCGGGCTGGAATTCACCGGCCGCGCTCCAGAACCAGCCTCACGATCGCGGCGGGAGAAGTCGTCACCGGCAGCGCCCAACTTGCCTGCCGGGCATCGGTAATCCGGAAGTTGCAGCTAGCCCGACCATGGCCCCGGCGGTGGACGGCGTCGCGCGGAGACCGGTCGTCGCGGCGGCGGGCGCCCGTTCTCCGTACCGGCCGGCGGCCGTGAATGTACAGCTAGCGGGAATGCCGCCTGCGGCCCCGCCGGGGAGCATGGGTTTCATGCTGAGATGCCTCATCGTCGACGACAGCCCGCGCTTCCTCAGGGTCGCGCGGATGCTGCTCGAACGTGAGGGCATCACGGTGGCCGGCACGGCCGCGACCGGGGCCCAGGCACTGGACCTTGCGGCCGAGCTGCGGCCGGACGTGACGCTGGTGGACATCGATCTGGACGGGGAGAGCGGCTTCGAAGTGGTCCGCCGCCTCGCCCGGCGGGCCGGCGACGCCCCGGCGCCGATGATCATGATTTCGGCGCACGCTGAGGACGACTACGCCGAGCTGGTCGCAGGCAGCCCGGCGGTGGGTCTCCTGTCGAAGACGGCCCTGTCGGCCCGCGCCGTCCGGGACCTGCTCGCCGGTGTCAGCGAGCCTCCAGGAAGGTGAGCACGGCGAGCACCCGGCGATGGTCCTCGTCGGCCTCGGGCAGGCACAGCTTGGCCAGGACGCTGCGGACGTGTTTCTCCACCGTGCCCTCGGTCACCCACAGGCGGCGGGCGATCCCCACGTTGGACCGTCCTTCGGCCATCAGGCCCAGCACCTCGCGTTCCCGGGCGCTCAGGCCGGCCAGCGGGTCGTTGCGCCGCCGTGCCGACACCAGCTCCTGGATCACTCCCGGATCGACCACCGAGCCGCCGCCCGTGACGCGCTCCAGCGCGTCCAGGAAATCGGCCACGTCGCCGACCCGGCTCTTGAGCAGGTATCCGACCGCGCGGCCGCCGGCCATCAGCTCCATCGCGTGGTCGACCTCGGCGTGCGCCGAAAGCACGAGGATCGCGGTCCCCGGAAGCTCCTCGCGGATCACCCGCGCCGCGTCCAGCCCTTCGGCGGTGTGCGTCGGCGGCATCCGGATGTCGACGACCACCAGGTCGGGCGTGGTCTCCCGGACAAGCGACAGCAGCCGCACCCCATCGCCGGCCTCGCCCACGACCTCGTAGCCGGAACGCTCCAGGAGACTGGCCAGGCCGGCGCGCAGCAGCACGTCGTCCTCGGCCAGGACCACCCGCACCGCGCTCATGACCAGGCCGTCATTCGCTTCATGGTGGCTATTATCGCCGCATCCCCTGCTAGGGGAGGCTACGAGCGTCGACGCGGTGCCACGGCGGGCGCCGCGCACCGGGCGCGTGGCGGGAACCGGAGGCTCGGATGAGGGGTGGCCTGACCCGGCGCGTGCTGGTCGCCAGCGGCCTGCTCGCAATGATCATCGGAACCGGGTTCGCCGTGCTGCTGTCCTCGGTCTCCGACCTGGACGACCTGCAGCGGCGGGCCCGCCAGTCCGAGGAGGTCCTGGTGGCGGCCAACCGGCTGCAGCGGATCATCATCGACGCCGAGACCGGCCAGCGGGGGTTCCTGCTCACCGGCCTCACCGGCTACCTGCAGCCGTGGGACGCCGCGCGTGCCGCGTTCCCGGCGGGTGCCGCGTCGCTGAGGAGCCTGGTCGCCGGGAACGCCGAGCAGGAGGCCCGGGCGCTGCGGATCGAGCGGGCCGGCGTCTCCTACCTGCGCGACTACTCGGTGCCGCTGGTCACCGCGGCCCGCCGGGACCGGACGTCGGTGGACGCGGCGGCGGCCACCCGGGAGGGCAAGCGGCGGGTGGATGTGATCCGCGCCGAGTTCGACCGGCTGCTGGCCGTTCAGAGGACGCTGGCGGCCGAGCGGCAGCGCCGTTCGGATGACGCGGACGGCCGCGCGGCCGCCGCGGCCGTCGTCGGCTTGGGCGGATCGATCGTGCTGGTGGCGCTGTTCGCCGCGCACCTGGCCAGGACGATCGCGCACCCGGTGCGCCGGGTCGCGGCCATGGCCGGACGGCTGGCGGACGGCGATCTCGGCGCCCGCGTCCAGGAGCGGCACGGCGTCGGAGAGATCGCCGCGCTGCAGCGCGGCTTCAACACCATGGCGACCGCGCTGGAGGAGAACCGGCGGGAGCTGGCCGCCTCCCGGGCGCGCATCGTGGCCGCCGCCGACCGGGAGCGCCGGCGGATCGAGCGCGACCTGCACGACGGCATCCAGCAGCGGCTGGTGTCGCTGGTGCTGGAACTGCACGCGGTCGAGGCGGTGGCGCCGCCCGGGACCCCGGAGCTGCGGGCGCAGCTCGCCGACGTCGCCCAGGGGCTGACCGAGGCCGTGGACGAGCTGCGCGAGCTGTCGCGCGGCATCCACCCGGCGATCCTGTCCGAGGGTGGGCTCGGGCCCGCGCTGAAGGCGCTCGCCCGCCGCAGCCCGGTCCCGGTCGAGCTGGACGTGGACGTCCCGTCCCGGCCGCCGGAGCGGGTGGAGGTCGCGGCCTACTTCGTCGTCTCCGAGGCATTGGCCAACGCCGTCAAACACGCCCGTGCGTCTGCGGTGTGGGTCACCGCGCTGGTTCGTGACGGACGCCTGCTCGTGTCGGTCCGCGACGACGGCGTGGGCGGTGCCACCGCCGGCCAGGGCTCCGGACTGATCGGCCTCAAGGACCGCGTTCACACGCTCAACGGAGCCCTCGACGTGACCAGCCCTCCGGGACGAGGCACCACGCTAGAGGCCGACCTGCCCACTGCGGACCGGTAGGCGCCGCGGCCCGCGGCACTTCAAGGACGGCGCGCCGCCTCGGTCCGGTCGCCCCACACGGCGTGTGGACCCACCGCAGCGGGTGCCGGTGGCGGGTTCGACGGCCGTCCCGTTTCCGGCCCGTGGTAGGTAGAGGGGATGGGCACCCAACCGCCGTTGTTGCTCGCGCTGGACTTGACCGGCACCTTCGCCTTCGGCCTGAACGGGGCGCTGACGGCGGTGCGCGCGGTGCAGCTCGACGTGGTCGGCGTTGTGGCGCTCGGGATGATCACGGCGCTGGGCGGCGGGGTCATCCGGGACGTCCTCATCGGCTCGATCCCGCCCGCCACGTTCGTGGACTGGCGGTACTTCGCCCTCGCCGCGGGCGGTGGGCTGCTCGCATTCGTCTTCAGCAGGCATCTGGATCGGCTGGAGGGGCCGATCACGGTACTGGACGCGATCGGGTTGAGCGTGTTCGCGGTCATCGGGGCGAGCAAGGCACTGACCTACGGGCTGGGGATCGGGCCCGCGCTGGCGCTCGGGGTGGTCACCGGGGTGGGCGGGGGCACGATCCGGGACACTCTCATCGGACGGATCCCATCGGTGTTGCGCAGCGACCTGTACGCGATCCCGGCCCTGGTCGCGGCCGGGATCACGGTCGTGGCCATCCAGACCGGCGTTTACGGCCTGCCCGCCGCGCTGGGTGCCGCGGCGGTCTGCTTCGCCATCAGGATGCTCGGCGTCCACCTTGAGCTCAACGCACCGCGCCCACCGGGGAGAGGCCCCGAAGCCGATCCGTCCGGGTCGGGTCCCGCCGATCGGGAGTGAGTCAGGGCAGGCGGCCTCGGCGATGCCCGGTGGTCGCATGCGGGAAGATCTGAGCAGCGGCGTACGTGCCGCTCTCGACCGGCCAGAAGGAGCCTGCATGGCCTGGGACAAGATCGACGAACTTCGCGACTACCTCATCGGAGCGGCCGGGGACTTCCCCGGCGCCGTCCGGGCGGAGGTCGTGGAAGGCGAGACGGGCATGTTCAGTGTCGAGCTCGAAAGCGGCGACGAGTTGTTCGTCGCCATAGCGGCCGTCGTCGTCTGACGGGACGGTCTTCGGCGACGTGCCACGGCCTGTCGGTGGCCGGTCGTAGGCTCGGCGTATGTCGCGGCAGCGTTTCGATCAGGCCATGCAGCTCATGCGGAAGAGCGACACGCAGGTCCGGGAGGACGCGTTCGACTTTCTGCGCGAGCACGCCGATGCGTATGTCGACGAGCTGATCGCGGAGTTCACGGCAGAGGAGGACCATGGCCTGCGCTGCTGGCTGCTGGAACTCGTCGCCGAGGCGCGGTCCTCGAAGGCGCTCGGCCTGTTCCGCGATCAGCTGGAGGGCATGGACGAGTCGTTGCGGTTCTGGGCGGTCCGCGGTCTGGAGATGCTCGACGACCGGGAGGCGGAGCAGACGCTCGACCAGGCGCGCGCGAACGGCTGGATCTCCTGACGGCGACGGCGCCCGGCCCGCAGCGAAGGCGGTGAGCCGTTCGGCCCCGTAGGGAGGAACGGCGAATGTCGCGATGACTCACCGTGGCCGAAGGCCAGGGGACGGCGCGGGGTCCTGTCGTTCACCTTTCCCGGACGAAGCCGTGGCGGGCCAGGAGGTCGGCGAGGTGCCGGCCGGTCGCGGTCAGCAGCGTCCCGCAGCCGTGGCACGCCTGGCAGGTCTCCTCCTCGGGGCCCTGCGGCCGTGCCTTCATGTGGTCGTCGATGGCCCGGTCGATGGCGGCGACGATGGAGGGTTCGGCGGGGGGTCCGGCCGGGCCCTGCTCGCCCGGTCCGTGTGGAACGCTCTGGTATGCGGTCGTGTCCGGGTTGAGGTCCGCCGCCCGGCGTGCTGCCTGGGCGACTCTGACGAGTTCGTCGGCCTGCCGGTGCCACATGCGCCACTGCTCGCGGACGGTTTTCCCCGTGCCGCCGCACGTTCCGCACCCGGTTTCGAGTGCCGCGAGGAATCGCGCCCACGGGTCCGCCGGGCCGGCCGCCGCATCGCCGGGCGTGGTCATCTGACGCGCGCCTTCACAACTCTCCGTCCACCGCAACTCCGAGTCTTGAGTTCCGGCTGGGCTCCCTCTACGGGTCATACGGAATTCGGGCTCATGGGGTTCGAACCCTCCGGGGGACGCTGCCCGCGGCGAGGACGGTGGCCAGGGCCGCGGTGGCGGTGAGGACGGCGAAGAGGGCGGGGTAGCCGCCGAGGGCGGCGGCGAGCGCGGCGCCCGCGAAGGGGGAGAGTGCGGTGGCGGTGGTGACGGGTGCGGCCAGGATGCCGGAGAGGGCGCCGTAGTCGGTGGTGCCCCAGCGGTCGGAGACGGCGGTGGCCTGCAGGAGGGTGGCGATGCCGCGGGTGGTTCCGGCGAGGACGGCCACGCCGGTGAGCAGGGCGACGGGTCCGGGGAGGACGGCCAGGGCCAGGGTGGTGGCCGTGGAGAGGCCGAGGATCCAGACGGTGCGGGCGCGGACGCTGGTGCGGCGGGTGAGGGCGCTGTAGCAGAGGCGTCCGGCGACTTGCCCGATGCCGCCGAGGCCCAGGGCCCAGGCCGCGGTGCCGGCGCCGGCGCCGCGTGCGGTCAGCAGGGGGATGAGGTTGGTCAGCACCGCGTACATCGCGAAGGCGGAGAGGGTGAGTGCGGCGGTGAGCAGGATGAAGGGGCGGCTGCGCGCGGTGGCGGCGGCGTTGCCGGTCGGCGTCTCGTCCTGGCGCGGGGTGTGGACGGCGGGTGGCCAGGGGCGGCGGAGCGCGATCGCGTGAAGGGGGATGGTGACGGCGGCGAGGACCGCGGCGAGGACGAGGTAGGCGCCGCGCCAGGTCAGGTGGGAGGCCAGCGCGTCGGTGAGGGGCGCGAAGACGGTGCTGGCCAGCCCGGCGACGAGGGTGAGGGTGGTCAGTGCGGGGACGTGCCGTGGTGCGTAGTAGCGGGTGAGGGCGGCGAAGGCGGGCTGGTAGAGGACGGCGGTCATGGCGGTCCCGGCCAGCAGCCATGCGGCGGCGAAGGCCCACAGGCCGGGGGCGGCCGCGATCGCGAGGACGGAGAGGACGGCCAGGACGGAGCCGGCGGTCATGATGGCGTGGGGGCCGCGCCGGTCCAGGACGCGGCCGAGGGGGATGCCGCCGAAGGCCGCCACGACGAGGGCGGCGGAGAACGCGGCGGTGGTGGCGGAGGTGGACCAGCCGGTGTCGCGGGCGATCGCGGGGGCGAGGACGGGGAAGGCGTAGTAGAGCACGCCCCAGCTGGTGATCTCGGTGATGCACAGGGCGATCAGCGGTGTGCGGGAGCGGCCGGACGCGTCGGGGCCGCGGGCCGGCGCGACCAGGGCGTCGGGTTCGTTGCTCATAGCGTCCGGAGCCCGCGTCTCCGGCCCTCCGGCCCGCCGTGAACTGGGCCGTGACTGCTCATGGACGCGAACATATCAACGTTTCATAATGTGTCAATTTGTTGATGTGCGGGCTACGATGACCACCGCGGAAGGGGGACGAACATGACCGCGCCCACAACCGGCCCCCCGGCCGGACCGCAGCCGAACCAGCCGGACCAGCCGGACCAGACCGACCAGACCGACCAGCCGAACCAGACCGACCAGACGGCCGCACCATCCTGCGCCGCGGCCGCCGTCCAGCCCGGCGACAGGCTGCGCGACTTCCTCAAAGCCCTGGCCGGCGAACAACGCCAGCAACTCATGGAACTGTTCACCGGCGGCGTCGAACTCACCGTCGGCACGGTCGCCCAGCGCATGGGCATCGGCCAGTCCAACGCCTCCCAGCAACTCGCCCTCCTGCGCCGCGGCGGCCTACTGACCTCCCGCCGCGTCGGCAAGGAAGTCCGCTACCGCGTCGACGTCCCCACCGTCGAGAAATCCCTCACCGAACTCCAGGACTACCTCCGCAGTTGCTGCCCACCCACCACCCCCTGACCCAACGACCCGGTCAGTCAAAGTCGTGTACTTGTGTAGCGTCCAGTGGGCTCGGCGGTCAGGAAAGGGCGGGGGCGGGCAGGGTGAACAGGCCGGACAGGCGGGTCAGCGCTTCGGGGATCACGCGGTAGTACACCCAGGTTCCGCGCCGTTCGCCTTCGATCAGCCCGGCCTGGCGCAGCACCTTCAGGTGGTGGGAGATGGTCGGCGCGGTCAGTTCGAACGGGCCGGTCAGGTCGCACACGCATGCCTCGCCGCCCTCCACCGAGGCGATCAGGTTCAGCAGCCGGAGCCGGACGGGATCGGCCAGGGCCTTGAACACCTTCGCGAGGTCGGCCGCCTCGTCCGCGGGCATCAAGGGGCCGCTCAGCGGTGCACAGCAGGCCGGCGCGCCGACATCGTCGATCTCCATCAACTTAGACATGCCTCTAATTTGACATCCTTCTATCCAGTGATGCAAGCTGAGCCCTGATTAGACGGACTTCGAATCAACAGGGGAGTCGCCATGACCGAGAAGCCCGAACGTCAGGAGCCCGCCGCGCCCTCCGCCGAGGGGAGCTGCTGCGGCGTCAACTCCTGCTGTACCGACACCGAGCAGGCGGTGAATCCCGACGTCACCGTCCATCAGGCCAAGACCGACGCCGGCTGCGGCTGCCTGCAGAACCGGGGCGGGGACGATGACGGACTGCCCGTCGTGGTGATCGGCGCCGGCCCCGTCGGCCTCGCCGCCGCTGCACACCTGGCCGAACGCGACCTGGACTTCCTCGTCCTGGAGGCCGGGGCCCAGGTCGGCCACGCGATCTCCGAGTGGGGGCACGTCCGGCTGTTCTCGCCCTGGCGGTACGACACCGACGCCGCCGCCCGCCGCCTGCTGGAGGCCACCGGCTGGACCCCGCCGCCCGCCGATCACCTGCCCACCGGCGCCGAACTGGTCCGCGACTACCTCGCCCCGCTCGCCGGCACCCCCGAACTCGCCGGACGGATCCGCACCTCCACCCGCGCCACCGCCATCACCCGCAGCGGCGTCGACGCGACACGCACCATCGACCGCGACGAGCACCCGCTGCTCGTCCGCACCGTCACAGCCGACGGTACGGTCCACGACATCCGGGCCCGCGCCGTCATCGACGCCTCCGGCACCTGGGGCGACCGCAACCCGCTCGGCCATTCCGGCCTCCCCGCGCCCGGCGAGGACGACGCCGCGCCCTACCTGGCCGGCCCCCTGCCCGACGTCCTGGGCCGTGACCGCGAACGTCACGCCCGGCGCCACACCCTCGTCGTCGGGATGGGCCACTCGGCCGCCAACACCCTGCTGTCCCTGGTCGAACTCGCGCAGACCGAGCCCGGCACCCGCATCACCTGGGCGGTGCGCGGCCCGTCGGCCGCCCGCCTGTACGGCGGCGGCGACGCCGACGCCCTGCCCGCCCGGGGCGCACTCGGCGTCCGCCTCCAGCAGGCGGTCCAGTCGGGCGCCATCGACCTGATCCGCGGCTTCACCATCACCGGCTTCACCGTCCCCGACGACGGCCCGGCCGGTGGTCCCGTCCAGGTCAACGCGACGACCCCGGACGGCGACCTGACCCTGCGTCCCGACACGGTGGTGGCCGCCACCGGGTTCCGCCCCGACCTGGGCATGCTCCGCGAGGTCCGCACCCAACTCGACCCCGCCACCGAGGCGCCGGTCAAGCTCGCACCGATGATCGACCCCAACTTCCACTCCTGCGGGACCGTCCCGCCGCACGGCGAACGCGACCTCGCCCACCCCGAACCCGGCTTCTACCTGGCCGGCGCGAAGAGCTACGGACGCGCCCCGACCTTCCTCATGGCCACCGGCTACGAACAGGTCCGCTCCATCACCGCCGCTCTGGCCGGAGACCGCCAGGCCGCCGACACCGTCCAGCTCGACCTCCCCCAAACCGGCGTCTGCTCCACCGACCCGCCTGCCGACGACCACACCGGAGCCACCGAGACCGCAAGCACGGCCCTCCCGGTCGCGCAGACCGAAAGCGGCTCATGCTGCGGCGGGCCGGCACCCGAGCCCGTCAGCATCGGCGCCCCGGCCGGGATCGGATTCGCCACCGGGCGCGTCCACGGCTACGCGGGCGAATCCTGACCAGTCCGGACGCTGAACCATAAGAGCCGAACCGACCCTGCGCCGGTGCCGGTGGCGGAGGCGCCACCGGCACCGGCCTGCTTGCCGGTTTCCACTTGCGCCGCAGCGGCGTGCGCTTGTGGCCCTGGTCCGGGATCGTCCCTGAATGCCCTCGAAAACGTCGGCGCGTTGCTCTGCTAACGTATCAGCCTATGGTGATGTCAGTTGAGACTGATGTATTAAGGGTGCTGGCGGATCCGCTGCGCGCTCGCATCGTGACCTTGCTCGCCGGTGAGGCACTGTGCACGTGCCACCTGGTGGAGGAGACCGGTGCCAGGCAGACCAACATCTCCAACCATCTGCGGGTTTTGAAGGACGCCGGGCTGGTGGAGACCGAGCCGTGCGGCCGGTTCACCTACTACCGGCTGCGCCCCGAGGCCCTGGACGCCCTGGCCGGACGGCTCGGCGAACTCGCCGGGGCCGCTCGCGCCGCCCGCGCCGACGACCGGAAGAGGCCCTGCACGTGACCACGACAGAACCGGCGACCCCGCAGTCCGGAAACGCGGCGTCCGGAAGCGCCGAACCCGGCCTTGTGGGCAGGCTGTCCACGCTGGACCGGTTCCTGCCGGTGTGGATCATCGCCGCCATGGCGATCGGCCTCGGGTTCGGCCGCGCGGTGCCCGGGCTGGACGACGCGCTGTCCAAGGTCGAGATCGGCGGCATCTCCGTGCCGATCGGGCTCGGGCTGCTGGTCATGATGTACCCGGTGCTGGCCAAGGTCCGCTACGACCGGCTCGACACCGTCACCGGCGACCGCCGGCTGATGGTCTCCTCGCTGGTGCTCAACTGGCTGATCGGCCCGGCGCTGATGTTCGCGCTGGCCTGGATCTTCCTGCCCGACCTGCCCGAGTACCGCACCGGGCTGATCATCGTCGGGCTGGCCCGCTGCATCGCGATGGTCATCATCTGGAACGACCTGGCCTGCGGTGACCGCGAGGCCGCCGCCGTCCTGGTCGCTCTCAACTCGGTGTTCCAGGTCATCGCGTTCGGTGCGCTGGGCTGGTTCTACCTCGAGGTGCTGCCCGGCTGGCTCGGCCTGGCCACCGACGAGGTGCAGTTCTCCACCGGCAAGATCGTGATGAACGTGCTGGTGTTCCTCGGCGTCCCGCTTCTGGCCGGGTACCTCACCCGCCGTACCGGCGAGAAGGCGCGCGGACGCGACTGGTACGAGAACCGGTTCCTGCCGCGCATCGGCCCGGTCGCGCTGTACGGGCTGCTGTTCACCATCGTCATCCTGTTCGCCCTGCAGGGCGACACGATCACCGGCCGGCCCGCCGACGTCGCCCGCATCGCGGTGCCGCTGCTGGTCTACTTCGCGCTCATGTGGGGCGGATCGTTCGCCCTCGGCCGCGCCGTCCGCCTGCCCTACCCGCGGACCGCGACGCTGGCGTTCACCGCCGCCGGCAACAACTTCGAACTGGCCATCGCCGTCGCCATCGGCACCTTCGGCGTCACCTCCGGCCAGGCCCTGTCCGGCGTGGTGGGCCCGCTCATCGAGGTCCCGGTCCTGGTCGGCCTGGTGTACGTCTCACTGTGGCTGCGGCGCCGCTTCACCGCCGAACCAGCGGGGACGACGTGAACGCGGCGTCCGACCGGGCGGCCGGGCCCCTGCCCGAAACGCGCCGCATCCGCGACGAGCTCGACCTGCTCGTGACCGACCTGCTCGTGACCGACCTGCTCACCACGCCCGACCAGCGAGGAACCTGATGCCCGACAAGCCCAGCGTCCTGTTCGTCTGCGTCCACAACGCCGGACGATCCCAGATGGCCGCCGCCTACCTCACCCACCTCGCCGGCGACAAGGTGGAAGTCCGCTCCGCCGGGTCGGCCCCCGCCGACCAGGTCAACCCCGCCGTCGTGCAGGCGATGGCCGAAGAGGGCATCGACGTCTCCGCCGAAACACCCAAGATCCTCACCGTCGACGCCGTCCAGGCCTCCGACGTCGTCATCACCATGGGCTGCGGCGACACCTGCCCCGTCTTCCCCGGCAAGCGCTACCTGGACTGGGAACTCGACGACCCCGCCGGACAGGGCGTGGACGCCGTCCGCCCCATCCGCGACGAGATCCGCACCCGCATCGAACAACTCACCGCCGAACTCACCGGCGAACCGGGCCGGCGATCGGGCTGAGCGCCACGCTCTTCTCCGTGCTCAGCCGGTCAGGAGGGTGCGGGTGAGGTCCCGGTAGGGCGCTTTCATGGGGAGGTCGCGCTCGATGTGGACGTGGCGGCGGGTGGCGGTGACGTCAACGTCCCGGATGGGGTCGTGGCCGGTCTTCTCGTGGGTCTCCCACCACAGCGCCACGCCGCGCCGCTGCCACGCGGGCACCTCGTTGAAGTTGATGCCGCGGGCGAAGAGCATTTCGTTCTTGGCCGAAGTCGACGCGCGGTCCAGTTCGCGGCTCGTCTGGCGGGCGGACCGGCCCTCCTTGCGGAGCGTCCAGTAGCACCAGCCGTTGAGCGCGCAGCGGGCCGCGTCGGCCTGGCGCCAGGACAGGTAGTCGACGACGTCGTCCAGGCCGGTGCCCAGCCAGACACGCGCGTCGAAGACGGCCGGTTCGCCCGCGGCGTGGGTGAAGGCCGCGGTGGCGGTCCCCGCCGACAGGGACACGAGTTTCTCCACTTCGCGGCCGAACATGTCGAACGACGGGTCGAGCACGACCGAGATCTCGTCGCTCTCGGTGTAGGCGTACCGGCCGCCCAGTTCGGTGAGAAGGGCTTGCGCGGTGCCGGTCATCAGCGCGGAGAAGCGCGCGTCGAAGGGCTTGTCGAAGCGGGCCTCGGTGTAGCGGGAGAACGAACGTCCGTCCACGCGGACGATGGTCCACGCGCCCGGGAGCAGCTTCACGGAGTGGAACCATTCCCGGGAACGCATCCGCGTCTCAAGATCGCCGGTTCTCATCCGCTTCCGTCGAATCGCTCGCGCACCCGCCGGGGGGTCTCGGCGACGGCGGTACGTACGGGTTCGCCCGCCACCTCGGCGGCCCTGCCCGCCATGGCGGTGGCAATGGCGACGGTCATCGGATCTGCCATGCGTTCCAGTTCATCACGCCCGGCCGCCGCCCACCAGACATCGGCCCTGGGGCGGCGGCCGTCTGCCTATTACCACATGAAAATGTTCATGATGGCAGGAATGGCAATAATGGCGGCGTCTATGAACATCTGTTTCCTCTGCGTGGTGGTTCGGCGCGAGCGTCATTGCACGTGCGACCACGGGCACATTCGTTGGCATCCGATCCGTCTTGAGTGCCCGGATACGGGTGATCTTAGGGCACTGTGATCAAGCTCGTGGTGATTTCGACGGAGAGGCCAGGCCTGCCACCAGTTATCCGACTGGTCCCGGCCCGATTTGCGTAGAATCAATCGTTTGTTAGATGGATTCCCGGACTACGACAGGTGGTCTCCGGTGGACGGGTCGGTGGCGGTGCGGCGCTCCAGGAAGACGACGTCGCGCCAGCGGCCGTGGTGGCGGGCGATGCGTTCCCGCGTGCCGACGACGCGGAAGCCCGCTCGCTCGTGGAGTGCGAGGCTGGCGGAGTTCTCCGGGAAGATGGCGGTCTGGATGGTCCAGATCCCGGCGGACTCGGTCGAGTCGATGAGGGCCCGGAGCAGTGCGGCGCCGACGCCGCGCTGCCGCCGGCCCGGACGGACGTAGATGGAGTGCTCGACGACGCCGGCGTAGACCCGGCGGCTGGAGACGGGGGACACGGCGGCCCAGCCGACGATCTCGTCGGTGGCGGCGTCGACGGCGACGTGGCGATGCCCCGGCAGCCGGGCGGCGTCGAAGTCCGCCCAGGTGGGGGCGGTGGTTTCGAAGCTGGCCTCGCCGGTGTCCAGGCCCGCCTGGTAGATGGCCAGTACCTGGTCGGCGTCCGATGCCCGCATGGGACGGACGGTGATGGCGCCGGTCCCGGTCTCCTTGACCGTGGGCCGTGGCTGGTCGGACATGGGGGCCTCACTCCTGGCGGGTCGCGCGCGACGATCACGTCCACGGTATTCGGCGCGGGTGAAACATGGTGAACGTGGGGTTTTCGGGTGGAATGTGACGTTTCAATGGTCGGGTCGGGGATTTTCGCGCAATGTGTGACGCCCGATGACTTTCTGTCTCGCGGAGGGTCCACAAGAGAGAGGCACACCACCACGATTGGAACGCCGATGCACGAACGGACGAGCGCGCGGTGTCAGACCCCGCGGGGCCACGGGCTGCTGGAGCGGGCGATCGGCTTCGCGCTGACGTCCGTCCAGGCGGTCACGCCGCAGATGCTGCCGCGCCGGACGCCGTGCGCGTCCTGGGACCTCGAGATGCTCCTGCTGCACCTCCGGGACTCGCTGACCGCGCTGGGCGAGGGCGCGTCCCTGGGACGGGTCGGCATGGAACCGGCGTCGCTCGTCCGGGAGGAAGATCCGGTTTCGGCCATGCGGGTGAGCGCCGTCCGTCTGCTGCGGACGTCCGGCGCGCTGGGGCGGGTCGAGATCGGTGACCGTCAGCTGATCGGGGATCTGATGGCCGCCGCGGGGGCGGTCGAGGTGGCCGTCCACGGCTGGGACATCGCGCAGGCGTCGGGGGAGCGGCGGCCCGTCCCGCCGGGGCTGGCGGACGAGTTGCTGAAGCTCTGCCCGCTCGTCGTGCCCGAGCCGCGCCGCCCGCTGTTCGGCGAGCCCGTCGAGGTGCCCCCGGACGCCGGCGCGGGAGAACGGCTGATCGCCTACCTCGGCCGCCGGCCGCTGACGTGAGGGGCGCGGCCGCCCAGCGACCACGAGTCGGCGGTCGCGGTCGTCTGCGCCGAGACGGGAATGGGGCGCGAGAGGGGCAGCGCTTCGTCGACGCGCCGCGGTAGCGGGAGGCGCGGTCACGTGCTCCGGGATCCGCGGCGCCGCACGGGTGTGCGGAGGAAGGCCGGCCGGTCCAGAATACGATTCTGACAATCGACGGTTTGCCGAAGTGCCGGGCCGCGCCGGGCGGGTGCCGAAGCGAAGTACTTTGGAGGGGCCATGGCGATCGCCATCAGCGAGGAACATCGTGAGCTGGCGCGGACGACCCGCACGTTCCTGCGCGACCATGACGCGCGCGCCGCGAACCGGGCGCTGCTGGAGGCGGACAAGGAGACGCTGCCGGGCTTCTGGACGGAGTTCGCCGGGCTCGGGCTGCTCGGCCTGCACCTCCCCGAGGAGCACGGCGGCGGCGGTGCCGGGCTCCGGGAACTCGTCGTGGTCGCCGAGGAGCTCGGCCGCGCGGCCGCGCCCGGCCCCTTCCTGCCGACGATGGCGGCGTCCGCCGCGATCGCCGCGTCGGGCGACGACGGGCTGCGCGCGCGGCTGCTGCCCGGCCTGGCCTCGGGGGCGACCCCGGCGGCGCTCGGCGTGGACGGCTCCGTGACGGTGCGGGACGGCGCCGCCTCCGGGGACGCCGGGGTGGTGCTGGGCGGCGGGCTCGCGGAACTGCTCGTCCTCGCCGCCGGTGACGACATGGTCGTCGTGCGTGCGGACGCGGCGGGCGTCACCGTCGAGGTGCCCGGCAACCTCGACCCGTCCCGCCGCTCGGCCCGCGTCCGGCTCGACGGCGTGCCCGCCGAAGCCGTCCTCGCGGGCGGCAGGGCCCATGCCACCGCCGTCGCCCGCACCCTGGCCTCCGCCGAGGCGGTCGGCGGCGCGCTCGAATGCGTGGAGACCTCGACCGAGTACGCCAAGGTGCGGCAGCAGTTCGGACGCCCGATCGCGACGTTCCAGGCCGTCAAGCACCACTGCGCGAACATGCTCGTCGCCGCCGAACTGGGCACGGCCGCCGTGTGGGACGCGGCGCGGGCGGCGTCCGGTCCGCGCGACCAGTTCGAACTGGCCGCGGCCGTCGCGGCGGCGCTCGCGATCCCCGCGTTCACCGGCAACGCCGGCCTCAACATCCAGGTGCACGGCGGGATCGGCTTCACCTGGGAGCACGACGCGCACCTGCTGCTGCGCCGCGCCGCCACGCTGGAGGCGGTGTTCGACCCGCACGCCGCGGAGCGGGACGTGACGCGGCTGCGGACCGCCGGCGTCGCCCGCGAGGCGCACCTGGACCTGCCGCCCGAGGCGGAGGCGCAGCGCGGGCGGATCCGCGAACTGGCCCGCGAGATCGCCGCGCTGCCGGCCGACGAGCAGCGGCACAAGCTCATCGAGACCGGGTACGTCCAGCCGCACTGGCCGCGCCCGTGGGGCGTGGAGGCGAGCGCCGGGCTGCAGCTCGTCATCGAGGACGAGTTCCGCGCCGCCGGCGTGAAGCGCCCCCAGTACGGGATCACCGGCTGGGTGATCCTGACGCTGATCCAGCACGGCACGCAGGACCAGATCGACCGCTGGGTGCGTCCCGCGCTCACCGGCGACGAGGTCTGGTGCCAGCTGTTCAGCGAGCCGGAGGCCGGGTCGGACGCCGCCGCCGTCAAGACCCGGGCCGTGAAGGTGGACGGCGGCTGGCTCGTCAACGGGCAGAAGGTCTGGACGAGCGGCGCGCACTACTGCCGCTGGGGCTTCGCGACCGTCCGCACCGACCCGGACGCCGCCAAGCACGCCGGCGTCACCATGGTCGTCGTCGACATGGAACATCCCGGCGTCGAGGTCAGGCCGCTGCGCCAGACGACCGGCGACTCCGACTTCAACGAGGTGTTCTTCTCCGACGTCTTCGTCCCCGACGCCGATGTCGTCGGTACCCCCGACCAGGGCTGGGCGGTGGCCCGCGCGACGCTCGGCAACGAGCGCGTCAGCATCGGCGGCGGTGTCGGGGGCCCGCCCGGACCCGACGTCTTCCGGCTCTACGCCGAGCGCGGCGACCGCGTCCCCGCCGCCGCCGAACGCGTCGGCGCCTACGCGGCGGAGGAGCAGGCCCTCCGGCTGCTCAACCTCCGGTCCGCCGAACGGGCCGTCGCCGGCGGCGAACCCGGTCCGGAGGGCAACATCACCAAGCTCGTCCTCGCCGAGCACGGCCACGCCACGGCCGACCTCCTCGCCGAGTTCGCGGGCCCGGACACGGCGTTCACCGACGGCCTCGGCCAGTTCGCCGGCCTGATGCGCCTCGGCTCCCGCGGCATGTCCATCGCCGGCGGGACGTCGGAGATCACCCGCAACCAGATCGGCGAACGCATCCTCGGCCTGCCCCGCGACCCGCTGATCCGGTAGGGCGTGGAAGCGGCCCCGGCGCACCCGCACTCGCGCCGGGGCCGCGGCATGTCAGCGGCGGCGGTTCCGCGGCTTCAGCGACGGGTTGCCGGACATGTGGTCGATGCCCGGCATGTCGGTACCCGGCGGGACGACCTCGTCGATGGCGTCGAGGACACCGCCGTCAAGGCGGACGTCGGCGCCGGCGAGCAGGTCGTCGAGCTGCTCCATCGTCTTCGGCCCGATGATGGTCGAGGTGACGGCCGGGTGCTCGGTGACGAACCCGAGCGCCAGATGGGTCATCGAGAGGCCCGCGTCGTCGGCGATCTTCTCCAGGCGTTCGGCGGCGTCGAAGCGGGCGGGCGCGTCCGGGCTCTGGTCGAGCCCCCCGCGGCGGCTGAAACGGGAGCCGTCGGGGGCCTGCTCGCCGCGCCGGTACTTGCCGGTCAGCCAGCCTCCGGCCAGCGGGCTCCACGGGATGACGCCCATGCCGTGCCGCCGGGCGGCGGGCAGCACGTCCTCCTCGATCGAACGGGCGAAGATCGAGTACTGCGGCTGCTCGCACACGAACCGCGCGGTGCTGCGGCGGTCGGCGGCCCACTGCGCCTCGACGATCCAGTCGGCCGGGAACGACGACGAGCCCAGGTAGAGCACCTTGCCCTGGCGGACGAGGTCGGTCAGCGCCCCGAGCGTCTCGTCCAGATCGGTGTTCCAGTCGTGCCGGTGCATCTGGTAGAGGTCGATGTGGTCGGTCCCCAGCCGGCGGAGGCTGTCCTCCACCGCCCGGACGATCCAGCGCCGCGACCCGCCCCGCATGTTGCGGTCCTCGCCCATCGGGTTGAAGAACTTGGTGGCGAGGACGATGTCGTCCCGCCGCCCCTTGATGGCGCGGCCCACGATCTCTTCGCTCTTGCCGTTCGAGTAGATGTCGGCGGTGTCGATGAAGTTGACACCCGCGTCCAGGGCACGGTGGACGATGCGTTCACACTCGTCGTAGTCGGCGTTGCCGATCGTCCCGAACATCATGGCGCCGAGACACTGCGTGCTGACTCGAACGCCCGTCCGGCCGAGTCTCCGGTACTCCATGCTGAGGTTCTCCCTGGTAGTCGGATGCGCGGAACGCTAGCTGCTGGAGTGCGCTCAAGGTCAAGTGCGCTCATCGCCGCCGCCGCGCGCCGTCAGGTGTCGGAGAGCCAGTCGTACCAGCTGTCGAGGCCGTCGCCGCGGGTGGCGGAGACGGGCAGGAGGCACAGGCCGGGGCGGACTCGGCGTGCCGCGTCCCGGCAGGCGTCCACGTCGAAGTCCACGTGCGGGAGCAGATCGATCTTGTTGAGGAGCAGGACGTCCGCGCCGCGGAACATGTGCGGGTACTTCAGCGGCTTGTCGGCGCCCTCGGTGACCGACATCAGCACGACCCGGGCGCGCTCGCCGAGGTCGAACAACGCGGGGCAGACGAGGTTGCCGACGTTCTCGATGAACACCGTCGAGCCGTCCGGCGGCTCCAGCGCGGTCAGGGCCTCGGCCACCATCGCGGCGTCGAGGTGGCAGCCGGAGCCGGTGTTGACCTGGACGGTGCGGGCTCCCGCGGCGGCGAGGCGGCGCGCGTCGAGCAGCGTCTCCTGGTCGCCTTCGATCACCGAGACCGGGCGGGACGGGCCAAGGTCGGCGACCGTCCGCTCCAGCAGGGTCGTCTTGCCGGAGCCCGGCGAGCTCATCATGTTGAGCGCGAGGACGCCGCGCTCGGCGAGCCAGGCACGGTTCCGTCCGGCCAGGTCGTCGTTGTGCGCCAGGACCCGATGGCCCAGCGGGACGACGTGGGCGTGGTCACGGCCGTGTGGGCGGTCGTGATCGTGTGCGGGGTCGTGGTCATGTGCGGGGGCGTGGCCCAGGGCGTGGTCCGGGGCCGTCAGGGTCGTCAGGCGCGGGGCGCCGGCCGCGTCGCATCCGCAGGTCTCACACATCGTCGGTGACCTCCACCGCCTTGATCGTCAGGTCGGCGCCGCCGCTGATCGTCACGTCGGCGCTGCCGCACGGGCACACGGCGAGCGGGCCGGGCGCCGGGAACGACGTCCCGCAGCTCGCGCAGCTTCCGGTCCCCTCGGGTTCGGTGATGTCGAGCCGTGCGCCCTCCACGCAGGTGCCCTCGCCGGCGAGCTCGAAGCAGAATCGCACGGCATCCGGCATGACACCGGAAAGTCTCCCTATTTCGAGGTGGACGACGGCCACCCGCGAATCGGGCAATTGCGTAGAAATCGCAGCTATGACGCTCTCCGTCACCGCCAATTCGTGCACGCTCGTCCCCCGTCGTTCTCGGTTGCGCACGCGGGTTTCTGCTGCCCCGATCTTCCCGGCTCAAACGCTGTGTTTACCGAGTCCATGCAATTGTTTGAAGGGCTTTTCGGCCGGTGTTTCGGGCCGTTCCGGCAGGGCAGGCCGAATTGGTAATGATCTCTACCGGTCGGAGGAGGAAGCGATGGTGAGCGCCGCGCCGGCGGAGCCGCGGACGGACGAGATCCACATTCTGTGGACGTCCGAGGGGATGAGCTGCGACGGGGACACGGTCTCGGTGACCGCGGCCTCGCTGCCGAGCATCGAGGACGTGGTCCTCGGTGCGATACCGGGCCTGCCGAAGGTCCACCTGCACAACAAGGTGCTCGCTTACGAGAACGGCGCCGAGTTCATGGAGGTCTTCCACCGGGCCGCGCAGGGCGAGCTGGAGCCGTTCATCTTCGTCGTCGAGGGATCGATTCCGAACGAGAACATCAACGGGGACGGCTACTGGACGGCGATGGGCAACGACCCCGAGACCGGTGAGCCGATCACGCTGAACACCTGGATCGACCGGCTCGCGCCCAAGGCGTGGGCGGTGGTGGCCGCGGGGACGTGCGCGACCTACGGCGGCATCCACGCGATGGCCGGCAACCCGACCGGATGCATGGGCCTCGCCGACTATCTCGGCTGGGACTTCCGCTCCGCCGGCGGCCTGCCGATCGTGAACGTGCCGGGCTGCCCCGTCCAGCCGGACAACTTCATGGAGACGCTGCTCTGGGTGCTGCACCAGGCGGCCGGGCAGGCGCCGGTGATCCCGCTGGACGAGCAGCTCCGCCCGACCTGGCTGTTCGGCAAGACCGTCCACGAGGGCTGCGACCGGGCCGCCTACTACGAGCAGGCCGACTTCGCGCGCGACTACAACTCGCCGAAATGCCAGGTGAAGGTCGGCTGCTGGGGGCCGGTGGTGAACTGCAACGTCACCAAGCGCGGCTGGATGGACGGCGTCGGCGGCTGCCCCAACGTGGGGGGGATCTGCATCGGCTGCACCATGCCCGGCTTCCCGGACAAGTTCATGCCGTTCATGGACGAGCCGCCCGGCGCGAGCCTGTCGTCCACGCTG
Organism: Actinomadura sp. 3N407; assembly: GCF_052245875.1. Lineage (NCBI taxonomy): Bacteria > Bacillati > Actinomycetota > Actinomycetes > Streptosporangiales > Thermomonosporaceae > Actinomadura > Actinomadura sp. 3N407. The sequence goes on from NZ_JBQQBP010000001.1 coordinate 273,636, forward strand.
CTGCGGACGTACGGGCCGTTCATCCGGACGATGCGGTCGATCACGAACAAGGGCGCGAACAAGGAACCCAAGTGGCGCCACAACCGCGAACGGCTGACCAGCGGCTACCACCCCCGCTGGCCGCACCACTGAAACCGCGCCGCCGGCCGCGCCACCTGAAGCGCGCCACCGGCGGCACCGCCGAAGCCGCGCCGATGAAAGCCGCACCGATGAGCCGGGTCACCGGACAAGCCCGTTACCGAAAGGCCGCGTGAATGAAGCAGGGCACTCAGACAAGGAGCGACATGTCCCCCGGGCAGGGGGGCCTCGTCGAGGTCGCGTTCGACCCGATCACCCGGATCATCGGCAACCTCGGCATCTACACCAAGATCGACTTCGCGAACCGGGAGGTGGCCGAGTGCAAGAGCACCTCGTCCATCTTCCGCGGCTACAGCGTGTTCATGAAGGGCAAGGATCCCCGCGACGCGCACTTCATCACCAGCCGCATCTGCGGCATCTGCGGCGACAACCATGCGACCTGCTCCGTCTACGCACAGAACATGGCGTACGGGGTCAAGCCGCCGCCGCTCGCCGACTGGATCATCAACCTCGGCGAGGCCGCCGAGTTCATGTTCGACCACACGATCTTCCAGGACAACCTGGTGTTCGTCGACTTCTGCGAACGGATGGTCGCCGAGACGAACCCGGGCCTTCTGGCGACGGCCAAGAACACCGAGGCGCCGCGCGGTTCCGTTCACGGCTTCCGCACGATCGCCGACCTGATGGCCGCGTTCAACCCGTTCGAGGGGTCGGTCTACAAGGAAGCCCTGCAGCTGAGCCGCATCACCCGTGAGATGTGCTGCCTGATGGAGGGACGGCACGTCCACCCGTCCACGCTGTATCCGGGCGGCGTCGGCACGGTCGCGACACCGCAGGTGTTCACCGACTATCTCGTCCGGCTGACCCGCTGCCTCGACTTCATCAAGCGGGCCGTCGCGATGAACGACGACGTCTTCGACTTCTTCCTCGACGCGGTGCCCGGCTACGACCAGGTGGGTCGGCGGCGGACGCTGCTCGGCTGCTGGGGCGCGTTCCAGAATCCCGACGTCGTCGACTACGACTACCGGCACATGTCCGAGTGGGGACGCGCCGCGTTCGTCACGCCGGGCATCGTCGTGGACGGCCGGCTCGTCACGACCGACCTGGTCGACATCAACCTCGGCATGCGGATCCTGCTGGGCAGCTCGTACTACGACGACTGGGCCAACGAGGAGACGTTCGTCAAGGAGGACCCGCTCGGCAACCCCATCGACAAGCGGCACCCGTGGAACCAGACGACGCTGCCGCATCCGCAGAAACGCGACCTCGACGGCGGGAAGTACAGCTGGGTCGTCAGCCCGCGCTGGCTCGACCCGTCCTCCGGCGACCACCTGGCCCTCGACACCGGCGGCGGGCCGCTCGCCCGGCTGTGGGCGACCGCGCTGGCCGGTGAGGTGAACACGCCGTACGTGCGCTCGACCGGGCACAGCGTCCAGATCGACCTGCCGAAGACGCCGGGCATGCCGGAGGTCAACCTGGAGTGGACGCCGCCGAAGTACGCCAACACCATCGAACGCGACCGGGCCCGCGCGTACTTCATCGCCTACTCGGCGGGGATGGCGCTGCACTTCGCCGAGCAGGCCCTCAACGAGGTCCGCGCCGGGCGGACGAAGGTGTTCACCGACTTCGACGTCCCGGACGAGGCCATCGGCGTCGGGTTCCACGAGGCCGTCCGGGGCGTGCTGTCGCATCACCTCGTCATCCGCGACCGCAAGATCGCGAACTACCAGCCGTACCCGCCGACGCCGTGGAACGCCAGCCCGCGCGACTCCAACGGCGTGCCCGGCCCGTACGAGGACGCCGTCCAGGGGATGCCGATCTTCGAGGAGAACGGCCCGGACGACTTCAAGGGCATCGACATCATGCGGACCGTCCGCAGCTTCGACCCGTGCCTGCCGTGCGGAGTGCACATGTACGTCGGCAACGGCCGGACGATCGAGCAGCGCCACTCGCCGATGTTCGGTGAGCAGTCGCAGTACGGGCAGGTCTGATGGGCTGGGACGACGAGCGCGTGCGCGAGCACGTCCGGCACCTCGAGGGGCTGCTCGGTCGGCTCGACCCGGCCGCCGCCCCGGCCGTCCAGGCCCTGGTGGAGCTGTACGGGGAGGCCCTCGACCGGGTCGTGCGGCTCGCCGCGGACGCGGCGCCCGCCCTGATCGGGGACGAGCTGATCGCCCACCTGCTGCTCATGCACGGCCTGCATCCGGAAACCGCGGAAACGCGGGTGCGGCGGGCGCTCGGCGGGCTGGAGGGGTTCCTGGCCGAGCACCGCACGTCGGTGGAGGTCGCGGGGATCGAGGGCCCGGCCGTCCGGCTGAGCGTCGCGACCGAGGGCCGCGCCGCCGCGCCCCGCCCGGTGATGGACGCGGTCGAGCGGGCGGTACGGGCCGCGGCGCCGGAACTGGAGCGCGTCGACGTCGATGCGCCCGCGCCGGAGCCGGTGCTGATCACGCTCGATCAGCTGCGGAGCCGCGTATGACGTCCGGGCTGTCCACCCCGCGGCTGGCGGCGCTGGCCGGCGCACCGTCCTCCCCTCCGCCGGCGCAGGCCGAAGCGGGGGCCGGGGCCGGGGCCGCCGAGCGCGCCGAGAGGTGCGAACTGTGCGCCGAGCCTCTGCCCGGCGCCCACCGGCACCTCCTCGACCTGGAGAAGGACGACCTGCTGTGCGCGTGCGGGGCGTGCACCATCCTGTTCGACGACCAGTCGGCGGGCGGGCGGCACTACCGGCTCGTCCCGGACGAGCGGCGGGAGCTGACCGGCTTCCATCTGGACGGGCCCCTGTGGGCGGCCCTCGGGATCCCGGTCGACCTGGCGTTCTTCTCCGTGAGCGCGCTGGGGGAGGTGTCGGCCCGCTATCCGAGCCCGGCCGGTGCGCTGCACGCGGCCGTCCACCCCGACAGCTGGCGGCGGCTGGTGGAGGCCAACCCCGTCCTGGCGGACCTGCGCGCGGACGTGCAGGCGCTCGTCGTCCACCGGGCGAGGCGGGCGGCCGAGCACTGGATCCTCCCGATCGACGACTGCTACCGGCTGACCGCCCTGCTGCGCGAGCACTGGACCGGCTTCGGCGGCGGCGACGCGGTCTGGGACCACATCAGCGGCTTCTTCGAAGAGATGAGGGGAGAACGATGATCAAGGTCGGCAAACCCGACGTCCGGCCCGACAAGCCGTCGCACGTCAAGGGCGTCCCCGAGGGCAACAGCACCGGCAACTACGAGAAGCAGGACGGGCATCTGCCGGACGGCACCTCGACCGCGCGCCGCTCCACCGGGATCGACGCGTCCGCCCGGGGACCGATCCTGGACTCGATGCCGAACCTGTCGCCGGCATGAGCGGGGCACCGGAGCTGGGCCTCGACCTGCTCGGCATCGAGGCGGAGACGTTCGCGGCGACGCCGACGCTGAACCTGCGGGTCGGGCTGCGGCGGCTGGACGGCGGGCCCGTCCAGTGCGTCCTGCTCACCACGACCGTCACGATCGCGGCGGCGCGCCGCGACTACGACGACGTCGAGCGGGAGCGGCTCGCCGGCGTGTTCGGCGAGCCGGACATGTGGGAGAGGTCGCTGCACGGGCTGACGTGGGGACGCGTCGGCGCGACCGTGCCGACGTTCCGCGGCGAGGCGGAGGTGACGCTCGCGCTGGCGTGCGGGCACGACATGCAGGTCGCGGCCGACCGCTACCTGCACGCGCTGCGCGGCGGCGACGTCCCGCTCGACCTCACGTTCAACGGCACCGTGTTCTACCCGGACGAGGACGGGAGGCTGCGCACCGGGCAGATCCCGTGGCATCACGAGGCCACCGGCCTGCTCCCCGTCCAGGCGTGGCGGGACCTGATGGACCGCTACTACGGGTCCGCCCGCTGGCTTCGCCTGGACGACGGCTGCTTCGGCCGTCTGGCCGCCTACCGGGCACGGCGGGCCCACTCCTCCTTCGACGACACGGTCGACGAGCTTCTCCGCCGGGCCGAGGCGCTGCGTGCGGACGAGGACCTGCGCGAGGAGGAAGAGTGGACTGCGTGAGGGCGGTCGCAGACGTCGTCCTTTACGAGGGCTATCTTCTGTGGCCCTACCGGCGGTCCGCGCTGAAGAACCAGCGGAGGTGGACGATCGGCGGCGTCTATCCGCGCCCGTACGCCGAGCGGACCGGCGACCGTTCGACGGTCCGCGCCGAGTTCCTCATGGACACCACGGGCTCCGACCCGGACGTCGAGTTCACGCTGCGGTTCCTGCACGCGGTGCACCGCCAGGTCATGGACGGCGACGCCCCGGTGGACGAGCTCCGCGTCGGCGACGAGACGTTCACGACGTGGCAGGAGGCCCGCGAACGCGAGATCACGAGCGGCCGGGTCTCCGTGGCGCGTCTTCTCCGTACCCCCGTCCGGGTCCCGGTCGCCGTGGCGGCGGGGGCCGAGGACGAGGCGATCGGCGGCACCGCCCGGTTCACGCGCCTGTGGCGGCGGGTGGACGGGACGATCGAGCTCTCGGCCGCCGAGGCCGGGGACGGCGCCGTGCGGCTGCGGGCCGAGGTCGTCAACACCGGTGCCGCCGAAGACCGCGACGCCGCCGTCCACGCGGGCATGCTGTGCGCCCACGTGGTGGCGCGGGCGGGCGGCGGCGCGGCGTTCGCCTCGCTGACCGACCCGCCCGAGCGGATGGCCGAAGCCGCCGCCTCGTGCGTGAGCGACGGGCTGTGGCCGGTGCTCGCGGGCACGCCGGGAAGCCACGACACCGTCCTCGCCGCGCCGATCGTCCTCTACGACTGGCCGCAGGTCGCGCCGGAGAGCCCGGGGGACATGTTCGACGGCACCGAGATCGACCGGCTGCTGATACTCAGCGTGCTCAGCCTCAGCGACGACGAGCGGCGGGAGATGGCGGCCACCGACCCGAGGGCGGCGCAGATCCTGGAACGCTGCGGCGCGCTCTCGTCCGGCGAACTGCTCACGCTCCACGGCGCCATGCGCGACCCGCGGAGGGACGTCTGGTGAGCGGGGACGGCAGGGCCGTCGTGGACGGGAGGGAGATGGCGCCGGGCAGCCGCGTCCGGCTGCGCCCGCGCGGCGGCGCGGACATCTTCGACCTCGCCCTCGTCGGCCGCACCGCCACCGTCGAGCGCGTCGAGGAGGACATGGAGGGCGGCCTGCACCTGGTCGTCGCGGTCGACGACGACCCCGGCCGGGCGCTCGGCGCCCGCAACCAGCTCGGGCACCGCTTCTTCGTCGGCCTGGACGAGGTCGAGCCGCTGCCGGTGGACGGGCCGTCCCGCGCGGTGCTCGTCGCGGGCATCGGGAACGTGTTCCACGGCGACGACGCCTTCGGCGTCGAGGTCGTCCGGCGGCTGATGACCCGCCCCATGCCGCCCGGCGTGGACGTGACCGACTTCGGCATCCGCGGCATCGACCTCATGTACGCGCTCGGCGACGGCTACGAGACCGTCGTCCTGGTCGACGCGTCGGCGCGCGGCCACGCACCGGGCACCGTCTCGCTCATCGAACCGGACACCCGCGATCCGGGCGGCTTCGGCTTCGGCACCGCCGTGGACGCGCACGGGCTCGACCCCGCGAAGGTGCTGCGGCTCGCCCGGGACAACGGCCGGGTGCCCGACCGGATCCTGCTGGTCGCGTGCGAGCCGTCGTCGCAGACCACGGACGCCACATGGGAGATGGAACTCAGCGCGCCGGTCAGCGCGGCCGTGGACGAGGCCGTCGAGCTGATCGAGGGGCTGCTGGCGAAGGAACTCGCATAGGGACCCGCGAAGGAGGGAGAGGGGAATGCGAAAGGGAATCCATATCGGCCCGGGAGCGGTCCGCACGGTGATCACGCTGTTCGCGGTGGCCCTGGTCGTCGTGCTCGTCAAGGAGATGCCGGCGATGCGCCGGTACATGAGGGCCGAAACGATGTGAACGGACGCCCATGACGACGATCGACAAGCAGTTGATCGGCTATCTGAAGGACGCGCACGCGCTGCAGGAACATGTGGAGGCGGCGCTGAGCGAGCTGCTGACCACGGCGGCGGACGAGCCGGACATGCGCCGGCCGCTCGGCCACTACGCCGAACGGTCCCGCGCGCACACGCGGGAGATCGAGGCGCGGCTGAGGGCGCACGGGTCCGCCCCGTCCCTCGTCCGGGACGCGGGAATGCTGTTCGCGGCGGTGGTCGAGGCGGGCCTCGGCCGCAGCCGCCGCGACACCGCCGGCAAGCACATGCGGGACGCCTACGTCGCCGTCCACCTGCAGATCGCGGCCGGGGAGATGCTGCGGCGCGTCGCCGAGCGCGCCGGGGACGGGGAGACCGTGGCGGTGGCGAGGGCGATGTGCGACGACGCGTACGGGATGTCGCGTGGACTGTCCGACCGCTGGGACCTCGCCGTGGACATGTCGCTCAGGCAGCACGGCGTCAGGGACGTCCCGCCGGCGCCCGGAGGTGACGCCCGATGACCGTCACGGTGACGGAGGTCTTCCGGCGCCGCGCCGAACCCGGTGCGGCGCTCGCCGGTGACGCCGGCACGATCGCCGCGGCCTGCCACGCGATGGCGGCGCGGTTCCACCGCGGGGGCCGGCTGTTCACGTTCGGCAACGGCGGCGCGGCCACCGACGCCCAGCATGTGGCGGTCGAGTTCGTCCATCCGGTGATCGTGGGGAAGCGGGCGCTGCCCGCGCTGTCGCTCACCGGCGACGTCGCGACCCTCACCGGCATCGGCCGGCACAGCGGGTTCGACGACATCTTCGCGCACCAGCTCCGCTGCTTCGGCGGCGCCGACGACATGGCGTTCGGGATCTCGCCGGACGGCCGGTGCGGCAACGTGCTGCGCGGGCTGGAGAGCGCCCGGGACCTCGGGATGCTCACGGTCGCGCTGGCCGGAGGCGACGGGGGAGCCGTCGCCGCGGCGGCCGACCATGTGGTGACGGTGCCCTCCACCGATCCGCGCGTCGTCAAGGAAGTGCACGTCACGGCGTACCACATGCTCTGGGAGCTGGTTCACGTGTTCTTGGAGCATCCGGACGTGCTCAGCCGGGAGGCGGTCACTTGACTTCGCCGTCAGGAGGCCGGGACTGTGCCGGCGACCACTGCGTGACGTGCTCGGACGAGGCCGTCCCGGTACGGGTCCTGCGGATACGGGACGGCGGCCTCGCCGACGTCGACGCCGGGGACGGGCGCATCGAAGAGGTCAGCGTGGCACTGGTGGACGCCGCGGCCGGCGACATCGTGCTCGTTCATGCCAAGGAGGCGATCGGGGTCGTGACATGACCGAAATGCAGCAGCTCTACCCGTTCCTGTACGCGGGCGGCTCGGGACTGGACACCCTCATGGACGACGTCCGCCGCTCGACCGCCGACAAGGCGAACGACATCGTCCGGCTGCGCGAGACCGTCCTGGAGGAGCACGGCGAGGACCTCGTGGCCTGCGCCGCCCGGATGGCGGACGCGTTCCGCTCCGGCGGGCGGCTGTTCACGTTCGGCAACGGCGGCAGCTCGACCGACGCGCAGGACGTCGCCGCGCTGTTCCTCAACCCGGGTGATCCCGGGACGCCGCTGCCCGCGCTGGCCCTCACGACCGACGTCGCCGTGGTCACCGCGCTGTCCAACGACATCGGGTTCGAGGTGGTGTTCGCCCGGCAGCTCGCCGCGTTCGGACGTCCCGGCGACATCGCGCTCGCGCTGTCGACGAGCGGAAACTCCGACAACCTGATCGCCGCGCTGCGGGAGGCGGGACGGCGCGGCATGGTCACGGTCGGCCTCGCCGGATACACCGGCGGCCAGATGGCCGAGGAACCGGGGCTGCACCACCTGTTCGTCGTGCCGTCGTCGTCCGTCCACCGCGTCCAGGAGGCGCAGACGACCATCTACCACGCCCTGTGGGAACTGACTCAACGTGAACTGACGCGGGAGGCCGTCTGATGTGCCTGGCGATACCGGGCGAGATCGTGGAGATCATGCCGGACCGTCCGCTGGCGACGGTCGACGTCACCGGCGTCCGGCGGGCCGTCAACATCGGCCTGCTCGACGGGGAGCGGCTCGCCGCCGGCGACTGGGTCCTCATCCATGTCGGCTTCGCCATGTCCAAGATCGACGAGGAGGAGGCGAAGGCCACGCTGCGGATGCTCGAAGGCATCGGCGACGCCTACGACGACGAGATCGACGCACTGCGGGAATCGAGGATCGACTGATGCGCTTCGTCGACGAGTACCGGGACGCGGAGAAGGCGCGGGCGCTCGCCGCCTCCATCGCGTCCCTGTGCGAGCCCGGCCGGCACTACAAGTTCATGGAAGTGTGCGGGGGCCACACCCACACCATCTACAAGCACGGCCTGGAGGACTACCTCCCGGAGAACATCTCGCTCGTGCACGGCCCCGGCTGCCCGGTGTGCGTGATCCCGATGGGCCGGGTGGACGACGCCGTCCACATCGCGTCCCAGCCGGACGTCATCATGACGTCGTTCGGCGACATGATGCGGGTACCGGGCGGAGACGGCTCGTTCTTCGACGCGAAGGCCGCCGGCGCCGACATCCGGATGGTCTACTCGCCACTGGACGCGCTGAAGATCGCCCAGCAGAACCCCTCGCGGCGGGTCGTCTTCATGGGGATCGGTTTCGAGACCACCGCCCCGTCCACCGCGATGACCGTGCTGCGCGCGGCCGCCCAGGGCGTCGGGAACTTCTCGGTCTTCAACAACCACGTGACGATCCTCCCGGCGATCAAGGCCATCCTCGACTCGCCGGACCTGCGGCTCGACGGCTTCATCGGGCCCGGCCACGTCTCCACCGTCATCGGCTGCCGCCCGTACTCGTTCATCACCGGCGACTACGGCAGACCGCTGGTCGTCGCGGGATTCGAGCCGCTGGACGTCCTCCAGTCGGTCCACATGCTGCTGACCCAGCTCGCCGACGGCCGCTCCGAGGTCGAGAACCAGTACGGCCGGGTCGTCCCCTGGGACGGCAACGCCAAGGCGCTGCAGGTCATCGGCCAGACCATGGAACTGCGCCCCTATTTCGAATGGCGCGGCCTCGGCTTCATCTCGCACTCCGCGCTCCGCATGAAGGACGAGTACGCGGCCTTCGACGCCGAACGCGTCTTCGACATTCCGGGCGGCCGCGTCGCCGACCCCAAGGCGTGCCAGTGCGGCGAAGTCCTGAAGGGCGTCCTGAAACCGTGGGAGTGCAAGGTGTTCGGGACCGCCTGCACACCGGAGACGCCCATCGGAACCTGCATGGTCTCGTCCGAGGGCGCCTGCGCCGCCTACTACAACTTCGGCCGCTTCACCCGGGAGCGCGTCCAGGAGGCCACCCGCGTCAAGGAGGCGACATCGTGACGATCCGCGAAGAGCAGGTCCTCGAACGCATCGACCGAGCCCGCAACGCCAGACCACGCCTCCGCGAGGACACCGTCACGCTCGCGCACGGCTCCGGCGGCAAGGCCACCCACACCCTGGTCGAGACCGTCTTCCGCGAGGCGTTCGGCAACCCCGTCCTCGACCGGCTGGACGACTCCGCGCACTTCGCCGTGAACGGCACCCGCCTCGCCTTCACCACCGACTCCTACGTCGTCTCGCCGCTGTTCTTCCCCGGCGGCGACATCGGCGACCTGGCCGTCAACGGAACCGTCAACGACCTGGCCGTCTCCGGCGCGACGCCGCTGCACCTGTCAGCCGGATTCATCCTCGAAGAGGGCTTCCCGATCTCCGACCTGCGCCGCATCACCGAGTCGATGCGCCTCGCCGCCGAGGCCGCCGGCGTGGACATCGTCACGGGCGACACCAAGGTCGTCCAGCGCGGAAGGGCCGACGGCTGCTACATCAACACCGCCGGCGTCGGCATCGCCCATTCCGCGCCGGCCGACATCCGGCCGGGCGACGCGGTCCTCGTCACCGGCCCGATCGGCGAACACGGCGTCACGGTCATGCTGGCGCGCGGCGAACTCGACATCGAGGCCGACCTGACGTCCGACACCGCGCCGCTGAACTGCCTGCTCGCCGACGTCCGCGACGCCTGCCCCGGCGCCGTCCGCCGCATGCGCGACGCCACCCGCGGGGGCGTGGCGACCGTGCTCAACGAACTGGCGTCGGACTCCGGCACGGCCGTGGTGGTCGACGAGTCCAGCGTCCCCGTGCGTCCCGCCGTGCGCGGCGCCTGCGAACTCCTCGGCATAGACCCGATGTACGTGGCCTGCGAAGGCCGCGCCGTGATCGTCGTCGCCGCCGAGGCGGAGGAAGCGGCCCTGTCCGCCCTGCAAGCCCATCCACTGGGCCGGGACGCCGCCGTGATCGGTCACGTGCGCGACGACCCGCCCGGCCTCGTCCTCCTGAAAACCGCCTTCGGAGGCACCCGCATAGCGGACCTCCTGGTAGGCGACCCCCTGCCCCGCATCTGCTGACCCGCTGCGACCTGTGATCAGGCGAGCTTGAACGAGGACACGATCTGTTCGGCGGCGGGCGGCATGGTGCCCTGCTCGGCCTCCAGCTTGACGAAGCAGTAACGCTCGTCGGAGACGGGGACGTTGACCTCGATCTGGTCGGTGGTGATCCCGTCGCTTCCGGTGCTGGTGTTGGTCATCTTGAACCCGGGTTTCCCGCTGACGGCGAGATCGGTGATCTCGGCGCCCCGGTTGAGTCTGCGCGCCTTCTCCTTCAGGGTCTCCAGTTCGGTGCCGATGATGCCGCCCCTGTCGCATCCGGCGGCCAGGTTCGGCGCGAAACCGGACGTGACGGACGAGTCGACCCCCCACACCATGCCGAGTTTCTTCTGCTCGCCCATCAGTTCCTTGATGAGCTCACCGCGGGCGCCGGACAAGTGGAAGGAGGTCTGCACCACAGGAGAGGTGTCCTGGGTGGGGTCGACCTGCTTCCATCCCTCCGGAAGGTTGACCGTGACGCCGGTGTTCGCGCCGCCGACGGGCGTTCCGCCGCCGCCCTGCGGCTCCGCGGCCACCGTGGGGCTCGCCGAGCCGCCTTGGGAGGTGCCGGGCTCATCCTTGTCCGAACCCGAGCAACCGGCCAGGGCCAGCAGCGCCAGGCTCAACACACCGGGGGTGATCAGTCGAGAAGGGAACACGGGGCCTCTTTCTTTCGCGGGCGGTTGCACATGCGAATCATCAAGAACGCCTTATCTCACAGGGACTGAGATGCCGTCATCCCATGAGAGGTTCGCATACGTTAACAGAATTTGCATCAGCTAATCTGCCTGTGGTGGATTCGTCGACCCCTGTGGCCCCTCCGGTGGGTCACCGCACCCGCCCGAGGCCGACCGCGACCAGGCGATCGACCGGCATGCCGACACCTCCGCGCGACGAGGCGCTACCAGTCCCGGACGGCGTTCACTCCCGATTCGAGGCTCTCGCGTGCCCATGCCAGGTCCGGGCCGTGGGCGGCTTCGGCCTCGTCCACGATGTGGTCGAGGGCGGCGAACAGGTCCTCCCGCTCCTCGGTCTCGATGAAGGGCACGCGGCCGTCCAGCGTGTTGAACGCCTCGCCGTACTGCCGCCCGATCTCGACCAGCCGAGCCGGCCGGTCACCGGTGGGATCGCCGGAGAGCACGGCCACGACGGCCCGCCGCGTCGACTTGTACTGCGCGACGGCCTTCCTGAACCGCGCGCCGCTGATGTGCCCGCGGCCGTCCCAGTGGCGCAGCGGGTTGTCCCGGTTCTCCGCGACCCATTCGGGCGTGCGGGCGCCGCGGATGTCGACATGGGTGCCGTTGGGCATCTCAGGGCGCCAGGTCGAGCGCATCGCGGTGGCGTACTCGGCGGGGACGCTGTAGAGGAGCAGTGACTCCAGCGCGGGGACGCCCCGGGGAAGCAAGCGGTCGTCCCGGCCCATCCCGAACAGGTCGACGATGTGGATCCTTTGCAACGACCCCAGTTCGTTGAGGGCGGCCGCCCCCGACAGCAGGCCGAGATCGCCCCTCAACGTCAGACCTGCCAGGTTCGGGAACCGCCGGACGAGCCGGCCACAGTCGAGCGACTCGATGCCACGGACGTTCAGGATCCGGATATCGGTGTGCGGTTCGTCCGGCAGATCGAGCAGATCGTTGATCTCGGCGCCGGTGTAGTCCGCCACCCGCGGGTCGGCGGGGTCGGTGTGGACGCCGCCGTCCCAGCGTCGCTGCCGGGCGAGCTGGTCGCCGAGCCTCCAGCCTGTGGAGTAACCGAGTGACGGCTCGTCGTGCAACAGCGGCAGGGCCCCGATGACCTTGTAGCTGCGCGGGAGAACCCATTCGTAGTTGCAGTAGGACAGGGCGCCGCCCCAGGAGTGGTGAGTCAGCCTGAGCGGCGAGACGTCACCGAGATCGGCCACGGAAGCGGGCTCGGGACCGGACCAGTCCAGTTCGAGCACCGCCGCCCTCGCATCGGCGGCGTCGACACGAATGATCTGTGCGGCCGTCCACTCGGCGAGAGCGATCGAGTAGGCGGCCACGACGTCACCCGCCGCGATCGGCCGGGGAGGCGTGGTGGCCCGGTTCCTGCCGGCCATGAAGTGATCATAAGCGGCGCGGAAGGCCGAGGGAGGCCAGGCGCCCACGGCGCGGGCCGCATGTCACATTCCAGGGCCCCGGCTGCTCTCAGGAGGCGACCTCGATCCGAAGGGGAACGCACATGATCATGGTGACCGGGGCCTCCGGCATGGAACACGTGATTCTGCGGCCTCACATGTTCGCGACCAGCGCGGTCATCCTGTGGTCCGCCCAGATCCGCGCCGGGGACGTCGTCCGGGGGCCGTACCCGCGGGCCGCGCAGGCCCCGATCGACCCGCAAGACCTGGCGGAGGTCGCCGCCCGCGCACTGCTCACCGATGACCTGCTGGGACGGGAGCCGCAGCTGACCGGCCCGGAGTCACTCACCCTGGAGGAGATGGTCATCGCGATCGGCGAGCCGCTCGGCCGTCCGCTGCGCTATGAGGAGGTCCCACCGCAGGACGCGTTCGAGGTCATGACGGCCTTCGGCTACCCCGAGGAGCTTGTGGCGCCCTTTCTAGGGTTCATGGCGGGGAGCGTCGGACGGAAGGCGTTCACCAGCGACGAGGTGGAGCGGATCCTTGGCCGCCCCGCCCGCACCTTCCCGACATGGGCGGCAGACCACACGGAATCCTTCCGCTGACGGCCCAACCGGATCGCCTCCGCCGTCGGGTGTGACGGCGGAGGCGACCGAGCCGCTGACCGGACCACCAGAGGACACGCCGGCGACGGCGGTCAACCGGGAGCCGGTCGGTGTCGGCCGTGTGAGCTACCGGTTTCGCCCTTCGGCTCGTCACCGGCTGAGGCGTGTGCCCGATCGCCACCGGCGCCGATGTGGGGATAGTGCAGATCGAAGGCGGGCCGTTCGGAACGGATGCCGGGGATGAAGGCGAAGTTGTGGCGTGGCGGTGGGCAGGAGGTGACCCATTCCAGCGAATTTCCGTAGCCCCAGGGGTCGTCGACGTGCACGTCCTGTCCTTTGCGGGCCGTGCGCCAGACGTTCCACAGGAACGGGAAGGTCGACAGGCCCAGCAGCGCGGCACCGGCGGAGGAGACCAGGTTGAGGGTGGTGAACTCGTCGGGGTAGTCGGCGTACCGGCGGGGCATGCCGTTGGCGCCGAGCAGGTGCTGGACCAGGAAAGTGGTGTGGAAGCCGATGAACAGCATCCAAAAATGGATCTTGGACAGCCGTTCGTCGAGCATCTTTCCGGTCATCTTGGGCCACCAGAAGGAGAATCCGGCGAACATGGCGAACACCACGGTGCCGAAAAGGACGTAGTGGAAGTGCGCGACGACGAAGTATGAGTCGTGGGTGTGGAAGTCCAGCGGCGGTGAGGCCAGGATCACGCCGGTGAGCCCGCCGAACAGGAAGGTGAACAGGAACCCCAGCGCCCACAGCATCGGGGCCTGGAGGACGATCTGCCCGCGCCACAGGGTGCCGACCCAGTTGAAGAACTTGATGCCGGTAGGGACGGCGATCAGGAAGGACAGGAAGGAGAAGAACGGCAGCAGCACCCGCCCGGTGGCGAACATGTGGTGGGCCCACACCGTCATCGACAGGCCGGTGATCGTGATGGTGGCGAAGACCATGCCGACGTAGCCGAACAGGGGTTTGCGGCTGAAGACGGGGATGACCTCGGTGATGATGCCGAAGAACGGCAGCGCGACGATGTAGACCTCGGGGTGGCCGAAGAACCAGAACAGGTGCTGCCACAGCAGCGCGCCCCCGTGCTCGGGATCGTAGATGTGGGCGTCCAGGTTGCGGTCGGCCCAGAGCGCGGCGAGGGCGGCGGCCAGCACGGGGAAGGCCAGCAGCACGAGGATCGAGGTGAACAGCACGTTCCAGGTGAAGATCGGCATCCGGAACATGGTCATGCCGGGGGCGCGCATGCCGATGATGGTGGTGATGAAGTTGACCGCGCCCAGGATCGTGCCGAACCCCGACATGATCAGGCCCGCGGTCCACAGGTCCCCGCCCTCTTCCGGGGAGCGAATCTCGTCCGACAGGGGCGGATAGCCGGTCCAGCCGAAGCTGGCCGCGCCCTCGGTGGTCAGGAAGCCGGAAACGGCGATCAGGGCGCCGAAGAAGAACAGCCAGAAGCTGAGGGCGTTGAGCCGCGGGAAGGCCACGTCGGGGGCGCCGATCTGCAGAGGCATGATGACGTTGGCGAAACCCGCGAACAGCGGGGTGGCGAAGAAGAACATCATCATCGTGCCGTGCATGGTGAACAGCTGGTTGTACTGCTCGTTGCTCACCACCTGGAGCCCGGGCTGCGCCAGCTCCCCGCGGACCGCCATGGCCAGCAGCCCGGCCAGCGAGAAGAACCCGAACGAGGCGATGAGGTACAGGTAGCCGACCTTCTTGTGGTCGGTGGTGCTCAGCCACTCGGCCAGCACACGGCCCTTCGAGGCCCGCACCGGCGCGGTCAGTGATGTCGGCGGCTCACCGGCCGGCCGCTTCACATCCGTCACAGCACACTCCTTGAGTCAGGCGATTGACCGTGTACGGGCCGCGCCTCGTTTCAGCACGGGGTCGGCGGGGACGGCCGGGTCGGCCCTGGCTGAGCGGAACGATCCCTCGGGTCACGCGTCGGTGGGCCGGGGTGCCGTCCCGCGGATTCCGGGGTCCGCGAGGGCGCCATGGCGGCGGTGGTGGCCTGCGCACCGTTGGGGGTGGCTCGGCAGGGCTGCCGCATCAGCATGGTGACGGCCGCCAGCATGAAGCTGACCCCCGCCAGCATCACCGCCGCCACGACCACCGCCACCCGGGGCGGCCGCCACGTGAGCCCCGCGTCCCTTTCCTGCGCGGTGAACTCGGCCAGCTGCCGATTCAGCCGCGGATCCTGCCGAGTGAGGTCGGCGTCGAGCCGCCGCAGCACCGTCCGCTCGTACTCCGACAAGCCCATTGCCCATCACTCCCGGTCCCCAGTGCGTCACATGGCCGGCTGGTGTCCTGCCTGTGCGATCGCCGGTGAGGCGACATCGCCGAGCAGACGTGGTGCGCCGTCACGGTGATGTCGCGGTGGCTGCTGCTCTTACCGCCGACATCGCCTGCAAACCTGACCGGTCGACAAGAGCGCAGCACGGAAACGCAGCAGGGATGGACGGCGATAGGACACCCCGGGCTTACCCAGCTCCATTGAGCAAACAGGTCCGGAGAACATAAAGATTCGGCGGTACATCCGTAAACGGGCGGGCCCTACCGCGTCACCTCGTTCCCGTGCGCCGCGGACTTCTGATCACGCGGTCCGCCACGAAATCACGTTCATGATGTAGGGAAGGTTTCACCGCGCTCCGGCATCTTGATCGGCAGGCGCCTAAGAGGGGTGCCCTCGAATCGGGCTTGTTGACTTTGCGCCGCATGTCCGGCGTGTAAGGTCGACCACATGACGGCAGAGTCACCGGCGCAGACTGTGCAACGCTTGTTCCCGCTGCTCGCCGAGGGGAAGAGTGCGGAGGCGGCGGCGCTGTTCGCTGACTCGGTGTCGTTCTCGATCCCGCATCCGCCGGGCATTCCGTGGGTACCGGAGGTCGACTCGGCGGAGGGCATGCGGACGTTCTTCGAGCTGCTGCAGACCCATGTGCAAGGCAAGGAGTTCGACCTCCACCAGGTCATCGCCGAGGGCGACGATGTGGTGCTCATCGGGCGCATGGTCTCCGAGGTCAAGAAGACGGGCCGGGACATCGACACCGCGTTCGCCCTGCACACCACGGTCCGGGACGGGCGGATCACCCGCTACCACCTCTATGAGGACAGCTACGCCGTTGCCAGGGCCTACTTCGACGACTGATCGTCCGGCCGGCCCGCCGCCCGAGCACGGCCACTGCGGCACCGTGCGGGCCATGGCGTGGGCCGCGTCCCCCCGGCCGACCACCTGCGGCGCGTTGATCGATTGCGAGGGCCCGCAGTCCGGGCGGATGAGAGCTGACGCCGATCACTAGACCGTCCAGCCTGTGGCGAAGGCGTGCCAGAAAAACCATTGGCGACCGGCCTGACCATTCTCTTACCATCGGTCGTACCGATGCGGGGTGGTGCAACGGGAGCACACAGGTCTCATAAGCCTGAAGATGCGGGTTCGAATCCCGTCCCCGCCTCTAAGAAAGGCACGCTCGGGCCCGAGCGTCACTGGCCGTCGGTGCCGCGGACGACGGTGTAGGTCGCGAGTTCGCCATGGCTCCGGCCAGACATCAGATCAGCAAGATCCTCGTCGCCTACCGCTGGCACGAGATCGCCGACATCTACGTGCACGAGGGAAGGGACAAGTACTGGAACAAGTTCCGCTACCTCAAAGTGCGGCTGCACTCCGGCAAGCGCCTTTCCCTCCCCGGTCTGGCCGAAACGGACTTCGATGTAGAGGAACTCCGCCAGATCCGCGAGGATCTTCTCCGCGCCTCAGGGGCGGCGCCTGACGTCGTTCGAGGCGGGCGGACGTGCGGTGGTCGCACGTCCGCCCTTTTGTCAGTGGGGGCGCAGGGCCTTTTCTATGGCGGTCAGTTTGTCTGCCAGGTGCAGGAGGGCGCCCACGGACGGGTCTTCCTGGTTTCCGGCGAGGGTCTGGGCGCGCTGGTAGGCGGCTTTGATCTCCGTCCAGCGGTCCGCCTGGGCGGGCGTCAGGGTGCCGCGGAGGTCGGCCAACTTGAGCATGTTCGCTTCGGCGTCTGAGGTCAGGGTTTGGGACTCGGCTCGGTAGTGGTCGTCTATGGCGGCTTCCAGCTCGGCTGCGTTCATGACCGGCAGGATGCGTTCGGCGAGTTTGTTCATGTCGCGGTAGGAGCCCTGGAGGCGGAATGGGGGCTCGGTGCGGGCGGAGTCGTCCTGGGCCGCGGAGGATATGTAGGTGCGGTTGACCGTCAGGACCACTTGCTGGACGTGGAGGAGCTTTTCCAGGACGGAGAGGATCTCGTCCAGTTCGGTCTGGGAGTATGGGTGGGACAGGCGGTCGGGGCGGACGGTCTGGTCGCCGGAGGCAAGGCGGACCAGCAGCTCCACGTCGGAGCGGTCGTGAGCGGTGAGGGGTGCGAGGGCGGGGTTGGAAGTCAGGGCGTTCTCGATGTAGCTGAGCGCGAACAGGTCGTCCTTGCCGGACAGGACGTCGCCCAGGTTCCACACGTCGGCACGGTTGGCGAGCATGTCGGGGATGCGGAAACGCTGCCCGGACTCGGTGTACGGGTTACCGGCCATGCAGACGGCGAAGCGTTTGCCGCGCAGGTCGTAGGCGCGTGGGTCGCCGTCCTTGACGCCTTCGATTCGGCGCTGGGCGTCGCAGAGGGGAATGAACTTCTGGAGGAGCTCGGGGGATGTGTGCTGGATGTCGTCCAGGTAGAGGAGGACGTTGTTGCCCATGTCGAGGGCGAAGTTGATCTTTTCGACCTCCTGGCGGGCGGTGGCGTTGGGGGCCTGGGCGGGGTCGAGGGACGTCACGTCGTGGCCGAGGGCGGGCCCGTCCACCTTGACCAGGGCCAGGCCGAGGCGGTCGGCGACGTACTCCATGAGGGTCGTCTTGCCGTAGCCGGGCGGGGAGATGAGCAGCAGCATTCCCATCTGGTCGGTGCGCTTGCCGTCGCCTGCGGCGCCCAGTTGCTTGGCGAGGTTGTCGCCGATGAGGGGCAGGTAGACCTCGTCGACCAGGCGGTTGCGGACGAACGCGCTCATCGTGCGGGGTTTGAGGGCCGGGATGCCGAGGCGCTTCTCCTCGGTCGCGATGAGGTCGTTCCGCTGCTTCTGGTAGGCGCGGAAAGCCGGGACGCGGTCGGTGCGGAAACTCTGCGTGCGGGCCAGGAGCTCGT
Source organism: Actinomadura sp. 3N407 (assembly GCF_052245875.1). Taxonomy (NCBI): domain Bacteria; kingdom Bacillati; phylum Actinomycetota; class Actinomycetes; order Streptosporangiales; family Thermomonosporaceae; genus Actinomadura; species Actinomadura sp. 3N407. The sequence goes on from NZ_JBQQBP010000001.1 coordinate 291,939, forward strand.
CCAGGCGCAGGTCGATGTGGCGGTCGACTATGCGCGGGTGGTTGCCGAGCAGGTCGTCGATGGTGGCGGTCAGGGCGGCGGGGGAGTCGTAGCGGGCGGACGCGCAGAGCTGCATCGCGACCGCCTCGGGCAGGTCGGACGGGTCGTCGGCGAACGAGCTGAGCCAGGCTTCGGCGAGCTGGTGGCGGGCGGCGAGGTCGTCGCCGAGGGCGCTCAGGTCGTCCTCCAGTTCGGCTTGGTGTTCCTGGCCGAAGTTCTTCAGCAGCTCGCGGGCGCTTTGGCCGGCGACGAAGCCGTCCGGGGCGGTGGCCAGTTCTTCGATCAGGTACTCCGCCGCGAGCGGGCCGTCAGGGAGCACCAGGCCGGTGCCGTCGGTGAAGGCGGTGATGGACGCGGCGAGTTCGGTGATGAGGGCGGTCAGGGCGCCGGTGCGGCCGAACGCCTGGCGGGCTCGGACTAGGGAGCGGGCGCGGGTCGTCCATGCGGCGCGCTCTGCGGGGGTGGTGCCGTGGGTCCAGAAGAGCTGCGCGGTGGCGCGGGCCGGGGACGGGTAGCGCAGCAGCCCGGCGTCGGTGTGGAGGCGCAGCAGTGTTTCCAGGATGCGGGCGGCGTCGTGGTCGTGGACGCCCCGCTCGTAGCCCTCGTCGTAGCGGTCGGCGGCCACGTCGCGGACGAGGGTGAGGAGGCGGTCGTCCGCCGCGGCCCGGCGCAGCTCGGCGGGGTCGGCGTCCGCGAGGATCGACGTCGCCAGGTACTCGGCCCGGTAGGTTTCCGGGGTTTCCGAGACGAGGGTCTGGTTCCACAGATGGCGCGTCGCGGCGAAGTCCTCGTCGAGGACGGGGGCCCGGTAGTCGGTGCCGGTGATCGCGAAGGCGACGGTGTCGCGGTGCGGGACGAGGGTCAGCTCGATCGGGCGGGTGTTGACCGCGAACCGGTGCCGGCCGAGCCGTATCGTCCCGCCGTCGTCGCCGTACAGGTCGAGGCGGTCGCGCAGGGCGCGGCCGGCCTCCTGGCGGGCGGCCTTGACGCGGCCTTCCAGCTCTTCGGCGCGGACGCCGTCGTCCAGGGCGCGCAGCTCGTCGGCGATCGCGCGGAGGCGGGCCACCATCGCGTCGGTGGCGAAGTAGGTGTTGACCTCGTCCGGGGATCCGAGTGCGGCGGCGCGGCGGCGGATGCCGGAAAGAATGCGTTCGGCCGATTCGGTGAGGCGGTCGGTGCGGCGGGCGCGCTCGTCCAGGAGGGTCTGCTTGCGGGACGAGAACGCCTCGTAGACCTCGGTGCGCTTCGTTTCCAGCTCGGAGAGGAAGTCGTCCAGGTCGGAGAAGCGGGCCTGCAGGGTCTCCAGGCGGAGGAGCAGGCGGCCGAGCTGCTCGTCGCAGGTTTCGGGAGTGGTGGCGCCGGCGAGGGCGCCGGCGATGGACTGGTCGAGCAGGGCCAGTTCGGCGGCGAACGCGGCGCGGCCCTCGCGTCCGAGGAGGTCGCGGCGCCGGTTGTCGAGGACGGCGCGGGCCCGGTTGAGGCCGCCGAGGACTTCGCCGACACGCTCCAGGATCGCGGTCCGGGCGGTGGCGTCGGTGATGTCGAGGTCGCCGACGACCTCGGTGACGACCTCCAGGCCCTCGTTCTGCGCGTCGAGGAGGTCGGCGAGGGCCACCGCGTCGGCGGCGGTCTCGATGGCGTGCGCCGACCCGGTGATGCGCTCCACTTCGGTGTGGTAGCCGGTGAAGGCGTCCTCGCCTTGGAGGAATTCGACGGCGGCCCGGCCCGCGTCCCGGAGCTCCGCCTGGACGGTTTCGGAAAGCTCGTCGATCCGCGCGGTGTCGACGTAGCGGAGGTCGCGCAGCGTTTCCAGGTGGCCTTGGGCGCGGCGGAACTCGGCGAGCCGGGTGATCCAGCCGTCCGCGGTCTCCGGCGACTCCGTGCGCGCCCGGCGGACCAGGGCGGTGATGTCGTCGGCGGCCTCGGAAACGGCGGCGACGGCCTGGTCGGTGAGAGCCCGGACCTTCTCGTACTCGTCCAGGACCTGCCCGGCGGTCGAGCGGACGTCCGCCAGCGGCGCCGCCACGTCCCCGAGGTCGCCGTCGGCGAGCCAGTGGTACAGGTCGGACGTCCGCGTGCACGCCGAGATCAGCGCCTCGAACACCCGGGTCGACGGCGACATCTCGTCCACCATGCGGGTGACGGAGAGGCATTCGGAGATGCCGCGGACGAGGTCCGCGTTTCCGACGCGCTCCAGCGGGCCCGTCCCGACGGGCTGGGCGGCGGCGTGCGCGTCGGACACGTACGGGGTCCGCCAGATCTGCATCGGGTGGACGCGGGCGGGCTCGTCCGAGAACGCGCGCATCACGGCCAGCGTCCCGTCCTCGAACAGCGAGTACCCGTGGCAGGTGACCGGCGTCGTGACCTGCTTGCGGATCACGTTGTACGGCAGCAGCAGCGACCGGCCGTCCTCGCGCGAGTGGAAGACGTAGAGGACGTCCTCGCCGTTGGGGGAGCGGACGACGCGCTCGTACTCCAGGCCCGCGACGTCGGTGTCGAAGGTCTTCGCGGCGCCGGTGTCGAGGTAGTAGCCGCCCGGAAAGATGATCCCGTGGTCGTCCGGCAGCCTCCGGCACGCCTGCGCGATGCCGTCGAGCCGCACGATCTCCTTGGTGCGGACGTTGAACACCAGGTGCCGCCACGCCGTCTCGTTGTACGGGCGGATCCGCAGCAGGATCAGCGCCCCGACCCGCGCGCGCAGGACGTCGGCGTCGGCGAGGGACTGCAGCGGCTCGTCCACGGGCTCGGAGTAGATGCCCGTCCCGCTGCCGGTGTTGTCCTCGATCTTGACGGTGAGGGTCCCGCCGATCGTCTCGACGAACACCTCGCCCTCGATCGAGATGTGCGGGTGCCGCCCGGGGACGTGGTCGTCCCGCGTGGTCTCGACCCACTCGACGTCGTGCGCCGGCGGGAACTCGTGGTCGCGTTCGCCTTGGTTGTCCTCGTACACGACGGTCCCGTCGGGGGCGGTGCGCCACCGCAGGACACGCAGGTCGGACAGGCGGGGGCCCGTCTGGAACACGGCGAGCAGCCGCCCGTCCACGAGGCGCAGCTGAAGCAGCCGCGCCTGGCGGTAGTACCGGTACATGTCGGCGAAGTCGCGCTGGAACCGCGGGTCGTCCAGCAGGCCGGGGACCGCGTCCATCCCGGCAGGGACGAACGCGATGCCGTCGCCGTCCCGCGTGAAGCGGTGCAGGGAGAACACGTCGTCGACCGTCGTCTCCGGCTTCAGCCCGAGGAAGACGTTGTAGCCGAACAGCATCACCCCGCCGAGCGCGACCACGTCGCGCGGGACGCAGCTGTGCGACGTCCGGATCTGCTCGGTGCCCGCCAGCCGCAGTTCCGTGCCGCCGAAGACCTCCAGCCGCCGGTCGTTCAGCGACTCGGCCCGCCGCGCCAGTTCCGCGGCGTGCTCGGCGAGCCGCGCGCGCAGCACCTCGTAGGTCCCGTGGTCGAGCTCCGCCCGCCCGGCGTCGGCTCCGGTGGCCTCCCTCACGTCCTCACTCATTCGTCTCTCCCGTCTGTCCTTCGTTCACGCACATTCGCCGCGTCCTCCCCCGCCGGCCCATGCCCTCCACGCACCCCCCGCCACCCTCCCGCCACACGTCGAGCTGCGGCGTGTCGCCCTCATCGGCGGGCCTCAAAGGGCGACACGCCACAGGTCAACGCAGCCGTTGCGCGGTCGGGCGGTGCTGGGGGCGGCGAGCCCGTCGAGGGGACGCGGCTCGCCGCTCCTCGGCATCAGTTGGTGGCGGTCAGGGCGGATCCGTTGATCTCGGACAGGGGGGCGTCGGCGACGCCGAGGCGGCGGGCGGTGTCGAGCAGTTCGCGCAGCCCGCCCGTCTCCGGGCCACCGTCCTTGATCAGTCGCAGCAGGAGCGCGGAGAGCGTCAGGTCGCGGACGCCGCCGGTGTCGATCGAGCCGAGCAGCCTGGACATGTCGCCCATGAAGCTGCCCGACCCGTCCAGCCAGGGCCCGGCGATGGACTGCGCGACCTCGGAGTTCTGGACGAAGCCGTCCACGCTCTTGCCGAGGGCGATCGACCCGACGAGCCGGTCGAAGAACACGCTGTCGCCGCCGACGATGTTGATGTCGGCCTTGTCCAGCCCGGCCGCGAGGACGCTCGCCTGCGCCTCGGCGACCTCCCGCTGCACCTGGATCCCGGCGAGCCGGATGTCCTTCTCCGTCTCCAGCCGCAGCCGGTACTCCTCGTGCTGGCGGGACGCCTCGTCCAGCGCCGCCATCGCGCCGGCCTTCTCGTTCAGGCCCTCCGCCTCGGCCTTCAGGTTGTCGCGGATCCGCGTGGCCTCGACCAGCGCCTTCTGCTGAGCGACGGCGGCCTCGGCGCGGCCGAGCTTCTCGATGGCCGCGGCGTCCTTCTCGCGCACCTGGACCTCGGCGAGCCCGGCCGCGGCGGCCTCGGCCCGCAGGCCCTCGGCCAGCCGGATCTTGGCCTGCGCGTCCATCTCCGCGGACTCCTGGCGGGCCCGCGCCATCGTCAGCTCCTCGCGGGCGCGGTGCTCGGCGGAGGCCTCCGCGGCCTCGGCGGCCTTGATGTCCTTGACCAGGTTCTCCTGCGCCTCGGCCTCCGCGTGGATGATGACCGACTGGCGGGCGCGCTCGGCCTCCTCGACCGTCCGCAGCCGCTTGATGCCCTCCTCCTGCTCGGCGACCGTCCGCTCGACCGCGATCCGCTCCCGGACGACGTTCGCGATCTCCCGCTTCTCCGCCTCGACCTCCTTGTCGGCGGCGATCCGGGTCAGCTCCGTCTCCCGCTCGCGGGCGATGACCTCCAGGAGGCGGTCCTTCTCGATCCGCTCGCTCTCGATCGCGAGGACCCGCTCCTTGTTCTTCTCGGCGACCGAGACCTCCCGGTTCTTGTTCTCGGTCTGGACGCCGAGCTGCTCGTCGGTGCGGATGTGCGCGGTCTGCGCCCGCAGCCGCTCCTCCGCCTTCACCCGCTCGATCTCCGCCTCCTCGCGGGCCCGGACGGTCTCGACCTCACGCTGCTGCCGCAGCTCGGCGTCGGCCTGCCGGCGCTCCAGCTCCAGGATCGCCTCGCGCGCCTCCACGTCCTGGCGTGTGATCTCCTTCTGCTCGTTGCGGGCGTGCTCGTTGGTGCGGACGTGCTCGATCGCGGTCAGCTCGGTGATCTTCCGGATGCCCTGGGCGTCCAGGATGTTCGACCTGTCCAGGGAGAGCAGCGGCGTCTGCTCCAGGTAGTCGATCGCGGCGTCCTCGAGGCTGTAGCCGTTCAGGTCCGTGCCGATGACGCGGATGATGTGGTCGCGGAACTCGTTGCGGCGGATGTAGAGGTCGGCGAAGTCGAGGTGCTTGCCGACGGTCTTCAGCGCCTCGGAGAACTTGGCCGCGAACAGTTCCTGCAGCGTCTCACGGCTGCTGGCGCGTTCGGTGCCGATGGCCTGCGCCACCTTCACCACGTCCTCGGCGGTCTTGTTGACGCGGACGAAGAACGTGATGCGGATGTCGGCGCGGATGTTGTCCTTGCAGATCAGCCCTTCCCGGCCGGTCCGCTCGATGTCGATCGTCTTGACCGAGATGTCCATCATCTCGGCCTTGTGCAGAACCGGCAGGACGATCGCGCCGGTGAAGGTGACGTCGACCTTCTTGAACTTGGAGATGATCAGGGCGCGGCCCTGGTCGACCTTCTGGAACAGCTTCTTCACCATCAGCACCAGGCCGAGGGCGATGAGCAGCGCGAGCGCGAGGAGCACACCGGCTCCCAAGGTGATGGTTTCCATCGAGAATCCCTGTCTGTAGGGGGATAGGTCGCGGGGGATCAGAGGGCCGGACGGTCGAATGCCGCGTCATGCGGCATGACCCAGAAGAACTGTCCGGCCGGATCGAAATCGAAGATGAGCGCGGTGCTGCCGGTGGTGAGGCCGGTGCCCTGCGCCTCGCCCGCCACGGCCACGTCCATGGCCGGCTGCCTGACCTGGACGATGGCGGACGAGCCGTCGGGGGCGGTGACCTCGGCCTGGCCGAAGTCCGGCCCGACCCTCCCGGTGCGGATCACGCAGGGCATCCCGACGAAGTCGCGCAGCGACGTCGCGGCCGGGCTCCGGAAGACGCGGCGCAGCGGCAGCACGGCCAGCCGCGTCCCGGACCAGGCCAGCGCCAGGGCGGCGACCAGGACCAACGCCCGCAGGACGGTGCCGTCGAGCAGAGCCGCCCCGGCCAGGCTGACGAACCACGCGAGCGCGATCAGCAGCGAGAACACGACCGTGCCGGGGACGCCGCCGAGCCCGAGGAGCGCGAGCCCGCCGGCCACGGCCCCGTCCCCGGCGTCCCCGTCCTCGGCGCCGGCGCCGGCCCCCGCATCGGCATCGGCACCGGCGCCGAGGAGGTCGATTCCCAGGCCGCCGACCAGGACGAGTGCCCAGTACAGGACGACGACAAGGAGAGAGAAGCTGAAAAGCGCCGTCGGAAAACCGAAGGCGACATCGACGAATTCACCCATTTGAACGCACGCTTCCGCATCGATACGTCATGGACCGCGCCGGGCACGCTGAATGCGCGCCGGCCCGTGAAGAAAGGCCCGCTGAGGGGAGATGAGGGTGTCGCTCAGCTATCGGGGAAGTCGTGCGCCCAGGCCATGATGATCAGGCCGTACAGCGGGGCGGAAGCGCGCGGCGTCGGAGGCGGCGCACACAAAAAGTGCCGGGGAGTCATCAAACCTCCTGGTCGCAGACATATGCTGTCTCGCCGACCAGGCTTCCCGGCACACCAGTCATTACCTTAGCTTATTTCTCTCATTGAGGGAAGTCTTCTGCCGGATCGGCCGCCGTCACCGCCCGCTCCCTGGCGTTCACTCTCCCCGACCTCCCCGGTTCCCCGTGGGGGTTGCGCCGTGTGGTGGGCGGATGTCTAGCATGGGCGGGTCAGGTCTGGACGAACTTTCAGGTTGCGTTGAGGTGGCTTTGGGGTTCGGCTCAGACAACCGGCGTACTTTGGCGCGCCATGACTTCGCAGACCAGCCGGCCGATCTTCGTCATCGGCTGCCCCCGTTCGGGAACGACGCTGCTCCAGCAGATGCTGCACTCGCACCCGCGCATCGCGTTCCCGTCCGAGACCAGGTTCGTGCACACCTCCTACGAGGTGCGGCACACCTTCGGTGACCTGGAGCTGGAAGAGAACCGGCGCAAGCTGGCCGAGTGGATCGCCAAGGGCAGGGACACCAAGTTCCACGTCCTCAAGCTGGACGCGGAGGACATCATCGAGGAGATCGTGCACGGGCCCCCGACGCTCGGGTCCGCACTGGCGATCATCTTCCGGGCGTACGCGCGCGAGCACGGCAAGCCGCGCTGGGGCGACAAGCGCCCGAGCTACTTCCGCCGGATGCCGATGCTCAGGCGGATGTTCCCGGACGCGCAGTTCATCCACCTCGTCCGGGACGGACGGGACGCCGTGAGCTCGCTGAAGAAGATGCCCTGGTACCACGGCGACACGTACTCGGCCGCGCTGACCTGGCGGGAGGCGGTCGACACGGGCAAGCGCCTCCGTGAACGCCTCGGCCCGGACACCTTCTACGAGTTCCACTACGAAGACCTCGTCGCCCAGCCGGAGGACGCGCTGAAGCCGCTGTGCGAGTTCCTCGGCGAGGAGTACGACCCCGCGATGACCAAGGCGTACGAGCATGCCCGCAAGACGGTGCCGTCCGCGCGCAAGTGGCACCTCCGTACGCACGAGGCGCCCAACACCCGCAACGTGGGGGCGTGGCGTGACCGCCTTGAGGACTGGGAGGCGGATCTCGTCGAGCACGTCCTCGCCTCCCGGCTGGTGGACCACGGCTACACGCTGTCGGGGGTGTCGCGTCCGTCCGCCGCGCACCTCGCCACGTTCCATCGGCTCGCGGCGCACCGGTGGCGGTCGCGGCATGCGCACGCGGTGCTGGACCGGCTCGTGCAGACCCGCGACCCCAATCCCGTCGTCTCGCTGCTGGACGGGCCGGTGCCGGTGGACGGCACGTCTGACGAGGGCTGACTCCGCCGGAGACAGGTGCGTCTTGCCGCGGGGGAAGAAGGACCTGGCTTGCCCGTGATGGGTGGGTCTGAGTGGTTGACCGAAATTCTCATGGAACGTGCCGGAGTGCGGTGGCCGGCCGCTGCCCGCCCGGGGCGGACCTGCTGGGGAACGACGCAGGTCGCGTGCCGTCGTGAGGTCCGCGGGGAGGAACGGATCGGTGGGACTGGCGGGTATGCCGGTTTCCCGTCGTGCTGCGGGTGGGTCCCTTAACGGAAGTGGTTACCCATCGGTAACATGGCGCCGTTTTACCGTATCACTGACTTAATTTACGAAACAGAGACATGGTTGTGTCCGATCGTTCACATCCGGATCTGAGACACATCATCCATTTGCCTGTATCTTGCGTGTTGCTCGTCTTCCGATAGCTATCGCGATTGATTCGATGATCCTCTTACATAAGGAGGAGTGCGGTGACCCGATCGGAAACAATTTCCCACGGCGAGTTGCAATCGTGGCTTCTTGACAGGATCGCCTTCTACCTCGACAGGCCTGCCGAAAACATCGATCCAGGGGTCGAACTGGCCCGCTATGGCGTCGACTCGGTCTACGCCATCAGCATCATCAGCGACATCGAGGACCACCTGCAGGTCGAGGTCGACGTGGCCGAGGCCCGGCGCAGGGAGACGGTGACCGCGCTCACCGACTACCTGCTCGAACTCGTCGCGTGATGGGCGGCCGGCCGGGCGGCGCGCCCGTCATGGTGGTGCTCGGCGACAGCGTGGCCGAGGGCCAGAACGACCCGGACCCGGCCGGCGGGTGGCTCGGCTGGGCCGGTCGGCTCGCCCATGAGCTGGGCGTTTCCCGTGAGGAGATGCTCAACGTCTCCGACCCCGGTGCGACGATCGAGGACGTGGCCGGCGAGCAGCTGCCCGCCGTCCGGCACCTGCGGCCGGGCCTGGTCGTGCTCGGCTGCGGCATGAACGACGCGCTGCGCGGCTTCGAGCGGGCGGACGCGGCGGACCGGCTGAACGAGCTGTTCGGCTGGGCCCGGGAGCGCGGCGCGGTCGCGCTGGCGATTCCGGTGCCCCGGCCCCCGCTGCTCGACCTCGCCCCGATGTCGCAGTTCCGCAAGAAGCGGACCGTGCAGCGCATTCACGACTTCAACGAAGAGCTCGGCCGCGCCGCCCGCGAGTTCGGAATACCGTTTCCCGCGCGGGAAACGGTGGCGAAAGTCGCTGACCCCGCGATGTGGAGTGCCGACGGAATCCACCTGAACCCGAGAGGACACGCATATGTGGCGGAGGTGATCGCGCACATCGCACGAAGCCTGCTCGGCGAGCGGGCCATCTGAGCCTCGGGGGCCACCGCACAAGTCTGGGATAGAGATGAAGAGACCATTCACCTTCGCCCGCGTCCCCCAGTCGATGATGCTCATTCCGCTCGCGCCGGTCCTGGCCGTCCAGGCATGGCGGACGGCGCGCCGGACGCCCCGGCTCGCCCCCGCGACCGGGGACGAGTACGGCTTCGTTCCCGGCGCGGATCCCGGTGCCGGGCCCGCGTACCGGGTCGTGGTGATCGGCGAGTCCACCGCCGTGGGAGTCGGGGCGTCCCAGCATGCGCAGGCGCTGCCGGGCTTCCTCGCCGAGGCGCTGAGGGAGCGCCTGCGCAGAAGCGTGGCGTGGTCGGTCAACGGCGAGAACGGCGCCACGGCCCACCGGGTCGTGACCGGGCTCGTCCCACCGGTGAACGGCGCGTCCGGCAACGGATCGTCCCACGGAGCCCCGGCCCAGGCAGGCGCATCACCCGGTGATCCGGCCGCCGGCGGCGTGAGCCCCGACCTCGTGGTCGTCACCGTCGGGATCAACGATCTGATCCGGCGGCGCCCGCTGCGGCGGTGGACGGACGACATGGCCGAGCTCATCGCCGTCCTGCAGGGCAGGTACGCGCACGCGACCCTGGTCGTCGCGGGAATGCCGCCCGTCCACCGGTTCCCGGCGATCCCGCAGCCGCTGCGCCTCTTCCTCGGCGCGCGGGCGCGCACCATGGACCGGATCATGCGCGACGCGGCCCGGGCGGGCGGGGCGGTCCACGCTCCCATGGACGAGGCGATGGCGCGCGACCGCCGGCTCTTCGCCTCCGACGGCTTCCACCCGTCCCCCGACGGCTACCGGGCCTGGGCCGAGGATCTCGCCCGCGCCGCCGCCCCCGCCCCCGCCACCGCTCCCGCCATCACCACGACACCGGCCCCGGCGCCGGGCCCCGACCCCGGGGCCGGCACCGAGGCCGGTTCCGCCGAGAGCACGCCCCCCGCCGGCACCGTCCCGCCCCGGACGGTGAACTGACCGGCCCACGGCAAGCGAAGGGACAGCTCAGGTGACGGTTCCCGGAACGTTCCGAAAGGCGGTGGAGGCCCACGACCTCTCCGCGATCACCAGCGCGCTCGATCCCGAAATCGAGTTCCACAGCCCGGTGATGGTGAAGCCGTACCACGGCCGCGACGCCGTCGCCGCGCTGCTCGGTGTGCTGCTGGAGGTCTTCGAGGACTTCCACTACACCGACGAGCTGGTGAGCCGCGCACCGGACGGCCCCGGCGGAGCCGGGCCCGCCCAGGCGCTGATCTTCGACGCCCGGGTCATGGGCAAGGTCGTCCAGGGACTCGATCTGCTCAGGTTCGGCGACACCGGCCTCGTCACCGGCCTGACCGTGATGGTCCGCCCCCTGCCCGCGGCGATGACGCTCGCCCGCGTGGTCGGGAGGCGGATGGAGGGAGCGGAGGGACCGGGGGGCCCGTCCGACACCGCCCAGCTATAGGGAGTGGAAAGAGAGATGGACAGTAAGGTCCCCGCGCACCCCGCAGGTGCCGCACGCCCCGCGGAGCCCGTGACCCAGGCAGACCCCGCAGGTCAGGCAGACCCCGTGGGCCCGGCGCACTCCGCGCGTCCGGCGCCCGCCGTGCGTGCCGGACGTGCCGAGTTGTCTCCGGCGCACCGGATCGCCGCCGATCTGGACGGCTATCTCGGCGACCCGATGGACGACGAGGCCGGGCCGTTCTCCTACAAGGCGATCGTTGAGGCCGAGGAGCGCGACGAGTTGCCGCCGGGCGCGGTCGACGCCGTCCGGGCCTGGGGTTTCCCGAAGTATCTGGTGCCGGTCGGGCTCGGCGGCCGGCTGACGACGCTGGAGGAGCTGTTCTTCGTCACGCGCGGCATCTCGCGCCGCAGCGTCACCGTCGCGGTGATGTACGGGTCGGGGCTGCTGGCGGTGAACCCGGTCTGGCTCTGGGGCGACGGGTGGCAGCGCAGGACCGTGGCGGACGGGGTGCTGAACGGCGATCTGGCCTGCTTCGGCGTCTCGGAGGCCGATCACGGCAGCGATGTGATGGCGTCGGAGTCGGAGGCCGAGATCCGCGGGGACGAGCTGCTGCTGACCGGGACGAAATGGCCGGTCGGCAACGCCACCCGCGGGCGGTTCGTCACCACCTACGCCAAGACCGGTACGAGGGACTTCTCGCTCATCCTCGTCGACAAGGAGGAACTCGAACCGGACATGTGGGCGGCGCTGCCGCCGGTGCGGACGGTGGGGCTGCGCGGCCACGACCTGAGCGGCGTCGCGTTCGTCGGTGCCCGGATCCCGGCGGACCGGGTGATCGGGCGGCGCGGGTCCGGGCTCGTCCAGACGCTGAAGACGCTGCAGATCACCAGGACGGCGATCGCGGCGCTGTCGGTCGGGACGATGGACGCCGTGGTGCGCATCGGGATGGAGTACTCGCACCAGCGCACGCTGTACGGGTCGGACATCTACAAGATCCCCGTGATCCGCGACCATCTCGTCAAGACGCACCTCGATCTGCTGATCGCCGAGTGCGTGGCGATCCCGGTGACGCGCTGCCTGACGGTCGCGCCCGGACGCCTCAGCCTGTGGTCGTCGATCGTGAAGTACTTCGTCCCCGTTCTGGGGGAGGAGGTCGTGGCCAGCATCGGGACCGTGCTGGCGGCGCGCGGCTACCTGCGTGAGGGCGTGGCGCACGGGGTGTTCCAGAAGCTTCAGCGCGACCACGCGATCGCGAGCATCTTCGAGGGGACCACGCACGTCAACCTCGCCAACGTCGCCGGGCAGCTCCCCTATCTGATCGAGCCGCCGGAGGAGACGGGAGGCGAGGAGGAACTGCTCGCCGACCTGTTCTGCTGGACGAGGACGCCGCCCGCGTGGGAGCCGGACGGCCGGATGCTGCAGCTCACCAACGAGGGCCGCGACGAGGTCGGGCAGCGGTTCGAGGAGATCTCCGAGGAACTGCTGTCGGCGGCGAACGCGCACGCGGCGCCCGGGGTCGCGGCGGAGCTGAAGGACCTGATGTCCAGCATCGGCGGGCTGCGCGCCAAGGTGGACGAGGGCATCCGGGCGAGCGAGGGCGACACCGGTTCGGTGGCGGCGCTGGCTCGCGCCAAGCGGTACTGCGAGCTGCACGCGATGATCTCGTGCTGCCTCACGTGGCTGCACAACCGGCACGAGTTCGGCGGGGCGTTCGCCGAAGGGCAGTGGCTCGTGCTGTGCCTGCAACGCCTGCTGCAGCGCGCGCAGCCCGACACCGTCCTGTCCGAGGAGTTCCTCCCGTCGCTGGAGGGCGCGATGTTCCGCAGCTTCGACGAGCGCCGCTGGTTCTCCTTGCTGTCGCTGGCAGAAGACGAGTGACGGCCCATGCGCGCGCACAGGGATTTCGTGTCGCTCGTCCGGGAGAACATTCAGGAGCAGGGCGACGACCGGACGTTCACCTTCATCAGTGAGGAACCGGGCCGGAAGTACAAGGAGAACGTGCTCGGATTCGCCGAACTCGACCGGAAGGCCCGTGCGCTGGCCTGCCGGCTGGAGGCGCGCGGCCTGCGCGACAGGGCCGTCCTGCTCCTGTATCCGGAAGGGCTTGAGTTCCTGACGGCGTTCATGGGCTGCCTGTACGCGCGGGTCATCGCCGTCCCGGCGCCCCTGCCCGACCTGGACGCGGGACGGTTCGGACGCACCCGCCGGATCATCGAGGACGCCGACATCACGCTGATCCTCACCGAGACCGCCCACCGGGGCACGCTCGACGGGTGGCTGGACGACGCCGGCCTGAAGGGACGCGTCCACTGCCTGGACACCCAGAGCGGCGGGGCCGGGGAGGACGGCGACCCGGGCGGCGACCCGGACGGCTGGACGGCACCCGAGTTCGACCCCGGCACCCTCGCCTTCCTCCAGTACACCTCCGGGTCGACCAGCGACCCGAAGGGCGTGATGGTCACCCACGGGAACCTGCTGAGCAACGGTGAGGAGATCAAACGGCGCATCGAGGGGACACCCGACACGGTCGGGGTCGGCTGGGTCCCGCATTACCACGACATGGGCCTGGTCGGGCAGTTCCTCCAGCCGCTCTACCTCGGCTGCCGCTACGTGTTCACCTCGCCGATCACGTTCATCAAGCGTCCGGTGCTGTGGCTGGAGCTGATCACCCGCTACCGGGGCACGATCACGGTCGCGCCGAACTTCGGGTACGAGCTCGCCCTGCGCCGCGTCACCGACCGCCAGATGGACGGCCTGGACCTGTCGTCCCTGCGCGTGGTCAAGAACGGCGCCGAGCCCGTCCGGGCCGCGACGCTGGAGAGGGTGACCGAGCGTTTCGCCCCGATCGGGTTCCGCCCCGAGATGTGGATGCCGTGCTACGGGATGGCGGAGACGACCCTCCTCATCACCGCCGCGCCCCTCGGCGGCGGCCCGGTCATCCGCGACTTCGACGCCGAGGCCCTCACCCGCGACACCGCCGTCCCGCACGACGAACCGGGCGGCGCCGGCGGTGACCCCCGAGACAATGGCGGCAGCGGAAACAACGGTGCCCCAGGAAACAACCGCGGCAGCGGGAAGGACGGGGGCGGGGTGCGGCGGTTGGTGAGCAGCGGGTGCCCCGTGTCGCTGGACGTCCGCGTCGTCGATCCCGCGACGCGTGTGCGGCTGCCAGAGGGGCGTGTGGGCGAGATCTGGGTCGGCGGCGGCAGCGTCGCCCGCGGCTACTGGCGCAGCCCGGAGGAGACCCGTGAGGGATTCGAGGCCCGCACCGCCGAGGGCGGCGGCCCCTACCTCCGGACGGGCGATCTCGGTTTCCTCGCCGACGGCGAGCTGTACGTCACCGGGCGGCTCAAGGACCTCATCATCGTCAACGGGCGCAACATCCACGCCCACGACATCGAGGAGGCCGCGCGGGACGCGCACGGCGCCGCCCTCATCGGCGCGGCGTTCGTCGTCGACCCCGCGTTCGCCGGTGATCACGCGTTCGCCGGCGGCGGCGTGCCCGACGACGGCAGGGAACAGGTCGTCATCGTCCAGGAGATCAGCACCAGGGCCGCCGCGGGAACGCCGCTGGACGAGCTGGCGTCCCTCATCAAGACCCGCGTGGCCCGTGCGTTCGAGCTGCCCGCGCTGAGCGTCGTCCTGTCGGGGCGGGGCACGGTGCGGCGGACGACGAGCGGGAAGATGCAGCGCCGCCTGACCCGGCGGGCGTTCCTCAGCGGGGAGATCACCGAGCTGGCCGGCGACCTCGAACCGGGCGTCGCCGCGCTGCGCCGGCCGCCGGTGAGCGTCCGGTCGCCGGCCCCCGGGGCACCGGTCCCGGGGTCACCGGCGCCCGGCCATGGGAGTTTCGGTGAACCGGAAAATTCGCCCTAACCAATCCTAGTCAAAAGCATGACTAATCATGTCGTTGTCTGCTACCGTCGGCACAACCCTGAGTCAAGGCGGGGAGAGAAGGCCGATGGCGCTACGTCACGCGGTGCTGGCGGCGCTGCTCGATGGCGAGTACAGCGGCTACCAGCTGGCCAAGATCTTCGATTTGTCGGTCTCCAACTTCTGGCATGCCGTACCGCAGCAGCTCTACTCGGAGCTGTCGAGGTTGGAGACCGAAGGCCTGATCAGCGGACGGCAGATCATCCAGCACGACCGCCCCAACAAGCGGGTGTACACCGTCACGCAGGCCGGCGTCGCCGAGCTCGAACGGTTCGCGACGTCCCCCGCCAAGCCAGGGATCATCCGAGAGAACCTGCTCGTCATGGTGCAGGCCGTGGATCACATCTCCGCCGAATCCGTCATCGCGCAGCTCGAGGACCGGGCGGTGGCCTCCGCCGCCAAGGTCGAGGTCTTCGAGCACACCCTGAAGCACCTGCGCGGCGACCTGGACGAGGAGACGTTCCTGCGGACCGGTACCCCTGTGGGCCCGTATCTGACGTGCCTGCGCGGCCTGCGTTTCGAGCAGGAGAACTACGAATGGTTCACCAGTACCGCCCGGCTGCTGCGAGCCAGGGCGGGCACTCAGGCCGAGGGGGGCGAGCCGTCATGACCGAACTGCACCACGCACCGGCGGCCGCCATCCCCTCCGGCACCGTGCCGCCGCATGCCCGAACGGCGGCGGCACCGGCACCAACCCCCCGCGCCCTCCCCAGCCCCGCATCCCGGCAGGGCTGGATCGGGACAACACGCCTTAGTCAAGGAGGCGTCCATCATGTCGGGCGAACACCACACCATCGAACTCCCTAGCACCCTGGCCCCGTCCCCCCACAACGGCACCGCACCGCACGGACTGTCCACGATCGACGAACCCGCCGCGACCCTGCTGGGCGAGCTGACACTGCCCGCCGAACGGGCGTCGGTGCCGCGGGCGCGGCGCTTCAGCCGGTCCGTCGGCACCGCCTCCGGAGTCGGCCACATCGCCGACGACGCCGAGGTCCTGGTCTCCGAACTCGTCACCAACGCCGTCCGGCACGCCACCGTCCCCGGCTCCGCGCTGTGCCTGAAGATGCTGCGCACCGGCACCCGGCTCCGCATCGAGGTGCACGACCAGAGCGCCGCCGTTCCGCGGCAGCGTCCGGTCGACCTCATGGAGGAGACGGGACGGGGCTGGTTCCTGGTCGCGGTCATGGCCGAACGGCACGGCACCGACCACACACCGTCCGGAAAGTCGGTGTGGTGCGAAGTGCGGGCCTGGCCGCGGGACGAACACTCCGGACACTGAGCCTTCCCCTCGCAGATCCCCGGTTCGGCGATGGGAGGCGCGCCATGTCCGTTGACTACTACCGCTCGGACGGGAATCGCGCCACAGCCGAGGAGGCCCAGCGCCTGCTGCTCGACGTGCGGGGACGCCTGCTCGCGCAGGACGTCATCCGCGTCGGCGGCGTCGTCGTGGTCGTCTCGACCTGGTTCACCGTGATCGATCTCGGGCTCGCGGCGAACGGACGGCCACTGCTGTGGCAGACGATCGTGTCCGACACCACGATGCACGCCGACATCGGGCAGTACACGACCCGGGAGAAGGCCGTGCGCGGGCACGCGCAGGCCGTCTCCATGATCACCAGCCGGCTCCGCGGGCTGGTGGCCCGCGCGGCCATGGACGAGGCGCGGTCCTGACCCGCGCCCGCACGGCCGCCCTGCACGGCGGCCCGCACGGCGGCATCGGCGAGCACGAGCGCAGGACCGAAGACGAACGCACGGCCAGGACGTGCGCAGGACCAAGACGTGCGCAGGACCAAGACGAGCGCACGGCAAGACAGCGCACGACCAAGACGAAGAGACCGAGTACACGGGCCCTGAACCGCGCCCGTTCCCCCGCATGAGGTTGTGATCTGATGGTCGCCGAAGGTCGGCCGGCGGACCCCTACGCGGCCGCCTCGAACAGCAAACCCCCGGACGACGCGTCCGCCCGCAAAGGCCGGCGGAGACGTCCCATACGCCTGCGGATCACGGCCCTTCTGCTGGTTCCGCTGGTTTCCCTCATCACCCTGTGGGCGTTCGCCGCGAACATCACGCTCGGCGACGCGTTCGACAAGTACGACTTCTCCACGACGTACGAGAAGATGGGCCTTCCGGGCATCTACCTGGTCAACCAGCTCCAGGCGGAACGGTCCCTCAGCGTCGTCGCGCTCAGCACCGGCGACGCCGAGGCCAAGCAGAAGCTCGGCGGCCAGCGCAAACGTGTGAGCGCCGTGGAGGCGTCCTTCCGCAGGACCGCGCTGTCGCCCGAGGCGCGCGACGCCGCCGAACCCGAGACGAAGCAGCGGCTGGCCGTCGCGATCAAGGCCCTGGACACGCTGCCCGAGCTGCGCGCCCAGGTCGACTCCGGGAGCGCCGAGCCGCTGGAGGTCATCAACTCCTACAGCGCCGTCCTCGACGAGGTCATCAAGGTCTTCAACGGCCTGGTGACGGTCAACGACGTCGCGATCCTCACGCAGGGCCGCGCGCTGATCAGCATCGGCAACGCCCGCGCCACCATGCTGCGGGAGGACTCCCTCGTCACCGCCGCGATGGCGCGCAACGGGCGGCTCACCCCGGCCGAGCACACCGCGTTCGTGCAGTGGGCGGCCGAGGGGCGGCGGCAGTTCGAGGCGGGTCTCGCCGACCTGAACGGCCAGATCCGCGGGCCGCTGCAGCAGCTCGCCTCGTCCGAGGAGTTCAAGCGGTTCCGTGCGGCCGAGACCGCGATCGTCGACGTCCGCGACAACAAGCTGCCGCCCGAGGCAGCGCAGTGGCAGGCCACCACGCAGCTGCTGTCGCAGGCCTGGGCGCAGAAGATCACCCAGGCGAGCCTGGCGCTCAACGAGATGGCCGAGCCGATCGGTGAGCAGATCATCATGCGGCTCGTCCTCGCGGGCGGGTTCGGGCTGCTCGCCGTCGTCGCGTCGATCATCCTGTCGCTGCTGGCGGCCCGCAGCCTGTCGCGTGAGCTGCGCGGGCTGCAGCGCGCCGCGCTGAACCTCGCCGAGGACCGGCTGCCCGGCGTGGTGGCCCGGCTGCGCCGGGGCGAAGAGGTCGACGTGGCCGCCGAGGCGCCGCCGCTCGTCATCGGCAAGAGCCGGGAGGTCGCCAGGGTCGGGGACGCGTTCACGAAGGTGCAGCACACCGCGATCGAGACGGCCGTGCGGGAGTCGTACCTGCGGCAGGGCATCAGCCGCGTGTTCCTCAACGTCGCGTGGCGGAGCCAGTCGCTGCTGCACCGCCAGCTCCGCATGCTGGACGAGATGGAGCGCGGCGCGTCCGACCCGAAGGCCCTTGAGGACCTGTTCCGCCTCGACCACCTCACCACCCGCATGCGCCGGCACGCCGAGGGCCTGGTCATCCTGTCCGGGACGTCCCCCGGCCGCGGCTGGAGCCGTCCCGTGCACGTCGAGGACGTGCTGCGCGCCGCGATCGCGGAGGTCGAGGACTACACGCGCGTCGAGGTCGTCGTGATGTCCGGGCAGGCCGCCGTGATCGGCGAGGCCGTCGCCGACATCATCCACCTGCTCGCCGAGCTGATCGAGAACGCGACGGTGTTCTCGCCCGCGCCCACCGAGGTGCTGGTCCGCGGCGAGATGGGCGCCAACGGGTTCGCCGTCGACATCATCGACCGCGGCATCGGGCTCGACCAGGCCGAACTGGACGCGCTCAACCTGCGGCTGTCGCGGCCGCCCGAGTTCGACCTGGCCGTCACCGACCGGCTCGGCCTGTTCGTCGTGTCCAGGCTCGCCGGACGGCACGGCATCAGGGTCGCGCTGCAGCCGTCGCTGTACGGGGGTGTCAGCGCCGTCGTGCTGATCCCGCGCCAGCTGATCGTGGACGCCGACCAGCCCGACGACGAGGACGGCGCCGCCGGTGATGTCCCCGTCACCCGGCCGAGGCCCGTCCAGGAGAACGGCGCCTCCTCCGGGAACGGGTCGATGAAGTCGTGGCCCACCCCGTCGGCGTCCTCGTCCACCGCGATGCTGAACGCGCCGACGCCCTTCGACACGTCCGCGCCGACCTACGACACATCGGCGCCGACGTATGACACGTCCGCGCCCACGTACGACACGTCCGCGCCCGCCTATGACACGACCGTGCCTACCTATGACACCTCCGCGCCCACCTACGACGCGGCGCCGGCACAGGGCGGCGCCGCGCCGCCCGAAACGCCGGCGTCCTTCGAGGATCGGCCGGGACATGACGCGACGGTGGGGTTCAACGCACCGGCGTCCTTCCAGGATCAGCCGTCGTACGACGGGTACGAGACCCCGCCGTCGTACGGGACCCCGCCGTCGTCCTCTTACGGCACACCGCCGTACGGGCAGGCGCCGCCGGCGTTCGACGCGACGCGCCCGTTCCAGGCGGCGGGTCCCGGGCAGTACGGCCAGGACCCGGGCGGGACCGGGCACGCGGCGCCCGCGTCCTTCGGTGAGGCGCAGGCCCAGGCGGGGCCCGGCGGGCGCGCCCCGCTGCCGCGCCGCGTGCGCGGCGGGAACCTGGCGCCGCAACTCCGCGACGAGCAGCCGTTCGCCGCGCCATCAGCCCAGGACGACGCCGTCGCAGCCTGGGAGGAACGTTCAGCGGAGGCGTCCCGGGACCTGTTCGCCTCCCTGCAGGCGGGATGGCTCCGCGGCAGGGACGAGGACGAGGGACCCGCGGACGGCATGGAGGGAAGATCATGACCCAGCAGGGAGTCGCGGCCGAGCTGAACTTTCTCCTCGACGATCTCGTCGACCGGGTACCGCAGATCCGCAAGGTCGTCGTCCTGTCGCGGGACGGGCTCGTCATGGGCATGTCCCGGGGCGTCGGCCGCGAGGACGCCGAGTACCTGGCGGCGCTCGCCGCCGGGTTCCACAGCCTCGCGATCGGGGCCAAGCCGCAGCTCGATTCCGGCGAGGTCCGGCAGACGCTCATCGAGATGGACGAGGGCCTGTTCTTCGTCGTCCCCGCCGGGGCCAACAGCTGCCTGGCCCTGCTGAGCGAGGTCGGCGCCAACGCCGGTCTCGTCGCCTACGAGATGACGATGCTGGTCAAGCGCGTCGGCCGGCAGCTGTCCACGGGGCTCAGACGGGCCGGGCCCGGGCCCGGGCCCAGGTGACCCGCGATGGACCCGACCGACACGCCCGGCGCCCCGCGGGGGCCCGGCCGGGAACGGTGGCTGGACGCCGCCGCCGGACCCGTCGTCCGCCCCTACGCGGTCACCCGCGGCCGCACCCAGCCCCGCGGCGAGCCCCTGGACATCGTGGCGATCCTCGTCGCGACCGGCCGGCGGCCCGCCGAGCCCGGCCGGCTGTCGCGCCAGCAGCGCCGCCTGCTGACGCTGTGCCGGCGCCCGCACGCCCTCGCCGACCTGGCCTCGGACCTGGACCTGCCGCTCGGCGTGATCCGGGTCCTGGCCGGCGACCTGCTCGACTCGGGCCTCGTGGACGTCCAGCGGTGGTCCACGCCGTCCGGTCAGCAGTACGTCCAGCCGCACACCGACGCGAACCTGCTCAGGAGGGTGCTCGATGAACTCCGCGCGCTCTGATCCCCCGCCCGACGCCACGGACTCCGCACGAGACGAGAGCGGGGCGGAGCCCCACGACGAACGGGCGGACGGCCCGCGCGTCGCGCTGAAGATCCTCGTCGCCGGCGGGTTCGGCGTCGGGAAGACGACGATGGTCGGCGCGGTCAGCGAGATCCGCCCGCTGCGCACCGAGGAGGCGCTGACCGACGCGAGCGTCGGCGTCGACGACCTCGACGGCCTCGGCTCCAAGACGACCACGACCGTGGCCATGGACTTCGGCCGCATCACGCTGCGCGACGGCGTCGCGATCTACCTGTTCGGGACGCCGGGCCAGGAGCGGTTCTGGTTCATGTGGAACGAGCTGTCGCGCGGGGCGCTCGGCGCGGTCGTGCTGGCCGACACGCGGCGGCTGATGGCGAGCTTCGCCTCGATCGACTACTTCGAGCAGAAGGGCACGCCGTTCGTCGTCGCCGTCAACTGCTTCGACGACGCCGACCGCTACGACCCGCCCGAGATCCGGATGGCGCTGGACATCGACCCGCACGTGCCCGTCCTGCTGTGCGACGCGCGCCGGACGGTGTCGGCGAAACAGGTGCTGGTCTCGCTGGTCGAGCACGCGCTGCGGCTCGCCGGGGGCCCGCCGTCCACGAGCACCCGGTCCTGGCGGACCCCCGCCCCCACCCCGGAGAACTAACCGCCGCCCTGACCGCCGCCCGCCCGCGCTTCGCCGGTCCGGGCGTCATCGGTCCGGGCGTCGGCGGGCGGGCGGCCGGCGGCCCGGCCGGCGCGGGCCGGGTCGCCGCCGTTCGGGTCGCCGCCGTTCGGGCTCTCGTCGGGCATCGGCGGGCCCATGATGATCTCGTCCACCCCGACGTCATGGCCGTCCGTGCATCTGACCTGCGCCGTGACGGCCTCGCCGCAGCCGGCGTGCGTCAGCATGACCTGGCGTCCCTCGTCGCCGGGCAGGTACGTCTCGCCCCATTCCATGAGCCCGACGAGGGTGGGCGCGAGGTCCTGGCCCATCTTCGTCAGGTGGTACTCGTAGCGCGTGCGCTGCCCCGGTTCCTGGTAGGGCTCCCGGCTGAGCAGGCCGGCCTTGACGAGGTGGCGCAGGCGTGCGGTCACGGCGGACTCGGTCATGGCGAGGTTGCGGACGAAGTCGCCGAAACGGTTGGTCCCGAAGTAGGCCTCGCTGAGCACCAGCACCGCCGACGGCGGGCCGAGCGCGGCGAGCGTCCTCGCGACCGGGCAGTTCTGCATCGACCAGGCGTCGCGGTCGGCGAAGTGCCCCTCAAGTGCGATTGTCACCCCTCCACTATAAACCTGCTGACTTCGCTTGACCAAAGTCAGCCCGCTCGCTAGCCTCCCTGACTATGGTGGAACAAAGTCAGGTACGCCCACGGCCGGTGCTCGCGGTGCTCTCCGTCGCCTCCTTCATGGCGGGCCTAGACCTGTTCATCGTCAACGTCGCGTTCAACGACATCGGCCGCGACTTCGCCGGTCAGCCGATGGCCGACCTGTCCTGGGTCCTCAACGCGTACGCGATCGTCTTCGCGGCGCTGCTCGTCCCGCTCGGCCGGCTCGCCGACCGCTACGGCCGCAAGCCGACCCTCATCGCCGGCCTCGTCGTCTTCACCGTCGCCTCCCAGGCGTGCGCCATGGCGCCGGACCTGTGGTCGCTCGTCGGCTTCCGCGTCCTACAGGCAGCCGGCGCCGCCGCGCTCATCCCCACCAGCCTCGGACTGCTGCTGTCGGTGTACCCGGCGGCCCGCCGGGGCGGCGCGGTGCGGATCTGGTCCGCCTCCGCCGCGCTCGCCGCCGCGGCCGGCCCGGCGGTCGGCGGCGTCCTCGTCGACCTGTCCTGGCGCTGGGTGTTCGAGGTCAACATCCCGATCGGGATCGCCGTGACGCTCCTCGTGCTCCGGTACGTCCCCGACTCCCGTGAGGGTGCCACCGCCCGCGTCCCCGACGCGGCGGGCACCGCGGTCTTCACCCTCGCGATCGCGGCGCTCGCCCTCGGCCTCGTGAAGATCAACGCCTGGCCGGGCGAGCAGACCACCGTCGTGGTGGGCGCCGCCCTGCTCGGCCTCGCCTGGTTCTGGCTGCGCTCCCTGCGCCACCCCGCGCCGGTCATCGAGCCGTCGCTGCTGGCGGTGCGCACCTTCTCCTGGTCGAACGCGACGGTCCTGCTGTTCAGCGTCGCGTTCGCCGCCAACCTGCTGCTCGGCGTCCTGTGGATGCAGCAGGTCTGGGACTACTCGGCCATCAGGACCGGGCTCGCCGTCGCGCCCGGCCCGCTGATGGTCCCGATCATGGCGATCGTCGCCGGCACGCTGGTGGCCGCGCGCGTCCCCGTCGGTCTGATCACCGCCGTCGGGTGCATGCTCTGCGCGTTCGGCGTCGTCCTGATCGCGATGAGCCTCGGCCCGGCACCGGCCTACACCACCGAGCTGCTGCCGGGCTGGCTCATCGGCGGCACGGGCGTCGGCCTCGCCCTGCCCACCATCCTCTCGGCCGCCGCCGTCGACCTGCCGTCCCACCGCTACGCCACCGGCAGCGCCGTGGTGAACATGAGCCGGCAGATCGGCACCGTCCTCGGCGTCAGCCTCGCCGTCGCCGTCCTCGGGACGCCGGCCGGCTACTCCGAGGCCCACGACGCCTACGTGAACGCCTGGCTGATGGTCGGCGGGTTCATGGTGATCGCTGCGATCGCCGCCCTTGGCATGACCCCGCGCACCCCGCAGCCGTCCTCGCCCACCGTCCCCGACACAGAAACGGAAGTGGTCGCCCGTACCTCATAACCAGAGAACCCGGGCTACGGACGAAGCCTTGACCCGGACCGAAAGGCCCGGTTCGTCCGGAAGTCCCGTTTGATCGCGTCGCCCTTGGCCTCGGGTACCTGCAGAACCCGCGGCCAAGGGCGACGCGGCGATCTCCGGGGGACTGCCGGCCCGCCCGTCATGTGTCAGGTCTTCCGGTAGGTGATGAGGTCTCCCGGCTGGCAGTCCAGTTCGCGGCACAGCGCGCTGAGGGTGGTGAAGCGGATCGCCTTGGCGCGCCCGTTCTTGAGGATCGACAGGTTGACGACCGTCACGCCGACGCGTTCGGCGAGTTCGGCGAGGGTGATGTCGCGCTCGGCCAGGACGCGGTCAAGGTGCACCTCGATGTGATGCGGTTCTTCCGGTGGCATCAGACGAGGCCCTCGGTGTCGGCGCGCAGGCGGGCGCCATGGCCGAACGCGCCCGCGAGGGCGGCGACGAGGACGCCCAGGAGCAGGGTCGCCGCGGACAGCGTGTAGGTGACGTTCACCGCCGGCTCCAGGGGCGTCCCGCTGACCAGGGCGATCGTCGTGAGGGCCTCCAGAGCCGGGACGACGGTCGCGATCAGGATGAGGGTGAGCGCGATTCCG
Source organism: Actinomadura sp. 3N407 (assembly GCF_052245875.1). Taxonomy (NCBI): domain Bacteria; kingdom Bacillati; phylum Actinomycetota; class Actinomycetes; order Streptosporangiales; family Thermomonosporaceae; genus Actinomadura; species Actinomadura sp. 3N407. The sequence continues at coordinate 315,648 of NZ_JBQQBP010000001.1, forward strand.
TAGAGGCGGCGGGTGTTCCGCGGGACGAAGACGTCCCCGTCCGCGCGGAACGTCTCGGCCATCCGCATGAGGAGCGTCAGGACCACGATGGTCAGGACCCCCCACACGATCTGGGGGCCGGCGAGCAGGATCCGGTCCCAGAGCCGGGGGTCGCCGACCGTGAGTTCGGCTTGGTGAGTGCCGCGCAGCGACGTCCCGCCGGACGCCGGGTGGGGTATCCGCGCCCGGTCGTCGATGGTGACCTCGCGGGTGTCCACCGGCGGGAAGAGGCCGGTCACCGCGAGGAGCGGGACGAGGGTGGCGAGCCCGACTCCCAGCAGGGCGACGCCGACGGTCAGTTCCAGGATGTGGCGGTCGATCCGTCTCCACCAGGACGTGGGGGACATGGGGCGGCTCCTTCGGGTGGCATATCGTTTCTCGATAGTATCGAAAAACGATATGCCACCGTCAAGTGCCTACCGCTTCACATGCCTCCACCTTCGCGCGCCTACCGCCCCACGCGCCTAGTCCTGGAGGGCGGTGAGGAGGACGAGGACCAGCGTGACGACCGCGAGGAGCCCGTGGCCGAGGACGACCGGGATGGGGAAGGCGCGCTCGGCCGGGACGTCGGCAGCCGCCGCGCCCGGGCCGCCCCGGGCGGTGCGGACGGCGGGCGCGCGGGTCACGGCGAGCCAGCGGGCGAACATGACGAAGCCGAGCAGCGCGACCGGCAGCAGGATGGCGAAGGCGGTCCAGGCCAGGGCCGGGCCGTCGGCGAACAGGTAGATCACCCAGACGATCAGGCCGGCGACGGCCAGCAGGAAGTGCCCGAAGATCACCGGGACGGGAAGCCGGGACGAGCCGTCCGGCTTCGCCCCGCCGCGGGCGATCCAGGTGCCCAGCATGTAGAAGCCGCCCAGCGCGGTGGCGAGCCAGGTGACGAGTGCGGCGATGCTCATGATTCCTCCGTGTTCATGACTGCTTGGTGTCCATGACGTCTCGCCGGGGCCGGTCGTCCACGGCGAAGCCCTCGGCCTGGGTGTTCTCGTCGGCGACGCGGACGCCGTAGCGGTAGGCGAGCTTCCCGCCGAGGAACCCCGCCGCGGCCAGGCCCGCGAGGGACACGGCCGAGAGCGCGATTTGGGCGGGCGAGACGGTGTCGTCGCCCATGCGCCAGCCGAACGCGGCCACGTAGGCGAACGTCACCGCGAGGTTCACGGACATGTGGACCAGCGCGGTGCGGAAGGCCCGCGTGCCGGGCGGGATGGCGAGCAGGTCCAGGAACCCGGCCGCGGCGGCGGCCAGCGCGCCGGCGACGCCTAGAGCGATGAGCCACAACGAGCCCTGGGCCGCGGACGCCGGGTCCTCGACCAGGTGCGAGGCGATGTCGAACACGAGGCTGCCCACCCAGGCCCCGATCGGCACCGTCACGAGGATCGGATGCAGAGGGTGGCCGTAGCTTCCGGCGAGCGTGCTCACCGGCCGCTTGGCGCGGTGTTGCGGATCGTCCATGACGACCTCCTATTTCACCAACAAGTATTGGTGTTATAGCAGACATACGTCAACGGTCTGCGGGTCGTCCAGCGTGTTGCCCTCTTTTGACCAGTTTTCTAGGTGTTATGGCGATCGCGCGTTAGGCTGATCCCGTGACCTCTGACTCCTCCGCGCTGGAGGCCGCCGCGATCCTGAGCGACGACCTGCGGCGCGGCATGTACGCGTTCATCCGCTCGGCCAAGGCGCCCGTGACGCGGGACGAGGCGGCGGCCAGCGTCGGGATCTCCCGGAAACTGGCCGCGTTCCACCTGGACAAACTCGTCGACGCGGGGCTGCTGCGCGCCCACTACGCCAGCCCGGGCGCGGCCCGGCGGGTCGGGCGGGCGCCGAAGGTGTACGAGCCGTCCGGCGTCGACGTGCGGGTCAGCATCCCGCAGCGCGAGCACGGCCTGCTCGCGAGCATCCTGCTGGACGCGGTCCGGCGGCAGGGCGCGGGGGAGAGCGGGGAGGCGGCCGCGCTGCGGGCCGCCGGGGAACGCGGCCGCGCCCTCGGCGCCGCGGAGAGCCGTCCCGTCCGGGGCGGGCGGCTCGGCGCCGAACGCGCGCTCACCTGCGCGGCGGAGATCCTGCAACGCCACGGGTTCGAACCCGACCGGGAGGCGCCCACGCGCCTGCGGCTGCGCAACTGCCCGTTCGACCCGATGGCCGAGAACGATCCCGACCTGGTGTGCCGCGTCAACCACGCCTTCCTGTCCGGCATGGTGGCCGGCCTCGGCGCGTCCTCCATCGAGGCGACGCTCGCGCCGCACTCCGGCCACTGCTGCGTCGAGTTCGGGCCCCGCGCGGAGTGAGCCACCGACGTTTCCGGCGGTAGATCTTGTTCGTCCCGGTTAGTTACTCAGGAGCGTCGCCGTAGCAATAGCTGGAGGACCCATGAGCCTGCCGTTGCACGAGACCCGTGTTCTCGCGCTCATCGAAATGAGCCTGTGCCGTGAGGACCGCGAGCTGGCGGCGCTCTTCGCGGCGTTCAACCGGCTGTCGGCGGACGAGACGCCGCCGCGCCGGGAACATCTCCCGAGCCGGCGGCTGTGCCTGGTGATGACGGCGGCCATCATCGCGGCGATCCTCGTCCTCGGAGTGATCGCCGCCGCCCTGTCCGGCTAGGGCACCCGCACTCTAAAGTTGATCCGTTGGAGACGGGACCTCAGACCCGCGCGCCGGGATGAGAACGCTCTGGAGGTTCGGCTTGGCTGTAGCGCGGGTTCTGGCGGCGGCCGTCCTGGCGTGCGGGGTGCTGGGGGCGTGCGGCCGGGGCGGGCAGGAGTCGATTCTCGACAAGTCGACGCTGGTGGTCGGAGTCCGGCCGGACCTGCCGGGACTCGGGCTCCGGAAGCCGGACGGACGGTTCCAGGGGTTCGACATCGACGTGGCGCACTATGTGGCCGACCGGCTCGGGAAGAAGGTCCGGTTCGTCCAGGCGCTGGCGGCGGAGCGGATACCGCTGCTGACCTCGGGACGCGCCGACCTGGTGCTCGCGACGCTGTCGGTCACGCCGGAGCGCAAGACGAAGATCGCGTTCGCGGGACCGTACTACATGTCCTACCAGGACGTGCTGGTGCGCTCGGACGAGCGCGGGATCGACGGCGTCCGGGATCTGAAGGGACGCAAATTCTGCGCCGTGGAGGGCGCGGACCCCACGACGCGGCTCCTCGCGATCCACGGGATGACCGCGAGGCTCGTCCCCGCCAAGGACTACGACGAGTGCATGGCCGAGATCAGGTCGGGCGGGGTGGACGCGATCACCACGAACGACGTGATCCTGGCGGGGCTGATCCGGCGCGAGGGTGATGGGTTCCGGCTGGTGAACGCCCGGATCAGCGAGCAGAACACCGGGATCGGGCTGCGCAAGGGCGACCCCGACGGGTGCGAGGCGCTGAACCGGGCCATCACCCGGATGTACCAGGACGGGACGGCCTCGAAGCTGATGGACAAATGGTTCGGCGGCACCCCCGGCCTCGACCTGTCGATCATCGAGATCCCCCAGTTCGAGGGCTGTGTCTGACCGGAAGCCCGCGTCCACCTGACCCCCTGTCTGATCGGGGCCCGTGTCTGTGAGGGTCGCGTCTGGGCGAGGGGCCGTGTCTGGCGGAGGTTGTGCCCCGCGGTGGGGCGGCGCTGGTCGGCGCTAGTCCGTGCTGGTCGTGCTAGTTCGTGGCGTGGTCCAGGATCAGGTGGAATTCGTCGGCGCGGTGGTTGGAGATCGCGCCCTCCCGCGTGCGGGTGGCGATCTTGTGGTGCAGGTAGGCGACGTCGGCGCGGCGGCGTTCGGGCGGGGACCAGGGGCGGTCGAGGATCCGCTCGATCACGTTGGTGAGGTCGATGCCCACGTCGTCGCGGACGTCGCCTTCCTCGACGCCCTCGTCCACGGAGAAGCGGAGCCTGAGCAGCGCTTCGTAGATGCGGGGTTCGGCGGGTTCGGTGTTCTCGGTGGGAGTGTCCTCTGGGGTGGGGTCCGACGGAGACGGAGACGGGGACGGAGACGGAGGCAGGGTCGGGGTCGGTGGTGAGGCCGCCTGGAGGGGGAGCAGGCGGCCGGCCGGGCGGTCGTCTCCCAGCGAGTCGCCGATCCCGATGACGAGGGTGGCCGCGGCGACGATCGTGGCGGCGACGCCGGCGAGCGCGAGCCATGGCAGGTGGAATCCGCGTTCCGGGCGGAGTTCTTCGCTCCGCCACTCTCCGGCGTCCTGTTCATCCGTCATGTCTGGATCGTTGCCAGGACGCGGTTCAGTTCGTCGGCGAGGTCGGGGGACAGGCCGCGTTCCCGCAGGCGGGTGACGATCTTGGCTTGGAGGAGATCGATCCGCTGGTCGACGTCGATGTCCCGGTCGGCGGTGAGGTCGTTCTCCAGGTTGGTGATCACGTTGTTGAGGTCGATGGCGACGTCGGAGCGGATCTCGCCCGAGGTGTAGCCGCGGCTCACGATCGGGCGGAGCCGTCCGAGCGCGTCCGTCACGCCGCTCTCGGCCGCGCGGGCACCGCGTTCGGGGGCCGGCGCCGCCGTCCGGTCCGCTCTCGTCGGAGGAGGCGGGGGGACGACGGTCACGGGGGTGCGCGGCGCGGAGACGAGGATCGCGGCGGCGGCCGTGACGGGGATGGCGATCACGAGGGCGACCGCCGCCAGGCGTGCGCCCCGGCGGCGCGGGCGCGCGGGCGGGCGCGCGGGTGGGCGCAGTGCCCTGGTGCGGTGGTCGTGGGACGGCGCCTGGCTCCGCACCGTCGTGAAGACCTCGTTCGGCGGCTCGTCGTCGCGGGCGAGGAGGTCGGCGATCTGCGTCGCGGACGGCCCGTATTCGGCGGTCGCGCGGGCGCAGCGCGCGGCGAGCGAGGCCGGTTCCCCGGACGTCCCGGCCGGGAGACAGGCGGAGATGACGGCGCCGAGCGCGCGGACGTCGGCCGCCCTCATCTCGCCGGCCGCGGCTTGGGCGGGGACGGCGGTCCTCCCGCGGCCGGGCGGCGTGCGGGCGCTGCGGACGATCCCGCCGATGCCGGTGTCGACGACCTTGACCTCACCGGCCGCACCGCGCAGGAGCATGATCTTGCCGGGTCTCAGGTCGCCGTGCGGGACGCCGGCCGTGTGCGCGGCCTCCAGCGCCGCGGCGATCTGGGCGCAGATCCCGGTGGTCTCCGACGCCGTGAGCGGGCCGAGTCGCAGCCGTTCCACGAGGGGTTCGCCGTCCAGGAACTCGGTGACGACATAGGACACGAGACGTCCGGACTTGTCGCGGGTCTGGTCGCTGTCGTAGACGGTCTCCAGGGCTGCGTGCGAGAGACCGGCGGCGCGGTTGACGCCCTTCTGGAACGTGCGGTGCAGATCGGTGTGCGCGGGCGCCAGCAGCTTCACCGCGACGGGACGGCCCAGCAGTTCGTCCCAGGCGCGCCAGACCTCCATCGTCCCGCCGTCGTCCAGACGCTCCACCAGCCGGTAGCGCTCCGTCAGCCGCAAGCCCGATTCCACTTGAACCAACCCTTGTCGCACATTCCTGGCCAGGTGTGGTCCCTGGCGTGTCAGGTGGTACGCGCCGTCCGGTGAGGGGGTTCGAACGCCCGCGCGCAAAGGCGCCGAGAGAGGCCGCGGTGGAACGTCAATTGGACCACGAGTCAGTGTGTCTTGATGTTGAGATTCCGTGGGCCAACTGAAAGGATTCGGATCTCCTGACCCCCGATTCGCGCTGGGGTGACGATGATCGAAGTTTCCATAGTCGTGCCCATTGTTCTGCTGGCCCTGGCGGTGGTACCGGGGCTGCATTTCGATCTTTTGCGCGGTCGCCGGGAGAGCCGCCGTCCGGGGAACGCGCCGGCGCAGTTCGCGCGGGTGGCCCTCTCCGGCACGCTCCTCACCACCGGCACGCTGATCATTCTCGGTGTGCTCGGGCAGGGCTCGCTGCTGAGCCTGCGCCATCTGCTCGACGAGAACGGCGGACCGGTCCCCTCGCCGCTCGTCGCGGGCTGGTCGGCCGCCTGTTTTATCACGCTTTCCCTGACGCTGTCATCGCTCGCCGCGGTGGTCCTGACGCGGCTGGAGAACCGTCCCGGGCCATTCCCCGCCATGCCCCACGCCATGGCCCGCCGGGCGGCCGGCCGCCGCGCCGGCTATTGCGACCGCGAGATCGAACTGGAAATCACGCTGAACACCGGCCAGACCTTTCGCGGAATGCTGGGAGAGGAGTCCGCGGCCCGCGGGTACGACGCCCGCTTCATCACCCTCAGCGGACCGATCTTCCAACTCGACGGCCACGGAAGACCATTGCCGCTGGACGCCCTGCATTGGGACCAGATGGTCGTCCCGACCCGCGTGGTCACGAGCGTCCTGGCGCGTCCCGTCGAGGAGCGGCCACCGCCCCCGCCCACGTTCCGGGGCGTCCCGTCACGGCATTCCACGCCGCGCCTGCACCCGTCCGACCAGCTCAAGATCCTGGCCGAGCGGTGCTACGAACTCCGCCACGCGCCACGCGCCCTGGCGAACCTCCTCGCCCTGCAGATCGTCCTCATCGCCCTGGTCGGAGCCCTGTCGAGCGCCTTCTCCTGACGGTCACACGCTCGCCGGGGAACGCTCGGCACGCCATGCGTCCAGCAGCTCGCCGAGCCGCTCTTCGTAGCGGGCGATGTTCGCGGTCTTGACGTCCTCGTATCCGCGGACCATGTCCGGCAGCTCCGCGATCCGGACGGCGTCGTCGAGGCGGTCCCCGGCACCCTCCAGCCCGGCGGCCAGCTCGTCCACGACGGCCAGGTAGCCGGTGACGAGGCGGCGTTCGGCGCGGCGCTGTGCCGCCAAGCCGAACGGGTCGAACGGGGTTCCGCGCAGCCGCCGCATCGCGCGCAGCACATGGAACGCCGGGCGGGCCGTCCGGCCGAGCGCGATCTTCCGGTCCAGCCCGATCGCCCGCAGCAGCGGCGGATGCAGCATGTACCGGACGGTGGACCCCGCGCCGAACTGCTCCTCGACGCTCCTGGCGAGGCCGGGGTCGAGGTGCAGGCGGGCCACTTCGTACTCGTCCTTGTACGCCATCAGCTTGTACAGGTTGCGTGCGACGGCGACCGCGAACCGCTGCCCGGCGGCGCCCGCCGCGCGCTCGGACGCGGCGACGCGCAGCACGGTGTCCAGGTAGCGCCCGGCGAGCGCGAGGTTCTGGTACGCGGCCAGGTCGGGGACGCGGATCCGCAGGACGCGGGCCAGCTCGCCGTCCGTGCCCGACGCCTCGACCAGGCTCATCGCGGCCGGCGCGGTCCCGTCCAGCGGCCTGCCCGGTGACGCGGGCGAGGCGGGTGACGCAGCCGGTCCGGCCGCGTCCGCCCAGCCCGGTTCGAGGACGAGGCGGCGCCCCGCGCGGAACGCCTGCACGTTCGCCTCGACCTGCACGCCGTTCAGCGCCAGCGCCTCCTCGACGGCGTCCGCCGACAGCGGCAGCAGCCCCGACTGGTACGCGGCGCCGACCACGACGAAGTTGGCCGTGGTCGTGCTCCCGAACCAGCGTTCGGCCAGCGCGAGGGCGTCGAACGCGACGAGGCGCCCGGCATCGGTCCGGTCGGCGATCTGCCGGACGAGCGCGGCGCCCGGCGGCAGCGACGCCGCCGTGTCGGTGATCATCCGGCCGGTCGGGACCTCGCTGGTCGACACGACCGCCGCGGTGCGGCCCGGCGCGCAGCGGCGCAGGTTCGCCTCCGACGTCCCCGCCAGGGAGTCGAACACGAGATAGGCGTCGGCGCCGCCCGCCCCGACCATCCCCGGACGGTCCCGGGCGGCGTCCCCGATCCGCAGGTGCGACACCACCGCGCCGGCCTTCTGGCTCAGCCCGGTCTGGTCGAGCGCGCGGGCGTGGCGCCCGTCGATCAGCGCGGCCGTGGCGAGGACCTGGTTGACGGTCACGACTCCCGTGCCGCCGATGCCGACGAGCAGCACGTCCGCCGAGACGGGCCGTCCGGCCGGTTCGGCCAGTGCGCCGATCTCCGGAAGCGACGGGCCGGCCGCCTTCCGCTCGCCCGGGATCACCGTGACGAACGAGGGGCAGTCGCCGTCCAGGCACGAGTAGTCCTTGTTGCAGGACGTCTGGTTGATCTGCGTCTTGCGGCCGAACTCCGTCTCGACCGGCTCCACGCTCAGGCAGTTCGACTTCACACCGCAGTCGCCGCAGCCCTCGCAGACCGCCTCGTTGATCAGCACCCGCTTCCGCGGGTCCGGGACGAGCCCGCGCTTGCGTTTGCGCCGCGTCTCCGCCGCGCACGCCTGGTCGTACAGCAGCACGGTCACGCCGGGCACCTCGCGCAGCTCGCGCTGGACGGCGTCGAGGTCGTCGCGGTGCCGGACCCGGACGCCGGGCGCCCAGTCCGTCCCGCGCGGGTACCGGGACGGGTCGTCCGCCACCACGACGATCTTCGCGACGCCTTCGGCGTGCAGCATCCGGGTGATCGCGGCCGGGTCGGAGCCGCCGTCGGCGGCCTGCCCGCCCGTCATCGCGACGGCCGCGTTGTGGAGGAGCTTGAAGGTGATGTGCGTCCCGGCGGCGACGGCCTGCCGGACGGCGAGGCTGCCCGAGTGGAAGAACGTCCCGTCGCCGAGGTTCTGGAACATGTGATCGGTGTCGCTGAACGGCGCCGCCCCGACCCACATCGCGCCCTCGCCGCCCATCTGGGTCGTGCCGATGCTCCGGTCGGTGAACACGGTCATGACGTGGCAGCCGATGCCGCTCGCCGCGACCGACCCGTCCGGGACGACCGTCGACCGGTTGTGCGGGCAGCCCGAGCAGAAGTACGGGGTGCGGGCCGGTGCGAGCAGGTCGATCCGCGGTTTGCGGGGACGCAGCACCGGGTCGCGCAGATCGATGTGCTCCTGACCGACGCGGTCGGCGAGGAGCCGGGCCAGGGCCTTGGTGATCCGGTCCGCGTCCAGGCCCCCGTCGGGCGGGAGGAGGTCGGCGCCGTCCGGCCCGTTCTTGCCGTACACCCGGGGACGTTCCACCTCGTCGTACAGGACGTCCCGGATCTGCGTCTCGATGAACGCGCGCTTCTCCTCGACCACGACGATCTCGCGGAGCCCGCGCGCGAACTCCCGCAGCCGGCCGCCGTCCAGCGGGTAGATCATGGCGAGCCGCAGGAGCCGCACGCCCCGCCGGGCGAGGGCCTCGTCGTCCAGGCCGAGCCGGTCGAGCGCCTCGCGCAGTTCCAGGTAGGTGCGCCCGGCGGCGACGAGCCCGATGACGGCGTCGCCGGCCGCGCCCTCGATCTGGTCGAGGCCGTTCGCCGCGGCGTATGCTGTCGCGGCCTGCAGCCGACCCTGCAGGACCTCGGTCTCCAGGGACGTCGTGTCCTTCAGGTCGACGCCCGGCCTCCGCGTCGGCTTCCACGGACGTCCCCGCCACGCGAACTCCGGAAGCACCGGATCGGGCACCGGGGCGGCGTCCACGACCTCGTGCGAGTCCGCGACATCGGTGACGACCTTGAAGCCGGTCCAGGCGCCGCTGAACCGCGACATCTCGAACCCGTGCCGGCCCAGCCGCAGCACGTCCCCGACCGACGCCGGGACCAGCACCGGCATGAACGCCTCCGCGAGTGCGCCCTCCGTCGCCGACGGCAGCGTGGACGACTTGGCGGACGGGTCGTCGCCCACCACCGCCAGCACGCCGCCGCGCTCGGACGTGCCGAGCCAGTTCGCGTGCTTGAACGCGTCCAGCGAACGGTCGACTCCGGGCGCCTTGCCGTACCAGAGGCCGAAGACGCCCTGGTAGCGCGGCCCCGGCAGATGCTCCACGAGCTGGGACCCGTAGACCGCCGTCGCCGCCAGTTCCTCGTTCACACCGGGTACGAAGCGGATGTCGTCGCCCTCCAGCAGCTTCGCGTCCCGCATGAGCTGCTGGTCGAGCCCGCCGAGCGGCGACCCCCGGTACCCGGACACGAACCCGGCCGTCGTCCAGCCGCGCCGCGCGTCCGCGCGCCGCTGGTCGAGCAGCAGCCGGACGAGTGCGTGGACCCCGCCGATCGCGATCCGGCCCCGCTCCAGTTCGAGCCGGTCACGAAGCGGGGACCGTCGTGCCCGTTTGCGTCCGGTCATGGTCTGGCCCCTTCGGCGTTCATCGAGCAGGTGCTCTTCGAGTCGATCGGACTCATTGAGCCGTCTCTGATGAGCGCCGTGCAAGATGCTGGAACGCCAATTGAGCGGATTGCTCAAGTCAGAACCGGGTTACCCGCCGAAGCTGAGCGTTGTGCCCGCACCGCGACAGGCCGCCGGCCCCGACCCCCGCCCAGCGCGCAACCGGGCCGCGGCCCTTCACCGGCGCGGTGACACCGGCGAGGCGGCACCATTGCGCGGAACCTGCCGGACGGGCTGCCGCGGCAGCTACCTCAGCCTGAGCGACGGCACCGGCGCCAGTGAAGCCACCGTGCGCGCACGACGGGGGCGCAAGCCGTAAGCCCGCCGCCCCGGGCACGCGCCGTGGAACCTCAGCGGGGTGTGAGCGTGACGGGGAACTTCGTCACGCCGCGCACGAAGGCGTTGCGGAGGATGCGGGGGCCTTCGGCGTCGGCCCACTCGGCGGTCTCGACGCGGGCGACGAACTCCTCGAAGAAGATCTGGAGTTCGAGGCGGGCCAGGGACGCGCCCAGGCAGAAGTGGGGGCCGAGGCCGAAGGCGATGTGGTCGCCGGGCCGGCGGGTCACGTCGAAGGCGGCGGGGTCGTCGAACACGGCCTCGTCGCGGTTGGCGGAGCCGTACATGAGGAGGATCTGGCCGCCGGCGGGGATCGGGACGCCGGCGATCTCGGTGTCGGCGGCGGCGACGCGGCACATGTTGAGGATGGGCGTCGTCCAGCGGACGAACTCCTCGACGGCGTCCGGGATGAGGGACGGGTCCTCGCGCAGCCTCCGCCACTCGGCGGGGTGCTCGATGAGGGCGCTGAGGGTGGTCGCGATGACCGTCCGGGTCGTCTCCGCGCCGCCGACGAGCAGCAGCAGCGCCTCGTGGGCGAGGTGGTCGTCGTCGTAGGCGGGCTGGCCGGGGCCCGCGTTCGACCAGATGGACAGCAGGTCGTCGGTGGGGCGGGCGCGGCGGTCCTTGGCCATTTCGAGGACGGCGAGGGCGTACTCGCCGGCGGCGATGGTGGCGTCGTCGGTGATGTAGCGGCGGCCGCCGCCCGCGAAGACGGCCGTCTCCGACCAGTGGACCAGCTGCGGCCAGGACTCCTCGGGGAAGCCGAGAAGCCAGCCGATGACGCGGGCGGGCAGGGGCGCGGCCAGCGCCGGGACGGCGTCGACGGTGCCCGCCTCCAGGGCGGTGGTGATGCAGTCGACGGCGGTCGCGCGGATCCGGTCGGCGTAGCGGGACACGCCGCGCGGGGTGAAGCGCTGGTAGACCATGCGGCGGCGGTGCGCGTGCTCGGGGTCGTCCTGCCCGATCATGGACGGGTCGGCCGGGAGCTGCGGGCGGTAGCCGCCGGAGTTCGTCCACAGCTTCGGGTCGCGTTCCACTGCGAACACATCGGCGTGCCGGGAGACGCCCCACAGTTCGTTCTCCGCGTCGTGGTAGACGGGGGCCTCGGCGCGCAGCCGGGCGTAGACGGTCCAGGGGTCGGTGGCGTACATCTCGCCGTCGAGAAGGTCGATGTTCATGGGGACTCCTCGGGGATGACTCCGCGTAGCGCGTCCGCGCCGAACAGGGGCTCGAAGATGGCTCGGTAGTCGGGGCCGCGCCGCAGGTGGTGGCCGCCGTCCACGTTGATGATCTGGCCGGTGATCCAGGACGACTCGGGCCCGGACAGGAAACGGGCGGCCTCGGCGATGTCGTCGGGCTCGCCGACGCGGGAGATCGGCATGCAGGCCAGGTAGTCGTCCAGGACGGGGCCCGGGTCGGTGACCCCGGCGACGAGTTCGGTGCGGACGAGGCCGGGCCGGATGCCGTTCACGCGGATGCCGACGCCGCCGAGTTCGTCCGCGCCGAGCTGGACGAGGTGGTCGACTGCCGCCTTCGACACGCCGTACGCGCCGAACCAGCGGTGGGTGCTGGACGCGGCGATCGAGGAGATCGCGACGAAGGAGCCGCCGCCGGTCCGGGCCATCAGCCGGGTCGCGTGCTTGAGGGTGAGCATCGTCCCGGTCGCGTTGAGTTCGAGGGTCGCGCGCCAGGCGTCGGCGTCGAGGGCGGGGACGGGGCCGACCGAGGTGGTCCCGCCCGCGCAGGCGATGACGGCGCGGAGCGGGGCGTTCGCGGCGGCGGCGCGGACCGCGGCCTCGACCTGCTCCTCGGAGGTGACGTCGGCGACGACGTGGCGGGCGCCGATCGCGGCGGCGGCGTCCTTCAGGCGGGCCTCGGTGCGGCCGCAGATCGTGACGTCGGCGCCGTCGGCGGCGAGGCGGCGGGCGCAGGCCAGGCCGATGCCGCTGCCGCCGCCGGTGACGAGCGCGGCGGTGCCGGTGAGGGCGGCCATCAGTGCTCCACCGCCGTCATGCCGCCGTCCACGGTCAGGTGCGCGCCGGTGATGAAGGACGCCTCGTCGCTCATCAGGAACCGGACGGCGGCCGCCACCTCGGACGCGGAGCCGAGGCGGCCCATCGGCGACTTGGCGCGGAAGCCCTCGAAGACGTCGGGGGGCGCGGTGCCGCGCAGCATCGGGGTGTCGATGTAGCCGGGGCACACGGCGTTCACGCGGACGCCGTCGCCGGCGAGGAGGTGGGCGAGGGAGCGGGTCAGGCCGAGGAGCCCGGCCTTGGACGCGCTGTAGGCGGGCAGGAACGCGTTCCCGACGAGGGCCTCGATGGAGGAGATCCCGACGATGGCGGAGCCGGGCCCGGCCTTGAGGTCGTCCAGGATCTCCTGCGTGATGAGGGCCTGCGCGCGGAGGTTGACGTCCAGTACGGCGGCCCAGCGTTCTTCGGTGAGGTCGCCGACCGGGTGCGGGCCGGGGACGCCCGCCGCGTGGACGAGCCCGCCGATGGAGGCGAGCGCGCCGCGGGTCTCGGCGACGGCGGCGGCCAGCGCGGGGGTGTCGGTGACGTCGACCGTGAGGGGGTGGACGGTGCCGCCGGTGTCCTCGGCGATCTCCTTGGCGCGCCCGGCGGGGTCGGTGCGGTCCCAGAGCGCGACCGGGCGGCCGGACTCGGCCAGGGCGCGGGCGCAGGCGGCGCCGATGCCGGACGCGCCGCCGGTGACGATGACACCCGTGGGGACGCCTGGGGGGACGCCTGTCGGGGGGACGCCCGTCGTGGGGGAGTGCGACATCCACGGCTCCTCGGCACGGAATCGGATGAGCCTCGAATCTAGACCAAAGTCTCAACCAAGCAAACGGTAGGTCTATCGTGAACCGGGGCGGGATGCCCGGCAAGGGTGGAAGGCCCCCTGATGTACGCGTTCGACGCGAATGTACGGGAGAATGGGGAATGGCCACGGCAAAGCGGGGGAAGCGGAAAGGCAGGACGTTTTGAGCGGCGACATGCGGTTCACCGTCACGCGCACGCTGAGCAAGGACCAGCAGGCGCGGCGGGAACGGCTGATCGACTCGGCACGGGAGCTCGCGCTCGAGGGCGGCTACGCGGCCGTCACCATGCACGACGTCGCGGACCGCGCCGGGGTCGCCCGCGCGACCGTCTACCGGTACTTCGCCACCAAGGACCACCTGCTCACCGAGGTCGCGGCGGCCTGGGCGCACCGCGTCACCGACGACATCGACGCGCTCGCGGTCGGCGACACCCCGCTGGAGCGGCTCACCGCGCTGCTGGAGCGCATCGTGTACGTGGCGGCGGAGGAGCCGACGCTGACCTCGGCCATCATCCAGGCGGTGACCTCGAACGACTCCAGCGTCGACGATCCCCGCACCATCCTGTTCCTGTTCCTGCGGGACCGGCTCTCGACCGCGATCGGCGATCCGGTGCCCGAGCGCGACGACGTCGAGATCGTCCTCGGCAACATCCTGCTCGCCGCGCTGATCGGCCTGGCATCGCTGCGCCAGCCGGCCGAGGAGGTCGCCGCGATGGTCCGCACGGCCGGCCGGCTGGTGCTGGGCGGTGCGCTCGCCGCGGCCACCGCACCCTAATGGTCCACTTTCCGCAGGTCTGATTGGACCTGTCGCATGGACCATCGCGGTCCTAGCGTACTCACATGACGAATCCGCTGCTGTTCCTGCTGGCCGCGCTGGTGCTGGTCGCCATCCCCGGCCCGAACCACCTGTACATCGCCACGCGCAGCATCGGCGAGGGACGCCGTGCGGGGGTCGTGTCCGCGCTCGGCGTCGAGACCGGCACGCTCGTCCACATCGCCGCCGCGGCGGCCGGGCTGTCGGCGGTCGTCGCCGCGTCCGCGACCGCGTTCGGCTTCCTGCGCTACGCGGGCGCCGCCTACCTCGTCTACCTCGCCTACCGGACGCTGCGCGGCCGCGACGACGCCGGTGAGCCGGAACTCGAACCGCAGCCGCTGCGCCGCGTCTACCTCGACGGCATGCTCGTGAACGTCCTCAACCCGAAGGTCGTGCTGTTCTTCCTGGCGTTCCTGCCCCAGTTCGTCGACCAGGGCGCGGGCGCGGTGCCGCTGCAGATCGCGGTGATGGGCATCGTGACCGCGCTGATCGGCCTGCTCAGCGACATCGGGTACGCCCTGGCCGCCGGTTCGATCGGGACATGGCTGCGCACCCGTCCCGTCTTCCGGCGGCGGCAGCGGCACGCGACGGGCCTGGTGTACCTGGGTCTGGGGGCCGCCGCCGTGTTCGCCGTGCCCGGCGGCCGCCGCGCCTGACGTTCCCGCCGCGCCTGACGTTCCAGCGGGGGCGAGGACGGATTGTCATCCAGGTGATAACCGTCCTGACGCATTGCGTAGACGGCCGTGCAGCCTCGGCCGATCCGTCATCGGTAGCTTCCGGAGAGCCCCGTACACCGAGGGGGCGGGGGAGGTGCGACGGTGACCACGACGCTTGGGGAGCGCTCGCCGCTGAAGCCCTGGGCGGGCGTTCCGAGTGAACTGTCAGACATATTCCGGCCCCATCTGGACGCCTTGGCCGAGGAGATGATCGAGGAGATCCTCACCGGGATCCCCGAGTACTCCCGCCCGCAGGACGAGGAGTACGCGCGGCTCGTCCGCCTCGCGGTCGAGGGCGCGCTGCGCCAGTTCGTCGACCTCATCATGGACCCGGAGAGCTCCTGGGAGCCGGTCGCCGCCGTCTACCGGGAGATCGGCTGGGCCGAGGCCCGCGAAGGCCGCAACCTGGACATCCTGCAGACCTCCCTGCGGCTCGGCGCCCGCGTCGCCTGGCGCCGGCTCGCCGCCGAGTCGGAGCGCTACAACGTCTCCCGCCGCACCCTCGCCAGCATCGCCGAGGCCATCTTCGCGTTCCTGGACGAGATCGCCCGCGCCGCCGCCGACGGCTACACCAAGGCGCGCGAGCAGGAGGCCGGCGAACTGGAGCACCGCCGCCGCCGGCTCCTGGACCTGCTGCTCGCCGAGCCGCCCGCCGCCCCGCAGGCCGTCGCCGACCTGGCGCGCCTCGCGCAGTGGCGCGTTCCCCGCACGGCCGCGGCGGTCGTCCTGTACGAGCGCAGGCAGCAGCCGTTCTCGCAACCGTCGCTGCCGCCCGACGTGCTCGCCGACCTCAACCGCCGGGAGCCGTGCCTGATCGTCCCCGACCCGGAGGGCCCGGGACGCGGCCGGATGCTGGACCCGGCGCTGCGCGACTGGGTCGTCGCGATGGGCCCCACCGTCCGCGTCGAGGACGCGGCCAAGTCGCTGCGCTGGGCCCGCGAGGCGCTGCCGCTCGCGCGCCGCGGCGTCCTGCCGTCCGACCGGCTGATCCGCTGCGCCGACCACATGCCGGCGCTGATCATGTTCCAGGACGAGGAACTGGTGCGGACCGTCGCCGAGCGGCGTCTCGCGCCGCTGAAGGCGGTCCGGCCGCGGCATCGCGAGCGGCTGATGCGCACGCTGCTGGCCTGCCTGCAGAACGGGTTCAACGCCACGGAGGTCGCGCACCGCCTGCACGTCCACCCGCAGACCGTCCGGTACCGGCTGCACCAGCTGGAGGACCTGTTCGGCGGGCGGCTGCACACGCCGGAGACGCGGCTGGAGATGGAGATGGCGCTGACCGTATGGCTCACCGCACCCGAGCCTTCTCAATCAATCGATTGACCATAAGCCGGGCCACCGCCTAGCTTGGCCCTATGGCCAGCAGCATGACCAGCGGCGACGCCGCCCCGGAGCGCATCCTCGGCGCGGCCACCCGGCTGTTCGCCGCGCTCGGCTACGACGGCACCTCCACCCGCATGATCGCCGAGGCGGCCGGGCTCAACGTGGCCACCGTCGCCTACCACGTCGGCGGGAAACGGGACCTGTACCTCGCCGTCATGGAACGTGCCCACCAGGCCGAACTCGCGGTCCTGGAGGACGCGATCGCCCAGCTCGGCACCGGTCCCGAAGAGATCCTCCAACTCGTCGACCGCTATGTCGACTTCTGCGTCGAGAACCCGGAAGTGCCCGCGCTGTGGATGCACCGCTGGCTGTCGGACGCCGCCGACGTCGCGCACCTTGAAGCGCAGTTCGTCAGGCCGCTGTTCGACCTGGTCGTCGCCGCCGCCCGCAAGGTCGTGCCCGACGACGTCGACATCGAGTACGTCGTGTGGACGGTCGTCTGGTGCACCCACGGGTTCGGGACCGGCGGCGTCCTGGACGCCGACGGGCGCCGCCACGGCCTGGAGGATCCCCGCGAAGTCGCGCGGTTCCGAGCCCACGTACGCCGCCTCGTCTCCAACGCGATCGGGCTGCCCGGCGGCCGGGACGCCTGATGGCCGCCGCGCTGCCCCGGCGCAGCCTCCTCGGCTACGGCATCGGCTCGGTCGGCACCGGCGTGTTCTCCGCCGTCCCCGGCCTGCTGCTCCTGTACTACCTGACCGACGTGCTCGGCGTGTCCGCCGCGCTCGCCGGCGTCGTCCTCGTGGTGCCCAAGGCGTGGGACGTCCTGCTCAACCCGATCGTCGGCGCCGCCAGCGACCGCGAGGCCGTCCGGACCGGCCGCCGCACCCGGCTGCTGCTCGTCGGCGCGGTGACGCTGCCGCTGCTGTTCGCCGCGATGTTCGCGGTGCCGGTCGAGTCCCCGGGCTTCGCCGCCGCCTGGGCCGGGATCATGTTCCTGCTGGCCGCGAGCGCCTTCGCCTGCTTCCAGGTGCCCTACGTGGCGCTGCCCGCCGAGATCTCGACCGAACCGTCCGAGCGGGGCCGCGCGATGGCCTGGCGCGTCGTCTGCCTCACGCTCGGCATCCTGCTCGCAGGCGGCCTCGCCCCCGCCCTCGCGGACGCGGGCGGAGGCGGGCGCGCCGGGTACGCGCTGATGGGGGCGGTCGTCGGGCTCGCCATGGGCGCCGCGATGATCGCGAGTACGCTGGCGAACCGCTGGATCCCGTCCCGCCCCGGGCCCCGCCCGCTGGGACTCATCGCCGCGCTGCGCACCGCCCGCGGGAACCGCCCGTTCTTCATGCTGCTCGGCGCCTACGTCACCAGCACCCTCGCCGTCGCGATCATGCTGGCCGGCGCGCCGTACGTGGCGACCTACCGGCTGGACGACTACGGGCTCACCTCCGCGATGTTCGTCTGCATGGTCGGCCCGAGCGCGTTCGCCGTCCCGATGTGGCACCGGCTGTCACGCAGGTACGGGGAGGTCGCCTGCTATCTGGCGGGGCTGGTGCTGTTCGCGGCGGCGGCCGCCGCGCTGTACCCGGTGATCACCTCGGTGGCCGGTGTGCTCGCGCTCAGCGCCCTGATCGGCGTCTGCTACGCGGCCGTCCAGCTGCTCCCGCTCGCGCTGCTGCCCGAGACCGTCCACGCCGACACGGAACGGACCGGGCACGCGCAGTCCGGTGCCTTCACCGGCCTGTGGACGGCCGCCGAGACCGGCGCGCTGGCCCTCGGCCCCGGCATCTTCGCTGTGATCCTCGCCGTCTCGTCGTTCCGCTCGTCCGACTTCGATACCCCCGTCGTCCAGCCGGGCTCGGCGCTGACCGGTCTGACCGCCGGTTTCACGCTCGTCCCGGCCCTGCTCCTGCTGCTGAGCGTCCCCCTGCTGCTGGCGTACCGCCGGCTGGCCGCCGCCCACCGACGCATTGAGGAACCGCAACGCCATGCCGTCTGACCACCTGCCCGAGAACGGCCGCCCGGCCGGCGAGCTGCTCACCGAACTCGCCCGGCTGCGGGACGCCGACCTGCCCGTGCGCGGCGGCCAGGTCACCGCCTACGTCTACGACACCGGACGCGAGGCCGTGCACGACCTCGCCGCCACCGCCTACCTGGAGATGCTGGAGGTCAACTGCCTCGACCCGACCGCGTTCCCCAGCATCGTCGCCCTCGAACGCCAGATCGTCGCCGTCGTCGCGGGCAGGCTCGGCGGCGGCTCCGGCGTCTTCACCAGCGGCGGCACCGAGTCGATCATGCTGGCGGTCAAGGCGGCCCGGGACGCCCGCCCGGTCGACGGGAAACCCCAGATCGTGCTGCCCGCGACAGGGCACCCCGCGTTCCACAAGGCCGCGCACTACCTGGGCATGGAGGTCGTGCACGTCCCGGTCGACGCGTCGTTCCGCGCCGACCCCGCCGCGACCGCCGCAGCCCTCACCCCCCGGACCGTCCTCGTCGTCGCCTCCGCCCCCTCGTACCCCCACGGCGTCATGGACCCGGTCCCGGAGATCGCGTCGATCGCCGCCTCCGCCGGCGTCCCCTGCCACGTGGACGCGTGCGTCGGCGGCTGGGTCCTGCCCTGGCTGCGGGACACGGGACGCGACGTCGCGCCGTTCGACCTGTCCGTGCCCGGCGTGACGTCCCTGTCCTGCGACCTCCACAAGTACGGTTACTCGCCGAAGGGCGCCTCGGTCGTCCTGTTCGCGGACGAGTCGCTCCGCCGCCGCGCCTACTTCGCCGCCGCGGAATGGCCCGGCTACACCGTCATCAACGCGACCGTCCAGAGCAGCAAGAGCGCCGGCCCGCTCGGCGCCGCGTGGGCGACCCTCAACGCGGTCGGCGCCCACGGCTACCGCGACCTCGCCGAGAACGCGATGAAGGCGGCCGAACGCCTGGTCGCCGGCGTCGCAGAGATCCCGGGCCTGCGCGTCCTCGGTGAACCCGTCGCCCCGCTCGTCGCCGTCGCGTCCAGCGACCCCGGCCTCGACGTGTTCGTCATCGCCGACGAGGCGCGGTCACGCGGCTGGTTCTTCCAGCCGCAGCTGTCCTACCAGGGCATCCCGCCGAACCTGCACTTCACGCTGACCGGCGTCAGCGACATCGAACCGCTGCTGGCCGCCCTCGCCGACTCCGCCGAGGACGCCCGCGCCGCCGGGCCCCCCGACGTCCCGTCCGACCTGGTCGGGGCCCTCGCCGACCTCGACCTCGACAGCCTCGACGACGCCGGTTTCGCCGGGCTCCTCGCGTCCGTCGGCGTGGACCTGACCGGCGGCCCCGAGATGGCCCAGCCCGAGATGGCCGTGGTCAACGCCATCCTCGACGCGCTGCCGCCCGCGACCCGCGAGGCCCTGCTGATCCGCTTCCTGTCCGCCCTCTACGCCTGACGCCCTGCGCCTGACGCCCTGCGCCGGACACGGGCGGGTTCAGCCGAGGCGGATCAGCCGCTCGACGATGGACGGCTCGTCCAGCGTCCGTACCAGCTCCAGCGGAACCTTCGCCGCGCCCGCCGTCAAGGTGCCGACCCGCTCACCGGTGCCCGCCTGATGCGGGGGATCGCCCTCGACGCCGACCGGCACGGTCAGCCCCGGCCAGCCGACGACGGTCACGGGGGACGCGGCGCGCAGCGGCGTCATGCCGCCGAGCCCGTCGTCGACCCGCGCGACCTTCGCGCCCTTCGGCGCGAGGGTCGCCGCGACCAGCGCGCCCTCGGCCGCGATGACGAGCCGCTGCGCCGCGTTGACGGCGTCCGCCGCCGACTGGGATTCCTGCCCCATAACCGCGCCCACGATCACGGCGTTCACGCCCTGGACGTCCTTGCGCGCCGCGAACACGAAGTTCCCGCCCGCCGCGTCCGTGTACCCGGTCTTCCCGCCGATGACGCCGTACTGGCCCAGCAGGTAGTTCCCGCCCTGCCGCGACAGGCCGCCGTCGTCCGGCACATACGCCGGCTTGCTCACGATCTCGGCGAACGCCGGGATCCGCATCGCCGCCCGCAGCAGCTTCACCTGGTCCGCGGCCGTGCTCACCGTCCCAGAGTCGTAGCCGCTCGGGTCGGTGTAGCGGGTGCTGGTCATCCCCAGCGACCGCGCGGCCGCGTTCATCTTCGCCGCGAACGCCTGGTCGCTCCCCGCGTCCCACCGCGCCAGCTCGTGCGCCACATCGTTCGCCGAGATGATCAGCAGGGCCTCCAGCGCCTTGCGCTGCGTCAGCCTCTGGTTCGCGGTCACGCCGAGGATCGACTCCCCGCGCTGCTTGCGCATCGGGATCTGCGCCGCCGCCTGAGGCGACACCGTCATCACCGGCCCCGCCTCACCCGGCTCCAGCGGATGATCGCGCAGGTACACGTACGCCGTCATCACCTTGGCGACGCTCGCGGTGGGCGTCGGCGCCGACCCTCCGGACGAGCCCATCGTCCCGAGCCCGTCCACGTGCACGACCGACTGCCCCGCCGACGGCCACGGCAGCGCCGGGGCCTGCCCCGGGAACGCGTGACTGGACGTGATGGCCAGATCAACGGCCGGCTCGGGGACCGGCCGCACGAGCTGCCCCGTGACGACCCCGGCGACCAGCACCAGGACGGCCACGAGGACGACGAGCCCGCGCCGCCCCCGCTTGGCCTCCGTCCCTTCCGCCGCGGGCGCCGCCGGGGGAACCGGGAGGACCGGAGGAGCCGGGGGAGCGGCCCCGTCCCAGGGCACAGTCCACTGCCCCGAAGACCGCGCGGCCGGAGATTGCCGCTGCGGCGCGGCCTGCGGAACCGGCGGCTGCGGAGCCGGACCCCGCTGTGGCGGCGGCTGTGGAACCGGCTGCTGCTGTGGTGGCGCGGTCTGCGAGGACGGAGCCGGCAGGCGCTCGACCCGCGTAGGCCCGGTCCCACCGGACGGAGGCGCGTCCTTCGGTTGCCGCCCAGGCGCAACGTCCTTCTTGGACGGAGCCTCGGCGGGAGAGGCGGCTCGCGGCGATTCGTCCTCCGCGGGCGCGACGTTGGCCGCCGCGTCCTGCTGAGGTGCGGGTGACGCCGCAACGGCGCCGGTGTCCTCGGCGGCGCCCGGCTTGGCGGCGTCGGGCTCCGCGGCCCCGGCGGCCTCGGAGGGGGCCTTCTCGCCGAGGTCCGGCACCTTCACGTACCAGGGGCCCGTCGGGGGAGAGGCGGGTTCTCCGGACGGGTCGCCATTCGGCTTGGCGGGACGGCGGATGGGGATGTCCGGTCTCGTCAGGGAGACCTTCGCGGGGATGCGGAACTCGGCGGTGGCGGTACGCGCGGGCTCCCGCTCGTCCTTGGAGCCGGACGTCACCGGTTCCCCCTTGGCGTCGTCCACGGCCCGACCCTCCTCGACTGGTGCCCCCGGCAGACGGAGCGGTCTCCCCGGCAAATCCCGTGCATATTGAAGGATGCGCAGTTTAGCGAGAAGGTTCGCGTGGATTCGCAACGGCTGCGCAGGTGTCGCGCGGCGGCGTGAACCCGGACGGGGACTCGCGGAGATACATCGGTGACAACGTCCCCGCACGGGAAGGCCCGGTGCGCATGCCATGGTGTTCGCGATGACCGCACCCCCGACGGCTCAGGAGAGCGACGCCGATCTCATCGAGTGTTCGCTTGCCGACCCTGAGGCGTTCGCCGCGCTGTTCGACCGCTACTCCGCGATGCTCTTCCGGTACGTCTCACGGAGGCTCGGCCCGGAGGCGGCGGAGGACGTCGTGGGTGAGACGTTCCTCGCCGCGTTCAGCAAGCGGCACCGCTACGACCTGGCGCAGCGGGACGCGCGGCCGTGGCTGTTCGGCATCGCGACGAAGCTCGTCGCGCGGCACCACCGGACGGAGGCGGTGCGCTACCGGGCCCTGCGCAGGAGCCCGGTCGACGGGCCGGTCGAGGGACCGGCCGACAGGGTCGCCGCCGGGGTGACGGCGTCGGCGTCGCGGCCGGCGCTGGCGGAGGCACTGGCCGGGCTCCCGAGGCGGGACCTGGACGTTCTGCTGCTGGTCGCGTGGGGCGACCTGGCCTACGAGGAGGTGGCGCGGGCGCTCGGCATCCCCGTCGGCACCGTCCGCTCACGCCTGAACAGGGCCCGGCGCAAGGTGCGCGCGGCGCTCGGCGGCACCGACCCGACGCGCGAGGAGGCGTGACCGTGGACGATCTCGAGATGCTCAGCGACCTCGGCCGGAGCCTGGAGCATGAACCACCGGCCTCGCTCGCCCGGCAGCGCGGGCGGCTGCTGGACGCCGCGAAGGCACCCGGACGCCGCCGCCCGGGGCGGTGGACGCTGCTCGGCGTGGTGGCGGCGGTGACGGCCGCGGCCATCCTCGTCCCCGCGACGATCATGCATGTGCGGGACGCGAAGCCGGTGGCGACGGGCACGACCGCGCCGGTGGCGGGCGAGGCCCTCAATGTGCTGCTGATCGGCTCGGATGGGCGGCGCGGCGGCCACGCGGCGCTTTCGGACACCCTGATGCTCGTGCATGTGCCGGCCGACCGGAAGAACATCCGCGTGGTGAGCTTCCCCCGCACCTTGCTGGTGACGATCCCGAGCTGTGACAACGCGCGCGGGAAGGTCGTCCCCGAGCGTCTCGGGCTGATCAACTCGGCGTTCTCGTCGGGCGGCGCCGCCTGCACGCTGAAGACGGTGGAGTCGCTGACCCGGGTGCAGATCGACCAGACCGTGGTGATCGGCTTCGCCGCGTTCAGGAAAATGGTGGACGCGCTCGGCGGCGTCGAGATGACGCTGCCGGAGCCGGTCGCCGACCCGAAGGCCGGTCTGGACCTGCCCGCCGGGACGCACACGCTGGACGGCACCCGGGCACTCGCCTTCGTCCGGTCACGCGCCATGGGGGGCGGCTCGGACGCGGAGCGCATGAAGCGCCAGCATGCGTTCATGATCGCGCTGGTGCGGGAGGCCAAGGAGCAGCGGCGGGCGAATCCCGTGCGGTTCGCGAAGTTCCTCGCCGTGGTGGCCGGTTCGGTCGAGGCCGAGCCCCGGCTGGCCGCCGGCAGGCTGCAGGCCCTCGCCGGCGGTTTCGTGAAGACCGGCGCCCTGGACGTGGAGTTCAGCGTCCTTCCGGTCCGTCCCGCGTCGGCGGATCCGAACCGGCTCGTGTGGGACGAAGTGCCCGCCGAGCGGCTGTTCGCGCCGTTCCGTGAGTGAGCGATGAGTGAGGCCGTTTCTGCCGGGTAGGGCCCGAGACATCCGGGCCCCAGCGACGACCCACGAGGCTCAAGGAGTGAGCGATGGCAACGAAGATCCGCGAGATCATGACCGGTTCGCCGACGTCGGTGTCCCCGGAGCTCGACATCGTGACCGTGGCCCGCGCGATGCGCGACGAGGACATCGGTGCCGTCCTGGTGGCGGACGGCGACGAGCTGCTGGGGCTCGTCACCGACCGCGACCTGGTGATCCGCGGGCTCGCCGCCGGCGGTGACCCGACGCAGTTGAACATCGGCGGAATCGCGAGCAGCGCGACCGCGACCGTCGGGCCGGACGACTCCCTGGACAAGGCCGCGCAGGTCATGCGGGAGCGTGCCGTGCGGCGGCTCCCGGTGCTCGAGGACGGCCGCCCGGTCGGGATCGTGTCCATCGGGGACCTGGCGATGGAGAGGGACGAGGTGTCGGCGCTCGCCGACATCAGCGCCGCTCGCCCGAACACCTGACGCCCGCCCGACCACCTGTCCCGCGAACCGACCCCCACCAGGGCGCGTCCGGCGGTTCCGCCGGTCTCCATCCCCGGCCACCGGACGCGCCCGTCCTTGGTCAGGGAAGGACGGACAGAAACCGGTCCAGTTCGTCTTCGGTGTTGTAGTAGTGCACGGAGGCCCGGACGGCCGCAGGAACGGCGTCCGGGTCATATCCGTGTGCGCGCGGGGTCGCGACGCTGACGTTGACGCCGCGATCCTTCGCGGCCTCTTTGATGGCGGCGGGGTCGTGGCCGTCCACGGTGAACGTGACGATGCCGGACGGCCGCTCGCCCTTGTCGAGGACCGTCGCCGCAGGCCGGGCGGCCAGTTTCCGGCGGAGCACGGCCGCGAGCCCCGTCACGTGCTCCTCGATCTCCGCGATACCCAGATCGGCCGCGTAGTCGGCGGCGACGCCGAGCCCGATCTGCCCGGCGACGTACCGCTCCCATGTTTCGAAGCGCCGTGCGTCCTCGCGCATCTCGAAGCCGTCGGGGGCCTGCCACGTGGCGGCGTGCAGGTCGAGGAACGGCGGTTCGAGCGTCGGGACGATCTGCCGCCGCACGTACAGGAACCCGGTCCCGCGCGGGCCGCGCAGGAACTTGCGGCCGGTCGCCGACAGCATGTCGCAGCCGATCTCGCCGACGTCCAGGGCGAGCTGGCCGGCCGACTGGCACGCGTCCAGCAGGTACAGGACGCCGTGCTCACGGCACAGCCGCCCGACGTCGGCGGCCGGGTTGACGAGCCCGTTGTGCGTGGGGATGTGGTTGAGCGACACCAGCCGGACGTCGCCCTTGGCCAGGGTGGCTTCCAGCGCGTCCAGTGACACCGTCCCGTCGGCCTCGTCCGGGACGACCTCCACGCTCACGCCTTTGGCCGCCGCCACCTGCTGGTAGGCGATCGTGTTGCTGGAGTACTCGCTCGTCGTCGTGAGGATGCGGTCCCCTTCGGCGAAGGGGACCGCGTAGAACGCCATGTCCCAGGCCCGGGTGGCGTTCTCGACGTAGGCGATCTCGTCTGCGCGCGCGCCGATCAGCCTTGCCACCGCGTCGTAGAAGCGTTCGACGGCCGGGGCGTTCAGTTCCGCCGCCTCGTATCCGCCGATCGTGTTCTCCAGCGTGAAGTGCTCCGCCACCGCGTCGATCACGGGACGCGGTGGCAGCGCGGCGCCGGCGTTGTTGAGGTGGGCCACTCTCGCGCAGCCGGGGGTGTCGGTCCGGAGCTTGCCGATGTCCACGTGCCGCCCTTCCTCGAAAATGTCGTACCCCCGCGCGACCCTGGTCACGGGTGGCGACTTGACCTCAACCTTTGTTGAGGCCGCATGCTTGCTCTTCCAGGCTAACGATCAGCTCTGGTGATCCGTCCTAGGTGATCATTGCTGAACGGTCAGTACCAAGTGATCAACGGGGTTCCTCATGGACATGGAAGTCACGGCGTGGATGTCGTTGCACCACGCGATGAACGCGCGGGACAGCAGGCCCTTCTCGAAGGCGACGCTGCGGCGCATCGGCCGGTTCGCCCGCCCCCACCGGCGGCGGCTCACCGCGTTCCTGGTGCTCAGCGTGGTGATGGCCGTCCTGGCGGTCGCGACACCCGTGCTGGCCGGACGGGTCGTCAACGCGATCGTCGACGACTCCGCGACGTCCACCGTCGTCAACCTCGCCATCCTGATCGCGTTCCTCGCGCTCGCCGAGGGCGGCCTCGGCCTCGCCAACCGGTGGCTGTCGGCCCGCATCGGCGAAGGACTGATCCTCGACCTGCGCACCGCCGTCTTCGACCACGTCCAGCGCATGCCGATCGCGTTCTTCACCCGGACCCGCACCGGCGCCCTGGTCAGCCGCCTCAACAACGACGTCATCGGGGCGCAGCGCGCCTTCAGCGACACCCTCTCCGGCGTGGTCAGCAACCTGGTGACGGTCCTGCTGACCTTCGCCGTGATGATCCGCATCTCCTGGCAGATCACGCTGCTCGCGTTGGTCCTGCTGCCCGTCTTCGTCCTCCCGGCCCGCCGCATGGGCAGCCGCCTGGCGCGCCTCGAACGCGAGGCCGCCGCGCACGACGCCGCGATGAGCACGCAGATGACCGAGCGTTTCTCCGCGCCCGGCGCGACGCTGGTGAAGCTGTTCGGCCGCCCGGCCCGCGAGTCCGCCGAGTTCGCCGCCCGCGCCCGCCGCGTCCGCGACATCGGCGTCCGCACCGCGATGGTGCAGCACGTCTTCATCACGGCCCTCACCATGGTGTCCGCGCTGGCCCTCGCGCTCGTCTACGGCCTCGGCGGCTACTTCTCCCTGCGCGGCCACCTCGACGCCGGCGCCGTCGTCGCCCTGGCCCTCCTGCTCACCCGCCTCTACGCGCCGCTGACCGCCCTCGCCAGTGCCCGCGTCGAGGTGATGAGCGCCCTCGTCAGCTTCGAGCGCGTCTTCGAAGTCCTCGACCTGGAGCCGCTCGTCGCCGAGAAGGCCAAGCCCGGCGCCGTCCCGGACGGCCCCGTCGCCGTCGAGTTCGACGGCGTCCGCTTCGCCTACCCGTCCGCCGACAAGGTGTCCCTGGCCTCCCTCGAAGAGGTCGCCACCCTCGACACCCGCGGCGGCGTCGACGTCCTGCACGACGTGTCGTTCCGCGCCGAACCCGGCCAGACGGTCGCGCTGGTCGGCTCGTCCGGCGCCGGGAAGTCGACGATCGCGCAGCTCCTCCCGCGCCTCTACGACGTCGACTCCGGCACGGTCCGCCTCGGCGGCGTCGACGTCCGCGACCTGTCCTTCCAGGCCATCCGCGACACGCTCGGCATGGTCACGCAGGACGGGCACCTGTTCCACGAGTCCATCCGCGAGAACCTCCTCCTCGCCCGGCCCGAGGCCACCGAGGACGACCTGTGGGACGTCCTGCGCCGCGCCCGCCTCGAAGCCCTCATCAAGGGCCTCCCGGACGGGCTCGACACCATCGTCGGCGAACGCGGCTACCGCCTCTCCGGCGGCGAACGCCAGCGCCTCACCATCGCCCGCCTCCTCCTGGCCCGGCAGCGCGTCGTCATCCTGGACGAGGCCACCGCCCACCTCGACTCGACCTCCGAGGCCGCCGTCCAGGAGGCCCTGACCGAGGCGCTCGACGGCCGCACCGCCGTCGTCATCGCCCACCGGCTCAGCACCGTCCGGGCCGCCGACCTGATCCTCGTCGTGGAGGAGGGCCGCATCGTCGAACGCGGAACCCACGTGGAACTGCTGGCCGCCGGCGGCCGCTACGCCGACCTCTACCGCACCCAGTTCGCCGACCAGCCCGGCCCGCCGCCCCTGGAGCCCGTCGCCTGACCGGCGACCCGGTTTGCAGCCGGAGCCAGGGGCATGACCGGTCCGGGGGGAGGACGCGACCATGGTGAACCGAGATGAGCTGCCGGCGCCCGAGCAGGGGCTGATACTGACGCACTTCCTGACCGTGCGGGACGTGGCCCGGTCCCGCGCGTTCTACGCGGACGTGTTCGGCGGTGAGGTGGTGTTGGAAGAGAACCCCGCCATCGTGAAGGTCGCCAACACATGGATCATCATGAACCCGGGCGGCGGCCCCACCCCGGACAAACCGAACGTCACACTGTCGCCGCCCGAACCGGGCGACCCGGTTTCGGCGTTCATGAACGTTCGCGTGGCCGACATCGCCGCGTTCTACGCGGAGGCGACCGCGCGGGGCGCCCGTTTCCTGACCGAGCCGATCGACCGCGAGGCCGAGGTGCGGTGCTACCTGCGCGACCCGGACGGCCACCTCATCGAGGTCGGCCAGGCCACGGGCATGCTGGAAGGCGTCTACGCCGACCCGCGGGCGAAGGGCCCGGCCTGAGCCGGGCCCTTCGCCGGTAGCCGTCCATAGCCGGGTCCGGCCGGCGGACACGTCTCGCCGGAGCGCGGCACCGGGGTGGGGGAGTGGCGGTCACCCGATCTCGGCGAGGGTGGCCAGGAGGGCGCGGATGACGTGCGAGCGCCAGCCGCTGCCCATACCGCGGAACGCGAAGGCGTGCACGGGGTCGTCCAGGTCGAAACCGGCGTGCTCGATGAACAGCCGGGTGCCGCGCCCTTCGGGGACGAGCCGCCAGGTCACCGTCGTGTCGAGCCCGCCGCCGCCCCAGCTGATGCGCAGCAGCCGCTCCTCGTCGATGTCGAGGACCCGGCAGGCGATGGTCCCGTCGAAGCCGATGTTCGGGATCGGCCTCGTCGCGAACGTGAAACGGTGCCCGGCCACGGGCTTGAAGTCGTTCGGCATGAGCCAGCGGGCCAGCAGATCCGGCTCGGTGAGAGCCCGCCACACCTTGGCCGGCGGATGCGGCAGGAACTCGTCCACCTCGATCGACGCGCGCTCATCACTCATGTCGCCCCCGGTTCCGTCTCGTGAAGTATGTCCCGCCCCGTCCGGCGCCACCACACCGGCCGCCGCCGTTTCGGCCGCCACCACGCCAGTCCTGCCGTGTCGATCGCCGCCCTGCCGATGCCTGCCGGTCGTTGTCGTGCCGGTCGTTGTCGGGTCATGTGCGGCGGAGACGGGTGACGGCGACGGCGGCGGAGACGGCGATGATCCCGGCCGTCCACGCCAGCGCCCGCGTCACGTAGTGGCCGCTGCCGTGGCCCAGCAGGGCCTCGGCGGCCTCGCCCTGGGTGAGGGCCCGGACGGTGTCCATCATGACGGTCACCGGCTGGTTCTCGGCGAAGCCGCGCAGCCAGCCGGGCATCGTGTCCACCGGCACGTACGCGCTGGACACGAAGCTCAGCGGCAACGCCAGGAAACCGACGCCCTGTGCGGCCTGCGGGTTCGCCGTGAGCAGTCCCAGCGCCACGAACATCCAGACGAAGGCGAAGCCGAACAGCACGCATAGGCCGAACCCGGCGAGCGCGGAACCCCAGCCCGCGTGGACCCGGAAGCCCACGGCGAAGGCCAGCGCGGCGCTCACCGCGAGGATCAGCGTGACGCGGACGGCGTCGGCCAGCACCTGGCCGGCGATGACGGCCAGGCGCGGCATCGGCAGCGACTTCAGCCGGTCGAGGTACCCGGAGATGAGATCGTCGGCGACCGCGACCGCCGCGCTCATCCCGGCGAACAGCCCGCTCACCGTCAGCAGCCCCGGGATCATGTAGTCGACGTAGCTCATGCCGGCCCGGCCGATGCCGCCGGTGCCGATCGCCCCGCCGAACACGTACCGGAAGATGAACAGGAACGCGACGCTCTGGACCAGCCCCATCACGATGATCTGCGGCGTCCGGAGCGTCCGGCGGATCCCCCGCCGGGCGACGACCCAGCTCGCCGCCCCCAGAGCGGCGCCGCCCGGGACCCGCATCACCGTCATACCGGCCTCCTCTGGGGCGCCGCGCCACCGCCGGACGGCGGGAACGCGGTGATGGGCGGTGCGTTCCGGTCGACGTGGCCGGGCCGTGTCGCAGCGGCGGTCATGCCACGCTCCTCTGGGTCGGTGTGCTGGTCAGGGCGAGGAAGACTTCGTCCAGGGTGGGGCGGCGGAGAGTGATGTCCTCGACGGCGATGTGCCGGCCGGCCAGGGCGCGGACGGCCTGCATGAGGTCGTCCGGGCCGTTCTCGGCGGTCATGGTCACCAGCCGGGACGGCGGGTCGGAGTGGACGGCGCCGAGCCCCTCCAGCGCACGCGCCGCGGCCACCGTCGCGGCGTGGTCGCGGACGCGGATCTCGACCAGATCACCCCCGGCCTGGGATTTCAGTTCCCGGGGCGTGCCCTCCGCGACGACCCGGCCGCGGTCGATGATCACGACCCGGTCCGCGAGGTGATCGGCCTCGTCCAGATACTGGGTGGTCAGCAGCACATCGGTGCCGCCGGCGGCCAGTTCGCCGATGGCGTCCCACAGCTCGATGCGGCTGCGCGGGTCGAGCCCCGTCGTGGGCTCGTCCAGCAACAGCAGCCGGGGTGCGCCGACCAGGCTCGCCCCCAGGTCCAGGCGGCGGCGCAGTCCGCCGGAGTAGGTGCGCACGAGCCGGTCGCCCACCTCGCCCAGCGAGAGCCGTTCGAGCACCGCCGCCGCGCTCGCCCGCGCGCCGCGGCGGCTCTGCCCGAACAGCCGGGCGATCATCTCCAGGTTCTCCCGTCCGGTCATCGCTGCCTCCACGGCCGCGTACTGCCCGGCCAGCCCGATGATCCGCCGGACCCGGTGCGGTTCGCGGACGGCGTCCACGCCGTCCACCCGCAGGGTCCCGCCGCCGGGCCGGACGAGGGTGGCGACGGACCGCACGAACGTTGTCTTCCCGGCGCCGTTCGGGCCCAGCAGGGCCACCACCTGGCCGGGTTCGGCGACCAGGTCGAGCCCGGCCAGCGCGGTCACGTCGCCGAACCGTTTGACCAGCCCGGCGGCCTCGACGATCGGGGTCACAGGTCGTCCTCCTCGTCCAGCAGTTCGCGCAGATCGGACAGCCTCTCCCGCCAGAACCGCTCGTACGGGCCGAGCCACTCCGACAGCTCCCGCAGCGGCCCCGCCTCCAGCCGGTAGATGCGCTGCCGGCCGCTGCGCCGCTCGCTGACGAGCCCGGCGTCCCGCAGGACCTTCAGGTGCTCGGAGACGCTCGGGCGGCTCATCGTGAAATGGGACGCCAGGTCGTTCACCGGCTGCGGCCCGTCCAGCAGCAGCGCCGTCAGCTCGCGCCGGACGGGGCTCGCCAGCGCCGCGAAGACGTCCACCTCGGCACTCGCCATCTCGGCCCCCGCCACCTCAGCCCTCGGCCAGGACGATGCCGTTGCCGTCGGGGTCGGTGAACGTGGCCTGACGTCCCCACGGCAGGTCCTGTGGCCCGTCGACGTCCACACCGGCGCGGCGCAGCCGCTCGCAGTCGGCGTCCAGGTCGGACGTCTCCAGCATCAGCCCGTGGACGCTCCCCGGCGTCATGCCGGGCATGTGATCCGCCAGGACGACGTTCGTCTCCGCGCCCTTGGGCGCGAGCTGGAGCCAGCGGATCGGGCCCATGGACTGGTCCGTCACCACCTCGAACCCGAGTGTGTCCGCGTAGAAGGTCTTGGCGGCGTCCTGGTCGGAGACCGGCACGGTCAGCATCCGCACATGTGTGATGTTCATGCGCACGATAATACGTAGGTAACTTCCTACGTGTCAAACGTAGGAGATTGCCTACGCGTCGATTCGGATCGGTCTCCGGCACGGCCGCCGGGCCGGGTTTAGCCGGTGAGTGCGGTGGCAGGTTGAGTGCATGCGTGCCGCCATCTATGACTCCTTCGCCGCCGACAACTCGCGCCTGAAGGTCGGTGACGTCCCCGAACCCAAGGTCGGCCCCGGCCAGGTGCTGATCGAGGTGCGTGCCGCCGGGGTCAACCCGGTGGACTGGAAGATCATGGCCGGCGGCCTGGACGGGATGATGGACGCGGTGTTCCCCGTCGTCCCGGGCTGGGACGTCGCCGGGGTGGTGCGGGGGCTCGGCCCCGACACACCGGAGTTCGCGCCGGGCGACGAGGTCATGTCCTACGCCCGCAAGGACGTCATCGGCGCGGGGACGTTCGCGGAGTACGTCACCGTGTCCGCGGACGACGTGGCGCGCAAGCCCGCCGCGCTCGGCTGGAACCAGGCCGGTGGCCTGCCGCTCGCGGGGATGACCGCGCAGCGCGCCCTGGACCGCCTGGAGGCCGGCCCGGACGACGTGCTGCTCGTCCACGCCGCGTCCGGCGGCGTGGGAAGCCTCGCCGTCCAGATCGCCCGTGACCGGGGCGCCCACGTCATCGGCACGGCGTCCGAATCGAACCACGACTACCTGCGGGAACTCGGCGCCGAACCGGTGACCTACGGGGAGGGGCTGGCGGACCGCGTCGGGGAACTGGCACCGGGCGGCGTGTCCGCGGTCGCCGATTTCGCCGGCGGCCAGCTCGACACCACGCTGTCGGTTCTGCGGCCGGGAGGACGGCACGTCTCCGTCACCGAGAGCGAAGTGGAAAAGCACGGCGGGCACTGGATCTGGGTCCGCCCGGACGGCGCCGCGCTGGCCCGGCTGGCCGCCCTCGCCGACCGCGGCGCCCTCACGGTCGAGGTCGCCGGCACGTTCTCCCTGGACCAGGTGGGCGACGCGTTCGACGCCAGCCGCAGCGCCCATACACGCGGCAAACTCGTCATCACGCCCTGAGGAGCATCATGCACCTGACCGGCCTCATGGATCGGCTGGACGACACGTTGCCGCTGGCGGCGCGACCCTACGGCCTGCTGCCGGCCCGCGCCCGGCAGCGGGACCGCGACGTCTTCGACACGCGGCTGCTGCTCCAGAAGACCACCTGCATGACCGGCGCGGACGCCGCCCGCGTCTTCTACGATCCGGACCGTTTGGTCCGGGCCGGTGCGGCTCCCAGCCGGCTGCGCCTCACCCTGTTCGGCGAAGCGGGCGTGCAGTCGCTCGACGGGGAGCGGCATCGGGCCCGCAAGGCAATGTTCATGTCGCTGATGACGCAGGACGCCCGCGACGACCTCCGCGACGTCACGGCCCGGCTCTGGCGGGGACGCATCGAGGGATGGCGGGAGAAACGGCAGGTCGTCCTGCTCGACGAGGTCAGCGAAATGCTGTGCGAGGCGGTGTGCGCGTGGTCGGGAGTACCGGTCACGGCGCGCCAGCTCCCCGAGGTCACCCGGCTGCTCACCGCGCTGATCGAGGCCCCGGCGGCGGTGGGCCCCCGCTACCTGCGTGGACGTGCCGCGCGCAGGCTCGCCGACCGCTGGGCCGCCGAGCACGTCACCCGATCCCGTGCGAGACCGGACCATGGGACGGCCCTGGACACGATGGCCAGGTACCAGGACACGGACGGACGGCTCCTGCCACCGCGCGTTGCGGCGGTGGAACTGCTCAACGTCCTGCGGCCCACGGTCGCGGTGGCCCGCTTCGTGGTGTTCGCCGCGCTGGCCTTGCACGGCAACCCGCAGTGGCGGAACCGGCTCGCGGCAGAAGACGATCCGGAACTCCTGGAAGCGTTCGTCCAGGAGGTGCGGCGCTTCTATCCGTTCTTCCCGCTGGTCGCCGCGCGCGCCGCCCGCGACTTCGAATGGCGGGGCCACCGAATTCCCAAGGGCCGGCGCGTCCTCCTGGACCTTCACGGCACCGACCACGACCCGCGCCTGTGGGAGCGTCCCGAGCAGTTCCGGCCGGAGCGTTTCCTCGGCACGGACCCGGACGCCTACTCCATGATCCCGCAAGGCGGCGGTGACCACTACGAGGGACATCGGTGCGCCGGGGAATGGATCACCAAGGACCTCATGAAGGTCTCGGTGACCGCCCTGACCCGGTGGACGAGTTACTCCGTACCGGCCCAGGACCTGCGCATCGATCCCCGGCGCGCCCCCGCGATGCCCAACAGCGGTTTCGTCATCACCCAGGTGGGCCCCGCCCAGGCAGGTATGGGCGGTGGCCCGGCCCAGCCGGTCGAGTCAGCCCGGTCAGTCGACTAGGGCCCCGGCGGAGATGTTCACCTGGGTCGAGGTCAGGCTGGCGGCGTGGTCCGACACCAGGAACGCGGCGACGCGGCCGACGTCGGTGAGGGTCGCGGCGCGCTTGAGGAGGGTGGCGTCCACCATCTGCTCCTTGACCGGGGCGATCTCCGGTACATCGGGCATGCTTTCGGGGATGCCGCCGGTCCGCATCGACAGCACCCGGACCGAATGCGGCCCCAGTTCGCACGCCCACTGACGGCGCATCGCCTCGACCATGTCGGCGCCGATCTGCACGGTTCCCATACCGGCCATGCGGTTGCCGGGGTCGGCACCGCCGAAGTGCAGGATCACGCCTGAGCCCTGCTTGACCATGTGGCGGGCGGCGGCCTGCGTGGTCTGCAGGAACGACCGGGCCACCTTCTCCATCGACCGGGCGAAGTCCCCGACCGGCATCTCGATCATGGGAACGAACAGGGCGTCCTGGGAGATGACGTTGACCGAGATGTCGACGCTGCCGGCGGTCTCCGCGACGGAGTCGACCCAGCCGTTCACGGCGGCCTCGTCCAGGGCGTCCACGCGCGCCGTCTCGGCGAGGCCGCCCGCGCCCCGGATGCCGTCGGCGACGGCGTCGAGCGTGGCGGGCGTCCGGCCGGCGAGGAACACCCGCGCGCCCTCGGCCGCGAAGGCGCGCGCCATGGCGCCGCCGATCGATCCGCCGCCGCCGTAGATGACCGCGGTCTTGTTCTCGAGAAGCATTTCGTTCTCCAATCCAGCCCATTCGAGCTTGTTCGAGGTGGACTTGACGCTAGGCGTGCGGTCACGCGGCCCGCATCGGTCGGCGTACGGACGTTGAACGGCACAGGTCAGAGCGGAAACGCGGGCCCGGAAACGGTTCCGGCCGGGACGCGTCCGGCAGGCGCGGCGGAGCGGCTAAGTCAGGTGACCGATACCAGCCGGGCCAGCTCCATGCGGCGGGTGACACCGATCTTCGGGTACGCCTTGTAGAGGTGATGCCCGACCGTGCGGGGGCTCAGATAAAGCTGCGCGCCGATCTCGCGGTTGCTGAGCCCGGCGGCGGCGAGCCGCACCACCTGCAACTCCTGCGGGGTGAGCCGCTTCAGGGGGTCGGTGTCCCCGGCGCGTGCGGCGGGCCGGTCGCCGAGCACCTCCAGTTCCATGCGGGCGCGCTCGGCCCAGCCGTCGGCGCCGAGACGCGCGAACGCGTCCGCGGCGGCGGTCAGCTCCGTCCGGGCCTCGGTGCGGCGGCGCCGGCGGCGCAGCCACTCGCCGTAGAGGAGCCGGGTCCGCGCGGCGTCGTACGGGTGGTCGCCGTGCAGGCTCAGCGCGGCGCGGAAATGGTCGTCGGCCTCGTCGCCGTGGGCCAGCAGTGCACGGCATCGCGCCACCATCGCCGTATTCGACGTGGCCGTATTCGACGTTGCTGTGCTCGACGTGGTCGTGTTCGATGCTGCCGCGGCCCACGCCTCGAACGCGGGAAGGTGGGTTCGGGCCAGGTCGGGACGTCCGGCCCGCACGGCGGCCTCCGCGTGGTCGGGCACGGCGCGGATCAGGAGGTCGTGCCGGGCAGGCCCCGAACACACCGCGTCCAAGTGCTCCAGGGCGGTGTCGGCGCGGCCGTCGGCGAGGTCGAGAAGCCCGAGCCCCCAGGACGCCAGCGCGGCGTTGGTCGGATGCAGGTCGGCGTGCCCGAGGACCTCGGGTGCCTCGGCGCGGCTGCGCTCCGCGTCCGACTCCAGCCGGACGGCGATGCACTTCAATGCGGTGACCTGCATGTCCATGCCGATGTCGGTGGCCAGCGAGATGCCTTCCGCCGCCGCCGACTCCGCGCCCCGCATGTCGCCGAGCAGGAGCCGTGCGATCGCGAGGGGCTCCAGGATGTACGGGAGCCAGCCGAGCGCGCCCTGCGCCCTGGCGTCCGCGGCCATGCGTTCCAGCAGCGTCGCCGCGGCGCGATCGTCGGCCACGACAAGCCCTATGTAGCCGGCGATGACGCATTCGACGAGGTCTTCGACGTCGCCGTTCAGCGCGGCCCCGACCAGCGCGCGCATCGGCGGTACGGCCTCGGTCACGCCGCCGTCGAGCAGCCGCCCGTACGCGATCAGAGCGCTGGTCACCGGGACCTTCGGCGACCCCGCCGGGAGCCGCACCGTCCTCAGCCGCTCGACGCTCCGCCGCACGAGATCGTGCGCGCCGGCGTCCCGGGCCGACCAGACGGCCTCCGTCAGCATCGACACCGCCTGCTCCGGGTCGCTCCCCGTGATGAGCGTCGCCCCTTCCAGCGCGAGCGCGGCGTCCGCGGCCGGCGAGTCGCGCTCGTAGGCGACCTGGGCGCGGATGAAGGTGGCCTCGGCGATGACCCCGTCCTCGGCGGTGAGCTGCGCGGCCTCGGCGGCGAGGCGGGTCGCCCGGTCCGGCCGGCCGGCGTCGTAGTCGGCCCGCGCCGCGTGGACGAGCCGCCGGGCCTTGCCCTCCGGGTCGGTGCTGAGCCGCGCCGCGCGCTCGTAGGCGGCGGCGACGGCGGCCGTCCCGCCGCGATGCCCGGCGCGGTCCGCGGCCCGCTCCAGCTCCGCCGCGACGTCCTCGTCCGGGCCCGTGGCGGCCGCGGCCAGGTGCCAGGCGCGGCGGTCGGCGTGCTCGTCGCCGCGGAGCGCCCCGGCCAGGGCGTCATGGGCGGCGATCCGCTGATGGTGGGCGGCGTTCTGGTAGGTGACGGCGCGGATCAGCGGATGCCGGAACCGCACGTCCTCGCCGCTCAGGACCACGAGCCTGGCCTCCTCGGCGGGACCGAGGTCGGCGGGGCCGAGACCGAGCGCCGTCGCCGCGCGCAGGACGACGCCCAGGTCGGCGGTGCCGTCGGCGGCGACCACCAGGAGCAGCAGGCGGGTGGCGTCGGGCAGCTCGGCGAGCTGGCGTCGGAACGCCTCCTGCACCCGGCGGCCGACCGGCAGCGGCCCCGCGTGGCCGGCGGGCCGTGCCCCGGCGGCGTTCGCCAGCTCGATGAGGGCGAGCGGATTGCCGGCCGCCTCGTCCAGAAGCCGTTCCCGTACCGGGACGGTCAGGCCGGGCGCGTGCTCCGCGACGAGCTCCTCGGCGGCGGCGCGGTCCAGCCCCGCCAGCTGGAGGACGTCGATGCCGTGGTCGGGGAAGGGACGGGCGGTGTCCCGGACCGTGAAGATCATGGAGATCGGGTCGGCGCTGAGCCTGCGGGCGGCGAACAGCAGCGCGTCCAGCGAGGCCCGGTCGAGCCACTGCGCGTCGTCGACCAGGCACACCACGGGACGGTCGGCGGCCAGCTCGGACAGCAGCGTGAGGGTGGCCGCGCCGATCAGGAAGCGGTCGCCGGCCGGCCCGGCGGCCAGACCGAACGCCGACCGCAGCGCCTCCGCCTGCCGCCCCGGCAGCCCGTCGAACCGGTCGCCGTAGGGGTACAGCATCAGGTGCAGGCCGCTGAACGGCAGCTCCGTCTCGGATTCGATGCCGGCGCCGCGGATGAGCCGCATGTCCCCGGCGTCCGACGCGATCTGGTCGAGCAGCGCGGTCTTGCCGATGCCCGCCTCGCCCTGGATCACCACGGTTCGGCTTCGTCCGGAACGGGCGGCCTTCAGCAGCCCGGCGATACAGTCCCGCTCGCGATCTCGCCCCATCAACACGCCGGAAACAGTAACGAGAACGGGCGGGAGAGAACAGGGCGGCGGGTGCCCCGGCCGGAGGCGTGGCCACCCGCGGGCGTCCATGCCAGTGGTTACAGGGAGATTCACGCGGATATGACAAGCGCCGGAGGGCGACCCGGGACCCCGCAACCGGATCCGCGTGATGTCACAACACGGCCGCGCGCGGCGTCTCCATGTCGAGGCGATGCACAAGAGTGAGCGATCGACAGCAGGAGGAGACATGGCGAGCACGCCCCGGATTCCCCGGACGGAACTCACCGCGTCGTCGGCGGTCTCGTGAAGATCTTCAGCCGCAGGATGGTCGGCGACGTCCCCGAGCCGGCCGAGGTGATGTGGCATTACCCCACCTTGGTCAAGGACATGAGCGCGTTCGGCCGCAAGGCGCACAAGTGGAACAGGCTGGACGCCGACCTGAAGTCGTTCGCCCACATGGCGGTCGCGTCGCTCATCGGGTGCACCTGGTGCCTGGACCTCGGCTACCTCCAGGCCCACAACGAGGGGCTCGACGCGGCGAAGCCCGGGATCGAGGCGCAGGGGTTCGCCGCGTCCTGCGACCTGCGGCCCCTCGCACAGCCGACGAAGGACGTGGCTTGGCCGGCATGAGCGACGACCCTTTCATCACCCACCGGAACCTCCTGTTCACGGTCGCCTACGAGATGCTCGGCTCGGCGGCCGACGCCGAGGACGTCGTCCAGGAGACCTGGCTGCGCTGGGCCGCCGTCGACCAGGCCGAGGTGCACGATCCGCGGGCCTACATGGTGCGGATCGTGACCCGGCAGGCGCTCGACCGGCTCCGCACCGTGGCGCGGCGGCGGGAGGACTACATCGGGGAGTGGCTGCCCGAGCCGCTGCTGACCAGTCCCGATGTGGCGGAGGACGTCGAACTGGCCGAGAGCGTCTCGATCGCGATGCTCATGGTGCTGGAGACGCTCGGCCCGGCGGAGCGGGCGGTGTTCGTCCTGCGGGAGGTCTTCGACGTGCCGTACGACGAGATCGCCGATGCGCTGGAGAAGACCCCGGCCGCGGTCCGGCAGATCGCGCACCGGGCTCGGCGGCACGTGGCGGCCCGCCGTCCCCGCATGGAGGTGAGCCACGCCGAGCAGCGGGCCGCCGTGGAACGGTTCCGCTCGGCGATCCAGACCGGCGATCTCCAGGGCCTCTTCGACGTACTGGCGCCCGACGTGGTGCTGGTCGCCGACGGCGGCGGGCTGGTGCCCACGCTCAGGCGCCCGGTCGAGGGCGCGAAGCGCGTGGCCAGGATGCTCGCCGGCTTCCCGAGGGTCGTGCCCGGCGCCCGCATCGGGGCCATGTGGCTCAACGGCGCCCCCGCACTGCGGATCGATCTCGACGGTGAGCTCAACACCGCGGTCAGCCTGGTCATCGAGGGGGGACGGATCACCCGCATCTACGCGGTCAGCAACCCGCACAAGCTCGCGCGGCTCGGGGAGGCGATGCAACTCAGCCGGACGCGCTGAGCCGGCTCGGCCGCGCCCGATGGGACGCCGGCCGCATTCACGGCGCGGCGCCGCGCCTTGCGCCGCTCTTCGCCGGTCTGGCCGGCCGCCACCGAAGACTCCGACATGCCGCCCCCCGCCGCCTTCAGCGCCCTCGCCCGTCGCCTGCCCGGTCTCCGCCTGCAGGTCGAGGTCGAGGATCTGACCTGGGCCCGCGGCTACGCCGACGCAGGTCCCACCGCCGTCCCCGTCACCTGGTGAGCCACCCTCGCGGCGGTCGGCGTACACCACGGATCCAGTGCTGGACGGTCGCTGAGGACGGCGCGGAAGCCGTCCACGCTGGATACAGGGTCCTTGGAAACGATGTGACAGCGGCCAGTGATCGTGCGGCCCGGCAACGAAACCGTTGAGAGTGGGCCGGACCTGCTTGCCGCGGCTGAGCCTGAGGTGGGGGAGCGGGCGCGTCATTTCTTGACGCGATGACCTGGGCTTTCGCGGTGCCGGCGGCTTCACGCCGGCCTGCGGTCTGTTTTGCCCTGAGTTGACCGGGTAATGCGGCGCCGTACGTGTGCGGGCGACGAGGTGGATACGACATGAACTTCCGGACGGGGCTGGCCGTCGGTGCGGGTGGTGCCCTGGCCGCGCCGTCGGTACGGCGCCTGGTCCGCCGGGCGCTGGACGGGGTCGTCCAGCGGCTTGAGCGGCGGCTGGAGCGCGCCGTCCGGGATCTCACGGCCAAGGCGGAGCAGGGAGGCCCGCTCGTCAAGGCCGCTCTGGCCGGAGTCAAGGCGCTGCATGAGGGCAAGTCCCCGGCTCGGGCGTTGCTGAGCTTCGGATGGACGGCTCTGAAGGAGACCCTCGCCCGCATCTTCGGGCGTGGACGAAGGGGGAAGCCGACCAACATCGTCGAACAGACCGACGTGGGCGCCCCGCGCCGTCTCGTCTACGACCAGTGGACGCTCTTCCAGGAGTATCCGTCCTTCATGAAGAAGGTGGAGAGCGTCGATCAGGAGTCCGACGGGAAGCTGACCTGGAAGGCGAAGATCTTCTGGTCCGGCCGGACG
Source organism: Actinomadura sp. 3N407 (assembly GCF_052245875.1). Lineage (NCBI taxonomy): Bacteria > Bacillati > Actinomycetota > Actinomycetes > Streptosporangiales > Thermomonosporaceae > Actinomadura > Actinomadura sp. 3N407. The sequence continues at coordinate 355,081 of NZ_JBQQBP010000001.1, forward strand.
TGGGAGTCGACCATCGTCGAGCAGGTCCCGGACGAGCACATCGTGTGGCGGTCCGAGGGGCCCAAGGGGCACGTGGACGGGACGGTCAGTTTCCACGAGCTGACCCCGAACCTGACCCGCGTCCTGCTCGTCCTGGAATACCACCCGCAGGGCTTCTTCGAGCGGACCGGCAACCTCTGGCGCGCCCAGGGGCGCCGTGCCCGACTCGAACTCAAGCACTTCCGCCGTCACGTGATGACGCGGTCGCTGACGCATCCCGACGAGGTGGCGGGCTGGCGCGGCGAGATCCGCGACGGCGAGATCGTCACAACCCCCAAGTGAGGAACGCATGATGAAACGCGGAAGCCGGATGGGCGGGTTGCCCATCGGAAACATCGCAAAACGGCTGCCGGGCGGGCGCCGCAAGCGGACGCCCGGCCTGAGCGACATCACCAAGAAACTGCCCGGCGGCGGCGGTATCGCGAAGAGCCTGCCGGGCGGGCGGGCCATCGGCACGGCCGGCGGCGTCCTGCTCGGCGCGGGCGCGGCCGTCGCGGCGGGCCGGGCGCTCAGCGGCCGCCGGGGCGAGGACGACTCGTCCAACCGGGAGGAGCCCGAGCGGAAGTCCGGGCAGAGGAACGCTTCGGAGAAGAGCGAGACGAAGAACGAGTCCGACGAGCAGGCCGGTGAGAAGAACGGCCACGGCGTGTTCGGACGCCTCAAGGACACCGTCGGCGGCGCCATCCCGGGCGGCGGCAAGGACGACGGCGACGAAGAGGGCGAGGACGCAGGCAAGGGCGGCGGCGAGGGCGGCGGCGCGACGAAGGTGAAGGTCACCAACATCGTCGAGCACGTCGACATCGGTGCGCAGCGCCGTCTCGTCTACGACCAGTGGACGCGGTTCCAGGACTACCCGTCCTTCATGAAGAAGGTGGAGAGCGTCGAACAGGAGTCCGACGGGAAGCTGACCTGGAAGGCGAAGATCTTCTGGTCCAGCCGGACGTGGGAGTCCACGATCGTCGAGCAGGTCCCGGACGAGCACATCGTGTGGCGGTCCAAGGGGCCCAAGGGGCACGTGGACGGGACGGTCAGTTTCCACAAACTGTCGCCGAACCTGACCCGCGTCCTGCTCGTCCTGGAATACCACCCGCAGGGCTTCTTCGAGCGGGCCGGGAACCTCTGGCGCGCTCAGGGGCGCCGCGTCCGGCTGGAGCTCAAGCATTTCCGCCGGTACGTGATGACGCAGTCGCTGACGCGTCCCGACGAGGTCGAGGGTTGGCGCGGCGAGATCCACGACAGCGAGGTCGTCCGGACGCACGAGGACGCGATGGACGAGGAGGAGCGCGCCCGGAAGAAGGAGAAGAAGGGCAAGCGCGACGCTGCGGAGGGCGCGGAGGAGTACGAGACCGTCCGCTGACCTTCCGTCCGCCCCGGCAGTATGACGGCGTGCGTGGTGTGGCGGGTCTTGCGGTCAGCGGATCAGGCGGGCCAGTTCGACGCGCGAGCGGATCCCCAGGCGGGTGAAGACGTTGCGGAGATGGTGGTCGATGGTCCGCGGGCTGAGCAGCAGACGCGCCGCGATCTCGCGGTTGGTGGCGCCTTCGGCGGCCAGCCGCGCGATGTGGGCCTGCTGGGCGGTCAGCTTCCCGAAGCCGTTCGCCGTGCGCGTCGCGGTCGCGGTGCCCGGTCCGCCGTCCGCCCCGATCTCGCGTGCGCCGGCCGGTGGGGCCGGCTCGAGGACGGGCATGGGCGTGATGGTCTCGCCGGCGGCGCGCAGTTCCGCGCGGGCCCGCGCGGTCCACGGGGCGGCGTCGTAGCGCTCGAAGATCCGCAGTGCGGCGCGCAGGTGCTCGCGGGCGGCGCGGGGGCGGCGGTCGCGCCGGAGCCGGTGCCCGAACAGCAGTTCCGTCCGGGCCAGGTCGAACACGGCGCCGGCGGCCTCGTGGAGGCGGAGCGCCTCGGTGAAGTGCTCCCCGGCTTCGGTGTCGCAGTCGGCGAGCAGCGCCAGGCAGCGCCGCGCGAGCGCCGCGCGCCCGGGGGCACGTGCCGTCCCGTCCAGGCCGTCCGTCCAGCGGCGGTAGTGCTCGAACGCGCCGACGGCCTGCGCGCGCCGGCCGTCGAGGACGAGCGCCTCGACCAGGTGCGGGACGGCCATCAGCCGCGCCGGCGGGTGGGCGAGGCCGGCGCCGCCGGGCAGGCGGAGTCGGGCGGCGGCGTCGGCGGGGCGGTCCGCGGCGAGGTCCAGGCAGGCGGGCGCCCAGGAGCCGAACGCGGCGGCGCGGGTGAGGCCGCGGCGGTCGGCGGCGCCGGTGAGCCGTTCCAGGTGCCCGTGCACGGTGTTCTCGTCGCCGTTGAACGCGGCGGTGAGCGCGAGCGTGGCGAGTTGTTCGGCCGCGTGGGCGTGAAGCCGGGTCGCGCGGGCGAGGCGCAGCCCGTCGTGGCAGGCGGCGATGGGGGACGGCGGATGCCCGAGGAGCGCCTCGCTGCGTCCGGCGATCACCAGTGCGTACGACTCGATGGGCGCGTTGCCGGCCCGCCGGGCGGACGCGACGGCGGCGGCGGCGAGGGTCCGGGTGGACGGCCCGTCCCCGAGCGTGAACGCGGAGAGCGCCGCCCACGCCTGCGCGGCCGGGTCGGTGGTCTCCGCGCCGAGCAGGACGGCGCGTCCGAGCCGCTCCGCCGCCTCCGCGTAGCGGCCGCGGATCGTGGCGGCGACGCCCGCGAGGTGGGTGCGGATCAGCTCGCCGCGCAGCTCGGCCCCGGCATGGTCGCCGGGCACGCCGCCGAGCGGGTCGCCGGGCACGCCGCCGCGCGGGCCGCGGGGCAGCGTCGCGGCACGGTCGGCGATCTCCAGATAGGCGCGGTGGTCGCCGGCCGCGTCGGCGGCCTCGGCGGCCCACATCAGCGCGGTCAGCGCGGCGTCCGCGTCGCCGCCCGCGAGCCGCTCCGCCGCGTCCCGGAGCATGGGGACCGCCGTCGCCGGGGACCCCGCCGCCACCTCGATCTCGCCGCGCAGCAGGCCGGCGTGGGCGGCGCGGGTCTCGGCGCACGTGAACGGGCGGACCTGCCGCAGCAGCGAGCGGGCCCGCCGTGACCGGCCGCTCGCCCACGCGTCGCCGGCCGCGGACAGCAGCCGGTCCGTCCGCGCGGCGTGGTCGGCGGTGAGGGTGGCGGCGCGCTGCCAGATCCGCCACGAGTCGGCGTACCGGCCGGCCTTCTGCGACGCCCGCGCCGCCGCCGCGAGCGCGCCCGCGAGCCGGTCGTCGGGTTCGCCCGTCATGGCCGCGCGGTGCCACAGCCGCCACGGCCGCTGCCATTCGTGCACGAGGATCTCGACGAGCAGCGCGTGCGCGTCCTGGCGTTCCTCGCGGGACGCGTCGGCCCACAGCGAGGACCGGACGAGCCGGTTCCGCACCGTCACCGCCTCGCCCTCGAATCGCAGCAGCCCGGACGCGCGGGCCGCGTCGAGGTCGCGCGGGCCGATGCCGTCCGTCCGGGTTGCCCGTGTCACGGTGGCGGCGCTGAGCCATTCGTCCGCCACCGCCATGAGGACGAGCCGTCGGGCGCCGACGGGAAGCTGCAGGTAGCGGCGGCGGTGCAGGTACCGTAGCGCGCTGCCGGCGGGGAGCGAGCGGGGCGGCGGCGCGGTGCCGGACAGCTGCCCCGGGGTCAGTGCGGCGGCGAGTTCGCGGATCGCCAGCGGCGCGCCGCAGGCGAGGTCGACGATCTCCTCGGCGAGGTCGCCGCAGGCGGTACCGTGCGGGACCGCGCATCCCAGCGCGTCCCCGAGCGCATCGTGTAACACCTGGCGGCCGGCGTCGTCGTCGAGGGGCGTGAGGCGCAGCCGCCGGATGCCGGCGAGGCCGTCGGAGTCCCGCTGTTCGCCGCGCGCGGCGAACAGCACCGCGACGGGTTCGTCCTGGACGCGGCGCGCCGCGAACGCCAGTGCCTCCAGCGACACCCGGTCGAGCCACTGGGCGTCGTCGGCCCAGCACAGCAGGGGCCGGTCCCGGGCCGCCCGGCTCAGCAGCTCGCACACCGCGGCGTACAGGACGAACGGCGTGCCGTGCCGCGCGTCGCCGCCGGTGATCGCGCCGAGCGCGTCCCGGTGCGCGGGGGGCAGTTCCGCGATCAGCCCGGACAGCGGCCGGAGCAGCCGGTGCAGCCCCGCGTACGGGACGGTCGTCTCGCGCGGGACGCCGGTGGTGCCGAGCGTCCGGAAGCCGGGCGCGGCCCGGTGCACCGCCGCCTCCAGGAGCGTCGTCTTCCCCATGCCGGCGTCGGCGACGATCGCCAGGGAGCCGCCGTGCCCGTCGCGGGCCCGGTCGAGCGTCGCGCCGATGGTGTCGAGTTCGCGTTCACGTCCGTGGATCCGTTGGGGTGGGTGTGCCTGTGCCATGCCGGTCCTCCTCTGCGGGAACGAACCTTGGCCGGTGCGAGCCTCGCCTGGCGTGAGCGTCGCTTGGTGGGAGCGTCGCTTGTGGGCGTCGCTTTGTGAGCTTCGCCTGAGCGAACTCGGCCAGACGCGGACCTCGACCGGAACGGGGTCTCGGCTAGAACGAATCTCTAGAACGAGCCTCTACAATGAACCTCTATCGGACGGGGCTTCAAGGGAGCGGGCCCATAGGTCAACACGTGTCCCCGGGACGGGTCCAGAGCGCCGTTCTGTTTCGGGGACGGGGCGCAATCAGGACGGGCCCCGATTGTGCCGGGGCACAGTCTGACCGCCGGACGATGGCCGCTGGGTGCCCGAAATGGCACGATGAGGCCCCCGCGTTGTGCTGGAGGTGGCCCACGGTGATGGGAGGACGGATCGGAACGGCCGGCGGGATGAGCGCCGACCGCACGGCCGACCGCGGTGCCGACCGCGGCACCGATCACAGGGCCGACCGCGAGATCATGCGCAAGGCGGTGCTGCGCCTCACCGACCGCCTGCCCGACCTCGCCGACCGGCTCACCGCCGAGATCCTGTCCGGCGACGGCGTCGACCGCGACGAGTCGTTCTCCCGCGACGTGTGGGAGATGTGCCATACCGGGCTCGGGCACGGCTTCGAGACGATCCTCGAACCCGGCCGCGGCCGGGCCGACCTCGAATGGGCGCAGCGGCTCGGGCAGCGCCGGGCCCACCAGGGGCAGCCGCTCGACCAGCTGCTCCGCTCCTACCGGCTCGCCGGGAAGGTGTTCTGGGAGGCCGTGGTCGAGGTCGTCGACCGGCACGACCCGGAGAACGTCCCGACGCTGATCCGCCAGGCGACCCGCACCTGGGACACGATCGACCAGCAGTCCGGCGCCGCGGCCGCCTCCTACCACCGCACCGAACTCGCGCTGGCGCGCCGCAGCGAGGAACGCGTCCAGGCGATCGTGGACGCGCTGCTCGACGGCCAGGGCGCCGACGGCGGGCTGCTGTCCACCGCGACGTCCGTCCTCGGGCTGCCCGCGACCGGCCGCTACGCCGTCGTCATGCTCGGCGCGGAGAGCGGGTTCGGGGACGGCGCAGAACGGCGCCCCGGCGACACGGCCGGGATGCGGTTCATCTGGCGGCTGCGCACGGACGCCCAGGTCGCGCTCGTCGCGCTCGGCACCGCGGAACTCGACGACCTGGTCGCCGCCGTCCGCCCCTACGCGCGCTCGCACGCCGGCGTCAGTCCCGTCGTCGACTCCCTCGCCGAACTGGGCGGCGCCCGCTGGTTCGCCGAACTGGCCCTGCGCACCTGCCGCGGCCCCGGCAACCAGATCGCCCGGCTGGACCGCCGCCTCCCCGACGCCCTCGTGCTGTCCCAGCCCCGCCTGGCCGGGCGGCTCGGGCACGTCGCGCTCGGCGGCCTCACGGACGTCGACCCCGCCTTCCGCGACGTCCTGCTGACGACCCTCGGCACCTGGCTGGCGTGCGACGGTTCCGCCGCCCGCGCCGCGGACCGGCTGTTCTGCCACCGCAACACCGTCCTCAACCGGCTCCGCAAGATCGAGCAGCTCACCGGCCGGACGCTGGCCCGCCCGCGCGACCTGGTCGAGCTCGTCCTCGCGCTGAGCGCCCTGCGCCTGCACGGCAGCGGCCTGCACGGCAACGGCCCCGAGGACGGCGAAGGGCCGCCCGTGCGGGGAGGCAACGGGCGGCCCGGCCGGTAGACGGCGATGGTGGCCAGCGGCGGTGGCTAGCGGCGGGGGGCTAGGAGTTGGGGCAGGTGTCGCGGTACTCGGAGATGTCGCTGCTGCGGCTCGGCGGGGGGCAGAGGAACTGGTCGTAGCGGGTGTCGTTGTCCACGTACCGCTTGAGCCAGGAGATGCTGAACTTCGCGATCGTCGTGTTCGAGGTGTTCGGCGCGAAGTGGCTGGCGTTGTTGAGCTCCAGGTACGCCTTCTCCGCCGACGCGGGGATGCTCTCGTAGAACGGCTCGGAGTGCGAGGTCACCGACGCGACCGAGTCGTTCTCGGCCCCGATGATCATCGTGGGGACGCGGACGTTCCGGAAGTTCTTGTTCAGGTTCCACGGGGTCAGGGGGATCGCCGCCTGGAGCTCCGGACGGTCGAGGGCCGCCTCGAGCGACCCGCCGCCGCCCATCGAGTGCCCCATCACGGCGAGGCGGGACGAGTCGATCCGGTTCCGGACGCTGCTGCGCCCGGTCAGGTAGTCCAGCGCGGCCTCCAGCTGCCGGCCGCGGCTGTCGGGCTGGTCGAAGCGCGAGTTGGTGTCGATCGTGAAGACGACGAAGCCCTGCGAGGCGAGCCGCGGCCCGTACCAGGACATGCTGGACTGGCTGGCGGTGAAGCCGGGTGCGATCGCGATCGCGCCGAACGTGCCCTCGGAGGTGGTCGTCGGGTAGTAGATCGTCCCGCCGCCGAAGCCGGAGACCGACCACGACGAGACGCTGTCATCCGACACCGAGAACGGGCCGCGCGGGGCCTCGATGCTCGACTCCGTCGGGTCGGGACCGCGCTCGTACGGGTTCTCCGCGGCCTGCGCGGCCTGCGGTACGGCGATGGTTCCCGCGGTCAGAGCCGCGGCGAACACCATTTTCGCCGCGAGCCTGGGGGTGGATAGCACGTCGATTCGCTCCTGTTCGCGATGGAGCCGGGGGGAACGGCTCCAGAACGGGGGTGGGGCCGGGGACCCGGCTCCAGGACGCCGCCATTCTCGGCAGGCGCCCGCCCCGCGAACATCGGCGAAATCGCCGGTCCGTCGAACCTTTTCCACAAACTCCCGATAAACGTGCCATTACCGCTGGTCGTCAATCCGCGTCGGTGGCGGCGATGATCACTACCGTCCGGCCGTCGGGGCTCAGGACGGCGATGCCCACGTCCATCGGGGGAACGTCCTGGAAATGCCAGTCAGAGATGTGGAAGAGCCAGGTGCACCGTCCGGCCGCCTCCTCGATGGCCGCGATGTCGCCGTCCGGGGCGGCCCATCCGCCTCACCCCTTCGCCGATCCCCCCACATCACGCCCCCGGGTGCCCGGCCCGTCCCGCTTGCCCGGCCTGCTCGGCCCGCTCGGACTCGCCGTAGGCGGGCGCGATCCGGTGGCGTGCCCAGCCGAGGTAGAGCGCCGTCCCGGCCAGGCCCACCACGGTCAGGGTCAGGACCATGCTCCACTCGATGTACCAGGCGTCGCCGGTCTCGCGCGGCCAGCAGATGTTGATCGTCTGGACGGCCAGCCACAGCGCCGCCACGTACGTCACCGGGGCGCTGAACCGGCCGAGGCTGAACGACCCCGGACGCCACCCGCCGCGCAGGTGCAGCAGCGCGGCGCCCCACACCGGCAGCCCGAACGCGACGTAGAAGCCGACGGTCGTGAAGTTGACAGCGTCCGGCGGCCGACGATGTTGGCGAGGCTGCCGAGCACCAGGATCGCCAGGGCCGTGCCCATCGTCGCGGCCTTGCCGGGCGCGTCCACGCCGATCGCCTGGAGCAGGAAGCTCGCCGCGCCGTACGACAGCGTGGACAGCGCGATCGTGAGGCCCCACATGTAGGCCCACGCGGCGAACCACCCGGAGCCGGGGCCGCGCACGTGCCGGGCCCACTGGTAGACGCTGCCCTCGTACGGCCAGCGGGACGCCAGCTCACCGAACACGCACGCGACGAGCAGCTGCCCCCCGAGGACGATCGGAAACGCCCACCAGAACGCGGGACCGGCCGCGAGCAGGCCCAGCGTGAAGATCGCGTACAGCGCGACGATGGGCGACACGTCGGCGAACGCGAGCGCGGTCGCCGAACGCAGGTCGAAGCCCTTGCGGAGTGTGTGCGGATGCTCGGTGGGGGCCGGTACCTTGCCGATTCCGGTGCTGGAGGGGGTCATCGCGTGCCTTTGCTGTCGGTGTCCGGAGGGCCGGACGGGGCCTGCGGCGGGAGGCGATGCGGGCCATGCGGGCCGGAGGGCTCCCCGGGGAGGCCTTCGGGCAGCGGGATCGCGCGTGGTGTCAGGCCCAGCGAGCGGACGTGGCGGGCGATCTCGCCGAGCGGCGCCAGCCACACGTCCGGGCAGGACGCGACGTGCTCGATCAGCCCTTCCAGCGCGACGGCACGCCCGGGACGTCCCGAAAGGAAGGGATGTGCGGTCAGGACGAAGCAGCCGCGTTCCCGGCGCAGCGCCTCGAACTCGGCGCGCCACATCTCCACGGCCTTGAAGGGATTCTCGATCAGGCCCGTCCCGGAGATGTCGGGCAGGTAGCAGTACTGCTCCCAGTCGTCCAGGCCCCAGTGGACGGGGATCTCGACGATGGACGTGCCCGTGCCCGTGCCCAGCTCGTACGGGACGTCCGCGTCCATCAGGCTCGTGTCGTACAGGAACCCGCGCTCGGCCAGCAGACGCGGCGAGGCGTGGGTCAGCTCCCACATCGGCGCCCGGTACCCGTCCGGGCGGACGCCGGCGACCTCCTCCAGGGCGGCCAGGCCCCGGTCGAGGATCTCCGCCTCCGTCCGCTCGTCGACGGCGCCCCACGGCCCGGCCAGCGGTTCGTGCAGGTAGCCGTGGTGCGCGATCTCGTGGCCGCCGTCCAGGATCGCGCGGACGGCGCCGGGGTGGCGGTGCGCGGTGTAGCCGGGGACGAAGAACGTCGACCGGACCTCGTGCCGGGCGAGGATCCGCAGCAGCCGCGGAAGCCCGGTGAGCGGCCCGTACGCCTGGTGGCTCAGCACGCTCAGCCGCGCGGCGGCCTCGGGGTGGACGCCCAGGACGGCCGATTCGGCGTCCAGGTCGAAGGTGAACGACGCGGTGGACGTCGCCCTCCCCGGCCACCGGACCGGATCAGCGGGCCGCATCCCATCGGGCCCCGTCCCACCGGGCCCCGTCCCACCGGGACCCGTCACGCCCGGCCCTTCGCCAGCAGGCCCAGCACCTCGTAGATCACCGTGGCGGCCGCGATGGCGGTGATCTCGGCGTGGTCGTAGGCGGGCGCGACCTCCACCACGTCGGCGCCGACGATGTTCAGCCCGGCGAACCCGCGCAGGATGCCGAGCAGCTCCCGGCTGGTCATGCCGCCGCTGTCGGGCGTCCCCGTGCCGGGCGCGTAGGCGGGGTCGAGGACGTCGATGTCGATCGACAGGTAGACGGGCGCGTCCCGGACCCGTGCCCGCACCCTCTCGGCGACGCCCCGCGCACCGAGGTCGTCCAGTTCGGCGCAGTGGACGATCGTGAACCCGAAGCGCGCGTCGTCCACCAGGTCCTGCGGGTCGTAGAGGGGGCCGCGGATGCCGACGTGCGCGCTCGCGTCCCGCATCAGCAGCCCCTCCTCGGCGGCGCGGCGGAACGGGGTGCCGTGCGTGTACGGCTCGCCGAAGTAGGTGTCCCAGGTGTCCAGGTGCGCGTCGAAGTGGACGAGGGCGAGCGGGCCGTGCAGCGCGTGCGCGGCCCGCAGCGCCGGGAGAGCGATCGTGTGGTCGCCGCCGATCGTGATCGCCCGCCGGCCGTCCCCGGTCAACTCCCGCAGCCCCGCCTCGACCTGCTGGATCGCCGCGCCGATGTCGAACGGGTTGCAGGCGATGTCCCCGGCGTCCACGACCTGCTGGGACGCGAAGGGCAGCACGTCCAGCGCCGGGTTGTACGGCTTGAGGAGCCGCGATCCCTGCCGCACCGCCGCCGGCCCGAACCGCGCCCCCGGGCGGTAGGAGACGCCGCTGTCGAACGGGACGCCGACGACGGCGACCTCGTAGCCGGGGACGTCGGCGCGGCGGGGGAGGCGGGCGAACGTCGTCGGCCCGGCGAACCGCGGGATCTCCAGGGCGTTCACCTGCCCGACCGGCTCCCGCGGGAGGGGCTGCTGCGCGTCCGGCTCCTGCGCGGGGGGCTCCTGGGCGGCCGGATCCATCGGGTTCCTTTCCGGGAGGCTCACGCGCGGGCCCTCGTGGTACCGCCGTTGACGTGCAGGGTCTGCCCGATGAGCGTCGGCAGCCGGGCGTCGGCGAGGAACGCGACCGACTCGGCGACCTCCTCGGGCGTGGCGATGCGGCCGAGCGGCACCCGGTCGGCGTACCGGGCGCGGATCTCGTCGACGGTCACCCCGGCGGCCTTCGCGTCCACCTCCAGCTGGGCGGTGTCGATCACGCTCGGCGCGATGGCGTTGACCGCGATGCCGAGCGGGCCCAGCTCACGGCCCAGCGACTTGGTGAGGGCGATCATCCCGGCCTTGGACGCGGAGTAGGCGGTGGCGTCCGGCCACCCGATCAGCCCCCATTCGGACGAGATCAGGACCATCCGGCCGCCGCCGCGCTCGACCATCCCGGGCAGGACGGCCTGCGCGCACGCGAACGTCCCGCCGAGGTTGACGTCGATGATCCGCCACCAGTCGTCCAGGTCGTGTTCGGCGAACGGCGCCATCGTCATGTAGGCGGCCCCGGCGACGAGGATCCCGGTCTGCTCGCCCGTCTGCCGCTCGACGCCGGCGACCATCGTCTCGACGGCCTCGTGGTCGGACACGTCGGCCGGTGCCGTCACGCCGCCCAGTTCGGCGGCGAGACCGGCCACGTCCCGGTCGGGGTGGTCGTTGAGGGCGACGAGGTGGCCGCCGGCAGCGAGCCGCCGCGCGATCGCCGTGCCGAGGCCGCCGCCGGCCCCGGTGATCAGTGCGACCGCCATCTAGATCACCGCCCCGGCGTTGGGGGACAGGATCTCGCCGGCGCAGAACGTCGCGTCCTCGACGAGGTAGGCGGCGGCGAGCGCGATCTCCTCGGCGGCCGTCAGCCGCCCGGCGGGGAGGGTCTGCAGGTAGGCGGGCCTGCGCCAGGGCGAGTCGGACGGCAGCAGCGGCGTGTCGGTCGGGCCGGGCGCCACCGCGTTCACCCGAACGCCGGACGGTGCGAGCTCCGCCGCCAGCGCCCGGACGAAGCCGATCACCGCGCCCTTGGCCGCCGCGTAGTGGGCTTCGGCGTCCCCGCCGCCGATGGCCAGCTCCGACGTGACCGCGACGACGCTGCCCCGGCCGCGTTCCATCATTCCCGGCGTCACGGCCTTGCAGACGTTGACCACCCCGCCCAGGTGCACCCGGAGCATCCGGTGCCACTCGGACCAGGCGATGTCGGACACCGGGACGATCGCGTAGTGCCCGGCCGCGCACAGCGTCGCCTCGATCGGCCCCAGCTCGCGCTCGATCCGCCGGGCCGCGGCGGTCACCTGCGCCGGGTCCGACACGTCGACGCCCACCGAGTAATCGGCGTCGTCGGCGGGGCTCAGGTCCAGGCCGGCCGTCGTCCAGCCGCGCCCCGACAGCTCGCGCACCATCGCGGCGCCTATGCCGCTCGCCGCGCCGGTGACGAGTGCGACTCGCTCCCGCATCTGACCTCCGAACAGGTGGGTGAACGGCTGGGCGTTCACGTGGGCAAGACATCAGGCAAACCCGTCATAACCCCAGGTGACAAGGGGCATGGTGATTTCTTGGCCAAATGCACCGCGCCATGCCCGGGCTGTCGTGCCCTTCTCCAAAACACGGTCATGATCAGGCGCCACCGCCGACCCGGGGTGAGAGGCTGAGGCTGTGACCAGCGATCCCGCGGTGCTGCGCCTCACCGTCCGGCAGCTCCTTGAGGTGCCGCGCTTCCGGCTGCGCCTGGTCGCCGGGGAGGACGGGCTGGACCGCCCGATCCGCTGGGCCCACTCCACCGAGCTGCTCGACCCCGGCCCCTACCTGCGCGGCAACGAGATCGTCCTGACGGTCGGCGCGTCACTGCGCGACGACGAGGCGTGCGCCGCGTTCGCCGGCTCCGCCAAGGCCAGCCGCGCCAGCGCGATCGGTTACGGCATCGGCGACGTGACGGCCGCCGCGCCCGACGCCCTGCGTCAGGCCTGCGACCGGTTCGCCCTGCCGCTCGTGGAGGTCCCGCCCGAGGTTCCGTTCCTGAGCTTCACCGAGTGGTTCGCCGAACGGCTCGCGTCCTCCCACGACGAGCGGCACGAGCGCGAGGAGACCGGGCGGCTGCTGCGCATGGTCCGGGAGGGGCTCGCGTCCGCGGAGGTGCTCCGCCCTCGGATCGACGAGACCGGGCTCGACCACGAGTCGCTTCTCGCGATCGCGATGGACGCCACCGAGGAGGATCTTCCGGGTCTGCTCGGGGTGGACGGCGACATGGCCGTCCTGATCACCAACGACGACCACGCGTGGGCCGAGCCGGCGGGCGTCGGCAGCCCCGGCCCCCTGGAGCATCTGCCGCTGTCGCTGACCGAGAGCGTGGCCGCGCTGGACGCCGCGCGCCGCTCCGGGGGCGTCGTCCACGCCTCCGACCTGGCCACCTTCCAGGCGCTCCTCGGCCGTCTCACCCAGGATCAGATGGCCCCGTTCGTCGACCAGATCGCCCGCCCGCTGAGCGAGTACGACGCCGCGCACGGGACCCGTCTCACCGAGACGCTCCGCACGTTCCTCGACATGGGAGGCTCGGTCGGCGCCACGTCCCGTGCCCTCTTCCTGCATCCGAACACGCTGCGCCACCGTCTGGCCCGGATCGAGTCGCTCACGGGCCGCAATCCCCTTCAGTTCGACGACCGGGTGGCGCTGGCGATAGCGGTCTGGGTGGTGCGCTGACCCGGAATATCCGGCCGTGCCGCGCCGGAGGCAGCGAAATTGCGGTAAATGTCGGAATTGCTCCATGGGAAATGCCCGGCCGGCGCGGGGAAGCGGGCAGAGCGGCGGAGAGCGGGGAGAGTCGGGGGAGGGCGTGTGCGGCGGCGGGGTGTGAACCCTGTGCGCTTCGGTGACGGCACCGTGGCGCGACCGTAAGTGATCGTCGCAGCGTGCCGGGACGACGGGCCGTTGCCGGACGTTCGTGATCTCCACTGGAGCCCCCGCGGTCACCGCCGTCACGCCGACCTCGGAGTCATGCCCACTCTGTGTATTCATTAATGTCCTCAATGGGAATGCGGACAGGCCCGAATTTCGCGTTTCTGGCCACCCCCGGATGGACGGGGCTAGGTTGGCCCGTGACACGCGTTCATTGACCGTGTGCGTGAACGTTCGGCTGATCGTGTGACTGACAGAGCCGTACCGGTGAAAGGAGCGTCAGACCGATGACGGATGCCCCCCGCGGCCCGGAACAGGCGCCGGAGACGAAGATCAATACTGACGTTCCGCAATCGGCCCGGATCTGGAACTACTGGCTCGGCGGCACCGACAACTACGAGATCGACCGGGTCGCCGGCGACCAGTACTTCTCGCTGTATCCGGGCATCGTGCCGATCGCCCGCGCCGGCCGCTACTTCATGGACCGCGCGATCCGGTTCCTCGCCACCGAGCGCGGCATCCGCCAGTTCATGGACTGCGGGACCGGCCTGCCCACCCTCGACAACACCCACGAGATGGCCCAGCGCGCCGCCCCGGACGCGAAGGTCGTCTACGTCGACAACGACCCTCTCGTCCTCGCGCACGCCCGCGCCCTCCTGACCGGCAGCGGCGAGGGCCGCACCGCCTACATCGACTGCGACCTGCACGACCCCAAGACGATCATGAGCAGGGCGTCGGAGCTGCTCGACCTGTCCCAGCCCGTCGGGCTGATGCTGATCGGCGTCATGGGGCACATCGTCGACGCCGACGAGGCGCTCGGCGTCGTCCGCGGGCTGATGGAGCCGCTCGCGTCCGGCAGCTACCTCATCCTGCACGACTCCAACGACACCAACGAGGCGTTCAACGCGGCGCAGCGCGCCTACGACGAGACCGGCGCCATCCCGTTCCGGCTGCGCAGCCCGGAGTTCATCCGCAGCTACTTCGACGGGCTGGAGATCGAGGAGCCGGGGCTCGTGACCAGCGGGGCGTGGCGTCCGGAGGTCGGCGTCGAGGTCGAGGAGCTCCCGACCCTCTGCGCGTTGGCCCGCAAACCCTGACACAGAGCCGCTCCGAATCCGTGCGGCCCTACCCGGACACGTGCGGAGACCGCCCACGGAAGCGGCGCGCCGGACGTCGCTCACCGTTCCGTGTTCGACGCGGTGCGTAAAGGTATAGTGAGGCCTTCGTCCACGACTGTCCCCCGATGAGGAGTCCCCTTGGCCTCCGTCACGATCACCGGTAGAAGACAGCCCACAGACGCCCTGGGGGACCCCCTCGTCCCCAGGATGCTGCTGGCGCGGGGGCTCCGCACGCTGCGGGAGGACGCCCGGATCAGCCGGACGGACGCCGCGCGGAAGATCAAGGGATCCGTCTCCAAGATCGGGCGGATGGAGCTGGGCCGCTCGGGATGCGGACCCGCCGACGTCGCCGCCCTCCTCGACCTCTACGGCGCGGACGACGACGAGCGGGCGACGCTGCTGGCCCTCACCGAGCAGACCACCGCGCGTCCATGGTGGTACGCCGACGGCGACATCGTCCCGGCGTGGGTGCGGCCCTACCTGAGCGCCGAGCAGGCGGCCAGGCTGGTCCGCACGTTCGAGGCCCAGTTCGTCCCCGGCCTGCTGCAGACCGAGGACTACGCCCGCGCGCTGATCCGCCGCGTCAACCCCGAGGCGGAGGTCGAGCGGCGCGTCGAGTTCCGGATGCTGCGCCAGCGCGTCCTGCGCCGCCGGCCGCGGCCCCTCAACCTGTGGGTGGTGCTGGACGAGGCGGCGCTGTGGCGTCCGATCGGCGACCCGGAGACGATGCGGGGCCAGATCCGGCACATCGTCGAGCTGTGCCGGCGGCCGAACGTCACCGTCCAGATCGCGCCGTTCGGGATCTGCGGGCGCGTCGCCGGCGACGGGCCGCTCACCCTCGTCCGGTTCCCGCAGCAGGGACTGCCCGACATGGTCTACCTGGAGCGGGCCAACAGCGCCGTGTACCCGGTTCGGCGGGCGGAGATCGAGCGGCACTGGCACGTCTTCAACACCCTGGTGACCGAGGCCGCCCCGCCCGAGCGCACGCCGCAGATTCTCTCCGGAATCCTCGGCACCTACTCATCCGGCACCCACTGACCCACGGCTCGTACTTACTCTGCGCACGTACGAATTTCCGGCACGTACCGACTCTCGGCACGTACTGACTCTGCGCATGTACCCACCGTTCCGACCCGCTCGGCGATCACATATTCGCGGCTGACCACTTCCGGCCTATTTCCTTAAATAACGGATATTCGGGAGGGGTGGCGCGGCGGTTCGGGGACGTAGGCCACAAGGGGCTTCTTCGACGCCCATGTTTACCGGTCGATCACCCGGTTACCGGGCATCGTTGACGCCCCACGCCGCCGCCCTCGAAGGAACGCCATGTCCGTCAGCGAGCGCCTGTGGAACGAGACCCGCCTGTGGAACGAGACTGAGGAACGCCGGTCCCGGGACGCACTCCAAACCCGGGAGAACTTCCCGGTCGCCACGCGGTTGCTGCCGGCGCGGCACCGTGCTCACCTGTTGAACGTGTACGGCTACGCCCGGCTCGTCGACGACATCGGCGACGAGGCGCCCCCCGGTGAGCGGGCGGCCCTGCTCGACCTGGTCGAACGCGACCTCGACCGGATCTACGCGGGCACGGCGCCGGAGCTTCCGGCGATGCGCAACCTGGCCCGGACGGTCACCGCCCGCGCGATCCCGGCCGAGCCGTTCCGCCGCCTGCTGCGGGCCAACCGCGAGGACCAGGTCGTCTCCCGGTACGGCACGTTCGACGACCTGCTCGGCTACTGCGCGCTGTCCGCCGACCCGGTCGGGCACATCGTCCTGCACGTCTTCGGCGCCGCCACCCCGGACCGGCTCGCACTGTCCGACCGGGTGTGCACCGCGCTCCAGATCATCGAGCACTGCCAGGACGCCGGCGAGGACTACCGGAACGGGCGGATCTATCTGCCCGGCGACGACCTGCGCCGGTTCGGGTGCGAGGAGAGCGATCTGGGAGCCGCCGTCACCCCCACCCGGCTGCGGGGCGTGATCGCCCTCCAGGCGGCGCGGGCCGGGCGGATGCTGGACGACGGTGCGGCGCTCACCGGGCGGCTCCGCGGTTTCGCGCGGGTCGCCGTGGCCGGATACGTGGGCGGCGGCCTGGCGGCGCTGTCGGCGCTGGAACGCGGGGCCTACGACGTGCTGGGGGCCCCGTCACGGCCGAGGAAAACGCGGCTGCTGGCCGAGTGGTCGCGGACTCTGGGAAGGAGATGACGAGATGGGCGAACCCGCGCAGGCCGGTGCCTACCGGTACTGCGAGAACGTGGTCCGTTCGCAGGCGCGCAACTTCTCGTACGGGATCCGGCTGCTCCCCGCGCCGAAGAGGCGGGCGCTGAGCGCCGTCTACGCGTTCGCCCGCCGGATCGACGACATCGGCGACGACCATCACGCGCCGGCCGCGGACAGGCTCGCGAAGCTGGCGGCCGAGCGCGCGAACCTCGCCGACCTCGACGCCCGCCCGTCCGATCCGGTGCTGGTGGCGCTGTCGGACGCGGCGCGCCGCCACCCGATCCCGCTGGACGCGTTCGGGGAACTGATCGACGGCTGCGAGGCCGATGTCCGCGGTGGCTGCTATGACACCTTCGACGACCTGCTCTGGTACTGCCGGTGCGTCGCCGGGACCGTCGGCCGCCTGTCGCTCGGCGTGTTCGGGACCTCCGACCCCGGGACGGCCGGGCCGCGCGCCGACGCGCTCGGCGTCGCGCTGCAGCTGACGAACATCCTGCGGGACGTCCGGGAGGACGGGACGAACGGCCGCGTCTACCTCCCCGCCAAGGACCTCGCCCGGTTCGGGTGCACGCTGCACCGGGACGAGGCGGGCCGGCTGACCGACCCGCCGGAACGGCTGGCGTCCCTCATCCGGTTCGAGGCGTCCCGCGCGGAGGAGTGGTACGCCACCGGGCTCACGCTGCTGCCCATGCTCGACCGCCGCAGCGCGGCCTGCGCCGGGGCGATGGCGGGCATCTACCGGCACCTGCTGAAACGCATCACGGCCGATCCCATCGCCGCGCTGGACACGCGCACGTCCCTGCCGGCGTGGGAGAAGGCCGCCGTGTCCGCGAAGGCGCTGTCGGGGATCCGCCGATGAGCGCCGGCGGAGGCCTCCGGGGCCCCGAAGGCGCCGACGGCCCCGAAGGCGTCGGAGGGCATGTCGCCATCGTCGGCGGCGGCCTCGCGGGGATCACCGCGGCGCTGGCCCTCCAGGAGGCGGGCCTGCGGACGACGATCTACGAGGCGCGTCCCCGGCTCGGCGGCGCCACGCACTCCTTCGAACGCGAGTCGTGCGGGCGGCGCCTCACCGTCGACAACGGGCAGCACATCTTCCTGAAGTGCTGCTCGGCGTACCGGGGGCTGCTGGAACGGCTGGACGCGCTGGACCGGGTCCGCGTCCAGGACCGCTTCGACGTCCGCGTCCTGACCCCCGAAGGGCCGGGCGGGCGGCTCCGCCGCGCCAAGGCACCCGGCCCGCTGCACTTCCTGCCCGCGCTCGCCGGCTACGCGCTGCTCTCCCCGGCCGACCGGCTGCGCGCCGTCCGCGCGTCGCTGGCGCTCGACCGCCTCGACCCGGACGACCCGTCCCTCGACGGGTTGGGCATGGGCGGCTGGCTCGCCGAGCACGGGCAGCGGCCGCAGGCCAGGCGGGCGCTCTGGGAGCTGTTCGTCACGGCGGCGCTCAACGTCGGGCTGGACGAGGCCGCGCTCGGCCCCGCCGCGATGGTGTGCCAGACGGCGCTGCTCGGCCGGTCCGACGCCGCCGACATCGGTGTCGCGTCCGTCCCGCTCGGCGAGCTGCACGGCACGATCGCGGCACGGCAGATCGAACGGGGCGGCGGCCGGGTCCATCTCGGCGGGAAGGTGTCGGCGATCGAGGCCGGGCCGAAGCTCGTGGTGAACGGATCCCCGGCCGTCGCGGACGCCGTCGTCGTCGCGGTGCCGCACCGGGCGGCGGCCGCGCTCGTCCCGGAGGAGGCGTGCCCGGACCGGGCGAGCTGGGCGGCCCTCGGGTCCAGCCCCATCGTCAACGTCCACGTCGTCTACGACCGGCCGGTCATGCGGGAGCCGTTCGTCGCGGCGGTCGACTCGCCCGTCCAGTGGGTGTTCGACCGCACCGATGTGAGCGGCTTGACCAGTGAGGACGGCTTGACCGGTGGCAACGGTCCGAACGGCGGCCAGTACCTCGCGGTCTCGGTCTCGGCGGCCGACCGCTGGATCGACACCCCGGCCGCCCAGCTGCGGGAGGTCTACCTGCCCGAGCTGGAGCGGCTGTTCCCGGCGGCCCGCCGCGCCCGCGTCACCGACTTCTTCGTGACGCGGGAACGGCACGCCACATTCCGTCAGAGCCCCGGCAGCGGCGCGCTGCGTCCCGCGTCCGCGACCCGGCTGCCGTGGCTGTTCCTCGCCGGCGCGTGGACCGACACGGGCTGGCCCGACACGATGGAGGGAGCCGTGCGCAGTGGCCTCAGTGCCGCCCGCCTCGTCCGCCGACACCTGCGCGACCCGGGCTACGACCCGGCCACGTACGTCCCCGGCACGTACGCCCCGATCCCTGACGACCCGACCCCGGAAGCCCGGACCCCGGAAGCCCGGACCCCGGACGACCCGAGCACGTACGACCCGAGCACGTACGACCCGAGCACGTACGAGAGCACGGACGAGGTGAGCGGCCGATGACGACCGTCCCGACCCCCATCACCGATGGACGCGCGCTGGTGGACCAGGCGATGCGCGCCTCCGCCGAACGGCTCGATCCCTGGACCCGCCGCGTCGTCGCCTACCACCTCGGCTGGACCGACGAGGACGGCCGCCCCGCCGCGGCCGGCGGGAAGGCGCTGCGTCCCATGCTGGCGCTGCTGTCGGCCCGCGCCGCCGGGACGCCGCCCGAGACGGCGCTCCCCGGCGCCGTCGCCGTCGAGTTCGTGCACGCGTTCTCGCTGCTGCACGACGACATCATGGACGGCGACCGGACGCGCCGCCACCGTCCCGCCGCATGGACGGTGTTCGGCCCGTCCGCCGCCATCCTCGGCGGCGACGCGCTGCTGGCGCTGTCGGAGAACCTGCTGCTGGACGAGCACACGCGCGGCGCGCACTGGGCGGCGCGGGCGCTGACCGCGGCCACGCAGCGGCTCATCACGGGGCAGGCGCTCGACCTCGGGTTCGAGCAGCGCGACGACGTGTCCCTCGACGAGTGCCTCGCCATGGCCGCGGACAAGACCGGGGCGCTGCTCGCCTGCGCCTGCTCGATCGGGGCGATGCTCGGCGAGGGGCCGACGCGGCTCGTCACGGCGCTGACCGGGTTCGGGGCCGAGATGGGCCTGGCGTTCCAGCTCGTCGACGACCTGCTCGGCATCTGGGGAAGCCCGGACACGACCGGCAAGCCCGTCCTGTCGGACCTGCGGGCGCGCAAGAAGTCCCTGCCCGTGGTGTTCGCGCTGAACGCCGGGACCGCCGAGTCCGGACGTCTCGCGGAACTGTACGCGCGGCCGGAGCAGCCGTCCGAGGACGCGCTGCGGGAGATGGCCCGCCTGGTCGAGGCGGCGGGCGGACGGGACTGGGCCGCGGCCGAGGCGGACCGCCGCATCGCGTCGGCCGAGCGGCACCTCGCCGACTCGGGGATGGACGGCCACGTCCGCGCCGAGTTCCGCGACATCGCACTCTTCGTCACCTCCCGTGATCACTGAACCCTCACGTCCCTCACGTCAGCACCGACGAGTCAACACAGGCGAGTCACACAGGCGAGTCACACAGGCGAGTCACACGGACGAGAAGGAGCGCCGAATGACCACGACGGAGGCGCCGGGACTCACCGGCGCGGCGGCCGCCGCCGCCGAGGCGGCCCGCGACCACCTGCTCGGCCTGCAGTCGCCCGAGGGCTGGTGGAAGGCGGAGCTGGAGACCAACGTGACGATGGACGCGGAGGACCTGCTGCTCCGCGAGTTCCTCGGCATCCGCTCCGATGACGACACCCGGGAGGCGGCGCGCTGGATCCGGTCGCAGCAGCGCGCCGACGGGACGTGGGCGAACTTCTTCGGCGGCCCGCCCGACCTGTCCACGACGATCGAGGCGTACGTCGCGCTGCGGCTGGCCGGAGACCCGGTGGACGCCGGCCATATGCGG
Source organism: Actinomadura sp. 3N407 (assembly GCF_052245875.1). Lineage (NCBI taxonomy): Bacteria > Bacillati > Actinomycetota > Actinomycetes > Streptosporangiales > Thermomonosporaceae > Actinomadura > Actinomadura sp. 3N407. Next base: position 375,477 of record NZ_JBQQBP010000001.1, read on the forward strand.
CGCGCCGCCGCGTACGCGCGGGAGGCGGGCGGCATCGAGGGCAGCCGCGTGTTCACCCGGATCTGGCTGGCGCTGTTCGGGCAGTGGTCGTGGGACGACCTGCCCGTCATGCCGCCCGAGCTGATGTTCCTGCCGAGCCGGGTGCCGCTGAACGTCTACGACTGGGCGTGCTGGGCGCGGCAGACGATCGTGCCGCTCACGGTGCTGGGGTCGCTGCGTCCCGTCCGGGCCCTGCCGTTCGACCTGCCGGAGCTGCGCGGCGGTGTCCGCCCGGCGCAGGACGCGAAGGGCTGGGGGCGGGCGTTCAACGCGCTCGACCGCGTCCTGCACGTGTACGAGAGGCGGCCGGTGCGGCCGCTGCGGACCGCCGCGCTCCGCCGGGCCGCCGACTGGATCATCGCCCGCCAGGAGGCCGACGGCTGCTGGGGCGGCATCCAGCCGCCGTGGGTGTACTCGCTGATGGCCCTGCACGAACTCGGCTACGGCCTCGATCACCCGGTGGTGAAGCGCGGTCTCGCCGGGCTCGACCGGTTCACCATCAAGGACGCGAAGGGGCGCCGGCTGGAGGCGTGCCAGTCGCCGGTGTGGGACACGGTCCTGGCCGTGAACGCCCTCGCCGACGCGGGGCTGCCCGGCGACGATCCCGCGATGGTGCGCGCCGCCGCGTGGGTCGTCGGCGAGGAGATCAAGGGACCGGGGGACTGGTCGGTGCGGCGGCCGGACGTCCCGCCGGGCGGCTGGGCCTTCGAGTTCGACAACGACGTCTACCCCGACACCGACGACACCGCCGAGGCGATCCTCGCCCTCCGCAAGGCGGGCCTCCCCGACGCGGAGGAGCCGATCAGGCGCGCCGTCCGCTGGCTGACCGGCATGGCCTCGCGCGACGGCGGCTTCGGCGCGTTCGACGCCGACAACACCCGTGAACTCTGCACCAAGCTGCCCTTCTGCGACTTCGGCGCGGTCATCGACCCGCCGTCCGCGGACGTCACCGCACACGTCGTCGAGGCGCTCTCCGGGGAGGGCCTCGCGGAGACGACCGTGGTCAAGCGGGCCGTCGTGTGGCTGCTGAAGGCCCAGGAAGCGGACGGTTCGTGGTTCGGGCGGTGGGGAGCCAACCACGTCTACGGGACGGGAAGCGCGGTGCCGGCGCTGATCGCCGCCGGCGTCCGACCGGACAAGCCCGCGATCCGCCGCGCCGTGACCTGGCTGGAGGAGCACCAGAACGACGACGGCGGCTGGGGCGAGGACCTGCGCTCCTACGACGACCCGTCCTGGATCGGGCGGGGCGCGTCCACGGCGTCCCAGACGGCGTGGGCGCTGCTGGCGCTGCTCGCCGCCGGTGAGCGCTCCGCTGCCGTGGACGGCGGCGTCCGGTGGCTCGTCGACCATCAGCGCCCGGACGGGAACTGGGACGAGGAGCACTTCACCGGCACCGGTTTCCCCGGCGACTTCTACATCAACTACCACCTCTACCGGCTGGTGTTCCCGATCAGCGCCCTGGGCCGCTATGTGGGTGGGGAGTACGCGGGAGGGAAGACATGACGCGTCTCGTCGTCTGCGCGGCCCTCGGCATCGAGGCACGAGCCCTCGCACGCGAGGGCGCACAGCATGAGGGGCCGCACGAGGATCCGCACATCGTCCGGACCGGCATGGGGCCCGCCAAGGCGCGGGCCGCCGCGCGCGACCTCCCCGAGTTCGGCGCGCTGGCCGTCGCCGGCTGCGGGGGCGCGCTGGACGAGCGGCTGCGCCCCGGCGACCTGTTCGTGGCGACCGAGGTCCGGGGGCCGTCGGGGACCGTGCGGTGCCGTTCGGCGGAACCGCTCGCGGGCCTGCTGGAGAAGACCGGGGCCACCGTCCACCGCGGGCCGCTGGTCACCACGGACCACATCGTGTCGGGCGCGGAACGCGCCGAACTCGCCGCGACCGGCGCGCTCGTCGCCGACATGGAGTCGGCGGAGCTGGCCGCGGCGGCGGGGGACCGGCCGTGGGCGGTCGTGCGGGCCATCGTCGACACTCCCGGCCGCCCGCTCGTCAGCCCCGCCACGCTCTCCGGCGGGACGGCGGCGCTGCGGCGCCTGCGGACCGTCGTCCCGGCCCTGCGGGAATGGGCGGACGCGGCCGGCCCGCGCCGGCTCCTGCTCGCGGGGCCGCGGTCGTTCTGCGCGGGCGTGGAGCGGGCCGTCGAGATCGTGGAACGCGCCCTCGACCTGCACGGACCGCCCGTCTACGTGCGCAAGCAGATCGTCCACAACACCCACGTCGTGGACGAACTGCGGGGCCGCGGCGCCGTGTTCGTCGACGAACTCGACGAGGTGCCGGCCGGCTCGGTGACGGTGTTCTCCGCGCACGGCGTCGCGCCCGCCGTCCGCGCCGAGGCGGACCGCCGCGGGCTGCGGGTCATCGACGCGACGTGCCCGCTCGTGTCCAAGGTGCACGCGGAGGCCCGCCGGTTCTCCGCGCAGGGCCATCTGGTCGCGCTGATCGGCCACGCCGGGCACGAGGAGGTCGAAGGCACCCTCGGGGAGGCGCCCTCCTCGACCGTACTGGTGGAGACTCCCGAGGACGTCGCGTCGCTGCCCGCCGGCCGCCGCGTCGCCTACCTCACCCAGACCACCCTCGCCGCCGACGAGGCGGGCGAGGTGGCCTCGGCGATCACCCGGCGTTTCCCGGACGCGGTCGGCCCGCACACCGACGACATCTGCTACGCCACCACCAACCGGCAGGAGGCGGTCGCCGGCGTCGCCCGCGACAGCGACCTCGTCCTCGTCGTCGGGTCGTCCAACTCGTCCAACTCCCTCCGCCTCGTCGAGGTGGCGGAGGGCCACGGCACGCCGGCGGTGCTGATCGACGGGCCCGCGGACATCCCTCTCGGGCGGCTCAAGGACACCGGCGTCGTCGGCCTGACCGCGGGCGCGTCCGCGCCGCCGTCCGTCCTCGACGCGGTCGTCGACGCCCTGCGCGGCCTCGGTCCCGTCGACATCAAGGAACACACGGTCACGGTGGAGACCACGGAATTCACCTTGCCAAAGGAGGTCCGGACACCATGAGCATGCCGCTACGCCAGAGCGTTCGCATCGGGAGCTACATCCTCCGCAACAAGCTGCGCGGCAAGGAGAAGTTCCCCCTGATCGTCGAACTGGAACCGCTGTTCGCCTGCAACCTGTCCTGCGCCGGCTGCGGCAAGATCCAGCATCCCGCCGACGTGCTGAAGAAGCGCATGCCGGTCGAGCAGGCCGTCGCCGCGATCGAGGAATGCGGCGCGCCCATGGTGTCCATCGCGGGCGGCGAACCCCTCATGCACCCGCAGATCGACGAGATCGTGGGTGAACTCGTCAAGCGCAAGAAGTTCGTCTTCCTGTGCACGAACGCGCTGCTCATCCCCAAGAAGCTCGACAAGTTCAAGCCGTCGCCCTACTTCGCGTGGGCGGTGCACATCGACGGCCTGCAGGAACGGCACGACGAGTCCGTCTGCAAGGAGGGCGTCTTCGACGACGCGGTCGCCGCCGTCCACGAATGCCAGCGCCGCGGTTTCCGCGTCACCACCAATACGACGTTCTTCAACACCGACACCCCGCAGACCGTCATCGAGGTCCTCGACTACCTCAACGACGACCTCAAGGTCGACGAGATGATGATCTCGCCCGGGTACGCCTACGACAAGGCGCCCGACCAGGAGCACTTCCTCGGCGTCCAGGAAACCCGGGAACTGTTCGCCAAGGCCTTCTCCGACGGAAACCGGAAGCGGTGGCGGCTCAACCACTCGCCCCTTTTCCTGGACTTCCTGGAAGGCAAGGTCGACTTCCCCTGCACGGCCTGGGCGATCCCGTCGTACTCGCTCTTCGGGTGGCAGCGCCCCTGCTACCTGATGTCGGACGGCTACGCCCAGACCTACCAGGAACTCCTCGACGAGACCGACTGGGAGTCCTACGGCCGGGGCCGCGACCCGCGCTGCGCGAACTGCATGGCCCACTGCGGCTACGAGCCCACGGCCGTCTTCGGCACGGTGGGTTCCCTGAAGGAATCCCTGAGGGCGCTCCGCACCACCTAGTCCCGGCACCGTACGAGTGGCGGATCTCGGCGTCCGGCAAGGGCCGCGCCGCCGTCCACCTCGAGGTCGGCACGGTGACCGGCGCCGGCGTGCACCGCCCGCCGGACGTGGTGGCCCTGGCTTCACAGCGCGGCCGCAACGAGCGGTTCCACGGCTTCGGTGAGCAGTTCGCCCCGTTCGACCTGGCGGGACGCCGCGTGCCGATCGTGGTCCGCGAACAGGGCATCGGGCGGGGCCGGCAGCCGCTCACCGCCATGGTCGATCCGGTGTCGGGCCAGGGCGGCTCGTGGGACACCGCCTACGCCCCGATGCCGTTCTACGTCACCAGCGCCGACCGGGGTTCGCGCTGTCCGGCGGCCGGTACTCGATCTTCGACCTGTCCCAGGCCGGGCGGGTCGTCGTCCAGACATGGGGCACCCGGCGGCACGCCGAGCTTGACACGGGCCGCGAACCCGCCGAGGTCCTCGCCGCGCACACCGCCTCGACCGGGCGGATGGGCGCGCTGCCCGCCTGGACGCGCGACGGCGCCGTCCTCGGCCTCCAGGGCGGCACCGCGAAGGTGCGCCGGACCGTCGAGGAGATGCTCGCCGCCGGCACGAAGATCTCCGCGGTGTGGCTGCAGGACTGGAGCGGGCAGCGCACCATGTCGTTCGGCGACCGCCTGTGGTGGACGTGGCAGCTCGACCGCGAGCGCTACCCCGGCTGGGACGGCCTGGTGAACGACCTGCACCGGCGCGGCATCAAGGTGCTGACCTACGTCAATCCCTTCCTCGTGGATCCGTCCGGCAGGACGCTGGATCAACGTCTTCACCGGCCGCGCCTACGGCGACCGCGCCCGCGACGTCCGGCTGACCGTCCCCGCGCCGCTCGGGACCCCCGCCGCGTTCGTCCGCGACGGCGATCCCGAGGGCGCGAAGATCCGGGCCGCGCTGCGCCGGGCCGGGCTCACCGGCCCGTCCTGACCCGCCCGGCGGATGATCGGGCAGGTTCAGGACGGGCGCAGCGGATGGTGCCATGCGCGTGGGCTGCGCGTCAGCACCTGCGGTTGCGGTTGATGCATTTGGCGACCGCGGCGTTCAGACGCTTGGACATGACGTTGATGTAGCCCGCGTGGTCGGTGTCGGGCCTGTGCCGCTCGGTCGCGAAACCATCGAGCGCGAAGCGGACATCGTCGTCGTTCTCGGGTGGCGTGTTGGGGATGTTCTCGTACACCAGGGCCATGGTCAGGTGGGGGACGGCCTGGAATCCGTCCGGGCAGGCTCCGTTCTCTTCGGGGAAGACCGCGTGGTCCCGGTGGTTGGCGCTGTCGGTGTTCTCACCGTCCCAGCAGCTCGGCTCGTCGAAGAAGCGCACCAGGTTGCTGCCGTCGGGGCAGAGCGGGTACTTGTCGGTGAGCCGGTCGGTGAAGCCGGTGCACGTCCAGGTCGCCTGGGCGTTCGCGGTCCCGTTCGAGACCGTCTTGGCGTCCCCGGTGAACAACCGCAGGAACTGCGGCATCGCCGTCACCTTCCCGCGCGGGTTGCCGCTGTAGCGCAGGACGACCTTCGAGGGAAGGACCGGGGTGCCGACATTGTTCTTGTCGACCTCGGCGGCCCCCTCCGCGAGGTCTCCCGGCTCGCGGACCCGCAGCACCGGCCAGAAGTACGTCGACCTCTCGGCCGCGATCTCGCAGGTGGTGTCGGCCGCCGCCAGGCTCTCGTCGGTGGAGGACGCGTCCGTGGACACGTTCCCCAGGTAGTCGTGCAGATGCTCGGCGCCGTTGGGCACGCCGGGGGAGACGATGATGTTGTCGGTGTTCTGGTGTTTCTCCTGGTTGGTACCGCATTCGGAGATGAAGCTGCCCCGTGACGCGTTCCGGTTCGGGCGGACCTTCTGCCGGTTCGGCTCCACATCGCGGATGTCGACGAAGTCGTCCGCGAGGGGCCCGACGACCCCGGCGCCCTGCTGCCCGTCTCCGTCCTGGCCGCCGTCGCCGCCTTGCCCGTCGCCGTCGCCGTTGCCGTCGCCGCCGTTGCCCCCGGCGAGGCGGCACTGGGAGAGCCCGGCCAGCCCCGGGGGCCGCTGCCCCGCACGCTGGAAGCTGATCTCGATGCGGTTGAGGACCGCTGTGCGCTTGTCCTGCAGCGGCTTCATCACCGCGTTCTGCGCGAGCTGCGGCCCGCCCTGTCCGGACAGGGTCTTCAACCTGCTGTTGGCCGCGCTGATCTGGGAGTCCAGCAGGCCGAGCTCCCGTTCGACCGCTGCCTGCTGGGACGCGGGGACCTGCGGCAGCCGGGACCGGACGTCCGGGCACGCGACCTTCTGGGCCGCTCCGCCTTCGGCGGATGACAGGCTGGTATCGGCCGACTGGCCGCACCCCGTGAGCCCGGCCGCCGTGATCATCAGCGCCCCCCCGGCGGCGAGGACGGCGACGAGGGGACGTTTCCTTTCGGGTCCGCGCTTTGTGCGCTGCATATGGCGCCCTTCTGATCTCGTGAAATCCCCGCTCACCGCATGCGGTACGCACCCGGCGCGGCGAAAGGTTCACCTATGCAAGAGTTCTGAGTCTCCGCAGGCAGCCAAGCGGCGCGGCGGACACGGCGTGCGCCGACGACGGCCCCGTTCAGGCCCCGGTGTCCGCGTGGGGCTCGCCGGGGTCCCGCTGGGAGAGGTAGAACAACCAGGCCAGAGACGGGGCCAGCAGTAGGGCGCCGACGAGGCTGGTGCCCAGCGCCGCGTGCAGGACGGCGGGGACGGCGGCCGCCTCGTCCACGGTGACGCCGGGAAGCGGCCACGGGTGCTGGGCCAGCCCCCACGCCCACAGGACGCCGCCGGTGGCGGCCGCGGCGGTGAACCTCACGGCCAGGTAGCGGCGCAGGTGCAGCAGCAGCAGGGACGCGACGCCCGCGATGACCGACAGGATGACCAGAGCGGCGGCCGACCCGGAGCGCAGCCGCTCGGCCAGGCCGGGGGCGTCGGCGGCCACGACCGCCAGCCCGGCGACCGCCAGCGCGCCCACCGCCACGCCGGCGGCCATCGCCCGGCGGCGGAAGGCGTCCACGAGTTCCGGGGCGTGCCGCTGAGCGTCCCGCGTGAGGAAGACGGCGGCGAGGTAGGCGCCGACGCCCACGGCCAGCAGTCCGGTGACGGCGGAGACGGGATTCAGCCAGGACGTGAACGGGTCGCCCTCGGCGAGGCCCGGCGGCACGCGTCCGGTGGCGATGCCTCCGGCGGCCGCGCCCAGGCAGAAGGGCGTGGTCACGGAGGAGAACGCGAACACCGCCCCGTACATCCGCCGCCGCGCCAGGGTCGTGCTGACCTTGCGGAAGGCGAACCCGGCACCGCGGCCGATGATCCCGAGCGCGGCGCCGGTCAGCGGGATGTAGAGCGTCGAGGAGACGGCCGCGAAGACCGACGGGAATCCCGTCCACAGCAGGACGACCGCGAAGATCAACCAGACGTGGTTGGCCTCCCAGACCGGCCCGATCGAGTGCTCGATGAGCGAACGCTGCGGCGCGCCGCGGCGGGTGCCCCCCGCGAACAGGTCCCAGAACCCGCCGCCGAAGTCCGCGCCGCCCAGCAGGACGTAGGCGGTCATCGCGAACCACAGCAGCGTCAGCAGGGCGTCGGCGGCGCTCATACGACCGGGTAGCCCGTCACGTCCTGCTCCTGCGGGGCGGCCGGGACGGGCCGGTCACGAGCCAGCCGCCTCAGCACGTACACCGTGGCCACCGTGAGGACCACGTACACCGCGGTCACCAGCGCCAGCCCCACCCAGAGGCCGGGCGCGGGGTTGACCGCGTCCTTGGTGCGCATCACCCCGTACACGACCCATGGCTGCCGGCCCACCTCGGTGGTGACCCAGCCGGACTCCAGCGCCACCACGGCGCCCACCCCGGTCAGGCACGCGGCCCGCAGAAACCACGGCGTGCGCGGCAGGTCGCGGCGCCTCCACCAGACGACGGCGAACCACAGTGCCAGGAGCAGCAGGGCGAACCCGATGCCCACCATGATCTGGAAGGACCAGTGGACCACGTTGACCGGCGCCCGGTCGGCCACCGGCACCTGGTCGAGGCCCGCCACCGGCGCGTCCGGGTCCCAGTGCGCCAGCAGCGACAGCGCGTTGGGGATCTCCACCGCGTACCTCAGCTCCCCGTCGACGGCGATCCCGCCCAGGTGCAGCGGCGCGCCGCGTTCGGTGACGTACGCGCCCTCCATCGCCGCGAGCTTGGCGGGCTGGTATTCGGCCACGAGGTGCGCGGCCCAGTCCCCGACCCCGACCTGCACCGGCGTCACGACGGCCGCGAAGGTGAACGGCAGCAGGAAGCCCAGCCGGTGGTAGCGGTCCCGGCGCCCGCGCAGCATCGCCACCGCGTACACGCTGGAGACGGAGAACCCGGCCACCATGAACGCCGCCAGGATCATGTGGACGGTCTGCGGCGGGGTCGCCGGGTTGAACATGGCCGCCCAAGGCTCGACGCCGGTGACGAGGCCGTCCCGCATGTCGAAGCCCCGGGGCAGGTTCATCCACGCGTTCGCCGTCACCACGAAGAACGCGCTCGCCACCCCCGCGATCAGAATGGGCAGCCCGGACAGCAGGTGGACGCGGGGCGGCAGCCGGTCCCAGGAGTACAGGTAGATGCCCAGGAAGATCGCCTCAAGGAAGAACGCGAAGCCCTCCAGCGTGAACGGCAGCCCGATCACCTGCCCGAACCGGCCCATCAGCCCGGGCCACAGCAGGCCCATCTCGAAACTCAGGATCGTCCCCGACACCGCGCCGACCGCGAACAGCACGCCCATCGCCCGCGCCCACCGGCGCGCCAGCAGCCGGTAGTGCACATCGCCGGTCCGCATCCCCCGCCATTCGGCCAGCAACGTCAGCGCGGGCATGCCGACGCCGAAGCACGCGATGATGATGTGCCACCCCAGTGACAGACCCATCTGGGTCCGTGCCGCCACCAGGTCCGCCGGCGTCGCGGCCTCGGCCAGGACGGCCGTCCCCATCACCGGGTCCGGTTCCCGGGGGACGTGGACTCCGCCTGCTCCCGGTACTTGACGGTCACGCCCCCGCCACCCGTACGTTCCGCTGATCCGGCCGTCCCGCGGCGCCGCGGCTCGTCACCTTCCAGCCTCCTGCCCGCCATGGCCTCCCCCGGCCCCCGATAGCGCTCGCCGCCCCTTCTACCCATCGGACCCCACGCGAATCACCGCCGGCCGGCGGCCACGCGGCCCGGCGCGATCAGGGCCACCCCGCACCCGGGACGTCCACCCGCGTCATGAGCACCTGGCCGCTTCCCGGCGTCACCGGGGTCTCCTCGGCCATGCCGCGCCACTCGGCCGCCACGATGAACAGCGTCGTGCCCTCGGGGCCGCCCAATGCGCAGGCGAAGCCACCACGGTCCAGCTCGACCGTGTCGAGGACGGCACCGCCCTCGGCCACGCGCACGCACCGCTGGTTGGGCACGTCGGCGTACCAGACGGCGCCCTCCGCGTCGAGGCAGATGCCGTCCGGGGCGCCCTCGCCCAGGTCGGCCCAGACGCGCCGGTCCGACAGCCCGCCATCGGCGTCGATGTCGAAGGCCACCAGGCCGCCTCGGTAGGAGTCCGCGACGATCAAGGTGGAGCCGTCCGGCGTGACCGCCATGCCGTTGGGGAAGTCGATGTCCTCGGCCACCTGCCGCACGGACCCGTCGCCGGCCGCCAGGAAGACCGATCCCGGCCGGAACTCGTCCCCGGCCATCGGGTCGAAGTTGATCCGGTTGACATAGGCGTTGCCGCGGCCGTCCACCACGATGTCGTTCCAGCCCGGCTCGCCGAGCTCCGCGTGGACGGCCAGTGTCCCGTCCGGCTCCCGGCGCAGCAGCCGCCCATCGGCGGACGAGACGATCACCATCCGCCCGTCCGGCAGCCAGGCGGTGCACAGCGGCAGCGACTCCACCCGCGCGACCACCTCGCTGCCGCCGTCCAGGTCCACGGCGACGACCTCGCCCGCGGACCAGTCGGAGAAGTACAGCCGGTCCCCGTGCCATCGCGGGGACTCGACAAGCCCCCGGCCACCGAGCAATGTCCGGATCTCACCCATCATGATCACACCCTTTCCTCGACGTCTCACCCCCTACACGAACGACCCTGACCCAGATCGACACCCGGCCGGCTTGTGTCCGAGATGGACGCGCGTCGGCGGTCATGGTCGCCGTGGCAGGCCTGGAGTTCACCCGGCGGCTCTCATGGCGTGGGTCGCGCCGGGGTAAGGCCGGTGTGAGCGCGGTGTGAGCCTGCGGTGAGGCGCCACCCGGAGGATGCGGGGGATCCACCGAACACACGGGGAGGAAGAATGGCGACAGAGGAAATCACAGAGCGCTTGATGGCGGACGCGGTGACCACCATCGAGATGCTGAACCTCGCCTTGGGCATCCGCCTCGGGCTGTACCAGGCGCTGGCGGAGGGCCCTGCCGACGCCCGCGCCCTGGCCAAGTCCACCGGCGTCCACCCGCGCTACGCGCGCGAATGGCTCGAACAGCAGAGCGTCAGCGGCGTGCTCACCGTGGCGGCCGACGACGACGATCCGTACGCACGCGCCTTCGCGCTGCCCGCGGACGTCGGTGAAGCGCTGCTGGACGACGAAAGCCCGTTCTTCGTGGGGACGCTGCCCGGGATGGTGGCGTCCATCGCCGAGGTGCTGCCGCAGGTGGCGGGGGCGTTCGAGTCCGGCGGCGGCGTCCCGTACGCCGCCTACGGGGCGGGCACCCGGCACGGCATCGGCGGGCTCAACCGGCCCATGTTCCGCGCGGGCATCGCCGACTGGGTCGCGGCGATGCCGGACCTCGCGGCGCGGCTGTCCGGCGGCCCCGGCAAGGTGCTCGACCTGGGCTGCGGCACCGGCTGGTCGGCCATCGCGCTCGCCGAGGCGTTCCCGTCCGTCAGCGTGCACGGCATCGACCTGGACGAGGCATCGATCGAGGAGGCGTCCGGGAACGCCGCCGGACGCGGGCTGGGCGGCCGGGTGACGTTCGCGCTCGGGGACGCGGCCGAGCCCGGAGCCGGCGGACGCTACGACATGGTGTGCGTGTTCGAGGCGTTGCACGACATGGCCGATCCGGTGGCGGCACTGCGGTCGGCGCGGGACATGCTCGCCCCCGGCGGAGCGGTCCTGGTCGGCGACGAGAAGGTCGCCGAGCACTTCACCGCCCCGGGCGACCTGGTGGAACGGCTCAACTACGCGGTCAGCGTCCTGCACTGCCTGCCCGCGACACGGGCCGAGGGCACCGCCGTGGAGGCCGGCACCGTGCTGCGGCCCGCCATCGTGCGGGCCTATGCCGAGGAGGCGGGCTACGGAAGCTGCGCCGAGCTGCCCATCGACCACGACCTGTGGCGCTTCTACCGGCTCGACCCCGCCTGACCCGCTCCGGGACGCGTGGCCTCGGCGATCGCGGTGAGGGCGAGCCCCACCAGGTCGTCGAGCGATCGCCCGGCCCCGCGTTCCCTGGCCCGGCGAGCGGCGTCGGCACCGAGCCGCTCCCGGGCCGCCGCGAGCGCCTTGAGCAGCTGGACGGCCTCGGGCGCGTCGGCGGGAAAGCCCACGGGCGCGCTCTCCAGCGCACCGTCGAGCTCGCACGCCGCCCCTTCCAGGCCGGCGCCGACCAGCAGCGGGATCAGATTGCGCAGGGTGACCCACTGCTGGGTGCGGTTGCCGACCCGCCGCCAGTGCTCGATCGCGTCCCGGTAGGCCGGCAGCGCGGTGGCGGGATCGTCGCCGGTCCGCCCCCGGAGCGTCACCACCGACACCGTGGCGATCCCCGCTATGAAATGCGCGCCCAGGGCGCCGGCCGTCCGGCGGGCCTCCTCCAGCAGTTCCAGCGCACGCACGGGATCTCTGTGCATCCGTGCCTCACCGGCGTAGTACAGCGCCAATGCCGTCAGCGCCGGCTCGCCGCTCTTGTCCGCCACGGCGCGGCAGTCGTCCGCGGCCGGCTCGGCGGCCTCCAGATCACCCCGGTAGGCCAGGGCGATCGCCTTGCCGCCCAGGGCGCCGCAGATCAGGCCGAGGTCGTCCGGGCAGGCCTGCCGGGCGGCCCCCTCGTAGTGACCGATGGCCTGGGCGAACCGTCCCTCCAGCACCGCCACATCGCCGAGGACCGCCAGCGCGGCCGCCGAGTTCGGGGAGCCGGACGGCGCATCGGCCAGGGAGCGCCGGGCCAGCGCGGTGGCGCGGCCGAAGTCGCCGCGCGCCCACGCGCCGAACGCCGCGGACGCCAGCGCGGCGGGCCGCAGCGGGTGACCCGCCGCACCGGGAAGCTCCGCCGCCGTCGCGGCCCACTCCTGGAACTCGAAACGCATGTGGAACAGCGCGTACAGCGTGAGCGCCGCCGCCAGCTCGACCGCCAGCCCAGCGTCCTCGGCACAGGACCAGCGAAGCGCGGTGCGCAGCTCGTCGACCGGCAGCGGCCCGTACGGGTGCCGCCGGGCCACGGCGATCTGATGCCGGGCGTGCGTGGCGGACAGACTCAGGTCCTCGCCGTGGCGGGCCAGCAGCTCCGCGGCGTACGCGCGGACCGTGTCCAGCAGCCGGTACCGGTCGCCCTCCGGGCCCGCCACCATCGACTTGTCCGCAAGCCCGGCCAGCGCCACGGCGATCCGCCCGGCCGGCAGCAGGCCGTCCGCGCACACCGCCTCGGCGTCGGCCAGCCCGAACCGTCCGCTGAAGACCGCGAGCCTGCGCAGCAGTATCTGCTCGGACGGGTCGAGCAGGGCGAACGACCAGTCAAGGACCGTCCGCAGGCTGCGATGCCGGGGCCCGCCCGTCCGCCACCCGCCGCTCAGCATGTCCAGCGCCGGACGGTCGACGACGGCTCCCAGGCCGAGCCCCCGGACCCGCGCCGCGGCCAGCTCGATCGCCAGCGGCAGCCCGTCCAGCCGCGCGCACAGCGCGGTCGCCCGCGGCACGTCGCCGGGCCCCAGATCCGGCCCGCCGGACGCGCGCAGCCGTTCGGCGAACAACGCCACCGCCTGCGACGGTTCGCGCAGCGGAGGCACCGCGAGGACCTGCTCACCCGGCACCGCCAGAAGCTCCCGGCTGGTCGCCAGGACCGTCACCGACGGGCACTGCTGGACGATCCGCTCGACCAGCACCGCCACGGCCGGCAGCACATGCTCGCAGTTGTCGGCCACCAGCAGGGTGCGGGCCGGACGCAGCGCCTCGACCAGCGCCTCCTCGACGTGACCGCTGACCGGCTCGGGCAGTCCGAACGCGTCGGCGAACACCCGTGGCACATCCGCCGGGTCGCCGGCCGCCGCCAGATCGATCCAGCTCGCCGCCCGGGACCCGGCGACCTCACGGGCCAGCCGCGTCTTGCCCACCCCGCCGGGCCCGACCAAGGTGACGATGCGCGCGCCGTCCAGCAGACCGGTGAGCCCGGCCAGCTCGTCAGCCCGGCCGACCAGCGCGGTCAGCGGCCGTCCCGGAACCGGTGCCGTGCCGGTCCGCGGTGCCGCCCCGGGCAGCGTGTGGCGCAGGATCCGGCCGTGCAGCCCTTCGAGTTCCGGCGACGGCTCCAGGCCGAGTTCTTCGCGAAGCCTCATGCCCAGCGAGCGATGGACCTCCAGCGCCTCGCTCTGACGTCCTGCCAGATAGAGGGCCCGCATCAACAGCCCGTGCGCCCTTTCGCGCAACGGGTGCGCGGCCGTCAGCTCGCGCAGCTCGCCCAGCGCCCGGTCGAGCCGGCCCAGCGGGAGCCACGCCTCGCACCGGCTCTCCTCGGCGGCCGTTCGCAGCTCGCCCAGCCGCACCGAAGCGCCCCGCGCGAAACCGTCCGCGAACTCTGCGTACGCCGGCCCGCGCCACCGCGCCAACGCCGTCTCCAGCTTCTCCGCCGCGGCGCCCGGATCACGGGCGAGCAGCGCACCGGCCTCCCGCACCTCCCGCTCGAACCGGGTGGCGTCGACCGAACCGGGATCCACGACCAGCAGATATCCGGGCGACCTGGTCACCAGCACGCCGGCGCCGATTCGCCCCCGCAGCCGCGAGACGTTGGTGTGCAGCGCGTGCCGGGCCCCGTCCGGCGGGTCGCCGTCCCAGACCGCGGCGATGAGCTCCTCGGCACCCACCACGTGCCCCGCCGCGAGCAGCAACCGGCACAGGAGCGCGCGCTGCGCCCTGCCGGGCATCGCCAGCCGCTCGCCGCCGCGCCGCACCTCCAGCGCGCCGAGCACCCCGAACTCCAACGCGCCGCTCATGACGTCCGCCCCCGTTCAGGAGCCTGCGGGCATCGCCCCCACCCGAATTGTGACACGCCGACGGTGCCGCGCCCGGCCTGATCCAGGGAGAGCCCTGTCAGTGTGGCTCGGCGGTTCTGCCGGGGTCGCTGTGCCGCCGGTCGGCCAGGGCGGTGATGCCGGCTGCGGCTGCGGCGGCGAGGTCGGTGACCGTCGCGTCGTCGACGGGCAGGTTGATGATGTACAAGGCGGCCGCGAGGGAGCCGAGCAGCAGCAGGTGGGCGATCGCGGGGTCGACGGACCCGGCGAGCTCGCCTCGGGCCACGGCCCGTTCGATGATTTCGGCGAAGTCGGCCTGTTCGGTGGCCAGGAAGGTGTCCTGGAACCGGGCATCCAGTTCGGGATTGACGGCGAGTTCGCTCATCAGGGCCGGTGCCAGATGCCGGGCCGCCGGGGCGGCCATGCGGACATGGAACGTGCGGACCAGCGCCAGCAGGTCCCCGTACAGGGAGCCGGTGTCGGCCACCGGAGGCGGCTCCTGTCCGTGCATGGTGGCGACGAAGGCCATCTCGGCCTTGGAGGCGTAGCGGCGGTAGATCGCCGCCTTTCCCACCCCGGCGCGAGCTGCGACCTGGTCGACGGTCAGATCCGGGTAGCCGACCTCGTCGATCAGCTCACGGACGGTCTGCAGGATCTTGTGATCCACGCGACTGTCTCGGGGACGTCCACCCCGTTGCCTTCTCCCTGCCATACCTGCATGATACGGAACATCAGTACCGAAACGATAGTTCCGTAACTGCTCGGAAGGCGAGGAGACATGAACATCTCGGCAAGGACCGTGACGCCGGCCAAGAGCGTGACGGTGACCGCACCCCGGACGCGGGCGCTGGGGGCCGCCGCGGCTCTGGCGACGGTCATCGCAGTGCTGCACACCTTTGTGCAGGCGACTCCGACCATTGACGCGCTGATGGCCGGGGACACCCCCGCCGAGTCCCAACAGGGGCTGCGGATGATGTGGCACGGCATGTCGGCGATCGCCTGGACCTGCCCGGTCGTTCTGCTGCTCCTGCGGCGTATGCCGGCGGCCGTGACCAGGCCGGTACTCGGCTTCGTCGCGCTGCTGAACGGCTCGCAGGCGCTGTTCTACGCTGCGGCCGGGCTAGCCGTTCTATGGGCCGACGGCGCCTCCGGGCCGCTGTCGCTCCCGCAATGGGCGCTCCACGCTCCGGTGGCGGCCCTGGCCTGGCTGGCCCGCCCGTCCCGTCCGGCACAACAGTCGGCGCGACCGGCCCGTCGTCGCCGGGGCCACCTGGTGCTGCCGTGGTTCACCGCGATCTTCGCGACGGTCATGGCGGCGTTCCACTTCGTCCAGGGCACCTTCATGAGCTGGCCGGCCGAGGTGCTGGCCAGCAACACCACTTCACCGGCGAAACCGGCGCTGTACGTGATGTGGCTGTTCAGCTGTGTGGTGTTCACCTCGGTTCCGGTGGCCGTGGTGTGGTCGCTGCGCGCGCCGGCGGCGGCCGGCCGCTTCGTCGTCAGATACGCCGCCGTCCTGGTAGCGGCCCTGATGGTGTCGTGGTGCATCGAGGTGACATTCGTATCCGGAGACGACCTGCAACCGTCCGGGTGGCCGGTCCTCGGCGTCCTCGCCGCTCTCACCGCGCTGAGCGCGCCACCCCGATCCCGATCGAACACATAGAGGTGCGTGTATCGCGGGCGTATTGAAAATCGCATACGCCACCGCAACGGTCTTCCGTCTGCAGTGGGGGCATGGACCACAGCGCATCACTGCCAGCGCCGGCCCGTCGTACGCGCAGGATCGTGCTCGTCAGTCCGGCGATCCCCGGTTCACGCCAACGTCGAAGATCGGCCGGCCGTCATTCCCGCCGAAGTGCGGGCGGGCGGTATCGGCTCGGCAATCGTCATCGGCGCGGTCGCCGGCCTGATGCCCGCCCCGCGCGCCGCCCGGCTTTCGCCGACCGAGGCCCTGCGTACGGCCTGGCCCTCGGGTGGTGAGTTGTGGCGAATCCACCCTTGGCGATCAAAGCGCGCGTCCTAGCGATCGTCACTCGGCTCGTCGGCGTGCTGCTGGTGCCGATCGCCTTCTGCCGCGCACCGGGTCGCGCCCGCTTCCTGGCCTGCCAGTGGGCGTTGGGCCTGCGCTTCCCCGCCGAGGATCTCCGCGGGCTGGCACCGGAGACGCTGGCGGCGTTCACGCACGCGCGGGCCGAGGCGTTCTGGCGCGACGGGCAGCTGATCGGCCTCACGTCGGGATATCGCGACGCGGCGGAACAGCACCGGATCTTCGCCGCGGAGGTGCGGCGCGCCGGCTCGGTGTCCGCGGCGCGGCGCCGGGTGCTGCCGCCGCAGGAATCCAGCCACGTGCGGGGGCTCGCGCTCGACGTCCGGCCGACCGAGGGCGCGCGGTGGCTCGAACAGCACGGCGGACGGTACGGGCTCTACCGCGTCTACGACAACGAGTGGTGGCACTTCGAGTACCGGACGGTCGAGCCGGTCCGGCTGCCGCATCCGGATGCCGCGGCTCGGCTGTCTGAGCACGGCGCCGCGTACGGGCCGTGTCAGATCTACGCCAGTGAGCCTTGGCATTACGAACTGCGTCCCGATGCCGTCGACGGTTGCCCGCCGATGTTCGCGGACCCGGCCGAGGACCCGAGGATGCGGCCGTGAATCAGGTCCCGGTCGCGCTTGAGCGCCGAGCGAGAGCCATATGCCGGCGATATGCCGTGCTGCTTAGCCTTCAGGCATGCGCGTGCTGATCGTGGAGGACGAGCCCTACCTGGCCGAAGCCGTCCGGGACGGTCTGCGGCTGGAGGCGATCGCCGCCGACATCGCCGGCGACGGCGACTCCGCCCTGGAACTGCTCGCCATCAACTCCTACGACCTGGCGGTCCTGGACCGCGACATCCCCGGCCCCTCCGGCGACGAGATCGCCCGGCGCCTCGTCGCCTCCGGCAGCGGCATCCCGATCCTCATGCTCACCGCCGCCGACCGCATCGACGACAAGGCCTCGGGGTTCGAACTGGGCGCCGACGACTACCTCACCAAACCGTTCGAACTTCGCGAGCTGGTCCTGCGGCTGCGGGCGCTGGACCGCAGACGCGCGCACGTCCGGCCCCCCGTCATCGAGATCGCGGGCCTGCGGCTGGACCCGTTCCGGCGGGAGGTGTTCCGCGACGGACGCTACGTCGCTCTCACCCGCAAGCAGTTCGCCGTGCTCGAAGTCCTCGTCTCGGCCGAAGGCGGTGTCGTCAGCGCCGAGGAGCTTCTGGAGCGGGCCTGGGACGCCAACGCCGACCCCTTCACCAACGCCGTCCGCATCACCGTCTCCGCGCTGCGCAAACGACTCGGCGAACCATGGCTGATCGCCACCGTGCCCGGCGTCGGCTACCGAATCGACACCGGCATCGACCCCGTCCACCCTGGCGGCACTCGTGAATAGGCGCCCGGGGTTCAGCGCCCGGCTGAAACTCACCCTCAGCTACGCCGGATTCCTCCTGCTCGCCGGCGCTCTCCTGCTGGCCGTGGTCTGGTTGTTCCTGCTGCGCTACGTACCCGACGTTTCGCTCATAACCGGGCCGGGGGACGGCCGGCGCGGGGAGCCTGGCCCGCAGTTCATACCCAACCGCTCCGACCTCCTGCGCGCCTTCGCCCCCCGCGCGGCCCAGGCACTGGCCTTCCTCCTGCTGTTCGGGCTCGTGGGAGGATGGATCCTCGCCGGCCGGATGCTCGCACCACTCACACAGATCGCAGACGCGGCACGGACGGCCGCCAACGGATCACTGTCCCACCGGATCCGCATGGAAGGCCCCAACGACGAATTCCGCGAGCTCGCCGACGTGTTCGACGCCATGCTCGGACAGCTCGAATCCCACGTCACCCAACAGCAACGGTTCGCCGCCAACGCTTCCCACGAACTGCGCACCCCGCTGGCCATCTCACAGACGCTCCTGGACGTCGCCCGCAGCGACCCCGCCCGCGATCAGGGCGAACTCATCGAACGCCTCCACACCGTCAACACCCGGGCGATCGACCTCACCGAGGCCCTCCTGCTGCTCAGCCGCGCCGACCGCCAGAGCTTCACCCGCGAGTCCGTCGACCTGTCCCTCATCGCCGAAGAAGCCGCCGAAATGCTGCTTCCCCTCGCCGAACAGCGCCGGATCACCCTCGACGTCACCGGCGAGAGGGCACAGACCGTCGGCTCCGCGGAGCTCATACTGCGGATGGTGACCAACCTCGTCCAGAACGCCATCGTCCACAACCTCCCCGACGGCGGCACCGTGACGATCCACACCCAATCGCAGCACGGCGCGAGTGTGCTGCGGGTCGAGAACACCGGCCATCGGGTCCCTCCGGAACTCCTGCCGACCCTCACCGAACCCTTCCAGCGCGGAACACAACGCACACGCACCGACCAGCACGCCGGCGTCGGCCTCGGGCTGGCCATCGTGCACAGCATCGTCCGAGCTCACGACGGAACCCTCGACCTCACACCCCGCCCCACCGGCGGCCTCCTCGCCACGATCCGACTTCCCCACCACCCGCAGCCACCGTCCCCGAACGTGTAGGGGGCTGGACGTCGGTGACGGCGTTCCGAAGTCGTGAGGCGGGCGGCCGGCCGCCTGCTCCGGTGTGTGGCCGGTGGTAGTCGTCCGGCGGATCGGGCGTCGTCGCTGGTGAACTCGGTCGGTGATCCTTCATGCCGGGATTGCGTGTATCGCGGACGTATCGAAAAACGCATACGCCACCGCAACAGTCATCCGTCTTCAGTGGAGGCATGGACCACAGCGGTCCGTGCCGAGGGCATGGTGCCCCGGCTTCGGAAGGTGTCACGAAAGGAGAAGGCCGTGGTTGACGACGGAGAATGGGACCGGCGTTCGCTGCTCCGGGGTGCCGTGGTGGCCGGTGCCGCCGCGACCGCGCCGCTGCTGGGCGGGGCGGCCACGGCGCAAGCCGGCGGCGGTGACGCGGACGCGTTGTTCAAGGCCGGGAAGTTCGAGCAGGCCGGCCGCGCCTACGAGGAGATCCTGAAGAAAGACCCCAAAAACGTGCACGCGGCACGCCGGCGCGGCTATGTCGGGCTACTGGCCAACCAGTTCCGCGACGCGGAGAAGTATCTCACGATGGCCCTCCGACTGGCACCCGGCGACAAGACGGCCAACCAGTTCCTCGGCGACTGCTACACCCGGCAAGACAAATTCTCCCTCGCCGTACCATGTTGGCGAGCGGCGGGCGAGGAAGTCTACGCCGAATGGTTCGCGGCAGTCCGCGGCGAGCCGTATCAGATTCACGGCGACATCGGCCGGATGCCATGGCGGCAGATGGACCCGATGCCGCTGGTGGAGGCCTCGGTGAACGGCGGACCGCCGAAGCGCTTCTCGTTCTACACCCGCGTCCCGTGGCTGGGCATGTCCTCGAAAGTAGCCGAGGAAGCCGGGCTGCGCCCCGTCGCCAGTCAGAAGATCGAGTACGGGGGCCGCACCGTATGGCAGTACTTCGGGGTGCTGGGCTCGTTCAGGCTGGGCGGCATCGAACTGCGCAACATCCCCGTGGAGTGGTCGGAGTCGGACACAGATGCGCCCGATGGGCCCAACGACGGCATCATCGGAACGTGGGTCTTGTACCACTTCCTGACCACCTTCGACTACGCGGGCCGGTCGCTGATCCTGCGCCGCCGGACCCCCGAAACGGCCGGGAAGGCACGCGCCGACGCCGAACGGGCGGGCGCCGAGCCCCTGCCGCTGTGGCTGGCCCGTGAGCACCTGCTGCACAGCAGGGGCAGCATCGCCGGCTCCGGCGCACAGGTGGTGGCCCTGGACCTCGGCGGAACCAGCGAAATGGTCGCGAGCATGCCCGGGGAAACGGCCAAACGGTTGCGGGTCCGCACCGACTACGACCGCCCATTGGAGGCCTTTGCCGGGGGTCAGCCAGTCGTCAGCCACCCCTGCTACCCGAAGGAGGTCCGCCTCGGCAACGCCACCGCCAAGGACGTCTACTGCTACGCGAACAACCGGCCTCCAGGCAGCCCCTACGGGTTCGACGTGCTGGCCCACTTCGCCCACAGCTTCTACAAGCCCTACAACGTCACCCTCGACTTCACCGACATGAACGTCTACATCGCCCGCGGCAAGGCCACCTGATCGCCGCGACTGCACGGGCGTCATGGGAGCTACCCGGAGCCGCCGGCTCGTACGGTCGACGGGGTAAGGGCGAAGTCGACGGGGTAAGGGCGAACCGGACGCCCTTACCCCGTGCACAACCGTATGGGGATACGCTCTTTCGCCAGGATCACCGACTTCACGAAGCGGGCTGATGACCGACCTTGTTCAAGCGCATGAGGCTCTGCGTGGTCATTTGAAGACGTTCTTTGATGGTCACGATATGGACTGCGTGGGCGGTGTCCCCGGTCCGATCGAAAGCGTGATCCCGGGCTTCCGCATCTTTCGTGTCGGGCCCGGCCCTCGGTTCTCCGGCTGGGTCTATGTCAGCTCCGGCTGCTGGTCGGTCACCGCAGGCGAGCATGACGGTCATGGCTTGGAGCTCGTTCTGATGGCCGATGAGGATGCGTGGCAGCACCTCGAAACCATCACCATGAACGCCTACTATCACGCCGGTCCACCACATCACAGGCTCGACCACGGGCATGTGGTCCCCATAGGACGGCCATGGTTCAAAGACTCCGCCTGCGACCGTTGCCTGATCTCGTTGCCCTATCCACTCGGACCTGACTTCGAGGTCTGCTCCTGGGACCAAGGACACGCAAGGATTCTGTGGCTGCTGCCGATCACACCAGCCGAACGGGACGTGTGGCGGGATCAAGGTATGGAAGCTCTTGAAACACTTTTCGACCAAGCCGGCATCGACTTCGCGAATCCCGGGCGACCATCGGTCATCTAGCTCCCGTGTCACGCTCCGCACCCACGCCAACGGCCACCGAGCGAGGCCGGCACCGAATGCCTCCGCCGTGGTGTGATCAGGGGTCCGGGCCTTCCACTCTGATCGTCCCAGACTGTGGGTCGTGGAAGCCTTGGGCGACGAGGCCGCCGTAGTCGTACTGTGCCGGCCTTCCCCGGCTGAGGCGCACCGCCCACACGGTGCCCCAGGCGCCGGGCTCCTCGCTCGTGAGCGCTTCGGTCAGGTCCTTCACCGCTCGTTGCCGGTCGGCGGTGATCCCGCCGGGTCCGGTGCGCCGGCTACCCGGGCTCCGGACTTCCCAGCTGTACAAGTGACCGCTCATACCGCCCCTCTCAGCCGTTCTCGCTCAGGGGGGAGTGGGGTCCCGGCGGTCGGGTCCCCCTCGACCCCGACCGCCGGGAAAAGGCAGCCCGGGGCCGCCGCCGAACGGCCTGCGGGGGCGGTGCCGCACCATCGCGGAGTGGGCTGTAACCCATCCGCCTTGGGTGGCCGTTCGCCCATCGGTATGGCCTCGCCCCGTCCAGCCGGTGCCCATCATGGCCGAATCGCTGTCGGGGCCGCATCGGTAGGTGGACCGATCCGGCGTACCGACTCGGCAGGTCGGCGAACCTATGACCCGGGGCTCGTAAGGCGGGAATCTCAGCGATCACCGTTGCCGTTCGTGTCGAGGCGACTACAATTCGGAGGTCCCCTGGTAGCCGGGCTTCCGGCGGTAACCGACTGGAGATGGCCGTGGCGCGGAGCGCAACGCTGGAGCGACAGACGGGGAGACTGCCCGCGGGGCTCACCAGCTTCATCGGCCGGAAGGCGGAGCTGGATCAGATCCGGCGACTGGTCGACGGTCACAGGCTGGTCACCTTGACCGGTCCGGGCGGTGTCGGCAAGACCAGGCTCGCGGTGCGGGCCGCGAGCCTGGTGCGGGAGATGTTCGACGACGGCGTCCATTTCGTGGGCCTGTCCGGGCTGACCGAGCCGTTGCTGCTGGCGCAGACCGTCTCCGACGCGTTCGGGTTGGGTGAACGCGCCGGCGAGCCCGCTGCTCGTCTCGCCGATCACCTCGCTGACCGGGTGGTGCTGCTCGTGCTCGACGCCTGCGAGCATCTGGTCGAGGAGTGCGCGGTGCTGACGGAGACGCTGCTGCGGTCCGCTCCGGGGCTGCGCGTCCTGGTCACCAGCCGCCAGCCGCTCGACGTCATGGGCGAATGCACCTTCACGGTCGCGCCGCTGGGCCGGCCGGGCCCCGGCCTGGACGGTGACCGGGGCGATGAGGAGTGCGATTCGGTCAAGCTGTTCGCCGAGCGCGCCGCCGCGACCGTGCAGGGGTGGACGCTCACAGGCGGCGACCGGGAGACCGTCATACGTCTGTGCGACCGTCTCGACGGCATCCCGCTGGCGATCGAGCTCGCCGCCGTGCAGCTGAGGGCGTTCTCGCTGGACCAGGTACTGGGCCGCATCGGCACTCACCTGTTCCAGGTCCGCGGACGGCGCACGAGCCTGCAGCGTCATCAGACGCTGCGCGCCACGGTCGACTGGAGCCATGAGCTCTGCTCGGCCGAGGAGCGACTGTTGTGGGCGCGCCTGTCGGTCTTCGCCAACGACTTCGATCTGGACGGCGCTGAACACGTGTGCTCGGGTGACGGCCTGGCGTCCGAGCGCGTCGTCGAGGGACTGACCGGCCTGGTCGAGAAGTCGATCGTGCAGCGCGCCGATCGTGGCGGCCAGGTCCGCTACCGGATGCTCGACACCCTGCGGGAGTACGGCGCCGAGCTTCTCGCCGCGCAGGGCGAGCGCGAGGTGACGCGGTTACGCCATCGCTGTTTCGACTGGTATGCCGGGTTGCTGCGCCGCGCCCGCGCGCAAGGGGCGGCACTGGATGGACAGGCTGCTGGAAGCGCGCGATACGACCGACGAAGGCTGGGCGACCCTGCTCACGATGGCCGCCCTGATGACGACCTTCCAGGACGATCTCGCCGCCGCCGGGGATCTCCTGGACCGGGCCTTGATCCAGGCTCGTGCGGAAGGCGACGAGGTCGGCGTCGTGCAGGCGCTCGCCGCCCAAGGGGTCGCGGCATTGTTCGCGGGTGACTTCGACCTGTCACTGCAGTTGCTCGGCAGCGCCGACCGCATGTGCCGTGACAACGGCGACGACGACATGCTCATTCTGCTCATCGATGTCTTCCGCGGTGTGGCGTGTCTGTTCCGGAACGACTTTCCCGCAGCCATCGCACACGCCGACCGGGCCACGCGGAACGGTGAGGAGCGCGGCGAACTGTGGGGACGTTCCTATGGCATGTTGGTGTGCGGGCTCGCGTTGTGGCTCGCCGGAGACCTTGAAGAGTCGATGCGGCGCCTTCGGTCGTCGCTGCGGATCAAACGTGACCTCGACGACGGGCTGGGCATGACGCTGGGGCTGGAGGCGATCGCCGGGTGCCTGTGCAGCCGGGGCGAGTTCGTCCGCGCCGCCAGGCTCCTCGGAGCGGCCGACCGGATGCGCGAGTACACCCAGACATCATGGCTCGGCCCACACCACGCACTGCTCCGGGAGACACACATCGACATGGCCGTGAAGGCCCTGGGACAAGAGCGGTACCGCACGGCCTTCGAGGAGGGCGAGCGCCTGCCCTTGGCGCATGCGGTCCAAGACGCCCTCGACGTATCCCCGCCTACCGACGCCGCGTCCGCCGACGGGTCCGGCAAGGCAGTCGGCTCCTCCCTGACCGAACGTGAACTGCAGGTCGCGGCACTGGTGGCCGAAGGGCTGTCCAACCGGGAGATCGCTGAACGGCTGACCATCGCCAAACGCACCGCCGACTCACACGTCGAGCACATCCTCGGCAAACTCGGCTACTCCTCGCGCGCACAGATCGCGGTCTGGATCAGCACGCAGAAGGACGGGTGAAGCGCCCGCTCGATCAGGCTCGGAGACCTGCCCCCGCTGCCGGACGCGTTCATCGAGCAAGACGCATTGAATCCCAGGTGGATCACGTCCGACGTCGGCCGTATGGCGCCCCACCAACTGACTGACCTTCAGGAATGGCCGTTCTGCAGGAAGTGGGTCGGGGGCCAGCGCTCATCGGCTGCGCACTGCGGCGACCGCCGGCACGATGGCCAGTGCCAGGATGCCGCCGCCGATGGTCAGAAGGGGGTAGCCGGCTCCGGCGACGACGAGGCCCGAGGCCATGCCGCCAGTGGCGCCGGCGATGGCGACGGAGACGTCGACCTGGCCTTGGGTCTTGGCGCGGGTGGCCAGCGGGACGGCGTCGGTGACGATCGCGGTGCCGGTGACGAGGCCGAGGTTCCAACCCAGACCCAGCAGCGCGAGGGCCACCGAGAGCGGGGCGACGGAGTCGTCGGGGGCGCCGGCGGCAACGATTCCGGCGGCCAGCAGGGCCAGCGCGGATGCGGTGGCGATCGTGAGGCGGCCGTAGCGGTCGACGAGCCAGCCGGTCAGGGGCGAGGGCAGGTACATCGCGCCGAGGTGGATGGCGATGACGAGGCCGGAGGCGGCGGTGCCGTGGCCATGGTCGTGCATGTGGACGGGTGTCATAGTCATGATCGCGACCATGACCAGCTGGGTGAGCACCATGACCAGCGCGCCGACGAGCACGCTGAAGCGGTGCCTTTCGACCGCCGCCGGGAGGAGACCGCTGGTATCGCCCGGCTGCGCAGACGCCACGGCGGTGCGATCGGCCTCCAGAGTGCGGGCCAGCTGCAGCGGGTCGGGGCGCAGCCATACGGCCAGGACCAAGGCGGCCAGCGCGTAGGCGGTGCCGGCGAGGAGGAACGGTCCGGCCAGATAAGGGATGCCGAGGGTGTGAGCAAGCTCGCCGGTGGGTGCGGCGAGGTTGGGGCCCACCACGCCGCCCACTGTGGTGGCGACCAGCACCGTGGACACCGCCCGGGCGCGGCGCGCGGGGACCGCCAGATCGGCCCCGGCATAGCGGGCCTGCAGATTGGTGGCCATGCCGGCGCCGTAGACGAACAGAGAGAGGAACAGCAGGGCGGGATTGCCGGCGACGGCGGCAGCGATGACGCCCGCGCTGCCCACGGCACCGGCCAGATATCCGCCGGCCAGGCCGAGGCGGCGGCCGCGGGCTTGGGAGATGCGCCCGACGGCGAAGGCCGCCAGCGCGGAGCCGGCGGTGCCCAGGGCGCTGGGCAGACCGGCGAGGCTGGTGGAGCTGAGCATGTCCTGCGCGAGCAGGGCACCGACGGTCACGCCGGCCGCCAGTCCGGCGCCGCTGAGGACCTGAGCGGCGACCAGGACGATCAGGGTGCGGCGCTGCGCCTTAAGGCGCGGGAGGTCCTCGATCCGGGCGAGCACGGTGGTCATTACGAGAGAGTCCTAAGGCATTCGACAGGCGTGACCCGGCCGGACGGCGCCATCGGCGCGGTTTCGACAGGTGAGGTCTGCGAGAGACGAAGGGATGGCCCGGCGACGGCGCACCGCCCTCAACGGTGTGGCAGGCCTAGCCGGTCAAGGCTGTGAGCTGACCGGCGCTGCCGAGGGGCGTCCGGGGCTGCCTGGCTGCGCGGTCAGCCCCGGTCACCCAGGTCCAGGCAGTCGACCAGCCCGGCTTCGGTGAAAGCGGCTACCAGTTCGTCACGGCCCTCGGTGAAGTGGGCCCAGCTGTCGTAGTGGACGGGAACCACCCGACGGGCGCCGAGGATCTTTGCGGCCTCGGCGGTCTGGGCGCTGTCGAGGACGATGAGCGCGCCGTCGAAGAGGACGGGGAAGCGGGGAGCCCCGGCGAAGAGGATGGCGGTCTCCATCGGGCCGAAGCGTTCGGCGATCCGCTTGACCATGTCGAGCGAGGCGTTGTCGCCGCTGACGTAGACCGTGGGCAGGTTCTCCCCGGTCAGGACGAATCCGACGACCTGGCCGGTGATCGGTTCGACGTCCTCGCGTGCGCCGGGCCCGTGGATGGCGGGCACGCCCGTGACGGTGATCGTGCCGCCGCCGGGGCGGTCCAGTTCGATCGACTCCCAGTCGGCCAGCCCCTGGGCCCCGTTCCCCAGGCGCTGCCCGCCCCCGGGCGTGGTGAGGGTGAGCGGGACGTCGGCGAGCAGTGCCCGGCCGGAGTCGTCGAGGTTGTCGGGGTGCTCGTCGTGGGAGAGCAGGACCACGTCGATGCGGCCGAGGCCGGCCGGTTCGGCGGAGGAGGGCGCCGTCTTGGTCAGCCGGCCGCCCGGTACCCGGTATTCGCCGGGAGCGTCGAAGGTCGGGTCGGTCAAGAACCGCAGGCCGCCGTATTCGAAGAGGGCGGTCGGGCCGCCGAAAACGCGGACCGGGATCTGCTCAGTGGGCACGCTGGTACCGGGCATCGAGAAACCTCACGGATGAGAAGTGGTTTATCCGTGAAGGACGGTAGTGGTGTCTCACGGATGAACGCAAGCCGTACCATGAAGCCATGAGCGAGCTCCTGACCGCCGAGTCTGTGCTGCCGCCCGCGCCGGGGGCGGAGGCCTACCTCGCCCTCGACTTTGTCAACAGCGCCATCGCGCTGCCTGGAGGGCAGTTCATCGATCTCCTCGGCACCCCGGAGGCGACGAATCAGTGGCTCACCGAACGCGGCCTCGCTCCGGCCGATGCCGGGGTGCAGGAGACGTGCGCGACGCAGCTGCGCTCGCTGCGCGAACACGTCAGGGCATTGTTCGCCGCTCGTGTCGCCAGGCTGCCCGCCTCACCCGCGGCTCTGTCCGCCGTCAATGACGCGCTGAGCGGGGCCCCCACGGCCCCCTTGCTGTACTGGGACGAGAAGAACGGCCCCTACCGCGCGGCGCCGTGCCCCACCAACGCGATCCTCGACCGCGCTCTTGCGACCCTTGCGGCCAACACGGCCGACCTCCTCACCGGCTCCGACGCCGACCGCCTCACCGCCTGTGGTTCCACTTCCTGCAACCGCTTCCTGCTGCGCCACGGCCGGCGCCACTGGTGCTCCATCCG
Source organism: Actinomadura sp. 3N407 (assembly GCF_052245875.1). NCBI lineage: Bacteria > Bacillati > Actinomycetota > Actinomycetes > Streptosporangiales > Thermomonosporaceae > Actinomadura > Actinomadura sp. 3N407. The sequence goes on from NZ_JBQQBP010000001.1 coordinate 402,599, forward strand.
CTGCGGCGACCGCGCCCGCGCCGCCCGCGCCTACGCCCGACGCACTCAGTCGAAGGCGGACTGAGACCCCGCATCCCGGGGATGTGGGCTCATTGTGCGGCAGCCCTACACAGGACGACGACGTGGCTCCCGCTCAACGTGAGCAGCTCGGCAGGGGCATGCCGGCCACGCTAGGGGGCGCCACTGACAGTGACATTGCGGGAGGTCGGCATGGGTGACACGCCGCGCACAGTAGACGAATTCGAATGAGAGTGCGCGTTAGGGCCATGGATGATTTCGTGAACTCCATCTTCGATGGGTCACATGACCACAACACCGCACACCTCGAAACACTCGCCGCCTCAGACCGTCTCCGTCATCGGCGGCACCGGGGGGCGGCTGGTCTTGCCGTCCGGTCGCACCACGGTCGAAAGCATGCTGGGGCGACCCGCAGGTGACTTCTCCGCGTACGTCGGTCGCACGGCGGCATCGGACGCCTGGAGCGTCGGGAGTGCGACGGCGGTGCACCGGTGAACGTCCCGACGCCCGCGGGGGGCGAAGCCCTGAGGACCGTGACCCTGGTCGTGGCCACGATGACGACCGGCTTCACGGCGAGCGTGTTCGTCCACTGGTCGAACACCATCATGCCCGCCCTGGGTGAGGTCGATGACCGCACCTTTGTCGCGTCCTTCCACGCCCTGGACGCCGCGATTGCCAATCCCCTCTTCCTCGGTGTGGGGTTCCTGGGCGCCCTGCTGTCCACGGGTCTCGCCGCAGCGCTCCATCTCCGCGGGGAGCAGCGGCGGACCCTGATGTGGATCGTGGCCGCTCTGGGGTGCTACCTGGCGGCGCTGGTGATCACGTTCGCCGTCCACGAGCCCCTCAACCAGGCCCTCAGGGCTCCTGGGGAACTCGCCACCGACGCCGACGTCGCTGCCGCGCGTGCTCGGCTCGAGGAGGCGAGGTGGACGGCGTGGAACACGGTGCGGGCGGTCGTGTCGACGCTCGCGTTCGGTTGCCTTACGTGGGCCCTGGCGGGATCTCGGCGTTGGAGAAGTACGGCGCTGTGAACGGCAGGCTGTCGCCGAGCCAGACCTGCAGCGCGGCGTACATCTCCGCGTAGCAGCCGCCACGGTAGGCCTCGGGTGTCGCCCACCAGCCGACGTCCACGTCGTGACGGACCAGCTCTTCGGTGAGGGGACGGCGTACCCCCATCGGGTACAGGTAGCAGCAGCCGAGGTAGGTGCCGTCGCTGCGGTGGATGCCCTAGGTGAACGACGTGCCGTCACGGAACTCCATCATCGACCTTCCTGTCCGGTGACGAAGTCGCCGCAGGCCTCCAGCAGCACCTCGGTGCCCTGCCGGCCCCCGTCACGTTCTTCGGTGGATCGGCATCGCTGCCCGACTCGGACCCTGGTGCCGCCCTCATGGTCGGAGAAGGTCATCTCCATCACCGTGTCACCCCCGGGGAAAGCGGTCTCCATGACCAGGCGCCGGCCGTCGACGACGTCGAGGTAGCGGCCGGAGAGGCCGGTGCCGGCCTGCCACCGGCCGCCGGGGCGAACGTCGAGGCCGACGGTCCCGACGTCACCGCCGAACCAGGACGCGAACGCCGCCGGATCGGTCCAGGCCTGCCAGACCTGGTCGCGCGGCGCGGCGAGGTCGCGCTCGACGACGTACTCGAGCGGCGCTGGGTGGGCGGCGTCGTGCAGGTCGTGGACAACCGCGTTGAGGTAGCTGATCTGGGTGAACCTGGCTCGACAGCCCTCTCCCGTGGGGGACTGGGTGAGGAACCCGACCTCGCAGTCCTGCTCGCCGAGGTAGAAGTGCCGGATGAGGTGCCAGACATCCCCGTCGGTGGATGCGTGGAACGCGTAGGCGCCGGCTCGACGGGAGACCTTGAGCCACACCGTGCCGGCGTCGGTGTGCAGGCCGGTGGCGTCGTCGGAGCGGCCCCGCGTCACCACCGAGACCAGCATCGGCTGCCGCTGAGTTGAGATCTCGTGAGCGAGTTTCGCCCAGTGGTCTGGCGCCGGCCTTACCACGAGGGCACCGGCATCGAACGCACTGGCGAAGTCGACGGAGACCCGCGCGGTGAGCGTGAACTCCCGGTGCGGGGCGACGCCTAGCAGCGCCGACCCGGTGGCGGTCACTTCGCCGGTGGCCGGGTCCACGAACCAGTCGGTGCGGGGACCGGTGGTGATGGTCAGTGCGTCCTCGGCAGGCTGCACCGGTAGTGGGGCGCCGGACCACCGCAGTGCCATCGGCACTCCGGTGAGTCGGACGACCTCGGGCAGGTCCATGGTCGTTCTCCCGCTTCTCGGTCGGCGCGCCCTACACCCGGCTCTGCATGGCGATGACCACGACACCGTTGTCGAAGGCGGTGGTGCCGGTGGTCTCGAACGCGGCGTGAAGCCCGGGCGTGAGCAGCACGTCGTCCGGCCCGCCCACGCCGGCGAGGACCGGGTGATACCACAGGTGCAGCTCGTCGAGGAGCCCCGCGCCCGCGAGGCGCTTGGCCACCGGGCCGAAGCCGTGCATCAGGATCGTGCCGGCGCCCTCCTTGAGCCTCGCCGCGGCTTCGAGCAGATCTCCCTGTACGACCGTGGTGGCATTCCATTGCGGATCGGTCAGGGTGGTGGACGCGACGTGCTTGGGGAGGGTGTTGATCCGCTCGGCGTACTCTCCGTCTCTCCCGGGCCAGGCCGATGCGTAGATCTCGTAGGTGTTTCGGCCCATCAGCATGGCATCGGCCTCACGGAGCTGCCGCAGCGCCAGCTCGTCGGTCTGGTCGCTGACGTAGTCGAAGTGCCACCTGTCCATGTGGTTGATGACGCCGTCCAGCGAGACGAAAGTGGAGTTCACGATCTTTCCCATGTGCTTCCCTTCATGGCGTGGAGTCGGCTCGGCCTGGTCGGGTCCGGGCCGGCGGGCATACGTCGAGCAACGACACCCGTCCTGCGTCACTGGACGTAGAGGCCCCTGCAATTGAGGCGATCCGGCCGGCGGTCCGCAATCGTTTCAGCTCTGCCGGAAACGTCGTCGGATTCCGGTTGCCGGACACCACCGGTGTGCGCATGATCGTCGGGCGACGACACCGACGAGAGGGCGCCGAATGCTGCGGCTGCTGTTCGACGTGACGGATCTGGCCCGCACGACGTTCGCCGTGCCGTTTCCGCTGTGCGAGGTGGCCGGCAGCATCGAGGCGGCCCAACGCCCGGCGAGCCGGTTTCGAACCCTGTGCAGAACCTCGAACACGCGCCTCCCCGCCACGGCGCGCCCCCTGCTCGGGCTGGTCCTGCCGCATGGAGGGGTCCCGGAGTTCCTGGCGCCAGAACGGACCGGCCCCCTCGACGAGCTTCTCGACGTGGTGCGGACGACGCCGTCGGGGCGGCTGACCGAAGACCTCGCCGAGGTCAGCGCCGGCGGTCCGCGGACGTCGTGGGCACGCGATCTCGCCATGGGCGAGGCTCACGCCGTCCGGCATCTCGGTGACGCGCTGCGAAGCTGGCATGACCATGTGCTGGCTCCGCACTGGCCGAGCCTCCAGCGCGCCGTGTCGACCGAGCTCGCCCACCGCGCCTGGCAGTGGGGGACCCAGGGCGCCGAGACGACGCTGAACACCTTGCATCCCAGCATCCGCTGGCGCGACGGTACGCTCGAAGTCGATGCACCTGTGAACGCCGACATCGCCCTCGACGGACGGGGCCTGCGCCTGGTGCCCTCGGCCGTGTGGGCACGGCCGGTGCTGGCACTGGGGTGGCGGCAGCCGACTCTCACCTACCCCGTGTCCGGCGACGTGGAGAGCGCCGGGACTCCAGGCCGTGAGCACGGCGACCTGCTCGCCGGGTTGATCGGCGGCACCCGCTCCCGCGTGGTGCGGCGGCTCGCAACGGCCGACGACACGACCAGCGGCCTGGCCACCGCGCTCGGCATCAGCCCGGCCTCGGCCTCCAGCCATGCCAAGGTCCTCCGCACGGCCGGCCTGGTGACGAGCCGGCGACACGGCCGGGAGGTTCGTCACGCCCTCACGGAGCTCGGACACCGGCTGGCAATGGGCTCGTGTCCGAGCGACGCGTTGCGCGGGTAGCGAAGCGGACCGCCTTGGTGGAGGTGTAGGCGATGCAACGATGGAGCCCCGCTAGGGGAGGCTGGGCCGAGTTCCTGGGTCTTCATGGCACAAGGTTCCTGCTCACCTATGAAACTGACGTGGCCCTTAACCCGGCCTGCCGGCGGGCGAGAACGTCGCGATCTGGGCGGCGACCAGCGCTGGTGCGTCGAGCTGGACGAAGGTGCGTGCCCCCGGGACCTCGATGAACTCCCCGGTCGGGAAGGTTTCTGCCAGCCGCCGTCCGAGGGCGGGCTTGAAGGCGCGGTCGGCCATGCCCCAGACCACCCGTACGGGGATGTCGACGTCCTGCATCCGCCTCGACACCTCGAGAAGCTCCTTGCGGTCCATCGCTTTGAGGAAGCGGACGGCGTCCTCGCGGATCTCGGGGTCGGTCAGGCTCGGCTCGATCCAGGAACGGGTCTGCTCGGCGTCGAGGTGGTTGGCGAGCAGTCCGAGGCCGAGCGGTGAGTGCCGGAACGCCTTCGCGCGCATGGGGAGCAGGTTCATGCGCATCCTGACCGTGCCGCGAAGCAGGGAGAAGATCAGGTTGAAGGGGAACGGCGGGAAGGTGTCGAACGCATCGCAGTTGAGGAAGACGACGCGGCCGATCCTGCTGGGGTCGGCGTCGAGTGCGTACTGCGCCAGTGCGCCGCCGGTGTCGCTGCCGACGAGGGTGACGTCGTGCAGGTCCAGTGCCTCGAGGAAGGCGAGCACCTGGTGGGCGACGCCGCGTGGGGTCTGGTCGGCGTCGCGGTGCATCGGGGTGCGGTGAGCGCCCAGTGGCCAGTCCGGTGCGTAGGACCGGATGCCTCGCTCGGCCAGCAGGTCCGCGACCGCCGACCACACGGAGCCGTCGACCAGGAACGCGTGCAAGAACACTACCGGCGGTGCGCTCGTGTCCTCGGGTCCGACGGCTCGGTAGTTCAGTGGTCCGTGGGGGAGTTCGATCGCGTTCATCGTTGTGACCTTTCTCAATTCATTGACGTGGTCATTCCTCGTGGTGGCGTGCGCTCGGGCGTGCGCCTACGGGCCGGTGGGGGCCTCGTACGTCCGGCTCGCGGTCGTCACCGGCAGGTAGATGGCGGCGTCGAAGGCGTCGCGCAGGCCGTCGACGGTCATGGAATAGTCGTTGCCGTCCTGGCTCGCGTCGTACTCCGGCAGGATCACCCGCATCGTGTGGGTGCCGTTCAGCCAGGCGCGCACGCGGCCCGGAGCACGGGAGTGGCGGAGGTCGATGGCGAAGGCGGTGGGGCGGGCGGCGTGGAAGGTGGCCTCGAGCATCCCGGGTCGCGGGGCTCCGATCGACTGGGGCGGGGGCTTCGACCCGAACCCCGGCGAGCTGATCTCGCCGGCGCCGAACCAGGTGCCGATCGACACGTAGCGCTCACCGTGGCGGCGCTCCAGGATGCCGCCGGCCATCGTGCCGCGCAGTTCTTCCCTGGGAGTCCGGTAGGTGAGGGCGGGGGCTGCGGCGGTGTGTACGTTGGCGGCCCAGTAGACCGTCTTGCGATGCCCGGTCAGGTCCTGCCACCACTGGAGCGAGTCCGCGATGAAGCGTTCGCGGTGCGCACGGAACCCGGTCTCGGCCTGGTTGCGGAACCAGCCGAGGATCGCGCGGGCGTGCTGTTCGGCGTACTCCCGCTGCCACCGGTCCGGACCGTCCACGTCCTGGACGAGAGCGACGACCCGCTCGGCCGCGGGGACGAGAGCCTGCTTCTCGGCGTCATTCAGGCCGAAGTACCACGTGTACGGATTCGCCTTCTTCGGCGGCCGCACGGTCGTGAATTCGGTCCTGAGCTCACTGAGCCGGTCCGGTGCGTGTGCTCTCACGTACCGCTCGATGTCGTCGAAGCCATGCTGCCGCAGCTGGAGCAGGTCGGTGCCGAGGAACCGGACCTTGTCCTCGTGACGCTGGTTCCAGGCTCGCAGCCACTTCACCAGGTCGAGGATCTCCTCGGTGCCCCACAGATGGGAGGCCATCCGGTCGACGAGCATCCGGGGGTCGCCCTGCCCGGTGGTCAGGTACCGGTCGATGAGAACGCCGCTGCCGAAGTCGTCCTCGAAGGCGAGGGTGCGGAAGCCGTGATGCTCGACCAGCCTGCGGACCAGCCGGTGCTTGACCTGGAACTGCTCGCTCGACCCGTGGGTGGACTCGCCGAGCCCGACCAGCCGGGCGTCCGCGACGACGCGGTCGAGCCACCTCAGGTCGCGAGCCGGTGCGCCGGGCGCGATCTGGACGTCCCGCGCGCGCCGGTCGATCCATGACTCGACGGTGTCGCACGAAGGGTCACCAGCGGCTAGGGCCGTGCCGGGGGTGACGACTGACATCGACGTGAGAGTGAGGCCGAGTAAGGCAGCGGACAACGCCGCCAGCCGAGGGCCCGTTGTGGTGCTCATCGGAACGCTCCTGGTGAAAGCTCGTGAACAAGTCAGCATGAGCATCCCGGGGACCAGGGGACCGAACATCGTCCAGGTGGCCGATATGGCGCGAGCTTCGTCGGCGTTCGCCGCATCGGCCATCGGCCGACCCGCGCGGTCGAGCTACGTCGACCCGCCACCCATCCGGGTGCTGGCGACGCGTGCGAGCTCGGTACGGTTGCCGATGTCGAGCTTGCGGTAGATGTGGGCGAGGTGCGTCTTCACGGTCGCGCGGCTGATGAAGAGTCGGTCACCGATCTCAGGATTGGTCAGTCCCTCGACGACCAGGGAGGCGACCTTGAGCTCGGTGGGCGTCAGGCTCTCCCAGCCGATCGTGGGGCGTTCCCGGGTGCCCCGACCCCGGGTCGCGAGGTCGACGGCGTCGTCGAGGGAGAGGGCGAAGCCCTCGTCCCAGGTCGCCTGGAAGCCCTCATCCAGCGCTGACCGGAGGGCGTCGAGCACGCTGATGACATCGGGGTCGTCGACCGGACGACGCGGGTACCCCATCTGTTCGCGGCCTGCGGTGGAAGCGGCGTAGAGCCGGACGGCGAGCGCGTGCCGGCCGGTGGCGGCCGCGTTGCCGGCGAGCGCGTCCAGGCTGTCGGCGTAGAAGGTGCGGATCCCGGCTGTCCTGCGCACCGTCAGGGCCTCGTGGTGCAATTCAAGCGCCCGGCCGGGGTCGCTGCCCGCGACCAGGAACGCCTGCTCGGTCAGGCCGTCGGCCAGGACCATTGACGAGCCGAGGCCGCGGCCGAGCGCGACGGCGCGCGCCGCGTAACGCTCTGCTTCCTCGGGACGGCCCAGCCGTCGCAGGACGCCGGCGAGCCCGGCCATGCATCGCGCGGCCATCCAGTCGACCCCCTCGGGTGTGAGCGAGCGGGTGCCGCGGTCGAGCCAGCGCCACGCGTCATCGAGATCGCCGGCCCACAGGTGCAGCAAGCCGATCGTCACCATGTAGCCGACGATGTGGGCGTCGGGTGCCTGGTCGACCATCCGGATGACGGGGACCAGCAACCGCAGGCCACCGGGAATGTCACCGGCCATGCCGCGCGCGAGTGCGGCCTGCGACAGATTCGTGCCGACGGCGAAGTAGTCGCCGAGCGGCTCGACGATCGCCAGGGACTCGTCGCCGAAGGAGACGGCGCCGCGGACGTCGCCGCAGTACATCGCCGCGAACAGGTCGATCGTGCGGGCGAAGGAGGCGCAGAAGCGGTCGCCGCGACGGCGGCTCTCCTCGAACGCCGGGCAGGTGACCTCTACGGCCTCGTCATGGCGATCCCTGGCGCTCAGCGAGTACGCCGCCACGACCAGGCCCCAGTCCCGGCTGAACGGGTCACCGATGCGCCGGCCGATCTCGTGGCCCTCGATGGCCAACGAGTGGCATCTCTGGAAGTCGAAGAAGAACGGGCGGTAGGCGGCCATCACGAGGCATCGGGCACTGGTGCGATCGTCGCCGGCCTCGCCCGAGATCGCGAGGGCGCGCTCGGCGGCCTCGGCCGCCTGATCCAGCCGTCCGCTGACCATCCCGAGCATCGCTACCCCGCACCACAGCCTGCCCTGAACGGCCGACCGGTCCTCGGAGTCCAGAGCGATCGCCCGGCGCAGGTACCGCAGCCCTTCGTGGACCCACCCGCGAACGAACCAGAACCGCGCCATCGCCGCGGCGAGACGCCGGACTCGCTCGTCCCGGAGGCCGCTGCCGAGCCCCCGGTTCAGGGCCGCCGCGACATTGTCGTGGTGGCTGCTCAGTACGCGGCGCCACGTGTCCTGATCACGGTCCAGCTCCCGCTCGCCGCGCTCGGCGAGGGCGAGGTAGTAGTCGAGATGCCGATCTCGGGTCGAGGGGAGTTCGCCGGCTTCCCGAAGGCGTTCATCGGCGTATTGCCGGACGGTATCGAGGAGCCGGTAACGCACGTCGGTCTCGCCCTCCCGCACGACGACCAGTGACTTGTCGACCAACCTGGTGAGGACGGTGAGCATGTCCTGCGGTGGGCCAGATCCGTCGTTGACGCACACCGCCTGCACGGCGTCCAGGGAGAAGGTTCCGGCGAACACGGCAAGGCGCCGGAACACGACTCGGTCATCCTCTTCGAGGAGGGCGTGGCTCCACGCCATGGAGCCCGACAATGTCCGGTGCCTGGGCAACGCTCCTCGGGGACCTCCCGCGAGCAGGTGCATGCTGGTTTCGAGCCCGGACCGGATCTGGCTCGGCGACAGCATCCGCACCCACGCCGCCGCCAGCTCGATCGCCAAGGGAATGCCGTCCACTCGTCGACAGATCGCCCGGACGTCCGCTTCATGATCGTCCACCGGGAATCCCGGCGCGACCAAGGCCGCTCGATCGGCGAAGAGACTGAGCGACTCCTCGTCCTGCAGTGACGGCACCCTCCGGACGGCCTCTCCCGGCACGCCGAGCGGCTCCCGGCTCGTGGCGAGGATCGACATGCCGGGGCAGGCACGCAGGAGCACGTTCACCAGATCCGCGCACGCGGCGAGCAGGTGCTCACAGTTGTCCAGGCACAGGAGCAGGTGACGTTCCCGGAGCAGGCCGGCCAGCAGATGGAGCGGTTCGGTGTCGGGGTCAACGAATACCCCCATGACCGATGCGACTGCGCGGGCGACCTGCTCGCCCTCACCGACCGATGTCAGGTCGGCCCACCAGACGCCGCCGGGCAGTCCGTTCCCCAGGCGGTCGGCCAACCGGGCGGCGAGCCGGGTCTTGCCGCAGCCACCGATGCCGGTCAACGTGACCAGCCGCCGAGCGGCGATCAACCGCTCGACCTCCTCCAGCTCCTCGAGCCGGCCGATGAACGTCGTCAGCTCGGCCGGAACGCCCCCCGTCGGCAACGGGCCGGCATCGCCCGGTGCGCCGACGACCTTCGGGGGCACCTACCTGCACCTCCGCACGAGCATCCCCCGCCCGGGACAGCGGTTCATGCCGGCACGCCGCCTTGCTGTCGGTAGGCAAGCGGGCTGACGCCGTGGTGACGCTTGAACGCGGTGCTGAACGTGAACGGGTTGGTGTAGCCCACCTCCGCGGCCACGCCGGAGACGGGCATGTCCGCCTCTCTGAGGAGGTCGGCGGCGAGCGCCATCCGCCAGGAGGTGAGGTGACTCATCGGCGGTTCGCCTACCGCGGTCATGAACCTGCGGGCGAAGCCGGCACGGGACATCCCGACCCGCTCGGCCAGGGATGCGACAGTCCAGGGACGGGCGGTCTGGTCGTGCATCAGTTCCAGCGCGGCGCTGACGATCGGGTCCGCGCCGACGCCGAGCCACCCCGGCGGGTCGGCGCCCGGCGAGTTGGCCCAGTGGCGGATGGCGGCGACGGTGAGGCCGTCCAACAGCCGATCCAACAAACTGGCCTGACCGATGCCCTCACCTTGGATCTCCCCGGCGAGGACCTCGACGAGTCCCGGGCCGCGGTCGGCCGCTCTCACCACCCACGCCGAGGGAAGCGCCCGGAGGAGCCGGGAGCCGACCTCGTTCACGCTCGGATAGGTGCCGACGAGCATGGTGTCGCGACCGGCTGCGGCGTTGCCCCAGGTCCGCACCCCGCGATGGGTCGGGAGATCCAGGCTGGTCCCGGCCGGCGTCTCACACCCACCGCCCTTGTGGATCACGGCTTGGGGCGCACGGCCTTCGATGTCGGCGAACGAATAGGGGGCCGGGCGGGCGATCAACAGCAGGTCACCGGAATAGAGCCTCACCGGGTCACCGTCGTCGGGCACGTAGCAGGCGACGCCGGAGGTCACCGCCACCACCGACAGAGGAGCCTCGTCCTGTATCCGCACACCCCAGGGCGGAGTCATGGTCACCCTGAGCAGAAACGCACCCTGCGCACGCGGCGCGTCCAGCAGAGCCGTCAGTGGATCCACTCACACCACGATAGACGAATCCGAATGAACCGGCGCCATTCGACAACGAATGGTGATCGCACGATCTCCCGGTTTGATGGACGGCACGACCGCTGCAGTCCTGAGAACGCTGAGTCCGGGCGGCCTCATCTCCACGAACACCGGCAGCGTGGCCGCCGTCGCCGTGACCAGCCCTGCGCCGATGAGATCCCTGCCTCTCCCCGATCCGGGAGGGACGGCGATCTCGCCGGCGCGAAATGCCGGGGCAGCGGGCCTTTCGCCTCCTTCCACTACGTCTTCAAGGACGGCCAGTACCGGGGTGACGAATACAGCCGCCGCCAGGGGATCAGCGCTTCGGTTCGGCAGGCGCGGACGTGGGGCCGAGAGGCGGCGAGGCGGCCGGGCCGTGCACGCCGTCCAGGACGGCCTGGCCCTGCCTGTCGACGAACTTGGTGAACAGCTCCTGCGAGTAGCCGAGGACGACCGCCCAGGCGATGATCTGCCCCGGCGAGTCGAGCGCGCTGAGCCCCGGGACGAACCCGCCGCGCATCAGCAGCAGGCCGAGCACCGCGGTCAGCGCGCCGGTCGGCAGCTTGAGCAGGGCCAACGCGACCGGGATCCCGAACGCGGTGGACGTCCCGCGGATCTTCCGCAGCGCCGACGCCGCCGCGATCCCGGCCGCGACCAGCCCGATGAACTCCACGACGATGTAGTCGCCCCACCCGGCGACCTCGCGCGTCCGCGTGTCCAGCCGGTCGGCCGGGACGGACGGCGTGGCGCCCGTGGGGCAGACGATGCTGAAGTCGCTCCGCGCGCCGGGGCCCGGCGCAGGGGTGAAGCACAGCGGGACGGCCGTCCGCCACAACGCCGAGAGCACCCCGATGCCGATCACCGCGCAGAACAGGAGCACGGCGATCCACCGGACGATCCGCACGAAGCTGTCGGCGCGGAGCTTCTCCCGCAGCGCGGCCTGGCGTGCGGTGTCCACCGCGGCCACCAGGGTGACGAGATGCCCGTCGGTGAGGGGCGCGGGACGTCCGGCCTCCTGGGCTTCGCGCAGCTCCTTGGCCAGCCGCTCGACGAAGATCCGGTGCTCGTCGGCCGGAGCGAGATGCTGCTTGACCGCGGCGGACATGGCCGGCAGGAACGATTGCAGCTCCTCGGGTGAGAGCGTCCGCATCCACAGCGAGCGCGCGCAGTTCAGGTGGAGCTGGGCCGTCGTGACATGTGATGCCGTCAGGTTCCTGCGGTGCGTGCCGGGGTCGATCACGTCCATCGCCCGGTCCAGGGCCTGCTGCGCGCCGCGCACCAGTTCCGCATCCGCGGGCGGCTGGTTTCCCGCGTCCCGCGGGGAGGCGAGGATCGCGCGGAGTTCGTGGACGTCCGCGCGCACTTCTTCGCACAGCACCCACGAGCCCCGTTCGCGCTCCCATTCGTCGAGTCTCCGGGCGCCGGGAATCCAGCCGGTCCAGCGGCTCATCCGCCGATGTCCTTCCGGGATGCGGCCGGGTCAGGCGGCGGCCGTCGGCACTTTCTCCTGCCAGGCGGCGTACCAGGTCTCGTAGCCGACCTCTCCGGTCTCCGGCAGCCCGAGGGCGCGCTGCATCAATATGCACGCGCTGGCGTCCTCGTCGTCGTAGTGGCCGTCGATGTTCTTTATTCGCCAGCCACGGCTGTCCACCTGGCGCTGCCACGCCTTGACGTGCTCTCCGCTGGACCCGTACACGAGAGTCACATCAGGTGGCGGCGGAGGGAGCGTGCTGGGGGCCTCCCATGCCGCCCGCCAGGTGTTCGGCCCGACGATGCCGTCGGGCTTCAGGCCCTTCTCGGTCTGAAAATTCATGCAGATTCGCTTGCTGATCGGGCCGTACTTCCCGTCCGGGCCGATGTTCCAGCCGCGCGTCTTCATCTGCTGCTGCCACTGTTTGACGCCGGGACCGCTCGTGATCGGCGGGTACGACATCATCGGCGGCTTGAACGGCGGGGCCGACATTGCTGCCTCCTCTAAATCGTTCCCCTTCTATGGATCCCGTCCCAACCACCGAACCAGCGAACCGGCGAAAGAACCACCAAGGAGAGGTATCAGGAGACCCTTTTTCCGCATTTTCACGCTCGTTTTAATTTTCGTTGGCTTTGCCTGTGAGAACCGGCACCGTTTGTCGGTGGGTTCGGGCACCGGTTGATGATCGACCAGCCGAAAATGTCGATGAGTTTGGGCACCACGTCGGGCCGTGTTGAGTTCGGTGGGGGTGCTGTTTGCGGGTCCGGCCTCGGTACTGGAACAGTGGTTGGCGTTAAGCATTGACCGACGTCATGGACGCCGTTGACGGCAGGCGTTCCCGCCGGTTACCCGTGCTTGTCCGGTTCGGCGTCGGCGAAGGCGCGGTATCCGCCGAGATCTCGGGCTGGGCGAGGACGTCGCCGCGGTGTACGACTCGCTTGACCCCTTGCGCGTCAGTCCGGCAGCCAGTGCAGCTCGTGCGCCAGGGTTTTGGCGACGGCACGGATGCGGCGGTGTAGCGGCGACTGTTCGCGTGGGAGGACCAGGTGGATCGTCAGACTGGGCGCGCCTCGCAGCGGTCGCCAAGTGAGACCGGCCGGTTGTGCCGTGACCGCGGCTTCTCCGGCCGGGGCGAGGGTTACCCCGTCGCACAGGTCGCGCTGAGACATGTCGAAAGAGACTGCGGGCGTGTGGAATCGGGGGTGTGGTCGGGTGTCTCGGAACAGTGCGGACAGCTGATCGTGGATCACGGGGTTGGCCGCACGGTCGGGGAGTCGCAGCGGATACGCGGCCGCGTCGGCGATCTCGATCTCCGGGTGTCCGGCCAGCGGATGGTGCTGCGCCAGCTGGACCCCGATGCGCGCACGCCGCAGCAGGAACCGGCGCACGCCACGGCCCGGCTGTTCACCGCGGGTGATCCCGGCATCGATGCGGCCGTCGGCGACCGCGGGGGAGATCTCCGGTGTCGCCATCGGGACCGCGCTGACCTCGAGTCCGCTGTTGCCGCGAATCAGCCTGTCCACCAGGGCCGGTGCCGTCTCGGCCCCGGCGCTGAGGCTGTATCCGATGCGCAGCGTGCCCAGTTCACCGGCCGCCGCGCTCCGGGCGGTGTCCCATGCCCGGTCCAGCGCCGCCAGCGCGGGCGGCGCGGACTCCGCCAAAGCCGCACCGGCCGTGGTCAATACGACGCTACGCGTGTTGCGGACCAGCAGGGCCGTACCGAGTTCCGCCTCCAATCGGCGCATGCGGGCGCTGAGTGCGGGCTGTGCGATACCGATCCGTGCGGCCGCGCGGGTGAAGTTCAACTCCTGCGCCAGCACCAGGAAGTACCGCAGGCTCACCGTATCCGGCGCCACGTGCCCTCCCTGCCGATTGATAACGATCCGTTCTGAGTCTATCCCGTACCGGTCTTTCCCTCGACCGCACATCAAGCCCTAACCTGCGCATATGACGATTCAACCGGCCGCAGTACCGGCCGCCGGGATCGATCGATCTGAGTGTCAATTCGAAGTCGGACGTGTCCGGCCGAACACAGGAGGTTTCCATGGCTAAGGGCTACTGGGTCAGTGTCTACCCCGCCATTTCCGACCCTGAGGGGCTGGCTGCCTACGACAAGCTGGCCGGTCCGGCTGTCCAGGCTGGGGGCGGGCGCGTCCTGTCCCTCCTCCCGTCCCGTGGCGGTCGAGTCGTCGCCCACGAGGCCGGAATCACGCAACGCGTCGTTCTGATCGAGTTCGACAGCTTTGAACAGGCCGTCGCGGCATACGAGAGCGAGGCATACCAGAAGGCGCTGGTGGCCCTCCCCGACGGCGTCGAGCGCGACTTCCGCATCATCGAAGGCATCGACTGACCGGCGGGCCCAGCCATCCCTGAGCATCCGTCACCTGATACGCACACGGTGCTGAACGACGACTCACGGGACGAGTTCGAAGCCATGCCCCGCGTCCCAGTTCGTCGTCGACGTCCTCGACGGCCTGATCCCTGTCGGGCGCATCGAAGTAGCCCAGGGGCGCGCCTGGCTGCGCCAGGATGGCGCACTGGAGCCGGCCGCCCTGCTTCGGGGATCAGGTGGTCATGCCACAGATCTACCGCGAAGGCCCGTTCCCCGTGAGCCCTGCTTGCGCGAACTGGCCGACCTGAAAGTCGGCCATCCGGCCGTCGAGGCTTGAGCCCATCGCCGCACCTCATGCACGCCCGTCACGGGGCCGCGCCGGTGCGACAAACTTCCGACCACCGGGCCAGCGGCCCCGAGGCCGGGGTCCGCCAGCGGCGCGTTCTGCTCGCGGGGGACGGTTTCAGATCGGTTCGTCTGGAGGTTGGCTCGGATGGTCGCGACGGTTTGAAGTTGCCCCAGCCGGGCGTTGGGCGATGCGGGCCTTGAGGCCTTGACGCAGACGTGTTGAGGCGCCCGGCAGAGTTGCCAGTTGTAGGACTTCGCTGGTTGTGAGCTCAGTGCGGCCGGCAAGTGCGAGGGCGGCCGCATAGGGCCGGTTGCCTGGGGTGTTGAGTTTGGTTTCGAGTTCGCCGAGAAGTTGGAGCAGGACTGCCCGGTCGGCGTTGGCGTGGGTGGCGATCTGGGATAGCAGCTGGTTGTCGTTCCAGGCATCCGATAGGTCACCTGCGTCGCATCATGCTCATCCACCAGCCGATCGAAGATCCGTTTGACGGTGTGCCGCTGCTTGCGCGGAGCATCCAGATCCGCCCGCAGCATCTGATCGATCAGCGGCCTGTAGGCATCAAGCCGGGTCTTGCGCGGCGGCAACTTCTTGCGCGGCTCGGGCCACACCGACGCCAACGCCTTGGCAACCGTCCGCCGGGACACCCCATGCTTGTGCTCCAGCGCCCGCCCCGACAGCCCAGCCGCCGAGTCACGGCGGATCGCCGCGTACAACGCGACCTTCTCGGCCTGCGATGCCACGGCGCCTCCGCGTTCACTACTCACCGACAGAGCCATTTCGTTGCTCCCGACCTCGCCGTCAGAGGATCAGGTCCTCGGGGCGGACGATCTCGCGGGGCGCCGGAACCGTCTCCAGCCGCTCCAGCGGATCGGCCTGGACGTGCGGGTCGACGTTGAGGCCGGTGAGCTCGCCGAGCCTGCGGACCGGTACCTGGAACGTCTTGTACGCGCCGTAGGAGAAGGCCTCCTCGCCGGCCAGATCGTCGATCAGGACCGCCTGGCTGAGCAGGTACCCGGTCGCCGAGAGCTCGCCGGACGCGTCGGCCATTGCGACGATCTTCCAGAACTGGCGGGGCAGGCGGACGCCGCGGTAGACGTCGTCGTCGTCGGCCAGCACCGGCCCGGTGAACACGCTGACCGCCAGGTCATGGTTGTCGGCGTTGTTCAGGACGTAGTCCTCCAGCCCGAGCCACAGCGTCTGGCCGGCGTTGAACGCGTGGTGCTGAGGGGTGGCGTTGGTGAAGTGGAAGGTGTCGTCGTTGGCGGCCTTGGCGATGGCGTCCGTCCCCCAGGCGGGGTCGATCCGGCGCACCAGATGGCCCCGGTCCAGGTCGTTGGCGCGGTAAACGTCCTCGCCGGTCTGCTCTCCGGCGGGCAGCCGCGGGTCGAGGAACCAGCGGTCCCCCTCGCGCCGGGGACGCCGCGAGCTCCGGCCGTCGATGTTGCAGGCGGTGAACAGCGCGAGCGCCCGCTGCCGGTGCATGACGACGCTGAAGTGGTGGTAGCGCAGTTCGGCCGACGCGACGGCGGCCAGGTCGGGTGACAGTGCGGGCATCGGCAGCGGCCGGGCCAGGAACGCGGGATCGTACCCTTCGCGGGCGCTGTAGTCGGGGTCGATCGCCTCCAGTACGCCCGCGGCCTCGGCCGCCCGCCCGTCCGCGAGCCGTACCGTGACCTCCATCGGGATCGTGACCGTCCCTTCGCGCGTCTGCGCCGCCGGGACGGCGGACAACGCCCGCGACGCCGCGCGCGAGACCGGAGGCGGGCCGACCGCCGAGGCCTGGAGAGGCACCGCGCGCTCGCTTCCCGGCGGAGCGAACAGCTCGTCGACGAGCGCCCGCTGCGCCTCGGGAAGCGACGTTTCGCGCACCACCCCACAGATCCGGCTGATGCGGATTCCTTCGTTGACGAACCCGCCGGTCTCCTCCGGATCGGGCACCGGAACGCTCGCGTGGTGCAGGGCGACGACCTCCCACTGGTCGTTGAACACCGGCGAGCCGGACGACCCGGGCTCGGTGTCGGCCGCGTAGTGCAGGAACCGCTCGGGGATGTCGACGATCCGGTTCTCGCGCAGCGCGACCTGCTTCCTGTCCCCGCGCGGGTGCTGGACGATCGTGACGAACTCCCCGATGATCGCCTTCCCCTCGGCCTCGATCAGCCGGTTGTAGCCGAACGCCGCCAGCTCGGCGGCCGGGGCGTTGACCGCCACGAGGGCGAAGTCGAGTCCGGTCTCGGCGAGGAAGAACCGGTCCGGATCCAGCGGGTACGCCACGACGGCCAGCGGCCGTCCGTCGACGCCGTCCTGGTAGTTGAACTCGACCACGCTGGTACGGGCCGTAACGGCGTCGGGCAGCACGTGGTGGTTGGTCAGGAACAGGGACGGGGACACCAGCGAGCCCGTCCCGTACCCGACCGTGCGGCCGCCCTCGTCGCGGATGTTCACCCGGCCGACGGTGCGCGCCGCGGCCACCCCGGCGTCCAGATAGCGGACGCCCACGTAGTCGACCGTATTGATGATCTTCTCCAGCCGCGCGGCGGGCTCCGCGGCCCCGGGTTCCAGCAGGGAGCCGTCGCCGTAGAACCGGCTGAGCCTGTCGACCCGCTTGGCGACCCGCTCGGCGGTGTCGGCCACCGCCACGCCGCCGGGCGAGGCCAGGACGGTCTCGTGCTCGCGCCGTTCCGGAACGCGCTCGGCCACCCGGCGCGCCGCCGTCTCCCGCTGGCGCTCCAGCCCCCGCTCATAGAACTCCATTTCAATTCCCCCGGGTCATTGAATATCCGTGAACCACCTACTTCTCCTAATTTCCTCGGTTATCGCCGGATTTCGCCAGTCCCGGGTTGCCCTCTTTACCCCGCATCGGGAAACGTTTGACGAAGAAGACGCGCGAGTGGGTCATCGAGGTGATCAAGGACCTGCACGGCAAGCTCGCCGAGACCTGGCCCATGGTCTTGGGCATCGGTGACGCCGACGTACCCATTCCACACTCGTGGCCGCATTCCGCCACGCCATCCGTCACCGAGGTGGTGCAGCGGGGGCGGGGCAGGCATACCAGGAGGACGGCCCGTACACCGAGCAGGCGTACTCATCGCGGTCCCAGCCGGTGACGGCCCGGCCGGTTAGAGCGGTGATGGCGGCGGCCGTTGCCGAACAGGCCGAACCCGGCGCCCTCGATCTCGCCGTCCGGACCGGTCAGGCCCCACCGGCCCTCATCGCGCCGCAGGCACACATCGGTGCCGTCCCACTCCCTGGCCGACCTTCACCGCCGCCGGCTGCTCCGGGAGCTGGTCATAGACCGTGACCGAGGGGACGGGCCGAGTATCGGGCGGCAGCGCCGCGAAGCGGGCCTGCCAACGTCCGGGCCACCCTTGCGAGCGGTCGCACATTGCCGGACGAGTACGTCCTCCGCACCACCCAGCCGCAGCGGTCGGCCGGTCTTCCCATGAATTGAGGGTCAGGTCACTTTCTGTACGGTTCTTTGTCGATCCCGTGCTCCGGGAGCGGCGCTGCCACCTGTACCCGGGGAACGTCGACCGGCTCTGCTACTCGGAACGGCCGCTGAATCAGCACACTTCCGCTGTTCCCGGTCGCAACCGCGACGTGCAGGCTGCCCGCGTCGATCGGCGCCACGGTCCACAAGGTCCACTCGATCTCGCGCTCGTCTCCGGGCTCCAGGTCTCCGAGCCGACGCTGAGTCTCCTCCACCCGGATCGCGAATGGAGCCGTCATGTCGGCGGTCACGTCACGGATGGGCTCGTCGGAGATGTTCCGGATGACTACCCGGGCGGTCGACGGTTCACCCACGACGAGTCCCCTGGCCTCCCACCCCAACCCTGCTTCGACGCCTACCGGCAGCGACACCTGCTGCAGCGCCGCCGGCAGCGTTGCTTCTGCCGTAACCATCCTGGCCTGCAACAGCAGGGACTGGCCGGGAGGCAAGGTGGTGGGAAGGTCGAGCCGGACCGAAAGGTCGATGGACTCGCCGGGTGCGATTGCAGCCTCCAGGTTCACCTCGGCGTACGTCGTCTCCGCGAGCCGCTTGACCTCCGGCCGAGTGCCGATGAGCTCGACCCGGACCGGCCCCTGCAGCGCCTCCTCGCCGTGATTCTCCAGATGCAGCGTGCCGCTCAGCACTCCGCCAAACCGCAACTCCCGCCCGTCGAGGCTGAGCCGACTGGGGGCCAGGGCTCTGGTGCGCACCCCCGCGCAGTCCCAGTGCGTCTGCTCCCAGTAGCCGGCCTCACACAGTTCCTCGACCCAGGCGGCCTTGACCAGGGCCTGCGACGGTTCGCGGCATGCGTTGCGCCCGTAGGAGACGTCCGTGCTGCCGTCATCGACTTCCCCGGGCACCCAGTTCTCGCCACCCATGATGATGATGTCGTTGTACTTCTTGATCGCGACGTTGCGCGTGGTGCCGAAGGTGCGCCGCGACTCCGCGGTCATGCCGGGCAGCTCGTGCGGGTGGAGCACCCGCCATTCGAGCGCCCCGTCATGATGGGAGAGGAACTCCACCCAGGTGTCGAATCCCCAGAGCTTCTTGGGGTCGAGGTCGGGATGCGGGTGCTCCGGGGAGGAGTCGACGGTCACCGGGTGCGCGGGGATGCCCATGGCCCGCAGGAACGCGGTGAGGCAGCACGCGTCGTCGGCGCACTGCGCCTTGGACTCACTCGTGATCAAGTGGACGACGTCGTTGCCGTGCCAGTTCAGGTCGTAGGCGAACAGCGCTTCCTCGGCCCTCGCCAGTGCGTGCGCGGCCGCGTACGGGTCGATATGCCCCTGCGCGGCGTTGACTGCCGGCATGAACACCCGGGCATCGCTGGGATGCAGGTAGTACGGAAACGCCGCGGCCGAGTTGAGACCGGTGCCGAACCAGATCGCGGTCGCGTCGAAGGTGAACCGCGACGGTCCGCCCACCGCTGCCGGGTCGAAGACGATGAAGAACGGCGCCTTGGCCTCCTGCTGCGGTACGCAGGAGGCGCGCACGGAGACCGTGTACTGCCCGACGGGTATTCCGTCGGGCACCGCCCATCCGGTCGAGGACGTCCAAGGCCAGGCGGCCGAGTAGTACCCCGGGTAGATCTCGGTCACTACGGGCTCGGCGATCACCTGGCCCCCAGGGTCGAGGATGTGGACGTCCACGCTGCCCTGGCAACATGCCTGAATCCGGATCTGGGGACCCGCCCCGGCTCCGCGCGGGAACACCGGCCCAGGGATCGGCTGTTCCTCGCCTTTGGGCAGGAAGAACGGATGCCCGCCGAGGATCTCGACGGCGGGAGACTCCACGCGGCGGACGACCTCGACGGTGTTCGAGGTGGGGCTGATCGTCCACGCCCCGGGAGACCCCAAGTACTGGATCGCCGTGATGTGATCGCCAGAGCTCAGGTTGATGCCGGAGCCGAGTTCCACAACGACGTCACCTGGGGCCGCTCCGGCGTACCCGACCGGGATCCCCTTGCGCTGCACCACGACGATGGCGTTGATGGTGGTCTTCCGCACGACAACGTGGCGGGCGTGGTCACAGATCGGACCCACTACGTACGGGGCATCGAGCCTCCCCTCCGGGGTTGCCTCGGTGGGGACGCTGATGTGTTCGCACAGCTTCTGGGTGGCGGAGATCTTCTCGCCGGTCAACTTCGTGCTCAGGGGGACCGCGTTGGTGCCCGCATTCGCAAGGCCGGCGCCCAGGACGACGCCGCCTCGGGTGACCTGAATCTCGGATCCCACCAGCAGGCCCGTGAGCGTTACGACGTCGTTGCCAGGAATGAGCGACGGCCCGTCGATCCCGGGTGGCGGGACCGGTAGGGGAGTGGGACGAACCTTGACGGGCGGGTCCGAGAGCAGCCCGTCGACCTGGTGGTCGGTGCCCTCACAGCCGAACTGCTGAGCGGTGACCCAGCGGTCTTTATGCAGTGGCGCGGTGACGACGGGAACGTAGGAAGTCGCGGCCGGTGCGACCCCGATCTCACCGCCGTCCTCGTATGCGTGCACCCGTGTGCTGGGTACGAGCGAAAGGCGTCATTGAATGAGGCAGAGCGGCGACCTCGTGTCCAGCCGCCGCAGGTCCGTGTAGATCCGAAGCGGATCCACTCCCCACACCAGTGCCCCTGAATGACATTTCGCAATCAATTGACTACCCACGGTCGCACAATGCCCTCTGAAGGGTCGACAAAACACAGGCCCAGGCCCGCTGCAACGAGGTCATGCTCGCCGCGTTCATCCCGCTCGCCTACACCATCGGCACCGACTTCAAACCCGCGCCCCGCATCCCATGCGACCAGGTCCTGCGCTGGAAGCGATGGTGAACGCTCGACCGCCGGGCCGAGCACCTGACACAAGCCGCAGAGGCCGCGGACCCGGACTGCCTGATCGCGAACGCGCCGCCGTCGAGTACGCCACCCGCGCCCGGGGTGCCGGGGCGCGGCCGAGCAGCGGCTGGGCCGGTCTCACCCCGGCCGAACGGCAGGTCGTACGCCCGCGCCATCCACCCCGATGGCCGATGTTCCACCGGTCCCGCTCGACGCTGGACGCGATGGAGTCCAGGATCCGGGGTGAGGTGAACGCCTGCTTGGTCGTGTGGTTGATCGGTGATGTCGAGATCGGACGCCTAGCGCCGGTCGCTGAGGGTCTGCTCGATGCCGATGAGGGCGTCGAGCTGTTGTGGGGTCAGCAGGCTGGTGAGGTGGCGCTGGACGGATGCCAGGTGCGCCGGAGTGGCCGTCGCGTGCGCCTGGCGGCCTGAATCGGTGAGCAGCACGTCATCGCCGCGGCCGTCGAGCTCGCAAGGCTCGCGGGCGATGAGACCGCGGCGCTCCATCCGGCCGAGTTGGCGGGACAGGCGGCTGTGGGCCCAGCCCATCCGGGCGGTCAGCTGGCCAACGCGGATGCAGTGCTCGCCGCTCGACATCGCCACCACGGCGGACAGCACTTCGTAGTCGGGCAGCGACAGGCCCGACTCACGCTCCAGGTCGCGGGCGACCTCGGCGTCCACGAGCAACTGGAGCCGGCGGTAGGCCTGCCAGGCGTCCTGCGCGGCGATCTCCGGCTGGCGCGTTCGGGTCATACGGACGAGTGTACGGGGGTTCTCTTTACATGTAACGAATCTGAGCCCTATCTTCTTCGTTACATGGAACGAAACCATCCGGAGGGTATGCGATGTCGACCGGTGAGCGGATCATCAAGGCCAACGGCGTGGAACTGTGCGTGGAGTCGTTCGGCGACCCGGCCGATCCGGCCGTCCTGCTGGTCCATGGCGCGGGCCACTCCCTGCTGGCTTGGGACGAGGAGTTCGTGGGTCGGCTGGTGGCCGGGCGCCGGCAGGTGATCCGGTATGACAGCAGGGACGCGGGCCGTTCGACCGGCTACCCGGCAGGATCACCCGCGTACGGGCTCGGTGACCTGGTCGCAGACGCCGCCGCGCTGCTCGACGTGCTCGGCGTTACCGCCGCCCACGTGGTCGGCATGTCGCAGGGTGCGGCGGTCGCCCAGCTCCTGGCCCTTGACCACGCCGACCGGGTCGCCTCACTCACCCTCGCCTCCTCCACGCCCGGCGGCCCCGGCCATCAACACCCCGATCTGCCGGCGATGTCGCAGGAGATCCAGGAACTCTTCGCGAACGAGCCCGCCGAGCCCGACTGGTCCGACCGGGCCGCGGTCATCGACTATCTCGTCGAGGCCGAACGGCCCTTCGCGGCGCGCTCCCGCCCGTTCGACACCGACGGCATGCGGGCGGCGGCCGAGCGCGTCGTGGACCGGACCGCCGACATCGCCGCGCAGCTGACCAATCCGTTCATGATCGACGCGGGCGAGCCCTGGCGTGGGCGGCTCGGCCACGTCGGTGCTCCGACGCTGGTGTTCCACGGCACCGAAGACCCGTTCTTCCCGGCCGGCCGCGGCCGCGCGCTCGCCGCGGAGATCCCCGGCGCCCGCTTCCTCCCTCTGGAGGGGACCGGCCACGAGGTCTTCCCCCGGCACCGATGGGACGCCGTCATCCCAGCGATCCTCGATCACACCGCGGGCCGATGACATGATCGCCATCGCGCTCGCGCTGGGTGCGAGCCTCGGCTGGGGAGCCTCCGACTTCCTCGGCGGGTTGAAGAGCCGCTCCGCGCCGCTGCTCACAGTCCTGCTGATCTCGCAGTCGACCGCCCTGGTCCTGGTCACGGTCCTGGTGATCGTACGCGGTGCGAGCCCGCCGGACACGGGGGCGCTCGGCCAGGCCGCCGCCGCCGGCCTCGCGGAGACGGTCGGCGTCGCCGCGCTCTACCGCGGCCTTGCGGTCGGCAAGATGAGCATCGTCGCTCCCGTCGCCGCGACCGCGCCGGTCGTCCCGCTCCTGGCGGGCCTGGCGACCGGTGAAGCCCCCGGGACGATCCAGCTCGGCGGACTAGGGCTGGCGCTGCTCGGGCTCGTCATCACCTCGCGGCGATCCGGTGGCGATGAGGGCGCGACCTCGCGGTCTCTGCCGAGCGTCCTGTACGGGCTGCTGGCGGCCCTGGGCTTCGGCACGTTCTTCTTCACCATGGACGGCGCAAGCGAGAGCGACGTCGGCTGGGCCCTGCTGACCGCCCGCCTCACCGCCACCACGGCCGTCGCAACAACCGTTGTCCTCAAGCGCCATCGCGTCGCCCTCGCGCGGACCGGCCTCCCCGCGGTCGCGGCGATCGGTGTCCTCATCATCACCGCCGACGCCCTCTACGCGACCGCCTCGACGCACGGCCTGGTGAGCATCGCCGCCGTCCTCGGCTCACTCCACACCATCGTCACGATGGCCCTGGCCCGGGTCTTCCTCAACGAACGGCTGGCACGTCCACAGCATCTCGGGATCGCCACTTCCCTTCTCGGCGTCCTGACCATCTCCGCAGCGTGACCTCCTGCGGCATCTTCACGGCGCGGTGTTGAGGACGCGGACCAGCGCGCGCACCACCATGCCCGGTGAAGCCGCTACAACCCCGCCCATCCGTCCGCCCGGCGAAGTCCAGGGGAGCGGGAATGTCGCCGAGATCGCGCAGTCCCTCGGCGGACGCCGAGGGCGCCTCGTGATCGACACATGGGCGGGATCACCGCGCTGGCCCTCGTCTCCGGACGGGCAGCGATTGCGGGATGTTACGAATCGGGTGTGGTGCAGATAATCGGGATATGGAAAGGTTGGCCGTTCCAGGTTTGTGAGGACCAAGAGGACCTGGCCGACGATGAGAAGGGGGCTCTATGGCGGACAGCAGCGAGTCTCCGCATGGGATCGACACCAGCGTGGCCCACACGGCCCGGGTATGGGATTTCTGGTTGGGTGGCAAGGACCACTATGAATCCGACCGTGAGGTCGGCACCCAGGTTCTGGAGTTCCTGCCGAACATGGTGGAGACGGCCCGGGCCGACCGCGCCTACCTGGGCCGCGCGGTCCGCTTCCTGGCCGCTGAGGCGGGCATGCGCCAGTTCCTGGACATCGGCACCGGTCTGCCGACGGCCGACAACACTCACCAGGTCGCGCAGGCGGTCGCACCCGAGTCCCGGATCGTGTACGTCGACAATGATCCACTGGTGCTGGTGCACGCCCGCGCCCTGCTGACCAGCACACCCGAGGGCGCCACCGCCTACATCGAGGCCGACCTGCGCGACCCGGGCCCGATCTTGAAGAGCGCAGCCCGTACCCTGGACTTCTCCCAGCCGATCGCTGTGATGCTGCTGGGGGTGCTGAACTTCATCCCCGACTACGACGAAGCCCGCGAGATTGTGCGGACCTTGATGGACGCGGCGCCTTCGGGCAGCTATCTGGCGGTCGCGCACGCCAGCAACCAGGCCAACCCAGCGCGAGCGGCCGCCGCAGAGGAGTTTTGGAACAACAACGCCACTCCGCCGATCACCTTCCGCGACGGGGCGGAGATCGAAGGCTTCTTTGAAGGTTTGGAGCTGCTTGAGCCTGGGGTGGTGTCCTGCTCACGATGGCGGCCGAACGTGGGCACTCCGGACGTCATCCCCGAGGTTGATCAGTTCGGCGCGATAGGGCGCAAGCACCGATCTCACTGATCCAACCGCGCGCGGAACGCCTTTGCTGCGGCGGGCCGGGAGACTCGGTGGAGATAACGGACCACCCCGCGTGCGCGGGGCCGGCTCCTGCTGCCGATGCAGCTTCAGATCGCCGCCGGCTGCTCCCCGGTGGCCACCGGGATGGCGCTGCTGCCGATCACCGCGGTAGTGCTCGTCCGGTCGCCGCGGAGGGGACGCTCGTCACACGTGGCCTGGGGCGTGACGCTCCGTCCGGCCCACCGAACCGTCCCACCGCCGGCACTGCACCCTCGCCACCCCAACGCTCCGCCAGGGCGGTCTTGCCGACCCCGGCCATCCCGTCGATCGAGCCGATCACCACTGTCGCGGCGGTACGGGCGCGGGTCAGTTCGGCCAGCTCGCCAACGCGGCCGGTGAACACGGGAGAGGCCGCAGGGAGCTGACGAGGCGTCGGGCTCGATGCCGTTCCGATCGAGCCTCGCCTTGCCGTTGGCGTACCTGGACCCGGACCGGAGCCCGGTAGGGCCCAATGGGGCGGAGCAGGCCGGGTCAGGGCGGAGTCCTTGCGCAGGACGGCGAGGTGGAGCCGCCGGAGCCGGTCGCCGGGGTCGATGCCGAGTTCTTCGCCGAGCCGCCGCTCGACCCGTCGGTAGACGGCCAGCGCATCGGCGGTCCGCCCACTGCGATGCAGGGCGAGGACGAGTTGGGCTACCAGATGCTCGCGAAACGGATGACTGTCGACAAGCTCTGTCAGTTCGGCGACGATCTCGGCCTCGTGCCCGCTTCCCAGAGAGGCGTCGTACATCTCCTCCAGCGCGGTCAGTCGAAGCTCGGCGAGGCGGGCGTTCGTGGCGGCGATGACGTCCGTAGGCGGCACGTCGGCGAAAGGGGCGCCGCGCCAGAATCGCTGCGCACGGCGCAGCAGTTCGAGACGATCCTGGCCCCGGTAGGCTCGCTGCGCGCTTCTGGCGTCGGCGACACATTTTTCGAACAGGTGCAGATCGAGCTCATCCTCGTGCACCGTCAGGCTGTAACCCGGCTTGCGGGTGACAATTCGGTCGGCCGCCGCCGACCCGGCTTCACTGGTCCGCAGCTTCCGCCGGATTCGCGAAACATGGCCGCGCACCAGTGCCCGTGCCTGCGACGGCGGACTCTGCGGCCAGAGCTCGTCGGCGAGCCGGTCCACGCCGACCAGGTCGTTGGCGTGCACCAGCAGGATGGCCAGCACGGTCCGGTCTTGGGGCGATCCCAGGGGCAGCGACGCGCCGTGATGGTCGACGGCAAGCGGTCCGAGCACCCTGAATTCCACGCTCACCTCCGGCAAGGGCGGTCTGAGTCATTCTGCCGAGGACGAGGCGACCTCGCAGCTCGATCGGGGGGAGCGCGCCCACGTTCCGTCCACGTTTCGACCAACGAGCCCTGGCAGCCTCTGGGTCGCTGCAAGGAAGCCCCGGGCCGACAGGGACCCGAGCCCGTGCCCACCCTCCCTCACAGAACTGCTGAATTCAGCTCTATTGGAGCCTCGTGGTGTGAGGATCGCATTCCCCTTCACCTCGCTACAGGAGGTACGTGGCCGAAACAATGCCGAAGGGCACCCACGTTGTCGGCACCGAACGCATACGGCTCGCCTTCAGAATTGCACCGCGCTATGCGGCCGGCGAGACCATCCGGGACTTGGCCGCCGAGACCGGCCGGTCGTACGGCTTCATCCACAACGTGCTGAAGGAGGCGGGGGTCCCGCTGCGCAGACCGGGCGGCAGCACCCGGCGCATGAGGGACTGACAGGAGACGCCCTCAGCACTCGGCGGGAGGCGCGAGGCGGGAGGTGAGATCGGACAGTTGGGCGTTGATCTCGGTTACGGACATTTCCTCGTGGACGGCGAGGCCCAGGTTGGTGAGGATGGCCAGGGCATCGCGGAAATGACGGTGGGCCTCGTCTGGGAGGCCAAGCGCCCGTGCGGCTTGCGCAAGTCCGTGGTGGCTGCGTGCAGCTTCGGGAGAGTTGCCCTGCTGAACCAGGTCGAGGGCTTGGCGGTGGAGGGCGAGCGCCTCTTTGGGTTTTCCGGTCGCCCGGAAGGTGTGGCCCAGTCCGTTGAGGGCGTCGACCGTGTATCCGTCGCTTCCCACGTCGCGGGCGATGGCGAGGACCTGTTCGTAGTGCGCCGCCGCCTGCTCGTGCCGGTGCTGCATCCGGTCGATGTCCCCGAGACCGATGAGCGCCTCCATCTCACCGAACCGGTCGCCGATGTCGCGGGCGATGGTGAGGGCCTGGCTGAACTGCTCGAAGGCCTGTTCATCGAGCCCGCCTAGGCGGTGCATGTCGGCAAGGCCGCTGAGTGCCTCCATCTCGCCGATGCGGTCGCCGGTGTCGCGGGCGATGGTGAGGGCTCGGCTGAACTGCTCGGTCGCTTGGTCGTGACGTCCCAGCTTGTGGCCGATGGCCGCGAGACCGATGAGCGTGTGCAGTTCGCCGATGGGGTCGCCGATGTCTCGGGCGATCGCGTGAGCTTGTCCGTACCGGTCGTGGGCTTCTGTGTGCCGGCCCTGGCGGTACAGGACATGTCCCAGCCCGCGCAGGGCGTGATGCTCGCCGATGCGGTCGCCGATGTGGTGTGCGATATCGATCGCCTGGATGAAGTGCTCGGCGGCTGTGTCCGTGCGGCCGGTCAGTTTGTGAACGTCGGCGATGCCGACCAGGGCACGTTGCAGGCCGACGCTGTCGGCGGTCTGCTGGGCGGCGTGCAGGGCGTGGGTGTGCAGGACCTCGGCGTACCTCAGATATCCCCGTACTCTCAGGTGGGGGTAGAGCATTCCGGAAAGGTGGATGGCGTGGTCCGGCCACCCGTGAGCGGACGCGTGTCCCGCGGCCGCGATCAGATTGGGGAGTTCCATGTCGAGCCAGGCGGCGGCGTCGGTGTGGGTCGCCAGGCCCGCCGGATGGTCGTCCGACGGGGTGACGAAGGGACGGTGCGGCGCCTCCTGCGGATAGAGCAGGTCGATCGCGACCGTCGTGGTGAAGGCGTAGTGGTCCAGGAGGCGCGCCAGGGCGGCGCGGCGTTCCTCCTCCGGCTCCTGCTCACGGCAGGTGCGCACGACGTGCGCGCGGACGAGGTCGTGGAGTCGGTAGAAGTCCGGCGCCGGCTCGGAGATCAGGTGGACGTGGAGCAGGGACTCCAGGCGTGTCCTGGCCTGGGCGGGGGTGGTGTCGATGAGCGCCGCCGCTGCGGAGGCGTTGATCTCGGAGCCGAACTGGAGGCCGAGCAGCCGGTAGGCGCGCTGCTGGTGGACGGTGAGGTGGTCGTACGACAGGTCGAGCGCGGTGGCGACGCTGCGCTGCCCGGCCCGCAGTTCCGCCAGCCGGAACTGGTGATCGCGGAGCCGGTTGAGCAGGTCTGCGAGCGACCAGTTCGGGTGGGCGCGGAGGCGTGCGGCGGCGATGCGGATGGCCAGGGGTAGCCGCCCGCACAGCTCGACGATCTCCGTCACGAGAGTGGACGGTGCCGCGGCCGGGCGGTGCCGCTCGGCGATGCGGGTGAAGAGGGCGACCGCGTCGGCCGGTGGTAGTACGTCGAGCGACACCGGGGCGGCTTCGTACAGGTCGGCGAGTTGGTGGCGGCTTGTGATCAGGACCAGGCAGCCGGGTGTCCCCGGCATGAGCGGCTGTACCTGGTCGTAGCCTGCCGCGTTGTCGAGCACGATCAGGACGCGTCGCCCGGCCAGGGTCGTGCGGAGCAGCGCGGACCGGTCCTCGGGATGGTTCGGGATGGCGTCGTCTGGGACCCCGAGCCCGCGTAGCAGCCGGTCGAGCGCGTCGGCCGGATCGACTGGAGGCACACTGTCGGTGAATCCGTGCAGGTCGAGGAAGAGCTGGCCGTCCGGGTAACGGTGCGCGAGCCGGTGCGCGGTGTGGATCGCCAGGGCGGTCTTCCCCACTCCGGCCATCCCGTCGATGACCTTGATCGTAAGGGTGGCCGCGTCGTCGTCTGCGTCCGGCTCGGCCAGCTCGGCCAGCTCGCGAGCACGGCCGGTGAACAGAGGAGACTCGGGCGGCAGCTGCTGCGGGACCACTGGAAGCGGCGCCCCGGCCGACGTGGACGAGACGTTGGGAGTGTCAGGCGCCTGGTCCGGCGACGCAGGGGGCGGGCGCACGTCAGGATCGTTGCGCAGGATGGCGAGCTGCCGCCGCTGGAGTTCCGCGCCCGGGTCGATGCCGAGTTCGTCGATGAGCTGCCGCTTGACCCGCTGGTAGACGTCCAGCGCCTCCGCGGTGCGTCCGCGGCGGTGCAGGGCGAGCATCTGCTGCGCCACGAGGCGCTCGCGGAGCGGGTATTCGGCGGCGAGTTCGGTCAGCTCGGCGACGATCTCGGCATCCTGCCCCGCGTCCAGCATGACGTCGAAGAGCTGTTCCAAGGTGGCCAGGCGTACCTCGGTGAGCTTGGCGGCCGTGGCGTGAATGGTCGAGGTGGGCGGGACGTCTGCGAACGGCGCTCCCCGCCACAGACCGCGCAGCCGGCGTAGCAGCTCCCGGCAGCGCTCGGCGTCCCCCGTCCGCGAGAGCCGGCGGGCGTCGGCCACCGCCTTCTCGAATCGGTGCAGGTCCAACTCACCGTCCTCGACGCGGAGGAGGTAGCCGGGTTTGCGCGTGATCAGCCGACGAGCTGCCACGTTCCCGGCCGGGCCGTCCCGGAAGCCCCGGCGAATCCGCGAGACATAGCCTCGGGCGAGCGCCCGCGCCTGCGCGGGCGGACCCTCCGGCCACAGCTCGTCGATCAGCAGGTCGAGGCCGACTGTTTCGTTGACGCGGGCAAGCAGGATCGCCAGGACGGTACGGTCCCGTGGCGTGCCGCCGACTAGCGACCTGCCCCGATAGGTGACGTCGAGTGACCCGAGAACCCAGAACTCCACGATCGCTCGCTCCGACTGACGGTGGGTGCGGCCCAGGGGGCCTCAACCCACGACCTGCAAGCTCATCTTAATTAGTGGGCCTTTGACGCGGCACCGTGTGCCATGGTTCACGCAATTCGCCATCGTGCGGACGCGGCCTTCAGATGGTCGCACCGAGCACGAAAACCGCCGGCGAGATACGGGATGGCCTGCTCCTCGCCCCAGCCGGCACTGAATGACCGGCCCCGCCGGTTGGCAACGCCAGCAGCGCCTGGCGACGGTTATCAGCGCCCGGGACGCAGGCTCAGGCATGGTGATCGGTTACGGATCGTCTCTGCACGCCGGCGCGCTCGACCGTCACCGCCTCACATACTGCGGTGTCACTTCTGGGGTGTCGTGTAGCCAAGATGCGTTCCGCTGTCGGCCGCCTCGGACGGAACGCTCTCCCATCTCAGTCGGGAGCAGCCATCCACGTTCCGTCCATGTCTTTTCCAACGGCCCCTGGCAGCCTGGGCTCTCAACGAGAACGTCCTCCAGAGGGCAGGATCCGAGTGGGGCGCCACCACGGTGATCACGGTGATCGGTAGAGCCTTGACGGATCTCGAAGGGGGCGACCGGAGAAGGGAGACAACGACTGTATGCCTGATGGATTGAGTCGGGTCGGTCGTTGGGTCGACCGCGAAGCGGACGTTGAGTTCGCGTTACTGGGGCCGTTCGAGATGCGGGTGGGCGGGCGGAACGTGCCTGTGGGAGGGCCCAAACAGCGCGCTCTTCTCGCTGCGCTCTCGCTCCAGGCGGGCCGGCCGATGCCGGTAGAGGAACTGGTCGACGTGATCTGGGGTCATGAGCAGCCCGCCAACCCGCGTCGTGCGGTCCAGTTGTACGTCAGCCGGCTGCGGGAGACGCTCAATTCCCTCATCTCCGACGACATCATTACTACCTGTGGTGACGGCTACTGCCTCCGCGTCGCGCCGGGGCAGACGGACCTGATGCGCTTCCGGAACTGGCTGAGCGTGGCTGCGCGAGCGGCCGACGAGGGCGATCTGGACGCAGAAGCGGAGGCGCTCGCCACCGCGCTGGCGCAATGGCGCCGAGATCCGCTGGCCGGTGTGCCCTCTGACAAGCTGCAGCGCGAGATCGTGCCTCAACTGCGCGAGGAGCACCTGTGGACGCTGGAACGACGTTTCGATGTAGAGCTGCGCCGCAGGAAACATGGTGAGATCGTCGGCGAGTTGATCGCCCTGACGGCACAGCATCCGCTACGGGAGAAGCTGTGGGCACAACTGGTCACGGCTTTGCACGCCAGTGGCAGGCGCGGCGACGCTCTGGACGCCTACCACACGGTGCGGCGGAATCTAACCGACGAGCTCGGATTGGATCCAGGGGAGGAGCTCCAGGCTCTGCAGGCCCTCGTCCTCACCGGTCGCCCTGGTGCCACTCTCGGCACCTCTCCGGGGTTTCTGCCGGTGCCGAGGCAACTTCCGCCTGGCGCGTTCGCCTTCGTCGGTCGTAGCAAGGAGCTGTCATTCCTCGACACCCTCCTTGAGGATCAGCACCACGCCTCCGCGATGCGGATCAGCGTGATCTCCGGTACCGCAGGCATCGGCAAGACCGCCCTTGCCGGCCACTGGGCCCGTCGTGTCGCAGACCAGTTCCCGGACGGCCAGCTATGGATGGACCTTCACGGCCATGGACCGGGGAAGAGCCTTTCCTCTGGGCGGGCTCTGAAAAGATTTCTGCGGGCGCTCGGCACCCCCGTCGAGGAGATTCCCATGGAGGTGGACGAACAAGTCGACCTGTATCGCTCGCTGATGGACGGCCGACGCATATTGGTGGTCCTGGACAACGCAGAAAGCGCCGCGCAGGCACGACCTCTGCTTCCCGGCGCGACGGGCAGCCTCGTTCTCGTCACCAGCCGGACACATCTTTCCGGCTTGGTCGCCGCCGAGGGCGCGCGTCCGCTTGTGTTGGATCCGCTCAGCCCCGGTGAGGCGCGCTCCCTGCTGGCCGCGCGGCTCGGCGCTGACCGGGCCGCGACCGAGTCCGCTGCGGTGGAGGAGATCATCGACCTGTGTGCCAGGCTGCCGCTGGCGCTCACGGTCGCAGCCGCTCACGCCGCCTCCCTCGGAGCGGCCGGCCTGGACAGCACCGCGACGGCGCTGCGCGCCACACGCGGGCCCCTCAAGGACTTCGCAGTTTCGGACCTGACCTCCTGGCTGCCGACTGTCCCGGTCGGTAGTGACGTTTCCGGACCACATTCCCCCTATCTGGAGGCTGCGCAGTTGTCATCCGCTTCGCATTCGCCGCGCAGTACGTGACGACATCGGTCGGAGTGGGCGCGGAGGCGTAGCGCTCCCGCGAAGATCGGCTGATCCTCGCGACCGAGGGCGTCGACCAGGTCCATCAAAGAAGGACGCAGGGACCACCGTCGTAGGAGGTGGGCTTGGGGGATCTGTGGTGCTCGGATCTTCATCGCGGATCGTTGTTCCCGGCGACGCACGCGGAGCTCAGACGTCATGATCGAGCGGGCTCCGTCAGCCGGACTCATGGACATGGCAGCCGGATGGCGGCCGTACAGCGTCTTAGGTGGCTCAGGTTCGGG
The DNA here is from genome assembly GCF_052245875.1 of Actinomadura sp. 3N407. NCBI lineage: Bacteria > Bacillati > Actinomycetota > Actinomycetes > Streptosporangiales > Thermomonosporaceae > Actinomadura > Actinomadura sp. 3N407. The sequence goes on from NZ_JBQQBP010000001.1 coordinate 434,625, forward strand.
CCGTCGGCGAGGTGGTGGAGCCGGCCAAACTGGTGGCGCCGGGGACGGCGTCGAAGGCCGCCCGGATCCGGTCGGCGAGCACCTTCCTGCCCCCGCGTTTGCGGTCGGAGATCCAGTCCTTGGCGCCACAGCGGTAGGCGCCCAGGGCGATCTCGACGGCCAGTCTCAGTCGCAGGTCCCTTGCGTCGATGCCCAGCCGGGGTGCGAGCGTCGCGATCAAACGGTCCTGTGTCTCGGCCGCGAGCATCATGCTCGCGGCCCTCAGCTCCGGTGTGCGGCCCATGAGGGCTCGGGTGCGGAAGAGCCGCTCGGGCCAGTCGCCGGGCAGGTTTCCCGTGGCTTCCACGAGCGCGTCGCGCAAGGTCGCCAGGGTCTCACCGTCCAATGCGCGCCGGTCGACGGCGTCGAGGTAGGCGTCCCACAGTTCGGCCTCGGCGGCCAGTGCCACCGCTTCCTTGGAACCGAAGTACCGGAAGAACGTCCGTTTGGACACCTGCACGGACTCGACCAGCTCGTCGAGCGTGGTGGCGTCGTAGCCGTGTTCGTTGAACAGCCGCAGGGCGGACTCGGCGAGATCTTGGCGAGTGCGCTGCTTCTTGCGCTCCCGGAGCGACTGCGGAGCGGCGGTCTGACCTGGCATGGCGCCACTCTAACGCGAAATCAACCCAGACGCAATAGCCCTTTGAAGGCTATCGCCCCTTGACGCCATATGCCACTGAGTGCCACTCTGAGGAAAGTCGTTCATCATCGGAGGAGCCTCATGACCACGACACTCGAACGCCCACCGACGAAACGCCCGCCGACGAGACCGCCGAACCCTGGACCGGCCGTTCAGGCCACACTCATCGCCTCCGCCCTACTGCCCATGCTCGGCGGCGCCACCATCGCCCCCGCCCTCCCCGAGGTCCGGGACGCGTTCGCGGGCACGCCGAACGCGTCGATGCTCACCGGGATGGTCCTGTCCACGCACGCACTGGCACTCATGCTGCTGGCCCCGCTCGCCGGATGGGTCAGCGACAGCGCCGGCCGCAAACCCGCGCTGCTGGCGGGACTGGCCGGGTTCGCCCTCGCCGGCACCAGCGGGGCCTGGCTGCCGAACCTGCCTTCCATCCTGGTCGGCCGGTTCTTGCTCGGCGCCGCCATCGCCCTGCTGATGACCAGCATGACCGGCCTGGTCGGGGACCTGTTCGACGAGGACGCCCGACGCAAGCTGCTCAGCCGCCAGCAGGCCGCGGGCACCGGCGGCGGCCTGCTGTTCATGCTCGGCGCGGGCGCACTGGCCACGGCCGGATGGCGGGAGGCGTTCCTGATGTATCTCGTCGGAGCCGTGGTCCTGCTGCCGGCCCTGCTCTTCGTGCCGCGGTCGCGGCCCGCCGCCACCGCGGCGGACAAGGGACCGACGAGCACGGACCGGCTCGGCCTGTGGATGGTCGCGCCGGTCGCCGCGATGTTCCTGGTTCAGGCGATCTTCTACGTCGTCCCCACCCAGGTACCGGGGCTGTTCGCCCGGGAGTTCGGCGCCGGCCCGTTCCAGATCTCGATCGCCCTGTCGTTCATGACGCTGACCATGCTCCCCGCGTCGCTGCTCTACCCGCGACTCAGCAGGCGCGCAAGCGGCCCCGCCCTCATCGCGGCCGCCTTCACCGCCCCCGTCGCCGGATTCCTCGTCCTGGCCGGGGCGGACACCGGCCGGACGGTCGTGGCCGGGCTGATGATCATCGCCGTCGGGCTGGCACTCGCCGTGCCGAACCTGAACAACTGGATCATCTCCGGCACCCGCGCCGAGGTCCGCGGCCGGGCCGTCGGCATGCTCACCACCGCCCTGTTCGCCGGCCAGTTCTTCTCTCCCGTACTCACCCAGCCGGTCATCGACGCCGTGGGGCTGCGGCCGGCCTTCCTCGGCCTCGCCGGGGTCTCGGCACTGACCGCGCTCGGCTACACGACCCTGGCCCTGCGCAGGAAGCAGCCCTGAACCACTCGCTTCGGCATGCCCCGCTGGGCAAGCCGACTCCCCCTCAAATCGCCAATCAGCCCGAAAGAACGGAAGTCCTCTCATGACCATCTTGATCACCGGCGCCAACGGCAACGTGTCCGGCGCCCTGCTGCACTCCCTGGATTCTGATGACGTCCGCGCCCTCGTGCGGGACCCCGCCAAAGCCCCCGAGGGCGTGCCGGCCGTGGTCGGCGACCTGGATGTCCCCGCTTCCCTGACATCCGCCTTCGAGGGTGTGGACGTGCTCTGGCTGCTCACCCCGATGGGCCCGCAAGCGCCCCACCAGAGCCTGAACGCCGTGTGGGCCGCCCAGCGGGCCGGGACACGGCACATCGTCCGGCTGTCGGCCATCGGCGCCGCCTATGACGCACCAACCCGCAACGGGCGCCTCCACGCCCTGTCCGACGCCGAACTCGCCGATTCCGGCCTCAACTGGACGATCATCAAACCCGGATCCTTCATGCAGAACCTGATCGGCTCCGTCGTCGACGGCACCTTGTACGGTGCGGCCGGCGAAGGCCGCATCGGAATGATCGACGTGCGCGACATCGCCGACTTCGCCGCCCACGTCCTGTCCGACCCCGCTCCCCACGCAGGCCGGACCTACACCCTGACCGGACCGGCCAGCATCTCTCTCCGCGATGCAGCCGCAGATCTGGGTGCGAACTATCACTCGCTCACACCTGCGCAGGCATACGAAGCGATGCGGCAGGCCGGCCTTGACGAAACGCTCGCAGCAATGGGCGCCGAATACGCCGCAGCCTTCGCAGACGGATGGGGCGACTCCATCACCACCGACTTCACCGACATCATGGGCCGCCGACCCCGCACCTTCGCAGAATTCGCCCGGGACATGCGGTAACGGGAGAAAGCCCAGCCAACGCCGCCCTTCCAGCGTCCTATGCGTCACCTCTCTTCCCTTACGAGAACATTTCGAACGACGAAAGGGCGGTGCGGCGCGGCCCGCTCCGCCCCTCGCCCGTACCGCGGCTCGCTCGACGCCCGTACCGCGGGCACGCTCACAGTTCGTGGACACCGGCGACGTCGTCGCGGACCCGGCCGACCAGGTCGCCCGGGTGGCCGAGTTGCTCAGCTCCCGGGAGTACGCGCTGTACCGAGCCCTCATCGCCGCGGCGCAGTCCGACCCGGCGATCTCCCAGACCTTGGTCACCCGCCGACCCCGCCTCATGTCGTGCGGCACCCGGGTGCATACCATCCCGGTCGCCTTGGCCACATCGATCGCGGCGACCCGCGCCACCACCGCGGGTTGCCCCCGGCAGATCACAGGCGGCACCACCTGACCCGCACACCACGATCGCCCTCCAAAGCCATGGACTGAACCGCGCATTGAACGCCGTCTAAAGAGATTGAAGCCATTATGAAGCCGGCCGGTGCCATGCTATGACCACATCGGCGCTCCAGCCGGGATAATCTGACGCGTTCGCGAGGACAGTCATCATCTCGCCAACAGAACAACGGGTACGGAATCACGCGGTCGACAGGGCTTCCAGAAGCAGCCGCCCAGGAACGGAGGCATCATGCTGGCTGGTGACGGCGCACGCCGCGCCTGGACCAGGCCAGGGGATGGCCATACTGCACCTGTCTTATCCGCACAGCCCTCTATGAGGGTGAGGTTCGGCGTGGGGGACCGGCCCGAGCCCCTCGCCGACCCTCACCGGAGGTAGATCAAATGGGAATTGCCCCACCGTATGGCCGTGTGCCTCCACGCGGATCTATTCGTCCGATCCGTGGTACTGCCAGAGGCAGCGCTCCGGTCCCGATTTCCATATTGGATCTGGTGACGGTTAGTTCGGGTAGTACCGTCGCTGATGCGGTACGCACCACCACAGAACTGGCCTGCCTCGCCCAACGCCTCGGATTCCATCGAATGTGGGTCGCCGAACACCATTCCATGCCCAATATCGGTAGCTCTCCGCCGACTGTGCTCTCTCCCTATGCCAGAGCTGGGGAGCCGATCCACTGGCAGTGCTCACCCCCCATGCACATGACGATCCGCGATTCGGCGCAGAAGCGTTTCCGCCGACTCAGGCCTGACCTGTGCGGCCTGCTCGCTCCCGCCCGTCCATCGCCTCATGTGCCAGAAAGCGCGCACGCTCCCGCCCTCCACGAGATCCTCGCGCGACAGCGGCCGGCGCTTCGCGCCGCCGGCGACCGCATCCGGACGCCGGCCCTCGATGGACGGCTGCCCACGACCGAACAAAACATCCTGGAAAGCCGCACCCACATGCAGGCGAACCGCCTGCTAGGCGTCGAGTCCGCGAAGGAGGAGATGAGTGTCCGGCTCTGGACGCTCACCGTCCGTGCGCTCGCCGCCATGCCGAACGCCTCGCCCCTCGGAAACCCGTCATGAGCCGTCCCAGCGCACGCGCCGGGCTCTTGACCTTGGCCCCCTATGTCCGCGGTCAGCTCGGCACGCTGGCTGCCGCTCTGGGCTTGTCGCTCGCCGGCGCCGCCACCACGTTGGCTCAGCCCATGCTGACCAGATCGGTGGTGACGACCGTCCAAGCGGCCCAGCCGATCTGGCCCCTGATAGTTCTGCTGGTGGGCCTCATGCTGATCGGTGCGGTGCTCGGTGGCGTACGTTCGTACCTGCTCTACCGGGCCGGTGCCCGAATCGTGTTGTCGACCAGGCGGGACTTGATCGACCACATGCTTCGGCTGCCGGTCGCCGAGTTCGATCGGCGCAGGACCGGCGACCTGCTCTCCCGGGCGGGAACGGACACCGCGATGCTGCAGACCGCGGTCACCTCGGGGATGGTGGACCTCGTCGGCGGCGCCGTCATCACCATCGGCGCCTCGGGCATGATGCTGTGGCTCGACCCTGTCATGTTCGGATTCACCGCGGTCGCGTTCGCGGGCTTGTTCGCCGGCTTCTTCGCCACGCGACGTATGCGCGACGCCTCACTTGAGGTCCAGGAGCGCCTCGGCGAGATGACCTCCGCGGTAGATCGGGCCATCTCAGCCGTCCGGACCATCAAGGCGAGCTGTGCCGAGACCCGCGAGGCCGCCCTCATCGGTGAGCATGCCGAACGGGCTTACACCGCCGGATTGCGCCTGGCCCGCCTGAACGCCCGACTGGGGCCGATGCTGAACACTTCGGTCCAGGTCGGCCTGCTGTTGATCATCGGCGTGGGCGGGCTCCGCGTCGCCACCGGCGCGATGCTCGTCGGCGACCTGGTGGCGTTCGCGCTTTTCCTGTACCTGTTGATGGCACCCATCTCGCAGATGCTGACTGCGTACATGGAGATGCAGACCGGCCTCGGCGCGGTGCAGCGTATTGAGGAGGTCCTGGAGGTACCGGCCGAGGCGACCGACAACCGCTTGGCCGTTCCCCAGCCGAGTTCGCTCGTCCCGGCGGTTCAGTTCGACGGTGTCGACTTCGCCTACCCCGGTGGCGCGCACGCACTACGCGACGTGAACTTCAGTGTGGCGTACGGGACGCTAACGGCACTGGTGGGTCCTTCCGGCGCCGGCAAATCGACGGCGCTGGCACTGATGGAACGGTTCTACGACGTCGACTCCGGCACTGTCCTCGTGGCAGGTCGAGACGTCCGGAAACAGCCACGTGACCAACTACGCGCCCACCTCGGGTATGTGGAGCAGGACGCACCAGTACTGGCTGGGACCATCCGGGACAACCTACTTCTCACGGCGCCCGAGGTGGACGACGATCACGTCATGGCCGTGCTCGACGCTGTCCGGCTGACCCATCTGGTCGAACGATCCCCCTTCGGCTTGGACGCCCTGGTGGGCGAGGGCGGCATCCTGCTCTCAGGCGGAGAACGTCAACGCCTGGCCATCGCGCGCACGCTCATCGCCGCACCACCGGTGCTGCTGCTCGACGAGCCCACGAGCAATCTGGACGCCCTGAATGAGGCGGCCCTTCGCGACGCCATCGCGGCGGTCTCTCGACAGCGCACCCTCGTCATCGTCGCGCACCGGCTGTCGACTGTGATGCACGCCGACCAGATTGTGGTCCTCGACCATGGTGGAGTTGCCGGCATCGGGACGCACGGCGAACTCATCGGAGCTAACCCGCTCTACCGTGAACTCGCCGCGCAGCAGTTGCTGACCGCATGACGATCAGGAGCTCGACTATGCGGAACGTGGACCCTGCGCGGAGGCCTTCTACGTGCTCGCGTCTGCGGGGAACTTCCTCGCGGAGTCGGCAAAACCGAACATGTCGGGCCGGGTCGACTATTCCGTCGCGATGAAGTCGATGTGAAGCCGGGGCTGATTATGGTTGCTTGGCGTTGGCTCCCTGTCGGGTGAGGTCGCGATCCCTCATACCTGGCAGCGGTGTGTCGAAGGGAGGTGAACATCAGTGCTGCGAACGAGCGTGAGTAGCAACCGGATGCGTCGGATGACGTCGCTGAGGTTCGGCTACATCTTCTGACCGCAGGGACCGGTGATCACAATGAGAGACAGAATTCGTGTGTGCGCCGGTCACGACTTGGACGGGCCGTTCACCTTCGGGCGACGATTGCTGGCGCTCACGGATGCGGCCCGTTCAGGCGGACCGATCAGCATCAAGGAGCACATCGTTCGCGCCTTCATCGGCGCGCCCCCAACGGACATGGATGGCGTGTCGACCTTGCCTCTGAGCCTGACGGTCAATCCGCGTTACCGCACCAGGTTCTACGGTCAAAGCCACGTGAGGCTCGTTTGCTACGAGCTGGCCAAGCTCGTCGCGGCGAACGATGTTCTGTCGGACCTGTCGATCGAAGTCTGCCATGCGGAGTCGGCGGACGGGACCGATCGTGAACTGTTGGAGGCACTCGACCGGCGGTTCGACCGCTCTTCTGCCGGTCCCCGGATCGCTCGTCGACCCAGCGACGGCCATGCGCCGAGCCTCTATCCCGACGTGCAGACGGCCGAGATGGTCGGGATGCCCGACCTGGCCGGCGCGGCGGACCACCGGTCGTGGCACGATGCCAAGGCCGGAGAGCTCACCGATGTCCATACCGAACCGCGCCACCGCGATGCGCTGGTGTTCCATCTCCTGCGGGGCAGCTCACCCGAAGCCGCCCGGCCTTACCTCCGTCAACTCTTGATCGATGCGGCCGGCCTGGGCCACTATGAGGCCGCCTTGAGATATGGTCGCCAGTTCTTCGCCCTCAGGTCCTCACCAGATGAGAGCGACACTGACTACCACGCCGCACTGAACGCATACGGTATGGCGTTCCTCCAGACCGAGCAGCCCTACGAGGCAATGTCCGTATTCGATGCCGCTCTCAAGGATCGCAGCGATCCCGCTCTGCATGTGACTGCGCACTACGTCACGGCCATGGTCTACACGAGGTATGCGCCACCTGAAGAGCGGAGTCTCACCAAGGTCTCTGCCGCGCTGGACCAGGCTGAGGCGGTGGCCGCCGACATCGAGGACCCCCACCTGCGATGCCATTGTCAGGGTTTCCTGTTGAATGCTCGGGCACTGGTCGAGATGCATCGCGGTGACCTCGCTGGCGGTATCGCCCTCCTCGACCAAGACCTCGAGCTCCTTCGTACCCAGTTCGGCACGCTCGATGAGTTGCAACATGACGTTGTCGTCCACGACAACCGGTCGACACTGCACATGAAATTGGGACAGGTCGACCGAGCGATCGACGACCTCAATTACGTCATTGCGAAGGACTCGTATACCGCGGAATACCGCGTTGACAGAGCGATCGCATTGCATGCGGCAGGACGGACACCTGAATCGCTCGACGACTTGAATGTCGCCATTAAGCATTGCATCACCGGCCCCGAGGCCTACCAGAACAGAGCACTCCTGCGCCGCGAGGAGGGTGATCTGAACGGCGCGATCGACGATCTCCGAATCGCCTACGACATGGACCCCGCGGACGAAGAGGCTCTCGTGCTGTTGGCTGAGGTTTTGATCGACTCCGGGATGCTCGATGAGGCCGAGCACGTCCTCGATCAGAGCGAGTCGGACATGACGTCGGACGAGCGGTTGGTCGTGTTCCGGGCACGCATAGCAGCGGGTCGTGACGACGCCTCCCGAGCGCTGCGAGTCCTCGACCGCGCTCTTGACCAGCACCCCGATTCCGTCCCATTGCGAATGGAGCGCTCAACCGTCTTGCACTTGGCTCATCGGCTCGATGACGCCTTGGCCGACATTGAGCACGCCGCAGCCAACGGGGAGAGCAGCCCAATCCTGGAACTGAACCGGGTGATGTTGCTGGTCGAGCTCGGGCGAAACGATGAAGCGCGCCAGAGGCTGACCCCCCTGCTCGTCAAGGGTCTCCCCCTGGAGTTGCGCTCCCACGCTCGACGACTCCAGAGCGCCATCGACTCCGCGCCCACCTAGTGGGAGAGAGTGTCTAACGAACGGCGGATCCGACCGGCAACGGCCATCACAAGGAAGGCATTATGACCGCTACACCTTCGACCCTCGATGGCTTCGGGGGCGAAGGCCGTGGACGCGTTGAAGAGCCTGGAAGCGCAGCCGTCAGGGACTCCCCGGTGTATGGGGCGCGGAACGCACCGATAGTGGCGGCGGGAACTGGGGAGGCCCTCCCTGGCCCGTGACCTGCGGCAATGTGTCACCGGAGCGTCGCGCTCTATAACCGATGACCTCGGGAAGTGAGCGGGTGCCGGGTGGGCGTCGGAGGCGGCCGTAGTACTGCTTGAGCCGACCGGACAACACAACCGGTGGTGAGGGAAGGGCCGCTGCTTCGCGTGATCGGGTCCGTGCCTTGCAGCATGTGCTTTACCGGGCGGCCAAGGCCGATCCTGGGCGGAGGTTCCACGCGCTGTTCGACAAGGTCTGCCGCAGAGACGTGCTGCAGCGCGCGTGGGTGGTGGTGCGCAACAACGGCGCACCGGGCAGGACAGGACCACCCTGGCCATGGTCGAGAGTACGGAGTCGACCGTCTCCTGGACGAGTTGGCCACCGAGTTGCGGGGAAACGGCGGCGCGACGGATGAGGACCGCGGAAACGGGTTCGGGGGCGGCGTCTGGGCCATGGGGGGCGGGTGACAACGAGAGCAGGGCGTTGATCACCCAGACCTACCAACGTGCCGACGCGTTCCTGTTCGGCCGGCAGACCTACGAGCTGTCCGCCCGCTCCTGGGGAGCAATCGCGCTTGACCTGGTCGACTCGCGAGTCGACTCGAAGGGCGTAACGATCCAGGTCTATGGCCCGGCCGGGCGCCCGCAGTATCCAACCGACCGAGGCACGTGACATAGCAGGACCGGAACCCATCCTTACCACTACTGACGAGGACAGGAACGATGACCGATTCGACGGCAACTGGCGGAACCAGACCCTTCCGATTCGGGGTCGTTGCCCCGCTCAGAACAGACCTGCCGACGTGGCGAGACCGGGTGCGCCGTATCGCCGACAGCGGCTACTCCACGCTGCTGATGCCCGACGTCCCGCAATGGCAGCCGGCGCCTGCCCCCACGCTGGCCGTCGCGGCCACCCTTGCCGACCTGCGGGTGGGCACTTGGGTGTATGCCTCCCCGCTGCGCCCGGCTTGGAGCACCGCGTGGGAAGCGCACTCGCTATCGGTGCTCACCGACGGTCGCTTCGAAATGGGCATCGGCACCGGCAGGCCCGGCATCGAAGACGAACTCCGCGAACTGGGACTGCCCGTCGTACCACCGAGCGAGCGGCTGGCCCAGGTGCGTCAGACCGTGACGGCGCTGCGAGATCTCGACGGCCCCGACGTGCACACGCCGGTGGTGATGGCCGTGCGCGGGCCGAAGGCCCAGGCAATGGCGGCCGACCTCGCAGACACGGTCGCCTTCGCACTGATGCCGGGAGAGGACCGGGGCGAAATCACACGGGTGGTACGCGACTTCCGCGCCATCCGAGACGTCGAACTCGCGCAGCACGTGGCGGTGATCGGCGACACCGTCGCGCCGTTCATGGCGTCCCCCGACACCGATCCTGCTGCACTTCACGCGGCGGACTCACTGGCGGTACTTCCGGATGACCCCGCGGCGGCCGCCGAGGAGATCCAGCGACGACGGGAGGAGATCGGCTTCTCCTACTTCGTCTTCGGCGGCGACGTGCCGACACGCTCGCTCCGGTCGTAGCTGAGCTGGCCGGACATTAGGCCACGGGCCAGCAAACAGATAGTTGGACAGGCAGCACATCGGCACCGAGGCCCGCAATTGAGCAGCAGGTGTGAGGATTGCTCGGCGCACCCCCAAGAACTCCAGGGGGCATCCGCAGTCCAGACGTCGGCCCGAACCATCCGGACGGAACCACGAGATCGCCAGCCGAGTCCCTACGACTGGTCGGCGCTCCCGGACCCGGCCGGCTCGTCGAGCAGCAGCAGCCGGGTGCACCGACCAGGTCGCTCCCAGGTCGAGCCGGCGGTTCGACGGGCGGGAGCTGGAAACGGAGTAAAGCGCCTTGCTCGCCCAGGGCGCGGACGTGGACGTGGTGCCGGTTGAACAGCTTCTTGCGTTCGCCGAGCTTGCGGCGCTTTCTGCGTTTGTACGGGGTGCCGATCGCGCCGCCGGGCTCCGACGTAGGCCTTGTCGGCGTAGCAGGCGATCGCTCGCTGGGTGAGTGCGTCGATGATGCCGTGGGCGCGGGCGGCGGTCAGATCATGTGTGGAGCCGGGCGGGGCGGGTGATGCCCAGATGAGCCGCCCGTGCGGGTCGGTGAGGAATTAGATGTTGACGCAATGCCGGTGGTGCTTGCCTGAGTAGTACAGCCGGTCGATCGGGGTGCGGGTGCCGTCCAGGATCACGAATGGTGACCTGGCGGACGGTGGGGTGTGGCGGCGAACCGGCTCACCCCGCGTCGTGAAGCCGATCTGAAGCAAGGGCTCGCTAGCCTCGCCTCTCGCGGTGAATTTCGTCGGTGACCAGCCGTTCCACGCGCCACACCGCTCAACAGGCCAGCTAGCAGGATCGGGCGCTGAACCGGGGTCCCCTGTGACGCAAAGAACAACAGGAAGGAAAGGTCGGGTTGCGGAGCGGACATAGAGCCGCAGCCGTTACGGATACCGGTACGGCTTCGGCCGGGCAACCCGGACGATTCAAGATCCGCAACGATCAGAATGAAGAGTAGCGTGGATAGCAATTGCCGGGAGCGTATATGGAGCCAAGGGTCGGGCCAGCTCAAACAGGCGCCAGCAGTACGAGAAGTGATCGCCCCTGGGCGCCTGCCGGTTTATCGCTGCGTTCCAGCCGACCCACCTTTCGGGTGGATCCTCGTCGCCTCCCTTGCTTGAGGAGTTGTGAAGGGCGAGTTCGTGCCGTTCCTGTGGAATTACCTCGGCGTTGGCATCTGTCAAGTCGGAGTCGCCATCAGGTACGTCGGCCGAGGAGATAACAGATGTCCAACGCTAATCAGAGCGCCAACAACACCAAGGTCACCCGCCACGTCCACGAGATGTTCGACAACGGCCGATGGAACCTCATCGACGAGCTTTGTGCCCCTGCCCTCGCTCCAGCGAGCGTCGCAGACGACGCGGACGTCGGCTCGTGGCGATTCGGCGTCCTGGGCCCGGTCGCCGTACGGCTCGATGGGGAGGCGGCCGGGATCGCGGCGGCCAAGCATCGAGCGGTGCTGGCGGTCCTGCTCGTCCGGCCGGGACGGCAGGTCAGCGTGGATGCGCTCGTAGACGCGTTGTGGGGCGAGGAACCGCCGGATACGGCGCGCAAGGCGGTCCATGGCTACGTCTGGCGTCTGCGTCGCGTTCTCGGAGCCGCCGCCGCCCGGCTGGTGACGACGGAATCCGGTTACCGGCTGGTCGTCACTCCGGACGAGGTGGATGTCGGGCGGTTCGACCGGCTCGTCGCTCAAGCCCGGGGCGAGATCCGGGACGGGCGGGACGACCGCGCGGTGCGGACGCTCACCGACGCCCTGAGCCTCTGGCGGGGACCGGCCTTCGCCGATGTGCCGAGGACCCCGACGGTCGAAGCGTACGCCGCACGGCTGGACGAGGTTCGTCTGCAGACCCTTGAGCGGCTGGTTGGCACCCAGTTGGCTCTCGGCCGGTATGAGGAGGCTCTTCCCGACCTGGTGGAGTGGTCGGCAGCACACCCATACCGCGAGTCCCTGCAACGCTTGCTGATGACCGCGCTCTATCGCAGTGGCCGCCGTATCGATGCTCTTGCGGTGTACACGGGCCTGCGGCGCGCGCTCGTGAGCGATTACGGAATGGACCCCGAAGCGGAGACGGTCCAGCTCAACGAGTCGATCCTCCGCGACTCCGTGGAGGGCTGGTGAAGCCCGAAACCGGTTCGGTGACGGACGGCGCTGAGAAGGGCCCCGCACGTGTCGAACGCGTGATCGCCGTGGCGCCGCGGAAGAACGGCACCCATCTGGTGCAGGAGTTGATGGTGCGGCTCGGCTACCGAGTGCACGGTGAGTCCGTGCCACCGCCGGACGGCGCAGTGGAGCTGAGTATCCGGCAGCGCCTCGACCTCGCGCGGCACTACCTGCACCCGGACGAGCAGGCCCGGCTGGACTTCCGGCACGACCGTGAGGGTTTCGTCCGGACGACGAACCAGCTGTGGTTCCAGGTCGCCGAGATGTGGCAAACGCGCCTCGCCGCCGTGAACGTGACGCATACCGAGCTGTCGTGTCCCGAAGCGGTCCACGGGCTCCGGATGCATCCCGACGCATGGCGGTTGCCGTTCGGCTCCACGCCGGCGAACATCTGCTGGACCGCGCACGCTCTCGATCTGTACCGGCTTGACCGGGCGTTCTACCGCGAGTGGCAGTCATCCTGGGAGCCGCGCCTGCTCCTCAATTACCGTGACCCGCGCGACACCGTGGTTTCCCTGGCCGCGTTCTTGTCCGGAGACGACTACAAGATCAATCGTCAGCCGGAGTCGGCGGTGTACCGGCCGATCCTGCGCGGCATGCCGGACGTCGCCGATCGCATCACCTACCTGCTCCGCGACCCTACCGTCCCGCTCTTGTCCGACTACGAGGCGGCGATCAGTCTCTACCACCATCCACACGTCTGCGCCGTGTCGTTCGAGGAACTGGTCGGCCCCCGGGGCGGCGGCAGCGCCGGGCGGCAGGTGACCGCGGTCCGTCGCGTGGCCGAGCACGTCCGGGCCGACGTCGACGCTTCGGCCGTGGCCGGGACGCTCTTCAACTCCGACGCCTACAGCTTCATCGGGGTCGGATCGGGACGTGGCGCAACGTGTTCACCCATCAGCACGAGCGGCTGTTCCAACAGCGGTTCGGACACCTCCTGGAGCTGTTCGGTTATGTCTGAGCTCGACCTCTTGCCGCCCACGCTGGCCGCCGAGTGCCGGGCCACGGCCACGATGATCCTGGACCGGCTCGCTGACCTGGGCCTCGCGGTCGAGGCCGCCGATGCGGCCGAGCGCACGACCGGTTACCCGGTCTGGCGGCCCGGTGCCTCGCTGTACAGCGGCGCCTCCGGCAGTGCCCTCGCCTTCGCCGTCGCCGCAGAGCTGTTGCCGGAGAGTGCGGACCGGTCCCGTGCGCGGGCCGAGGAGTGGCTGCGGCTGGCGGCCGGCAGCACGCACGACGCCCCTGTCCTCTCGGCCGGCCTCTCCAACGGGACCGCTGGGATGGCGGTCGCCGCCACGGCGTGTGCGGCCGTCGACGGGCGTTACCGGGGAACGCTGCGGACTCTTCACCGCAAGCTCGGCGAGCAGGTCGCCCACTCCCGGGTTCCCGCCGCAGGCGAGCTGGCATTCGACTACTACGACGTCATCTCGGGCGCGGCCGGAATCCTCGGGTACCTCGCCGCCGTCGTGGAGGATGACGAGGCCGCGGGTCGAGCCCGCGACGTCCTTGTGGGCAGGCTCGTGGACCGGTGCCGGTCAGGAGCCGACGGCTGGTCGTCGTGGCGCATCGAGCGGAAACACTACCCGCAGCGTGAGATCGAGCATGAGCTGTACCCGTACGGATATGTCGACCTCGGTCTCGCCCACGGGATAACCGGGCCGCTCGCCGCGCTCAGCCGGGTCAAGCCGGCCGCCGACGGGAGGGACGGCGTGACGGACGCCGTCCGCCTCCTGGCCCGGCGGCTCATGGAATCAGTGACACGAGATGGCACCGACCTTGCCTGGCCGCGGGTGATGCCGTTCGACGCGGCGGGCGCGGTCGCGCCCGCGATGGCCCACGAAGCCGGCGAGGCGTACTGCTACGGCCCGTTCGGTGTCTGCTCCGCCCTGTTCGACGCGGCGCAGCGTCTGGCGGACGACGCCGTCAGGACGATCGCGGTCGACGGCTTCGCGGCCGCGACCCGGCGCCTGCGCGAAGGGCCCGGCCCGGAGACCCCCGGGCTGTGCCACGGTTGGGCCGGGCTGGTCCTGATCTGTCGTAAGTTCGCGATCCTGGCCGGCAGCGAGCCGGCGCGCGCCGCCCTGCCGGAGCTGGTCGAGAACTTGCTCGCGTACTGCGACGCTGACCGGCCGCTCCTTGTGCAGGACTACAAGCCACGGGAAGTGGGGGGCCCCGGCTCCCCGCTCGCGGATGCCCCAGCGGGAGCCTGGATCGATCATCCGGGTTTCCTCGATGGTGCGGCCGGTGTCGCCCTGACCCTCCTGTCCGTGACCAGCTCGGCGCCGCCGCGTTGGGCGCGAGCGCTCCTCGTCCATTGACCACGTCGAAGGCCAGGAGATCACCGATGGCGCGATCTGCCGGACGGGTGCCTGCGACCGAGGGCGCGTACGTGGCGTCCTCGCTGTTCGTGGTTCGTGCTGCGGTCCTGCCCGTGGACACCTTCCCTGGCCTCGCCGGTGAACCCGTGGCCGCCGGCGCGACGCCGGCCGCGCTCCGGGCCGAGGGGCGCCGGGCCCTGCATGCCCTGGCGCGTGAACCCCGGGTCGGGCAGGCCCTGCACGCGGCGAGCACGAGCCTGGTCACGGCACTCGACGCGCGGCCGGACGGCAATGGCCACGACCGGGCCTGTGCCGCTCTACTGCGCTACCTCACCCGGATGTCCACGCGTCCCACGCCGCACGGACTGTTCGCGGGCGTAGCGGCGGGGACGTTCGCGGCTCGTACCACCGCCGTCCTGGACGACGACCCAGTCCGCGCGACGCGTACACGCGCTGACGCCGCGTGGCTCGCCGAGGTGGTCACGCGGGTCGAGGCGGATACCGCGCTGCGTGGACGGCGCCTACGCCCGGCTGTTGCGCCTCCAGGCCGCCGGATACCAGGACCATGAGGCCGGCGCCGGCCCGGACCTACCGGAGGAGCCGGCCGCCGCGGGGCGGTGAGGCGGCGACACCGTGGTCACACCCGACGTCACTAGTGTCCGTGCCAGAAGATCGAAACGAGAGGGGACATCATGCCAACCACCGCCGTCTCTGCACCCGACAAGGCTGTGCTCGGCCTGGTTCGCCGGCCTGAGATCGGGGTCGACTCTCCGGCCGAACGGGCCTGGTATCCCGCGTACGCCGCACCGGCGGAGTGACCCAGGCGGAGCTGCCACCGCACTGACGAAAGGAACCGGGCCTCATGACCGACACAGAGTCCGGGACGGAGCGGGTCCGGCGTACGGATGCGGCCCTCGGCCGGCACGGGGACTTCGCCGATCCGACCGCGATCCGGCGACGCGGCCTCGCGCGTTACCGGCTCGGCCTGACCGTGCTCGCTGCCCGTGACCCTGTGAACGCCGCTGCGCTGGAACTGGCGGGCGGGCTCGACGACACGAACCTGCTGCCGTTGCTCCTCGATCCGGTGCTCCGCAACGCGTTCGAGGACGAGCTGACCCGGCTCGAGAACGGCATAGAGATCAGTCGGGCATTCGGCGACCTGCTCGCCAGGTTCCCGGTCGGCGACGCGGCGGGAACAGGGCCGTGTGAACGCCTGATGCGGCCGTCGGTACATGCGTGGCCGGTCCATGGCCCCACCTGGCTGTGGACCGAGATCGACGACGGTCCCGCACCCGACCCGGTCTACCGGGCCAGGCTCGAAGGGCTGTTCGTGGCGACGTTCAGCGCTGCGGCACGCGGCGTGCCCGTGACCGACGAGATGATCCTGGCGCTGCGCCGGGGTGCCGACCTGCTCTGTGACCTTCTGCCGATCAGCGGCGCGGGAGTGTTCCCGCACATCGCGACGGTCGGGTTCGCGACCGACGAGCGGCCCGACGGGCCGTTGCTGTCCGTCTCCGGCGGTGACCCGTTGCCGTCCGCGATCTTCATGGCCCCGAGCCGGCTCACCGACCCGTGGGAAACGGCGGAGATCCTTTTCCATGAGGGTCTGCATCTGAAGCTGTTCGACGTGTCGCGATCCGGGTCGCTCGTCGTCGAGCCCGACCGTCAGGTGACGATTCCGTGGCGGACATCGAACTGGACATTGGTACGTGTCCTGTTCGCGCTGCACGTCTATAGCCACCTTCTGCTCTTCCGCGCGGCCGCGACGGACGCGGGGGAGCGGCTGGCCGCCCGCTACGGTCCCCCTCCGCGGTCGGCGGCCGTGGACCGGCCGACACCCGGCTCGCCCGCAGCCAGAGACGGGACGTACCTCACGGTTCTTGACCGGGCGCGATACCTCGCCGAACAGGCCGAGGCAATCCACGGCGGCTGCCTCACCGCGCAGGGAAGCCGGTTCGTCGGCTGGCTGCTGGATGCGATCGAGACGATCGAACCGGGCCTTCGCACCTGGCCGAAACCGTCTCATGACCATGTGCCGCCCCGAAACCAGATCGTGGCAACGCGCTACCGCCGGGTCGAGCCGGCGACGAGCGTCGCCCTCCCCGACCTGGGTCAACTACTGGTGATGACCGAAGCCGAGCCGAAGGCTCGCTGGCTCAACGCCCGCGCGTGGCTGGTCTACGCGCTCTGCGACGGCCAGGACATCGACACGGTGGAGTCCGAGTACCGACGCCACCTGCTTGATGCCGGCCAGGAGGCCGACGACAGCGCTGCCCAGGTCCGAGCCGGCCTCCGCGACCTCGCTGACACCGGCCTGGTCACCCCCGTCCCCTGACCACCCAGAACCGGCCGGGCCAAGAAACAGCATCGAAGGAGTCACCATAACCACCCATGCTCTGGAGCACGCCCCAGTCGAGGCTCTCGACGAATTCGACCTCGACGTCAGGATCTCCACACTTCCCGGCCCCGACTCGCCCCAGGCCGGCTTCAGCACCTGGTTCTCGTGCAAAGGCACGTGCGGGAACTACTCGTGCTGGTGCCCGGCCACTGGTGCTTCCGTGCAGGCCTGCTGCGCCTGACCGGAGCGTCCCCCTGTCCCCGGACCATCCCGAACCGATCGGGCTGGAGAACAAAGCACGACGACACCGAAAGGATTCACCATGCTTACTCAGGTCCAAGAGAAGGCCCCAACCGAACTTTTCGATGACTTCGACCTCGACATCCAGGTCTCCACCCTGCCCGGGGACGGTATTCCCGTCGCAGGGCACACCTGGTGGTGGTCGTGCAGTTCGATGTGCATTTCCATAACCTCAATCCAGTCATGTTGCTGAGCATTTGACGAGAACGTCATAGTGGTTTCGGCCACCCGAACTGGAACCACTATGACGTCTCAGTAAAAAGATTTGATCAATCGACTCCCGATAAGCGTGATCGAATGATCAGAAATGATTGTTGAAGCCAGGAACGACTCGGAATTATATTGTGGCACCATGAACTGACCGGGCTGAAGAACGAAGCACGACAACATCGAAGGGATGCACCATGCTTACTCAGGTCCAAGAGAAGGCCCCAACCGAACTTTTCGATGACTTCGACCTCGACATCCAGGTCTCCACTCTGCCCGGGGACGGTATTCCCGTCGCAGGGCACACCTGGTGGTGGACGTGCTGTAGCAATACAAGTGTTTACACCGTCACGACGAACCAGAAATGTTGCTGAGCATTTGATGAGCGTGTCGAGCGGGTCCGGTTGAAGCCGGACCCGCTATGGCGTCGTGAGTATGAGAAACCTGATTAATCGGTATCGGCCAGACGTGGTGAGCGACTGCCGGCAATGAGCGGCCGTACATTCGTCGTGCCAAATCAAGCTGTCATGGTGAGGGGAATGCTTCGATGCCCGTAGAACGGGTTATTGCAGTGTCACCGCGAAAGAGCGGAACGCATCTACTGCAAGAATTGATGGTCTCGCTTGGCTACCACACTCATGGTGAGGCGGTTCCCCCGCCGGAGGGTGTTGTGACCCTGAGTCTGCGTCAGCGGATTGAGTTGGCCGAACGATTTGCCCATCCCGATCAGCTGTCCCGGCTCGACCGTCACAAAGACCGTGAGGGGTTCATCCAGGCCACCAACCTGTTGTGGTATCAAGTCGCCGAACTATGGCAGGTCAAACTTGCCGGGATCAACGCATCCAATACTCGACTCGCCTTCCCTGAACTAGATCACGGGTTGCCGATGCACCCGCACGCCTGGCGGCAACCGTTCTCCGCCACCCCACCAGGCATATGCTGGACATTTCATTCTCTGGACATATGGCGGCTTGATCCTGCGTTCTACCTGGAATGGCAGAGCGAATCCGGGCCACGTCTGGTCCTGGGCTATCGCGATCCACGTGACACCGTCGTCTCGATGGCGGCATTCCTGTCCCGCGAAGGAGGACAGCGGTTCACTCGTCAGCCTGAAGCGGCCGTTTTCCGGCCGATTCTACGGAACCTGCCGAGTGTGTCCGACCGGATCACCTATCTCCTCCGCGATCCAGCTATTCCGCTGCTCGCCGACTTCGAAGCCGCGATCAGCCTGTTCCACCATCCGGACGTGTGCAGTGTGTCGTTTGAGGAACTCGTCGGCGAGCAGGGCGGCGGCACCGCGGCGCGCCAGCTCGCAGCGGTGCGCCGGGTCGCCGAACATGTCGGGTCCGACATCGATCCCGAGGTTGCCGTGGAGAAGGTCTTCAATCGCAATTCCTACAGCTTCCACCGCGGCCAGATCGGTGCCTGGAAGGAAGTGTTCACCGTAGAGCACACCCGACTCTTCGCTGCCCGATTCGGCCATCTGCTGGAGGAGTTCCACTATGGCTGACGTTGAACAACCGGCTGACTCCTGAAATGAAGGGGCTGCGAAGAACGCAATGGGCGCGAGGAAACGAGTCAAATGACACAATCTTCCGGTCCGGCCACATCCCCGCAGGACGATGGGACGGGCCTGTACGAAGCACCGGATCTGTTCATGCTTCGGGCTCCCATCCTGCCCGCGGATATATTCGCCAATCTAGATGAGGGCGAGGGGACGTTGGCGACGGCGCTTCCGGACGCACCGAACGCCACGGGTGCCGCGCTGGCGCATGCGCGTGCCGAAGGCCGCCAGACCCTCCGTAGGCTTGCCGCCTCGCCACGCACTCGTCAGGCGATCCAGGTCGCCAGCTCGAGCCTCGGCGCCGCGCTGGACAGACTCGACGACAACGCCCCGCACGACAAGGCCACCGGCCGACGGTACGCCGCCCTGCTTCGGTATCTCGTCCGCATGTCGTCTCGCCCCACCCCGCTGGGACTGTTCGCCGGGGTCGCCGCCGGCACTTTCCGCAGTGAACCCATGGGCGACGACCTGGCAACCTCGCTCAACGCCGGCGGAAGCGGGATCGCGATGTTGTGCTCCGACCCGGTGCTGGCGACTCGCACCCGGGCGGACAGCGCCTGGCTGGCCCGAGTGGTCGAGCGGATCGAACGCGACCCTCTGGTACGTGACAAGCTGCGCGTACGGGTGAACACGCTGCTGCACCGAATCGGTGGGCTGGCTGTGCTCCTCAAGCTGGACTTTCAGGAAGACGCCAACCGGGAGCGGATCGAGTTGGCGATCAACCGCCCTTTGGCGGTGGCGCTGGAACTGGCCGAACGAAACCCGACCTTCGGCGAACTTGCGGTCGAGCTCGCCGACCGTTTCCCGACCACGGCCCCAGAGAAGATCCGCAGCCTGCTCGACCGGCTCTGGGAGGAGGGCATAATCCTCGGCGACCTGCTGCCCTCCCCAGTCGAGCCGTTGCCGGAGGTCCATCTGATCAAGCGCCTGACCGACCAGAACGTACCTACCGGCGCCATCAATGATCTCATGCGCATGCGGCGACTGGCCGACGACGTGGATCGAGGTGCGGGCCGCGCCGACGCGGAGAGTGTGTCGCTGCTTGAAGCACACCAACGTGCGATGACGCCCGACTTCACCGGCCCGACCCTTCAGCTCGACACCGCGCTCGCGCTGAAGCCCTCGACGCTGCCGGTTGAGATCGGCAAGGCTGCGGCCGCCGCGGCAGAACTGTTGATGAGGCTCGGTTGCACGAGGCAGCGGCGACCTTACATCGCCGATTACCACCGCATCTTCTTGGAGCACTACGGTGCCGACTCGGAGGTGCCGCTGCTGGACGTGCTCAACTCCGAGACGGGCCTCGGACCGCCCAACCTGTACTTCAAGCCGGCCCGTCGGCAACCGTTGCCGCAGCAACCTGAGCCGGTACACCCGGAACGCGACCGTGCCCTGGTGGAGTTGGCGGTTCGCGCCGCCCGCGACGGCCTGCTGAGGATCGACCTCGACGACGAACTGGCCGACCGGCTCACGGTCTGGCGCCCGGACGAGGCGCACAGCCGCCCGCGCACCGCTCAGGACCTGATCTTCCAGATCGCGGGGGCCTCGCCCGAGGCGATACGGGACGGCCGATGGCTGCTGGTACTCAGCACCATCGGCAGTTACGGTGGCTGGCAGGCCTTCGGCCGGTTCTCCGACCTCATCGACGAGGCCGCCCTGGCACGGATCCGTGGCCAGCAGCGGCTGGAGGAGACGCTGCGCCCTGACACCGTGTTCGCAGAGCTCAACTATGAGGTCCGGCACAGCCGCCGCGGGAACCTGGCCGGCCATCCGCCCACTCGCGGCTACGAGATCTGTGTTAACACAAGCCCGACCGGGCCGCCGGTAAAGCAGATTCCGCTTACCGATATCGTTGTCGGCGCCAACGCAGAACATTTCTACCTGCGCTCCCTCTCGCGGGGCCGTTATCTCTCGGTCAGCCAAACCCATGCGCTGAGTGCCACGACGGCGCCGAACATCTGCCGTGCCCTGCTGGATTTCTCCGAAGACGGTTACAGCCCGCGTTCTCTGTTCGAGTGGGGTGCCGCAGCCGGTGCGCCTTTCCTGCCGCGGCTTACCCGGGGCAAGGTGGTGCTGCACCCGGCCCAGTGGATGATCGACGCATCGACCTTCCCGGATTGCAGGGACCCGGACGCCTTCTTTTACGCGTGCCAGCGCTGGAGGCGAGAGTGGCAGGTCCCCAGGTTCACGCATCTGACCGTGCTGGACAACCGGCTCTTGCTCGACCTGGACCATCCGATGTGGGTGGACGAACTGCACCGAAACGTGACCCGGCTGCGTGACCGGCTGGCGGGTGGTCCCGGCGAGCAGATCCAGTTGATGGAGGCTCTTCCTGGACCTGACGACCTGTGGCTTCGAGACCGTGACGACCGCCCGTATCATGCCGAGATCGCCGTCCCCCTCGTGCTGCGGGACAGGACTCGGATGCCGCAGCCGGCCCCCACCCGGGCCGGCGCACCGCCCGCTGCTCATCGCCGGTGGCTACCCGGCGATGAGTGGCTTCACCTGAAGCTGTACGCAGCTGCGGATCGCCACGACAGGATCATCGCCGGCCCGCTGCGGGCGTTGCTGGCCGACGAGCAGTTCGCCCGGCTGGTGGACCGCTGGTTCTTCATCCGCTATTCAGACCCCCTCCCGCACCTACGCCTGCGGTTTCACACACCCACGCCGGACTCGGCCGCGGAAGTGATGTCCCTATGTTCTGATTGGGCCCGTGGCCTAGTCCGCACCCGGCTGGCCACCGACCTCGCGTTCTGCAGTTACGCCCGAGAGGTGGAGCGGTACGGCGGTGGCCATGCGATCGAACGGATGGAGAGTGCGTTCTGGGCCAACAGCCAGGCCGCAGTCGAACTCGTACACCTGCTGCACACCGAGCGCGGCCGATTCGACCCGGACGTGGTGCGCGTGACCGCGCTGCACGAGCTTTACCGCGCGTGGGGAGCCGACCCGCCACTACCCGACGGCCATAGCTCGGCATGGCTGACGGACGAAGCCCGGCACCGCTTCCGTGAACTCCGACCCCTGCTCTGCGAAATCCTTGTGCCCGGGGAACGCCGGCCGGATCAGCGCGCACAAGAGTACCGGGACGCGCTGAACCCGGTGTTCGCCAGGCAATGGAATCTGCTTGCCGAAGCAGGTTCACATATACGCGAACTCGCATCCCGCAGACTATTGACAGGCAGCGAGGAGAACGTCATCAAGAGCCTCGCACACATTCAGTCGATCCGGCTCGTCGGATTGGACCACGCCCGAGAGCGTATGGACCAAGCACTGTGGCAGCTCGGTCGGCGTGCGATCCGCAACCGTCCTGCCCGCACGAGCCGGTGACGGACGACACCACGGAGCCGGTGTCGCCGAAGATCAGTACGGCCGCGGCCGCCCTGGCGAAGTAGTCGCCTACCCAGGACGGCACCGCCGCGCTGAACAGATGGCAACGAAGCCGAGCGGAACTGGATGGTCGTTCCAGCCGGACACCACGGTCGCCCGGCTGACCCCCAGCGTCCTGGCCGGGTTGCGTTGCGAGGGCAGCCGCTCGCCGGGTTCGAGGGACCAGTCCCGCACAGCCTGCCGGAGGACGCGGGCGAGATCGCGTACAGCGGGCGTGTTCCCGGCCGCTGAGCTGCGGAATCGTCCGTCCGTGCACGGGTTCTGGCGCTACTTGCGCACCGTTCGTCCCTGGCCGGTGGCCCTGATGAGGAAGGTCAGCTCGGTCCGGGAGGCCGTGCCGGTCTTCTGGAAGACCTTCCTGAGGTGGTACTCGATGGTGCGCGGGCTGAGGAAGAGCTGGGCGGCCACATCGCGGTTCGTGGCGCCCTCGCCGACCGCCAGCGCGATCCGCAGCTCCTGCGGCGTCAGGCCGGACAGCGCGCCGGGGGAGTGCTCGCCCGTGCTCGCCCCGGTGGCGCGCAGCTCGTTGCGGGCACGGTCGGCCCAGGCCGCCGCGCCCAGTCGGGTGAACGTCTCCAGCGCCGAACGCAGATGGGGCCGGGAGTCGGCGGGGCGGCGACCGCGGCGGAGGTGCTCGCCGAGGAGCAACTCCGTACGGGCCCGGTCGATCGGTACGTCGGCACGGGCGTGCAGGCGAGGGCCTCACGATAGGCGCCCTCGGCGCTCGCCGCGCCTTCCGCGCCCGTCGATGCCAGGAGGGCCCGGCAGCGGGCGGCCAGCGCCAGGGAGCCGGGGGCCCCCATGGCCTGGGCCAGCCCAGCATCGGGTTCAGCAGCGGCGCGGCCTCCGCGCTTCGGTCCGCCCGCACTGCGGCCTCGATGTAGTCGGGCAGGCCGGCGAACTTGATCCCCGGGTGGGTGGCGTCGCCCCGGTCCAGCGCACGGTAGTGGCGCAGCGCGTCCTCGGAGCGTCCTGCGGCCAGTTCGAGCGTGCCGAGCGCGCGGCGGGCCACCGCGGCCGCTGCCGTCAGGCCGCGCTCGCCCGCCTCGTCGAGGACATCGGTGGCCAGCCGCCGAGCAGGGCGCGGCGCGCCCGCCGTCGCCGCCGTGCCAGTACGCCGACGCCGCCGCGGCCAGGCGCCGGGACCGGCCGGGGCCGGGCGCGCTCAGCTCGGCGGCCCGCTCAAGGGCCGCCGCCGCGGCCGCCGGGCCGAGCCGGCGCGCGGTACGGTCCGCCGACCGTTCCAGCAGCGCGGCGGTCGCCTCGTCAGGGCCGTCGGCGGCACACCCGAGATGCCAGGCCCGGCGGTCCGCCTCGGCTGTGTCGTCGCGGAGCGCCGCGGCCAGCGCCCGGTGCGCGGCGCGCCGCGGCTCCGGACCGGCCCCGTGATAGACGGCCGAACGGATCAGCGGATGCCGGAACGCCACCGTCGTCCCGGTGACCTCGACAAGATCGCCGAGGTCGTCGAGCGCCGGGGACGTTCGCCGCCGGCGAGTTCGGCGTGGGCGCGGTCGAGCACGTCCACGCGGCCGGTGCCGTCCGCCGCGATCAGCAGGAGCAGCCGCCGGGCGGCCGGTGAACGGCGCTGCACGCGGTGCGAGAAGGCCGACCGCAGCCCGTCCGCCAGCGCGATCGGGGCGCGCGGGTCCGCGTGGCCGTCCGGCTCGTCGGCCCACAGTTCCCGGATCGCCAGCGGATTCCCGACGGTCGCCAGCAGCAGGCGCTCCCGCTCGGCCGGCGGGAGCGCGCCGCCGCCGGCGCGCTCGGCGATCAGCGCCAGTGCCGCCTCGCGACCCCGATCGCGGAACGCGCATGCCGTCCCGCCTCGCCGAACAGCGCGCACAGCAGGTCCGGCCCGCCGGCGCCGACCCGCGGCTGTTCGGTGAACGTGTTCGTCGAGGCGACGAACACCCACGGCCTTCACCACGCGTACCACGGCCGCCAGATCACCGACCTCGTCCTTCAGCTCCGCCAGCGAGTTCAGCGCGTACTGGCGCGCACACAGGTACCGCTCCTCCGCGCCGACCCCGTCCCCGTCCCCGGAGCCGACCGGTCGCGATCAGCTTCCCCGTGCGGAGCGGCACCTGCCCCGACGTGTGGACGTGGGCACCGCTGCGCACGGCCGGCATGTAGTTGGCGGCCGGCGCTCCTACATCCGGCACCACCAAGCCAAGCTCCGCAAGGCGCTGCTCGGGGCACGGCGCCGTCCGGCCGATCGGACTCATCGCGCCCCTCCGCGCCAGGTCGGCATCGGCTTGTCGCCCACGGCGGTGTCGTAGGCGGCGCGGGCGATCAGACGAGTCGAGTCCAGCGTCGGCAGGGGAGAGGCGTCCTGGGGCACCAGAAGGGGGATTTCGGTGCACACGAGTGCGACGGCGTCGCAGCCGCGTACCGCCAGCCGCTCGATGACACGGACGTACTGATCGCGCGACACGTCGGTGAGGACGCCGCGGACAAGCTCGTCGAAGATGATCCTGTTGACGGTCTGGCGGTCTTCAGCGTCCGGGACCTCGGCGACGATTCCCCTGGCGGCCAGCGCCCGGGGGTACAGCGGCCCGTCCATCGTGTACTTGGTGCCGAGTACGCCGACGCGGTTGCGGCCGTCGCGGGCGGCCCGGTCGGCGACCACCTCGGCGATGTGCAGGCCCGGCAGCGCTAGGGCGGGTCCGGGCACCTCCAAGGCCATGTGGGCGGTGTTGTCCGGGCAGACGAAGAAGTCGGCACCCGCGCCCGCGAGTCGTCCAACGCTCGTGGCCAGGGTCTTGCGAACCGCGGCATGATCCCCTGCATCCCACGCTGGCATGCTGAATCCGAACGCGGTGTAGTCCAAGGTCACATCCGGGTGTTCGTGACGGCCCGTGCGGCGGAATCCCTCTTGGCAGAAAGTGAGGAAGCACAGCGCGGCACCTTCGGTGCTGTGGGCGAGGATGCCTAGACGCTTCATGAGGCGGCTTCGGTGCTGAGCATGGCTTCATCCTGCACAGTGGAACCCCACAGGCATACTCTGAGGCATGGATCGGTATATGGCCCATGCCTTGGAGGTATGAGTGGATCTGCGTCTGCTCGGCTACATGGTCGCGATCGCCGAGGAAGGCTCGATCAGTGCCGCAGCCCGCCGGCTCCGTCTGACCCAGCCGACCCTGAGCCGGCAGCTTCGTGACCTGGAACGGCGGCTGGGTGTCGAGCTGTTCACCCGTACGGGCCGCGGACTGGTTCCCACCGCGGCCGGTTCGGCGTTGTTGAAGCGCGCCGTGACCGTGCTGGACGAGGCCGAGGCGGCGCTCGACGATATACGCCTGGCCGCGCGGGGAATGACCGGACGGCTCACGATCGGGTTCGCCGGGTCGGGCATCAACGGAGCTCTCGGGCAGGTCCTCGGCCGCATCCGCCGCCAGCTGCCCACCGTCGACCTGCGGCTCCTAGAACTGTTCGACGACGCCGAGATGTCGGCCGGTGTCCTGGACGGCCGACTCGACGTGGCCGTGCAACGGCTGCCGATACGCGCCCCCCGCCTCGCCACCCGGATCTGGACGCGTGAACCGCTCACCCTCTTCCTACCGGCCGCCAACCCGCTCGCCAGGACCCGCGAGCCGGCGCCGGCGTCGATCCTCGGTGACATCCCCCTGGTGCTATGGCCGCGAGACTCGGCGCCCCACTCCCACGACGAGGTCATCGCGCTGTGCCACCGGGCCGGGGTCGTACCACGGATCGGGGCCCGGGGACGGAGCGCGCAAACCATCCTCGCCCTGGTCGCCGCCGGATTCGGTGCGGCCGTGATGGCCGACTCCTACCAGGTGCTGCATCGAGAGGGCGTGGTGCCCCGGCGACTCGCGGGCACCGCCACCACGCTGCACCTCGTCTGGCGCGCCGACGACACTGCCCCGCTAGTCGCGCGCTTCCTGACCGCCCTGACCGACGCACACGACACCCCGGCCACACCGCCCGAAGCCGCCACACCAAACCCCTGCTGATGCCCGTCTCCCCAGAGACACCAACTGATCCCGCACAGCCCCTGGCAGCGCGGCACGAACGAGAACACCGACGGACTGCTGCGCCAGTACTTCCCCAAGGGAACCGACCTGAGTAAGCACAGCCAAGACGACCTCGACGCCGTCGCTGCCACATTCAACAGCCGCCCCCGAAAAACTCTGGGATGGAAGACTCCCGCTGAAGCCTTCAGCAAGCATCTATGCTCACCGACAGGAAGTGTTGCAACGACTCCTTGAACCCAAGCAATATACGGCGATCCGCTTCACCCGGCGGCTCGCCGACGCCGGTGTCCTGCCCTCCACAGGCAGCGTCGGGGACGGCTTCGACAACGCGCTCGCGGAGAACCTTTGGTCCACCATCAAGATCGAGCTCGTGTAGTGGCCCGAAGCCAGCTTCGCCACCCGCGCCGCATCTACGGCGGTCGTGGTAAGCACATAGATACGGTACGCTATGCCGGATTATCGCGACCTGCCGTCGCAAAGGGATATGGCTCGACAAACGGAGTCTCGTCAGCAGTCGGCACCTCTGGGAACATGGTGGACCGGAACCACCTTCAATGTGTCGCCGTCGAACGTCGAGCGGTAGGTGCATCCACTGTCGGTGACCACCTCGATCTGGCGGGAACCTGTGAATCGCACGGTTTTGGGTGCCGGCCCGTCCTCTTCTCCCGTCCAAACTACTGACTCCTGGGCGAACAGCCCCTTTCCGGTGCGGATCCGCACATCACCCAGATAGTCGATGTCACCAGGGCCGCCGCCCCCACCCTGGAAAAGCTCATAGCGCTCATCCGGCGAGAAGGCCAGGGACGCACCTTCTCCGTGGTAGCCGAACACCAGCCAGGCCAAGTATCCCATCGCACCAATGATCAGGGCGAAGCTGCAGCTGATGATACCGACGATCATCCCCAGCCGCCGCCCCGGCATCGCCATCCAAACAGCGACGCCGGTACATGCCAGGGCCATGCAGAGCAAAACGAGGCCTATCGGCCCGTTCAAGCGAAAATTGTATACGCGTGCGAGGAAAAAGAACGTTAGGGAAACCCCGGCCAGCACGAAGAAAATGACAGGTCCGATAAGGCGCCATCTTAACACTGTAGCTCCTCAAAGCGGGTTGTCCTCGCCACCCAGAACCCCATCGAATCTGAAGGCGTCTACCTTTCCCCGAAGCCCAACACAACCGTTCGAAACCGCCGACTCTGCAACCTACACGATTCCCTTACAGCCTGCCATTTGGGCTGGTCAGCGGCGTGCTGCAGACCGAACCGCGTCATGAGCCCCCGCCCGCAGCACGGACACCCGCGGTGAGGTCCCTCAGCGGTGTCTGAGGACAGGTCAAACCCTTCGACGTGACGAGGCTGTGCATCCCAATACTGGAATGCCGCCGGTATGGATTATGCAGCCCGGCATCCCGAAAACGCGCCCCCCTCAGCCGGCTTTGCGGCGAGGTGGAGTTGAGCGGACGTACGCCGTTCCCGAACTGCCGGGGTCCGGCATCTCGATCAGGTTGCCGGCCATTGCCGAACGGGCGGCCCGCGTCCTCGCGGCACCCGGATCATCCGCAGACGGCGACGTAGGCCGGAGTCACCGCCAAGACTGGACCCTCACCTTCACCACCGCGACCATCGGCAGCCCACTCGATACCACCCTCGGCCACTGGCCTGACCACCACAAAGCACAAGCGGGTCAGCCTTCTACACGACCCAACCGGGCACGTGATAGGTCGAGGTTAGGATTCACTCGCCTGTCCAGGTGGTGGCAGATCACCCACCGATGGCAGCGGCCGAGGGAATGGTCGGGTTCGATGCCTTTGCGATACCGGGCTCGACCTGCTGGCGTTGCAGCCATGCACCTCACGGATGCGGGGCACCCGCTCAGGAGGCACCGCGGGAGGAGGTCTGGCGTGCGGTGAGCACCACCGACGGCGTCCGCGAGTGGTTCGGCTACAACTACGACGAGCGGCACGGCAACTGCCCGGAGCGCCCTGCTGCCGAGGTGCGCGCGTTCGTCGACGACGCACAGCTGTCCCCGCCCGAGCGCATCGCGTTCGACGACGACACCGCGCTCACCGTGACCGCCGACGGGACGCGCACGATCGTCCGGCTGGTCGTGCCGGAGGTCGCCGACGCGAAGTGGGAAGAGCTCTACGACGGCGTCGCGGCGGGGCTGGCGCTTCTACCTAGAGCAGCTAGGCTTCTGGCTGGAGGCCGCCCCCGAGGGGACCCGGCGCACCATCTACCTGGCCGGCGAGGCGACCGGCCCGCAGGTCGTCGTGTAGGTGGTTGATCTGTTGCCGCCCAGCTCGCCGTCGCTTGTCGGTGTGAGTCCGGTCCGGGTAACTGAGCCGTTCCAACCTGGTGTCAGCCGGCGTTGATCAGTGTCTGGATGGCCTTGACGAGTGTGGTCGCGCGGCTGGGGCCGGCGCGAATCTTGCGAGGACCTTCCAGCTCTTGATTTCGGCGTTGGCCCGCTCGCCCGGTCCGCGTTGGCGGGCATTTGCGGTTGACCTCGCTTTGGTGGCTGGCAGCGGGCGGTAGGCATCAAGGAAACCGGCCCTCGCTGCACGCCGCTGCCATCGCCGCCGGCCGCGAGCTGATCGACGCCGACCCCGCTCACCTGGACGCCGAACGCGGCCATGGACGGATCGGCAGCTGGACCACCTGGACCACCGGCACCGGCCAGAGCCTTAGCCTGTCGGGCCTGCCGGGTGCGGCCCGGCTCGCGGTCATCCGCCGGGACGTGGCCGACCTGGCCGGACAGCCGCTCAGCAAGGAGATCGTCCTGGTCGCCACCAGCCGTGCCTGCCTGTCGGCCGCCGAGATCTCCGCGCACCTACGGCGCCACTGGGGCATCGAGAACCTCGAGCGCCGTCCCTCGCCGAGTCAGAAGACCCGGAACGCCCTGTTCACATGCCGGGTTTCGGCTCAGGGTTCGGTCGGAAAAGCGCGTGCGAACGCGAGGACGGTGCGGCGTTCGGCACCGTCGTCGGGGGTCTCCCGGCGCCGCCACCTCAGGAGCACCGCCTCGACTTCCTGTCCGAGCTCGACGAGCTCCGCTGGCGTGAGCCGCATCCACGTGTGCACACCGAACGCACTCTCATCCCACGGCGCGTCCGCTGTGTCGAGGAACTCGCGTGCGCGGTCATACTCCCTCTGCAACAGGGCACCGTCCGCCGCGGTCGCGGCGGCTTCGGCTGCGGGCCTGCCGCGAAATGCGCCGGGGCTCCATCTCGCCCCGCGGGTCACCAGCTGCCACCGACGTTGCCTGCGATCCGCCGCCGATACAGGCCCCCGTTCCACCAGTCCCGCAGCGACGAGCACTTTGACGTGGTGGGAGACACTTCCGGTCGCGAGCCCGGAAGCCTGCGCGAGATCGGTCGTGGTCTGTGGTCCGTTCGCCGCGAGAACATCCATGATCTGAGCTCGGTCGGGGTTCGCCAATGCCGTCAGGGCCTGGATGTCGTCGATGGTCCTGACATCGTCGGTTTCGCCGTCTTGCATGCCACCATCTTAGAGCTATGCAAGCAGATTTGCGCAAATCAGCTTGTGTATCTAGCGTGGTGTTTCATGACGATGACGTACGCGGCACTGGGCCGGACCGGGCTGACCGTGTCCCGGTTCGCGCTGGGCACCATGATGTTCGGCCGGTCGGGCAATCCCGACCACGACGACTGCGTGCGGATCATCCACACCGCCCTGGACGCCGGGATCAACCTGATCGACACCGCCGACATGTACTCCGGCGGCGAATCGGAGGAGATCGTCGGCAACGCTCTGGCCGGGCGCCGTGATGAGGTCATCCTTGCCACCAAGGGACATTTCCCGCTGACCGAGGGACTGAACACGGGCGGCAACTCCCGTCGCCACCTCATCCGCGCAGTCGACGCGAGCCTCAACCGGCTGGGCACCGACTACATCGACCTCTACCAGGTGCACCGCCCGGACTGGTCCACCGACCTCGAAGAGACCCTCGGCGTGCTCACCGACCTTGTCCGTGCGGGCAAGATCCGTACCTTCGGATGCTCGACGTACCCGGCCTTCGAGATCCTCGAGTCCCACCGGGTGGCCGAGCAGCGAGGGCTGATGCGGTTCCGCACCGAACAGCCGCCCTACAACCTGCTCGCCCGCGGCGTCGAACGCGACGTCCTGCCGGTTGCGGAGCGGGAGAGTATGGGGGTGCTGACCTGGAGTCCGCTCGCGTTCGGATTCCTCACCGGCCGCCACCGCAAGAACGGGCCCGTCCGAACACAGGGGCGGGCCGCGATCCGCCCCGAGTGGTTCGACCCCGCCGACCCGGTGACCGCCCGCAAACTCGACATCGTCGAAGAACTCGTCACGGTCGCCGATGAACTCGGGTGCTCGCTGCCCGCACTGGCCACCGTGTTCCCGCTGCACCATCGCGCCGTGACATCGGTGCTGCTCGGGCCACGCACCGCGGAACAGCTCACGGCATCCCTTGATTGTGCCGATCTGACGATCGACGAGGCTGCGCTGGACCGGATTGATGAGATTGTCCCGCCGGGCACCGACGTGTACGACGCTGCCAACTGGACATCCCTGCCCTGGACAGCCGAGCCCGAACGCCGCCGGTCCCGCTCCGGCGGGACCGGTCCACGGAAGAGCAGTGGGCGATGACGTCAACCAGCATCGACGCGATGAGCAACTGGAGCGTGCACCCGAGCCCGCCACCTCCAAGGTAGCCAGAAAGCTGTGGATGCCCCGTCGAGGAGAACGACGATGACTGTCAATCCAAACTGACGATCATTGTTGACACCTGGGTCTCGGACCACTACGGAGATCATCTGTGTCCAAACACCAGTCCCCAGCTCGACCGCCCCAACCCCCCGCTGGACCCGTGAGGCCAAGCGACGCCCGTTCGCCGCGGGTTTGCGGTGGCTGCGAGAGCGCTCGCTACTCCTCAGAGCACTCGCAGAGCCTCAGGTGATCCGGCGAGCAGAGAAGCGGCTCACGGGCAAGCGCGTGGCGACGGACACCTACAGCCTCAACACCGCCGTGGTCTACGCCATGGGGTTGGGGGAACTCTCGGACAACCCGCTCAAGGCCGTGGGACGGACGCATGAGGCTCGCCAGGGCGAGGTAGACCCTCGTGTCGTCATCACGCACGCCCAAGCCCGAGACCTTCTCACCGCGCTTTCCTACGTCGGTTCATGGGGACGGGGGAGAGGACGCCGATTGGTCGCCTTCTTCGCGACGCTCTACTATGCCGGCCTACGACCGACCGAGTGCATCGCGCTGAGGGCAAGCGACTGTTTCCTACCGGACGACGGTTGGGGCCGTCTGACGCTCGTTCAGACGCTTCCCGTCACCTCGAAAAGGTGGACAGACCACGGGGAGCGCCACGAGCGGAGAGGGCTCAAGCAGCGTTCCGCCAAAGCGGCCCGCATCGTGCCGATACCGCCGTCTCTCGTGGCCATCCTCCAGGCGCACATCAAGGAGTTCGGCACGGCTGAGGACGGGCGCCTGTTCCGCAACGAGCGGGGCGGCATTCTGGGTGCCTCTACCTACTCGCGAGCGTGGGAGGAAGCCCGCCAGCTCGCGTTCACGCCCGCTCAGGTCGCATAGCTGCTCGCCGGCCGCCCGTACGACCTGCGACACGCGGCCTTGAGCACGTGGCTCAACGCGGGAGTCTCGCCGGCGGACGTGGCCAAGCGTGCGGGCAACTCGGTAGAGGTCCTGCTCAAGCGCTATGCGGGATGCCTGGACGGTCAGGAGGACGCCAACAACCGACGTATCGAGATGACGCTAGAGGACGAGTGAGCGCCGACGAGAGGGTCCCTCGTGAGTGGTGCTAGACAGTGGGATCGGGTGGGACTCAGTTGGACTGTGGTCCCGCCCGGTTCGTGGTGTCTGTGCTGGTCAGCGGGTTGATCTCGCTGGTCCGTGGAAGGTGCCCCCTGCAGGATTCGAACCTGCGCACACGGCTCCGGAGGCCGTTGCTCTATCCCCTGAGCTAAGGGGGCCCTGCGCCCTCGGGCGGCGCGGTAGAAGGTTACCAGGGTTGGCGGGGTGACGCGCACGTGGGCGTTCGCCGTGCGTGTGGGGTTGGAGTGGGCTAACTTCGAGGCCGTGACCGAGCCACTGGGACGCGTTCTGGTCGTCGATGACGACGAGGTGATCCGCCAGCTCATCGCCGTGAACCTGCAACTGGAGGGGTTCGAGGTGGCGACCGCGGTGGACGGTCAGGACTGCCTGGAGAAGGTGGCGGACGCCAGGCCGGACGTGATCACGCTTGATGTGATGATGCCGCGGCTGGACGGGTGGGTGACCGCGATCAGGCTGCGGGAGGATCCCGGGACGGCGCACATCCGGGTCGTGATGATCACTGCCAGGGCGCAGGAGCATGATGTGCGGCGGGGGCATGAGATCGGCGTGGACGCTTATGTGACCAAGCCGTTCGATCCGAATCAGCTGATCCAGACGGTGCGGAAGCTCGCCACGGTGTCCAGATAGTGGTCGGATAGTCTCACCAGGGTGACTCCAGGCGATGTGAGCGGTGCCCTTGTGCGCGCGGTGCGGGATGCCGTGGCGGAGGGTGAGCTTGCCGTTTCCGTGCCTGATGGTGTGGTTGTTTTCAGTCGGGGTGCCGGGGTTTATGAGAGTCCTGTGGCGCTGAGGCTTGGGGTTGATCCGGGGGTCATCGCGCGTCGTGTCGGGGGTGTCGTCACCGGTCGCGGGTTCGTGCGGGTCGTTGTTCCGGTGGCGGACGTGGTGGATGCGGTTGTCGGGTTCCGGAGTGTGCGGGTGCCGATGGGTGGATGGAGCGAGTGGCCTAGGACGTTTGAGAATCCTGGGTTTTCGGTGCGCTATGCCTATGCGAGGGCTTGCTGGGTTGGGCGTTGGGCTTCTGAGCTTGGGATCCGGCCAGGGGGTTCTCCGGATTTGGCGTCTGAGGAGCTTGAGCTGGTGGGGGCGTTGGGGGACGTGCCGGGGCGCGCCGCCCAGGCGGAGCGGGAACGGGATGCCAGGCCGCTGATGTTGTGTTTGGAGAGAGTGGCCGGGGCGTACCACGACGTCCATGAGCGGTGTCCTGCCGTGCCCAAGGGTGATGAGGAGCCTGGGGCGGTGCATGCCGGTCGGGTGGGCTTGGCGGAGGCCGTGAAGGTCGTCCTCGGCAACGGGCTGAACGTTATTGGTGAGACCCCTAGAGAGCGGATATGAGTCGAGTACATCCAGCTGGGCCCCTGCACGCCGATGTTCTGCCGGAGGACCATCCGGTGGGGCCGGCGGAAGATCTGAATGCGCTGGAGCCCACGGTCTGGCCGCGGAACGCGAAGCGGGACGGTGGGGTGCTCACCGTCGGTGGTGTCGACGTCCGGGATCTGGCGCGGGAGTACGGGACGCCTTTGTACGTCTATGACGAGGAGGACGTCCGGAGCCGGGCCAGGGCTTATGCGGCGGCGTTCCATGACGGGGACGTGCACTATGCCGGCAAGGCGTTTCTCTGTACGGCCTTGGCCCGGTGGCTGAACGAGGAGGGGCTCGGGCTTGATGTGTGCAGTGGGGGCGAGCTCGCCATTGCGTTGGCGGCGGGCTTCCCTACGGAGCGCATCACGCTGCACGGGAGCAACAAGGCGTCCTGGGAGATTGAGAAGGCCGTTGAGGTCGGGGTCGGACGGATCGTGCTCGATTCGTTCGAGGAGATCGCACGGGTGGGGTACATCGCCCAGGAGAAGGGTGTCCGGGCCAAGGTGATGGTGCGCGTCACCACGGGTGTTGAGGCGCACACTCATGAGTTCATCGCGACGGCCCATGACGACCAGAAGTTCGGGTTTTCCAGGAATTCCGGGGCCGCTCTTGAGGCCGTGCGGCGGGTTCTGGAGCTGAAGCAGCTTGAGCTGGTGGGGCTGCACAGCCATATCGGGTCGCAGATCTTCGAGGTGGACGCGTTCGAGGTGGCCGCGCACCGGCTGGCCGGGCTGCTGGTGGCCATCCGGGACGAGCACGGCATCGAGCTTCCGGAGCTGGATCTGGGTGGTGGTTACGGGATCGCGTACGTGCCGGGGGAGGAGCCCCATGACCCGAAGTCGATCGCGGACGCGTTGCGGGACATCGTGGCGCGCGAGTGCCGGGCGTACGAGCTGACGATGCCGCGGCTGACGGTGGAGCCGGGGCGGGCGATCGTGGGTCCCGGGGGCGTCACGCTGTACGAGGTCGGGACGGTGAAGGACGTCGAGGGCCTGCGCACGTACGTCTCGGTGGACGGGGGCATGAGCGACAACCTGCGCACGGCCCTGTACGGCGCCGAGTACACCGGGGTGCTGGCCAGCAGGTCGTCCGAGTCACCGCCCATGCTCAGTAGGCTTGTCGGCAAGCACTGCGAAAGCGGCGACATTGTGGTGCGTGACCTGTGGTTCCCCGAAGATCTTGCGGCGGGGGACCTGGTGGCGGTCGCGGCGACCGGTGCGTACTGTCGATCGATGGCCAGTAACTACAACTTCGTCCCCAAGCCGGCCGTGGTGGCGGTGCGGGACGGCAGGTCACGCGTGATCGTCCGCCGGGAGAGCGCGGAGGACCTGCTGCGGCTCGATGCGGAGGTCGAAGCGTGAAACCCGCACTGCGCGTGGCGCTGCTCGGATGCGGCGTGGTCGGCACGGAGGTCGTCCGGCTGCTGAACGAGCAGGCGGACGATCTGGCCGCGCGTGTCGGGGCGCCGCTGGAGCTCGCGGGGATCGCGGTGCGGCGGCCCGACCGGGTGCGTGAGGGCGTCGGCCGGGAACTGCTGACGACGGACGCGCAGGGCCTGGTGACGAGGGACGACGTCGACATCGTCATCGAGGTGATCGGCGGTATCGAGCCGGCCAGGACGCTGATGCTGGAGGCGATGAAGGCCGGCAAGTCGGTCATCACGGCGAACAAGGCGCTGCTGGCGGAGGACGGGGCGACGCTGTTCGCGGCGGCGAGGGAGTACGGTGCCGACCTGTACTACGAGGCGTCCGTGGCGGGGGCGATCCCGCTGCTCCGGCCATTGCGGGAGTCTCTGGTCGGTGACCATGTGCATCGGGTGCTCGGCATCGTGAACGGCACCACGAACTATGTCCTCGACCAGATGGACACGCATGGCGCGGGGTTCAACGAGGCGCTGGAAGAGGCGCAGGCGCTGGGCTACGCGGAGGCCGACCCGACGGCCGATGTGGAGGGCTTCGACGCCGCGGCCAAGGCGGCGATTCTGGCGCAGCTCGCTTTCCACACTCCGGTGACGGCCGCGGACGTCCACCGTGAGGGCATCACTGAGGTGAGTGCCGCGGATGTGGCGGGCGCCCAGGGAATGGACTGCGTCGTCAAGCTTCTCGCCATCTGCGAGCGCGTTCCTTCGGAGGACGGCCGGAACGGCCGTGGCGTGTCGGTTCGCGTGTACCCGGCGATGATTCCGCGGTCGCATCCGCTGGCGAGTGTCCGCGAGGCGTACAACGCGGTGTTCGTGGAGGCGGAGTCGGCCGGTTCGCTGATGTTCTATGGCGCGGGTGCCGGTGGCGCGCCGACGGCGTCGGCGATTCTGGGTGACCTGGTCGCGGTGGCGCGGAACGTCGCCGGCGGCACGCCCGGACCGGTCGAAGTGACGTACGCCAAGCTTCCCGTGCTGCCGATGGGCGAGACGGTCACGCGCTACTACATACAGGTGGACGTGACGGACGAGGCCGGTGTTCTGGCCACGGTCGCCGAGGAGTTCGCCAGGCACGGTGTGTCGATCCAGGCCGTCCGGCAGGTCGGGCTGGGCGAGGAGGCGCAGCTCGTCGTCGTGACGCACAGGGCACCGGACGCGGCGCTGTCGGCGACGGTGGAGGGGCTTCGCGAACTCGAAATCGTCCGAGAGGTGGCGAGCGTCATGCGCGTCGAGGGCGAGGATTGAGCCTTCATCCGGTGTGTTTCCCGGGTCGGGACCCGAAGACCCTCCCGGGGATGAGAAGGGCCTAGCGGCGACCGGTAGAATCCGGTCAACATCGCAGGTCATCCGAGGAGATCGACTTGAACCCGAACGCCCGCGCGTGGCGTGGCCTCATCGAGGAATACCGCGACCGGCTTCCGGTGTCGGACGCGACGCCGGTCGTCACGCTGCTGGAGGGCGGTACCCCGCTGGTGCCCGCCGGCCGCCTGTCCCAGATGACCGGCTGCGAGGTGTTCCTCAAGGTGGAGGGCGCCAACCCGACCGGGTCGTTCAAGGACCGCGGCATGACGCTGGCGATCAGCAAGGCCGCCGAGGACGGCGCCAAGGCGGTGATCTGCGCGTCGACCGGCAACACGTCGGCGTCCGCCGCCGCCTACGCGGTGCGCGCCGGGATGACCTGCGCGGTCCTCGTCCCCAACGGCAAGATCGCGATGGGGAAGCTGGCCCAGGCGCTGGTGCACGGGGCGCGGCTGCTGCAGGTGGACGGCAACTTCGACGACTGTCTCGAACTGGCGCGGAAACTGTCGGTCGACTATCCGGTCGCGCTCGTCAACTCGGTCAACAAGTACCGGCTGCTGGGGCAGAAGACGGCGGCGTTCGAGGTCGTCGACGCGCTCGGCGACGCCCCCGACGTGCACTGCCTGCCCGTCGGGAACGCCGGCAACATCTCCGCGTACTGGATGGGGTACAAGGAGTACGCCGGTGACAAGGAGGCGTCCAGGACGCCGCGCATGCTCGGTTTCCAGGCGAGCGGCGCCGCGCCGTTCGTGAAGGGCGAGCCCGTCCTGAAGCCACAGACCATCGCCACCGCGATCAGGATCGGCAACCCCGCGTCCTGGGACCTCGCCATCGCCGCGCGGGACGAGTCCGGCGGCGCCATCGCGTCGGTGACCGACAGGCAGATTCTGGCCGCCTACAGGCTTCTCGCCAGGGAAGAGGGGGTTTTCGTTGAGCCCGCTTCCGCGGCCAGCGTCGCGGGCCTTCTGCAGGCGAGTGAGCAGGGTGGCGTCGAGCCCGGTTCCCGGGTCGTCTGCACGGTGACGGGCAACGGCCTCAAGGACCCCGACTGGGCGATCTCCGGCGCGCCCGCGCCGACCGTCATCAAGGTCGACGCGCATTCCGCCGCGTCCGAGCTCGGTCTCACCTGAGGTGGGCTGGACGGAAGGGCCGGTGCTGGTGCGGGCGCCGGCGACCAGCGCCAACCTGGGCCCCGGTTTCGACTCGCTCGGTCTCGCGCTGGGCCTGCACGACGACGTCGAGGTGGAGGTGACCGGCGGCGGGCTGTCCATCGAGGTGGACGGCGAAGGCGCCGAGGTCGCCGACCGGGGCGAACGGCACCTGATCGTCAGGATGCTGCACCGCGCCTTCGACGTGCTGGACGGGCTGGCCGGATCCGGTCCCGGACGGCCGCCGGGGCTGCGGCTGCGCTGCCGCAACCGGATCCCGCACAGCCGGGGTCTCGGATCGTCGTCCGCCGCGATCGTCGCCGGGATCGTCGCCGCCCGCGCGCTGCACCCCGCCGGGAAACTGCTCGACGACGGCGCGGCGCTGCGTCTCGCCACCGAGGCCGAGGGGCATCCCGACAATGTCGCGCCGTGCCTCGCCGGCGGCCTGACCGTCGCCTGGACGACGCCGGCCGGCCCGCGGCTCGTGCGCCTGGAATCGCAGGTCACGCAGGTCATGGCGTTCGTTCCCGAGCAGCGGCTGGCGACCGAGCGGGCGCGGGGGCTGCTGCCCGGGACCGTCCCGCACGGCGACGCCGCCGCCAACGCCGGACGCGCGGCGCTGCTCGTCGCGGCGCTCACCGGCGGGCTGGACGCGGGCGTCCTGCTGGACGCGACGGAGGACCGGCTGCACCAGGACTACCGCGCTCCCGCGATGCCGGAGTCCGCCGAACTGGTCAGGCGCCTGCGCGCGGCGGGCGTGCCGGCGGTGATTTCCGGGGCAGGTCCTACTGTCCTGGCCTTCACAAGCGCATCACAAGTTGATTCGATGGCTCCCGGAGTGGGTAATGGGTGGCTCAAGCACCCATTGGACGTCGCGACCCGCGGCGCACGCGTCCTGACCGGATGATCGGGGTCCCGGTCCTGATGGCGGCGCCGGGGGCGGGGGCCGTTGCGCATCCCGCCCGTGCAGGTCCCGGCATGATCCCGCTAGGTAAAATGCGAAGACATCGACCTCTGGGGAATAGCAGTGCGGCCTGGTGATGTTAGGCTGAATGCCGCACCAGATGCCCCGTTCGGGGCAGCGTGCTCGTCAGCCGCGCGTCACCTGTTCGGCCCTCCGGCCGTGTCGGTCCCGCGTACTAGGCTTCCCGACACCGTGACAATCCGTTGTCCGGCATTCCAGCGAAACTTCGGACGTGGCGGTACCGGGAACACGCACGAGCGAACCGTCCCGTCCATCATCTGGCTGCGCCCAGAACACGCAGATCCCGGCCCCACCGTGATCAGCGGAGCCCGTTCCGGCGCCCCCGCCGGGCCGCACCACCGGGTCGACTGGCCGGAAACCGGCCAACGCCCGCTCCCTGGGAAGGACCCTTAGTGAGCGAATCCAGCGAACTCCTTACGGACGCATCAAGCACGGGACCCGCCGATGCCGCAACGGCCGGCGCGGAGTCCGCCACCCCCCGGCGCCGCCGGTCGGGCACCGGCCTGTCGGCCATGGTGCTGCCCGAGCTCAAGGCGCTCGCGTCCAGCCTCGGCATCACCGGTGTGACCGGGATGCGCAAGAGCCAGCTCATCGCCGCCATCCAGGAGAAGCAGGGCGGTCAGGAGCAGGGCTCGGCGGGGGGCGAGCAGGGAGCCGCTGCCTCGGTGAAGGCCGAGCGTCCCCGTCGTAACCGGACCGCCGCGGCCAAGCACGAGGTGTCCGACGACCAGGTGACGGTCGGCGAGGGCGAGCAGGCGCCCGCCGGCAAGCGGGCCGACGCGCAGTCCCCGGCCGACGAGCAGGCGTCGGCCGGCAAGCAGGCAGAGGTGCGGGCCCCGGAGGGCAAGCCGGCGGACGCACAGACGGACGCACAAGTGGACGCACAGACAGACGCACAGACCGACAAGGCCGCCGAGAAGCCGGCCGACAAGCCCGAGAAGCAGGACCGGGCCGAGCGCCAGGGCGGCCGGCAGCGGAGCGACAGGCAGGATCGCGGGGGCTCCGAGGGACGCGGCGAGCGCGGCGAGCGGCAGGGCCGCGACCGTGACCAGGGCCGCGAGCAGAACGCCGAGGACGGCGAGTCCCAGGGCGGACGCGACGGCGGCCGGGACGGGCGGGAGAACCGTGACGGCGGCCGCGACGGCCGTGAGGGGCGCGAGGGCGGCGGACGCCAGCGGCAGCGCGGTGGCCGGGAGCGCGGCGACCGGGACCGCGGCGACCGCGGCGACCGGAACGACCAGGGCGGCGGCGGTGGCCGCCAGCGCGGCCAGAGCCAGGGTGGCGGCCAGGGCGGCCAGGGCGGTCAGCACGACGATGACGACGGCGGCGGCCGGGGCCGGCGCGGGCGCCGGTTCCGCGAGCGCAACCGCGGCCGCGGCCGCGAGCGCTACGAGGAGCCGGTGATCACCGAGGACGATGTCCTGATCCCGGTCGCGGGCATCCTCGACATCCTCGACAACTACGCGTTCGTCCGCACGACCGGCTACCTGCCGGGCCCGAACGACGTGTACGTGTCGCTGGCGCAGGTCCGCAAGAACGGGCTGCGCAAGGGCGACGTCATCACCGGTGCGGTGCGGCAGGCACGCGAGGGCGAGCGGCGCGAGAAGTTCAACGCGCTGGTGCGCCTCGACACCGTCAACGGGATGGAGCCCGACCAGGCCAAGGGCCGCGTCGACTTCAGCAAGCTGACCCCGCTGTACCCGCAGGAGCGGCTGCGGCTGGAGACCGACCCGGGCATCCTGACGACCCGGATCATCGATCTCGTATCGCCGATCGGCAAGGGCCAGCGCGGCCTGATCGTGTCGCCGCCCAAGGCCGGCAAGACGATGGTGCTCCAGGCGATCGCCAACGCGATCACCAAGAACAACCCGGAGTGCCACCTGATGGTCGTCCTCGTGGACGAGCGTCCGGAAGAGGTCACCGACATGCAGCGGACGGTGAAGGGCGAGGTCATCCACTCGACCTTCGACCGTCCCGCCGAGGACCACACCACGGTCGCGGAGCTGGCGATCGAGCGCGCCAAGCGGCTCGTCGAGCTGGGCCACGACGTCGTCGTGCTGCTCGACTCGATCACCCGACTGGGCCGCGCCTACAACCTGGCGGCCCCGGCGTCCGGGCGCATCCTGTCCGGTGGTGTCGACTCGACGGCCCTGTACCCGCCCAAGCGGTTCTTCGGCGCCGCGCGCAACATCGAGAACGGCGGCTCGCTGACCATTCTCGCGACCGCCCTGGTGGAGACCGGGTCCCGGATGGACGAGGTCATCTTCGAGGAGTTCAAGGGCACCGGCAACATGGAGCTGAAGCTCAACCGGAGCCTGGCCGACAAGCGGATCTTCCCGGCGGTGGACGTGGACGCGTCCAGCACCCGCAAGGAGGAGATCCTCATGGCTCCGGAGGAGCTGCGCGTCGTCTGGCAGCTGCGCCGCGTCCTGCACGCGCTGGACACACAGCAGGCACTGGAACTCCTCATCGAGAAGATGAAGGAGACCAAGTCCAACGCCGAGTTCCTGCTCCAGGTGCAGAAGACCACGGTCTCCGACGACCGCTGACCGAGGACCGCAGACGCCCCCGCCCGGAACACTCCGGCCGGGGGCGTCCGCACCCCCGGCCTGTTCGCATCCCGGCCCGGTCAAGCCACCCCAGCCCCGTGCCGACCTGGACCGTCGCGATCGCGCCCGAAGGCAGGTGCGAGCGAAGCGAGAACCTGATCGCGCAGCGAGCCGCAAGGCGAGCCGAAGCGATGCAGCGATCGCACCGCAGTGCCCGCCGAAGGAGGGCCCCAGGCCGGGGCCGACGACACGACCGCCAAGGGCACTGCAATAAAACAGGGTGGGGTTAGCCCCACCCCCGATTGGGCGGCGGCCATCATGTCGCCCGTCCCTCCCGCTCGGCAGGCTTGGACCGTAGGTTGGAACGGGTACGGAGGGACGGACGTGGGCGAGCTGAGCAGGGACCCCGGCGCCGGGGGCGCGACCGCGGGCGGCACCGCCGCGCGGTGGGCGGCGGCGCGATGGGCCACGGTGATGCAGGTCGGCGGGGACACGGCGGCGACCGTCGCGAACACCCGGTGGACTCCGCTGGCGATGGCGAAGTCGTCGCTGACGTGGCGTTCGGCGATCTATCTGGCGGCCAGCATGGCGTTCGGGCTGGGCTGCTTCATCGGGCTGGCCGTCGGGCTGTCGCTGTCCATCGGACTGCTGATCATCTGGGTGGGCCTGCCGATGCTGGCGCTGATGATGATCGCGTGGCGGTGTGCCGCGATACTGGAACGGCAGTTCGTCCGCGCGGCGTTCGGCGTGCGCATCCCGAGCCCGTACCGGCGGCTGCCGCCGGGACGCAACCCGCTGGTCAAGCTGAAGGGGATGGCGTCCGACCCCGCCACCTGGAAAGACCTGCTCTACCTCGCCGTCCTGTTCCCCATCACGCTGGTCGAGTTCGTCGTGTCGGTGACGGTCTGGGCCGCGACGGGGATGCTGCTGGCCATGCCGATCATCGTGGCGGCGGACGGCGGCGCCGAGGTCAGCCTCGGCTTCGTCTCGTACTGGGCCGGCAATCCGCTGGAGGCGCTGCCGATCTCGGTGGGCGGGCTGGTCTTCCTCGTCCTGGCGATGTACGTGACGCGGGTGATGGCGATCGGGCATTCCGCGTGGGCGCGGCTGCTGCTCGGCCCGAGCCCGTCGCAGACCGAGAACATCGAGCTGCGGAAGCGGACGGAGCATCTGCGGGCGAGCCGTGCCCGCGGGGTAGACGCGGCGGAGTTCGAGCGCCGCCGCATCGAGCGCGACCTGCACGACGGCGCCCAGCAGCGGCTGCTGGCGGTGGCGATGGACATCGGGCGGGCCCGCGCCAAGCTCGACGACGACCCGGAGGGCGCGCGGGCGCTGATCGAGCAGGCCCATTCGGGCACCAGGGAGGCGATCTCCGAGCTGCGCGACCTGGCCCGCGGGATCTACCCGGCGATCCTCACCGACCGCGGCCTGGACCCGGCGCTGTCGGGGCTGGCGGGCCGTGCCCCGGTGCCCGTCGAGGTGGAGGTCGACCTGTCGGAACGTCCCCCGGCGGCGGTGGAGAGCATCGCGTACTTCATCGTGGCGGAGTCGCTGGCGAACATCGCCAAGTACGCCCGCGCGACCCGGGCGTCCGTCCGGGTGGTCCGCGAGGAGCGGTGGGTGGTCGTCGAGGTGATCGACAACGGGGTCGGCGGCGCGGTCGCGCGGCAGGACGGCGGCCTGGCCGGGCTCGCCGACCGGGCGGCCACGATCGACGGGATGCTCATCGTGGACAGCCCGCCCGGCGGTCCCACGATCATCCGCGCCGACCTTCCCTGCACCTGGTAGCCGGAACCCGGGATCGCGGGGGTCGCCGCGGTCGCGGGCCGGCCCGATAATGGACGGATGCGGGTAGTGATCGCCGAGGATTCGGTGCTGTTGCGCGAAGGGCTCGTCCGGCTGCTCGGCGACGCCGGGATCGAGACGGTGGCGACGGTGGGGGACGGCCCCGGGCTGCTCGGGATCGTCGACGAGCACGATCCCGACCTCGCGATCGTGGACGTCCGGATGCCGCCGTCGTTCACCGACGAGGGGCTGCGCGCGGCCCTGGCCGTGCGGGAGCGCAAGCCCGGCACGCCGATCCTCGTCCTGTCGCAGTACGTGGAGGAGCGGTACGCGACGGACCTGATCGGCGGCGGCGCCGAGGGCGTCGGCTACCTGCTGAAGGAGCGGGTGTCGGACATCGCCGAGTTCATCGACGCGGTGCGCCGCATCGCCGCCGGCGGGACGGTCATCGACCCCGAGGTGATCGGGCAGCTGCTGGGGCGGCGCCGCGTCGGGGACCCGCTGGAGGCGCTGACCCCGCGTGAGCGGGAGGTGCTGGGGCTGATGGCGCAGGGACGGTCGAACGGCGCCATCGCGGCGGACCTCGTCGTCACCGAGGGCGCCGTGGAGAAGCACATCTCCAACATCTTCATGAAGCTGGACCTGCAGCTCGCTCAGGGCGGGCACCGCCGGGTCATGGCCGTCCTCGCCTATCTGGGCCGCGGGGGCGGCTGAGGGCCCTCGGCCGGGGACGTCCCGGGGACGTCCCGCGTGCGGGCGGACCCCGGCGGGATCGGGGAATGCCCGGTGACCTCGCCACGTTCAGGTATCTGGCACACTTGGAGCGAGTCGTTCTCATCCGGGGTGTTCCGGCGGCCCGGCACCGCCGACCCAGCCGAGGATGAGGACGGTTCGCGCAACCGCTGCGGTACCGGTTCACGTCTCCTGCATCATTCATGGCCCTGTCGGGCGTGATCGGCCATGTGAACCCGGAGGCGCCCGGCGACCGCCAGAAGCGAGGAGAACGATGAAGCCTGACATTCACCCGAACTACGTCGTCACGACCGTGACGTGTACGTGCGGCAACACCTTCGAGACCCGCAGCACCGCCGAGAACGGCGTGATCCACGCGGACGTGTGCTCGAACTGCCACCCGTTCTACACGGGCAAGCAGAAGATCCTCGACACCGGTGGCCGGGTCGCGCGCTTCGAGCAGCGCTTCGGCAAGAAGAAGGCCGGCAAGTAGCGCGAGCGCCGCACACAGCGACCAGGGACGGCCCGGGAACACCTCGCGAGGTCCCCGGGCCGTTCGAAGTCGGCTTCCGGAGGCCGCCGCGGCCCCGGGGGCCGGGACGGGCCAGGACACAGCGTGAATCTCGACGATCTGATCAGCGAATACGCGGGCATCGAGGAACGGCTCGC
The DNA here is from genome assembly GCF_052245875.1 of Actinomadura sp. 3N407. NCBI lineage: Bacteria > Bacillati > Actinomycetota > Actinomycetes > Streptosporangiales > Thermomonosporaceae > Actinomadura > Actinomadura sp. 3N407. Next base: position 478,771 of record NZ_JBQQBP010000001.1, read on the forward strand.
CGACCCGTCCGTCCACGGCGACCAGAACCTGGCGCGGAAGCTGGGCAAGCGCTACGCGGAACTGCGGCCGATCGTCGAGACGCACCGGGAGCTGAGGTCCACCGAGGGCGATCTCGCCACCGCCCGCGAGCTGGCCGGTGAGGACGCGGCGTTCGCCGCCGAGGCCGACGAGCTGGAAGGGCGCCGCGGGGACCTCGAGGAGCGGCTGCGGCATCTCCTCGTCCCGCGTGACCCGAACGACGCCAAGGACGTCATCCTGGAGGTGAAGGCGGGCGAGGGCGGTGAGGAGTCCGCGCTGTTCGCCGGTGACCTCCTGCGCATGTACCTGCGGTACGCCGAACGCGTCGGCTGGAAGACCGAGATCCTCGACTCCCACCTGTCCGACCTCGGCGGGTACAAGGGCGTCACGGTCGCCGTGAAGGCGAGGGGCGCCCACGAGGAAGGCGTCTGGACGCGGCTGAAGTTCGAGGGCGGTGTGCACCGGGTCCAGCGCGTTCCCGCGACCGAGTCGCAGGGACGCATCCACACGAGCGCCGTCGGCGTGCTGGTGACGCCCGAGGCCGAGGACGTCGAGGTCCAGATCGACCCGAACGACCTGCGCATCGACGTGTACCGCTCGTCCGGTCCCGGCGGGCAGAGCGTCAACACCACCGACTCCGCGGTCCGCATCACGCACCTCCCGTCCGGCGTCGTCGTCTCGTGCCAGAACGAGAAGAGCCAGCTGCAGAACAAGGAGCAGGCGCTTCGGATCCTGCGGTCGCGGCTGCTGGCGATGGCGCAGGAGGAGGCCGACGCGGCGGCGGCGGCCGAGCGCAAGAGCCAGGTCCGGACGGTGGACCGGTCCGAGCGGGTGCGCACCTACAACTATCCGGAGAACCGGATCTCCGACCACCGGGTCGGCTACAAGGCCTACAACCTCGACCAGGTGCTGGACGGCGACCTCCACAACGTCACGCAGGCGCTCGTCGACGCCGAGATGGAACGCCGCCTGGCCGAAGCACAAGGATCATGAATCTGCTGCTCGACGAGATCGCCAGGGCAACCGCACGGCTCGCGGACGCGGGCGCGGCCTCCCCCCGCGCCGACGCCGAGGAGCTGGCGGCGGCGGTGCACCGGGTGCGGCGCACGGAGCTGCACGGCGTCCCCGACAGCGCGTTCGACGCCCGGTTCTGGGAGTTCGTCGCGCGTCGCGAGGCGGGGGAGCCGCTGCAGCACATCACCGGCCGCGCGTTCTTCCGCTACCTGGAGCTGAAGGTCGGGCCGGGCGTGTTCGTCCCGCGCCCGGAGACCGAGGTCATGGTCGGCTGGGCGTTGGAGACGCTGCGCGACATGGACGTCCGCGACCCCCTCGTCGTCGACCTCGGCACGGGGTCGGCCGCGATCGCGCTGTCGATCGCGCTGGAGGCGCCTCGCGCGCGCGTGCACGCGGTAGAGAAGGACCCGACCGCGTTCGTGCACGCCACCCGCAACATCGAGGAGCTGGACGAGCGGGGACGCGTCCGGCTGCATCTGGACGACTTCGGCTCCGCGCTCAAGGAGCTGGACGGCACCGTCGACCTCGTCGTCAGCAACCCCCCGTACATTCCGATGAGCGAGTGGGAGTACGTGCCGCGCGACGTCCGCGACCACGATCCCGCCGACGCGCTGTGGGGCGGCGGGGACGACGGCCTGGACGCGATCCGGGTGGTGGAGCGCACCGCCCGCCGGCTGCTGCGTCCCGGCGGTTACGCGGCCGTCGAGCACAGCGATCTGCAGGGCAACGGCGTCTACTGGATCTTCGCTGAGGAGCACGGCTGGCGCGACGTCCGCAACCGCCGCGACCTGACCAACCGGGACCGCTTCGTCACCGCGCGGCTGGTGGCGGAGTGACCGGCCGCGGGCCCGTTATCCTTGGCGGTGCCATACCCGATGAGCGCCGCGCAGATGGGAAGACGGGCGACCTGTGAGCCGACGTTATGACTGCTCCGATCCGATGGAGCGCACCCGCGGGATCGCGGAGGCCGTGTCGGCCGTACGGCGCGGCGAGCTGATCGTCCTGCCGACCGACACGGTGTACGGCATCGCCGCGGACGCGTTCACCGCGCCCGCGGTGTCGGCGCTGCTGGACGCCAAGGGACGCGGGCGGGAGATGCCGCCGCCGGTCCTGGTCGGGTCGGTGCGGGCCGCGACGGCGCTGGTGGAGGATCTCGGCACCTACGGGCAGGACCTCATCGACGAGTTCTGGCCGGGCGCGCTGACGCTGGTGTGCCGCGCGAACCCGAACCTGATGTGGGACCTCGGGGAGACCAAGGGGACCGTCGCGGTGCGGATGCCGATGCACGAGCTGGCGGTGGAGCTGCTGAAGGAGACCGGCCCGCTGGCCGTCAGCAGCGCGAACCTCAGCGGCCGGCCCGCGGCACGGGCCGCCGAGGACGCCGAGAAGATGCTCGGCGACTCGGTCTCGGTCTATCTGGACGGCGGAGCGTCCGGGCACGCCGGCCCGTCGACGATCGTGGATCTGACCGGGGCCGTCCCGCGGCTGCTGCGGGCGGGCGCCGTTCCCGAGCACAGGATCCGCGCGGTGGTCGGCATGCTGCTGACCGACGAGGACGAGCGGGACGAGCACGACGAGCCGGAGACGGCGGGGCAGGACGAGTCCGGCGAGGTGACGGTGGACGCCGAGCCCGCAGAGGCCGTGTCGGCGGTGGACCTGGCCAAGCCCTCCCTCACGAAGGGGGAGTCGTCAGAAGCCCCGGATGTGGCGGCTGAGCCCGTCCCCGGGGCCGCTGGGCCCGCCGAGACGGTCTCCGGCGCGGTGCCTGAACCGGCGTCCGACGAGTCCGCCGACGCGGGCGTGAAGCCGTCGCTCACCAAAGACGAGAAGCGGGCCTAGGACGGAACGGCGGGCGGCCGTCCGGGCGCCCGCCATGACGAGCGTCACAGCGGGCTCCGGACCCGGCAGTGGCACGTAGCCTGGCGGGTGTATCGACGTCGTTACACCGACACCGCGGCGGCAACGGTGAAACTATGCCTGACGTGCGTGGCCGTGTCCGGGGGCCCGTGATCGCCGCGGGCGTGCTGCTCCTGCTGGCCTTCGTTCTGCTGCCGCCCGCCCGCGCCGCCCCGCCCCGCGACACGGAGACCGGCGAGACCGGCCGGATCGGCGGGATCGACAGGACCGGCGGGATCGACGGGACCGGCGGGTCGGCCGAACCCGCTCCCGCGGTGTCCGGGGCGGTGCCGACGCCGGAGACGGCCGCCGGGGAACTCGCGGAGAGCATCGCGACCTACGACGTCGTCCTCGCCCTCGGCACCGACGGCGTCCTGCGCGTCCGGGAGACCATCACCTACGACTTCGACGAGACCGGCGGGCACGGCATCGTCCGGCATGTGCCGTTCCGCCGCGGCGACCGGCTGTACGAGGTGCGCGACATCCGGACCAGTTCGTCGACGGGCGCCCCGTCCAGGGTCAAGACGATGCGGCTGCTGAACGACGTGCAGATCAGCGTCGGCGGCCGGCAGCGCGAGGTCCGCGGGCGGCAGGCCTACGTGATCGAGTACGAGGTGGCGCGGGCGTTCACGCCCCGCGCGGACCACGACGCGCTGGTGTGGGACGCGATCGGGACGAGCTGGGACGTGCCGATCAGGAACGCGGCCGTCCGGGTGGAGGCGCCGGTCCCGCTGCGGCACGTGACCTGCGACGCCGGCACTCGCGGCGCGACGACCCGCTGCCTGCGCGACCGCGACGGACCCTACGCCGTGGACTTCATCCAGCGCACCCTCGCCCCGCGGGAGGGCATGAAGATCCGGGTGCGGCTGCCCAAGCGCGCGATCGCCGTCCAGCCCCCGCTGTACGTCCCGCCGCGCTGGGCCGGCGGCTGGCCGGGCACCGCGCTGCTCGCGCTGTCCCTCGGGATGGTGGCGCTGCTGCCCCGCCGCCCGGCCCCGCGCCGGCGGGCGGGCCCGGTCCTGGCCGCGGCCGGGGCGCTGCTGGTCGCCGCCGACGCGGGCGACGAGGTCGCGGCGCACGGACTGTGGGCGTTCTCGATGGGAGACCGGTGCCTCGCCGGCCTCGCGCTGATGATCGTCGGGGCCGGGGTGGTGTGCGTCCACCGGTTCCGGGCGGTGTAACGCGCCGCGAAGGGCCGCCGGGAGGATTACAGTTGACCGGTCGCGATCGTGAACAGATCGTCCCGCTCGGCCGTCTATAGGGTGACGGCGGCCGGGATGTGAGGGATCGCGCGCACGGGGCAGTCAACCAGCAGCGGTGATCGGCGAAGGAGGCGCAGGGGAGTGCGGGAATACCTGCTCACGATCCTGGTCGCCGCCCTGGTCGCCTACCTGCTGACCCCGATGGTGCGCAGGTTCGCCGTCTGGTTCGGGGCGCAGGCCGTTCCCCGCGACCGCGACGTGCACGTCATCCCGACGCCCCGGCTGGGCGGTCTCGCGATGTTCGGCGGGATGGTGGCGGCGCTGGTGGTGGCGACCGGGCTGCCGGAGATGCGCAAGGTCCTCGCGGACGGCGACGTCAGCGTCGGCAAGGCGCTGCTGCTGTCGGGCGGTCTGATCGTGCTGATCGGCATCGCGGACGACCGCTGGGAGGTGGACGCGCTCACCAAGTTCGCCGGCCAGGTCGCGGCGGCCGGGATCTTCATCATGCAGGGCATCCAGATCTATGTGATCCCGCTGCCGACGGGCGAGTCGCTGTCGCTGCCACCCGCGTACGGGGTGCCGCTGACCGTCCTCGTCGTCGTCGCCACGATCAACGCGGTCAACTTCATCGACGGGCTGGACGGCCTGGCCGCGGGCGTCGTCGGGATCGCCGCGCTGGCGCTGTTCTCCTACGCGTACCTGCTGTCGCGGACGAACGGGCTCACCACGCTGACCGCCGCGACCCTCATCGCCGCGGTGCTGTTCGGGATGTGCGCGGGCTTCCTGCCGCACAACTTCAGCCCCGCGAAGATCTTCATGGGCGACACCGGCTCGATGCTGATCGGGCTGCTGCTCAGCGCGTCCACGATCATGCTGACGGGCCAGTTCGACCCGGCGATCCTCGCCAACGGGCTGTTCCCGTTCTTCGTGCCGGTGCTGCTGATCCCGGCGGTGGCGGCGGTGCCGTTCATCGACATGCTGCTCGCCGTGTGGCGGCGCACCAACCAGGGCAGGTCGCCGTTCTCGCCGGACAAGCAGCATCTGCATCACCGGCTGCTGGAACTCGGCCACTCCACCCGCCGCGCCGTGCTGATCATGTACTTCTGGGTCGGGCTGCTGGCCTCCGGGCTGGTCGGCCTCGCGCTGTTCGACGCCGCCTGGATCACACTCGGGATCACGCTGCTGGTCGCGATCGCCGGTGTCCTGCTGATGCTCCGCAAGCCGCGGCTCTCCACCCAGGCCGGCGACTCTCCGCAACCCCCGTCGCGAGCCGGCCGATCGTCACGCCACGGCGCCGGGGTGCCGTGACCGGCCCGTCTTCGCGCGCGACGCCTGGAGCACGGCCACGCCTGGGCTAAAGTCCCTGGTGAGAGCGTTGTCGGAGGCGGAGTCGCGGGCCCCGGGCGGGCATTACCTCTAGGGTAATTGCGGACGATCCGGACGCTTGTGATACCTTTCACGAACAAGAAACGACCACCGAACGTGACCAGCCGGAGCCCTCATGCAATCCAATGACGCCAGGATGCTCCGCGGCGCCGCGATCCCGACCGCGGTCGCCGGGGTGGGTGCCGTCGTGATCGGCCTGTTGGCCGCCGGCGGCAAGGGCGCCCTCGCGGCGGCACTGGCCGCCGTCGTGGTGATCGCCTTCTTCTCGATCAGTGCGCTCGTGGTCTCCTGGGCCGGCAAGTACTCCGCGCAGACGATGATGCTCGCCGCGCTGGCGAGCTACATGGTCAAGATCCTCGCGGTGATGCTGCTGGTCACGAGCATGGACGGGGTCACGGTCTGGAACACGAAGGTCTTCGGCTGGGCGGTCATCGGGCTCGCACTGCTCTGGATCGCCGCCGAGTTCCGAGTCGCTCTGCAGCGGAGGCCCTACATTGACGAACCCGAGAACGCGCTGGACCGGAGTCCGTGATGCACGCGCCGCGGATGGTGATGTTCCCAACGGGCTACTCCAATATGACCACCGCGTGCATGGCCTGCTATCGTCCGGAGCGCGATGAGCGAGCAGAAACGTCGGCCGGAGGACGGCCAACGGGAATTCGTCGACGCCGCTTGGTCCGTGCCCAGCTACCTTCTCTCCGGAATGATCATCTGGGGCGGGGTGGGGTGGCTGCTGTCCAGGTGGACGGGCCAGGACTGGTTGATCCCGGTCGGCGTGGTCATGGGCGTCGGGCTCGCCATCTACCTGGTCTACGTGAAGTACGGTCGCCACTCCCTCTGAGCGGCCCCGCCGCCGAGGAAGCCTTCGTGAAACATCACCACATTGATGAAGGGAACGCCGCGTGAACGCGCTGACGGTCCTCGCCGCCCCCGGTGAGGGGGAGTTCCAGGCTCCGGGGACGGAGCTGTTCGACTTCCCGCCCCTCTTCGCCGGCGGCCCCGCCTGGCTCACCAAGCCCGTCGTCTTCGCGGTCTTCGGCTCCCTGGTCGTCTGCGTCGTGTTCTGGATGGCGTTCGCCAAGCCGAAGCTGGTGCCGCGGGGCATGCAGAACCTCGGCGAGATCGGCTACATGTTCGTGCGGGACGAGATCGCCCGCCCGTTCCTCGGCCGGAACACCGAGCGGTGGATGCCGCTGCTCATGTCGCTGTTCTTCCTGATCTGGGTCTGGAACATCTTCGCGGTCGTCCCGATCATCCAGTTCCCCGTCGCCTCGCACATCGCGTTCCCGGCCGTCCTGGCGATCTTCGTTTACTGCATCAAGGTGTACCTGGGCATCAAGCACCAGGGCCCGGTGAAGTACTTCACGAACATGATCCCCAAGGGCCTGCCGCTGCCCGTCTACTTCCTGCTGGTGCCGATCGAGTACCTCTCGACCTTCGTCATCGCCCCCTTCACCCACGCGGTGCGGCTCTTCGCCAACATGTTCGCCGGGCACATGATCCTGGCGTTCTTCAGCCTCGTCGGCTTCTGGTTCCTGTTCGAGAAGCCCACGGCGCTCGGGTTCGGGGTCGGCATCATCGGCGTGATCGTCACCATCCTGCTGACCATGTTCGAGCTGCTGATCCAGTTCCTGCAGGCGTTCCTGTTCGCGATGCTCGCCGCCATGTACATCCAGAGCGGTCTGCACGCGGACCACTAAGCCCGGGCCCACAGTGCCCCGGTACGGGGGCCCAGCAAGACAACCTCGATAAGCCAGACCGGCGGAGACTCCGCCGGCCGACAGAAAAGGAAAGAACCCATGACGGGAGTCCTCGCCGAAGTCAATGGCAACGTCACCTCGATCGGTTACGGCCTCGCGGCCATCGGCCCGGGCATCGGCATCGGCATCATCTTCGGTCAGGGCGTGAACGCGATCGCCCGTCAGCCGGAGCTGACCGGCGTGATCCGCACCAACATGATGCTGGGCTTCGTCCTCACCGAGGCGCTGGCGCTGATCGGCCTGGTCGCGCCGTTCATCTTCCAGGGCATCTGAGCACGGGTCCCATCTGAGGAAGGGCTGCAGACATGATCGGAGCAGCTTCCGTCCTTGCGGCGGAGGAGAACAACCCTCTCGTCCCGCACGCGTACGAGCTCGTCGTCGGCATCTTCGCGTTTCTCGTCGTGATGATCGTCCTGGGCAAGATCCTCACTCCGCGCCTGCAGGAGACGCTGGAGAAGCGGACCGAGGCGATCGAGGGCGGGCTCGAGCGGGCCGAGCAGGCGCAGAAGGAGGCCCAGCAGGTCCTCGACCAGTACAAGGCGCAGCAGAAGGCGGCGGCTGTCGAGGCGTCCAACGAGCGCCGCAAGGCCGAGGAGCAGGGCGCGCAGATCATCGCCCAGGCCAAGGAGCAGGCCCAGGTCGAGGCGCGCCGGATCGTCGACAACGCCAAGGCGCAGATCGAGGCCGAGCGGCAGCAGGCGCTGCAGTCGCTGCGGGCCGAGATCGGTGCCATGTCGGTCGAGCTGGCCGGACGAGTCGTGGGCGAGTCCCTTGAGGACAACGCGCGGCAGAGCCGGGTCGTCGACCGGTTCCTCGAGGAGCTCGAGGAGCGCGCTCGTACGCAGGAGCAGATCACATCATGACCATCACGGGAGCGGTGAGCAGGGCGTCGCTGGCCGAGGCCAGGGAGCGGCTGGAGGCGGTGATCTCCTCCGCCGACCTGGCCGAGCTCGGCGGCGACCTGTTCGCGGTGCTGCACCTGATCGACCGCGAGCACGGCCTGCGGCGGGCGGTCTCCGACCCGTCGCGGGACGGTGCCGACAAGGCGCAGCTCGTCCAGATCCTGCTGGAGGGCAAGGTGTCGCCGGCCGCTCTCGGGCTGGTCGCCGACGTCGTCCGGCTGCGCTGGTCCAAGCCTTCGGAGCTGTCGGACGCGGTGGAGGTCCTCGCGGTCACCGCCGAGGCCGCCCGCGCCGAGGCCGACCGGAGGATCGACGACCTGGAGGACGAGCTCTTCCGGTTCTCCCGGGTCGTCGAGGGCGAGGCCGAACTGCGCGGTGCCCTCGCCGGGCCGGGCCTGCCGGACGAGCGCAAGCTCGGGCTGGTCCGGGCGCTGCTGGAAGGCAAGGTCACCGCGGCGACGCTGACGCTGGTCACCGAGCTGGTGCTGCGTCCGCGAGGACGTAGCCTGGAAAGCGGGCTGGCCGAGTACGGCAAGCTCGTCGCCCAGCGCCGGCAGCGGCTGGTCGCGCTCGTCCGCACCCCCGCCGAACTGTCGGAGGCGCAGCGCACCCGGCTCGCCGCGGTGCTCGCCGCCGCCTACGGCCACGAAGTACACCTGAACATCGAACTCGACCCCACGGCGATCGGCGGACTGTCGATCGAGATCGGGGACGAGGTCATCGACGGCACGATCGCCGGACGGCTGGACGATGTCCGCCGGCGGCTCGGCGCCGGCTGACGCCGGCGGAGCCCGACCGCCGACCGGCGGAGCCGACCCCAAAGGGAGCAAGAGAGGAATCATGGCGGAGCTGACGATCCGTCCGGACGAGATCCGGAACGCGCTGGAGCGCTTCGTCCAGTCGTACGAGCCTGAGGCCGCCGCGCGCGAAGAGGTCGGCACCGTTGTCGATTCCGGCGACGGCATCGCCCACATCGAGGGCCTTCCCTCCGCGATGGCGAACGAACTCGTCGAGTTCGAGGACGGTACCCGTGGCCTGGCTCTGAACCTGGACGTGCGTGAGATCGGCGCCGTTGTCCTGGGTGACTTCAGCAAGATCGAGGAAGGCCAGAAGGCCCGCCGGACCGGCGAGGTCCTCTCGGTCCCCGTCGGCGACGGCTTCCTCGGCCGCGTCGTGGACGCGCTGGGCAACCCGCTGGACGGCAAGGGCCCGATCGAGAGCACCGAGCGCCGCGCGCTCGAACTGCAGGCCCCCTCGGTCGTGCAGCGGCAGTCGGTGAGCGAGCCGCTGCAGACCGGCATCAAGGCCATCGACGCGATGACCCCGATCGGCCGCGGCCAGCGGCAGCTGGTCATCGGTGACCGGCAGACGGGCAAGACGACCGTCTGCGTGGACACCATCATCAACCAGAAGGAGAACTGGGAGTCCGGCGACGAGAAGAAGCAGGTCCGCTGCGTCTACGTCGCGATCGGGCAGAAGGGCTCCACGATCGCGAACGTGCGCCGCTCCCTGGAGGAGGCCGGCGCGCTGGAGTACACCACGATCGTGGCGGCGCCCGCGTCCGAGCCGGCGGGCTACAAGTACATCGCCCCCTACACCGGGTCCGCGATCGGGCAGCACTGGATGTACCAGGGCAAGCACGTCCTGATCGTCTTCGACGACCTGTCGAAGCAGGCGGAGGCGTACCGCGCGGTGTCGCTGCTGCTGCGCCGCCCGCCGGGACGCGAGGCCTACCCCGGTGACGTGTTCTACCTGCACTCGCGTCTGCTGGAGCGCTGCGCGAAGCTGTCGGACGACATGGGCGCCGGTTCGATGACGGGTCTGCCGATCATCGAGACCAAGGGCAACGACGTGTCGGCCTACATCCCGACGAACGTCATCTCCATCACCGACGGGCAGTGCTTCCTGGAGTCGGACCTGTTCAACCAGGGCGTCCGGCCGGCGATCAACGTCGGCATCTCGGTGTCCCGGGTCGGCGGCGACGCGCAGATCAAGGCGATGAAGACGGTCGCCGGGACGCTGCGCCTGGCGCTGTCGCAGTTCCGCGACCTGGAGGCGTTCGCGGCGTTCGCGTCCGACCTGGACGCCGCCTCGCGTTCCCAGCTGGACCGCGGTGCGCGCCTGGTGGAGCTGCTGAAGCAGCCGCAGGGCAGCCCGTTCCCGGTCGAGCAGGAGGTCGTGTCCGTGTGGGCGGGCACCTCCGGCGAGCTGGACGAGGTGCCCGTCGCCGACATCCGCCGCTTCGAGCGCGAGTTCCTCGACTACATGGAGCGGGAGGAGAGCGGCATGCTCACCTCCATCCGGGAGACCGGCAAGCTCTCCGACGACGGCCTCGCCAGCCTCAAGAACGCCATCACGGAGTTCAAGAAGGGCTTCCAGACCAGCGAGGGCGAGATCCTGGCCGAGGAGCCCGTCGAGGCGATCGCGGACGAGGACGTCGAGCAGGAGACGATCACCCGCGTCAAGAAGGACTGACGGCAATGGCCGCACAGCTTCGTCAACTCCGGCAGCGGATCAAGTCGGTCAAGTCGACCGCCAAGATCACGCGTGCCCAGGAGATGATCGCCACGTCGCGGATCGTCAAGGCCCAGCAGGCGGTGGCGGCGTCCAAGCCGTACGCCGACCAGATCACGCAGGCCCTGACCGCGCTGGTGAGTCATCACGTCGGGATCGACCACCCGCTGCTCCAGGAGCAGCCGGCCGACACCCGCAGCGCGGTCCTGATCGTCACGAGCGATCGCGGGTTCTGCGGCGCCTACAACGCCAATGTGATCCGCGAGGCCGAGTCCCTGATCAGGGCGCTGCGGGACGAGGGCCGCGAGCCGGTCCCGTACGTCGTCGGGAACAAGGGCATCACCTGGTACCGGTTCCGGGACCGGCCCGTCGCGCAGACCTGGCACGGGTTCAGCGACCGGCCGTCCTTCGCGAACGCGGAGGACATCGGGCGGCGGCTGACCGAGGACTTCCTGAAGTCGGACGCCGAGGGCGGCGTCGGTGAGATCCACGTGGTCTACACCGAGTTCGTCTCGATGCTGACCCAGGCGGTCCGGGTCACCCGGCTGATGCCGCTGGAGATCGAGGAGGCCGAGTCCTCCAAGGTCCCGCCGGCGTACGAGTTCGAGCCGTCCCCGGCGGCCGCGCTCGACCTGATGCTGCCGAACTACATCGAGAGCCGCATCTTCCACATGCTGCTTCAGTCGGCGGCGTCGTTCCAGGCGTCGGTCCGGCGGGCGATGAAGTCGGCGACCGACAATGCCAACGAACTGCTCGGGGTCTACACGCGCCAGATGAACCAGGCGCGGCAGGCCGCGATCACCCAGGAAATCAGCGAGATCGTCGGTGGCGCTGACGCGCTCGCCGAGTCTGGCGGGGAGTGATAATGACTGCTCAGGTAGAGACGGCGACCGCGACCGGGCGCGTCGCTCGTGTCATCGGCCCGGTCGTCGACGTGGAGTTCCCCGCCGACGCCATCCCGGAGATCTACAACGCCCTCAACGCGGAGATCTCGCTCGGCGGCGAGGAGAAGACCCTGACGTTCGAGGTCGCTCAGCACCTCGGCGACAACATGATCAGGGCGATCTCCATGCAGCCGACGGACGGCCTGGTCCGCGGGGCGCCGGTGCGCGACTCCGGCAAGTCCATCGCGGTCCCGGTCGGCGACATCACCAAGGGCCACGTGTGGAACGCCCTCGGCGAGGCGCTGGACGTCCCGACCGCGTCCCTGGAGATCAACGAGCGCTGGGGCATCCACCGGCGCGCTCCCGCGTTCGACCAGCTCGAGTCCAAGACGGAGATGCTGGAGACCGGCATCAAGGTCATCGATCTGCTGTGCCCGTACGTCAAGGGCGGCAAGATCGGCCTGTTCGGCGGCGCGGGCGTGGGCAAGACGGTGCTCATCCAGGAGATGATCCGCCGTGTGGCCCGCAACTTCGGCGGCACCTCGGTGTTCGCCGGTGTCGGTGAGCGCACCCGTGAGGGCAACGACCTCTGGGTGGAGATGGCCGAGGCGGACGTCCTCAAGGACACCGCGATGGTGTTCGGCCAGATGGACGAGCCGCCGGGCACCCGGCTCCGTGTGGCGCTGTCCGCGCTGACGATGGCGGAGTACTTCCGCGACGTGCAGAACCAGGACGTGCTGCTGTTCATCGACAACATCTTCCGGTTCACGCAGGCCGGCTCGGAGGTCTCCACGCTGCTCGGGCGCATGCCGTCCGCGGTGGGCTACCAGCCGACGCTGGCCGACGAGATGGGTGTGCTGCAGGAGCGGATCACCTCGACGCGCGGTAACTCGATCACCTCGATGCAGGCGATCTACGTGCCCGCCGACGACATCACCGACCCGGCGCCGCACACCACGTTCGCGCACCTGGACGCCACGACGACCCTGTCGCGCGGCATCTCGGAGAAGGGCATCTTCCCGGCGGTCGACCCGCTCGACTCCACCTCGCGGATCATGGACCCGCAGATCCTGGGGAACGAGCACTACTCGGTCGCGCAGGAGGTGAAGCGGATCCTGCAGAAGTACAAGGAGCTGCAGGACATCATCGCCATCCTCGGCATCGACGAGCTGTCGGAAGAGGACAAGGTCACCGTCCAGCGGGCGCGGCGCATCGAGCGTTTCCTGTCGCACCCGATGTACGTGGCCGAGCAGTTCACCGGCCAGCCCGGCGAGACGGTGCCGAAGGACGAGACGATCGCCTCGTTCAAGGCGCTGTCCGAGGGCAAGTACGACCACCTGCCCGAGCAGGCGTTCTTCATGTGCGGTGGCATCGAGGACGTCGAGAAGAAGGCCAAGGAGCTGGAGAGGTAGTCCGCTCGCGGGGCCGTCCCTTCGCGGGGGCGGCCCGTCTCCAGTAGTCGGAGGACGCTCCAGCAGTCGGAGGAACAGACGTGGCAACCCTGAAGGTCGGGCTGGTCTCGCCGGAGCGCGAGATCTGGTCCGGCGAGGCGAAGATGGTGGTCGCCCAGACCATCGAGGGCTCACTCGGCATCCTGCCGGGCCACGCCCCCGTGCTCGGCGTCCTCCTCGACGGCAGCGTGGTGAAGATCGAGCCCGCCGACGGAGGCGAGCCGGTCACGGCGATGGTCGGCAGCGGCTTCTTCTCCATCGCCGCCGACGAGGTGTCGGTGCTGGCCGAGCAGGCCGAGCTGGGCGGCGAGATCGACGTCCAGGAGGCCAGGCGGGCACTGGAGGACGCGCTCGCGGCCGAGAGCGAGGACGCGGCGCCGGAGCGGCGGGCCCGGGCGCGGCTGCGCGCCGCGGGCATCGAAGCCTAGGCGCTGCGCGCGGCGCATCGACGGACGGCGGGGGATTTGGGCGAGCACCTGGCACTGGATGCGGGCGGGGTGCTCGCCGCGCTCGTTCTGGTGGCGGTGCTGCTGTACGTCTCCATGGCGGTGCGCCGCCGGCTGTTCGCGCGGGGAGGCGGCACCGTGGAGTGCAGCCTGCGGGAGCTCCCCCGGGAGGGCGGAGCCCCGGGAGTGTGGAGGCTCGGCATCGGCCGCTACAAGGGCGACGCCCTGCACTGGCACCGCGTGTTCGAATTCCGCAGCAGGCCCCGGCAGGTGATTCACCGCCGGGGCCTCGTCGTGTCCAACCGCCGCGACCCGGACCCGGAGGAGGCCGAGGGTCTGCTGCCGGACGTGAGCATCATCGAGGTCAGGGACGGTGACCTCACCGTGGAGCTGGCGATGGGCGCGGCGGCGCTGACCGGTTTCCTGGCCTGGCTGGAGGCGGCCCCGCCGGGTTTCCCGGTGGAGCTGCGCCCGCCGGAATGACGCGGGTCGCGATCATGAGGTGAACGGCAATCAAGGGGTAAGGCGCCGGTCTTGAATCGGCGTGGCCGCCGCGCCGCGGCTTGAGGCGGATGGGACGCGGGACCAGGATCGCTGCTGGTCCGCTCCGTCTTCGTCTCCGTCCGCAGGAGTGCACGTGCGCAAGCAAAAGCTGCTCACCGGCGCCGCCGTGGCGCTGCCCGCCGCCTTTCTGCCGGCGGCCCTTCTCCCGTCGGCGCTGCCGGCCGCGGATGCCGCGCCGGCGCGTCCCGACCTGGCGAAGCTGGTCACGCTGAAGGATGTCGAGGCCCACCTGAAGGCGTTCCAGGAGATCGCCGACTACAACGGCGGTCACCGCGCCGCGGGAGGCCCCGGCTACGACGTTTCGGTGAAGTACGTCGTCGGGCGGTTGAGGAAGGCCGGTTTCAGGCCGAAGGTGCAGAAGTTCACGTATCCGTTCTGGCGGGAGAAGTCCGGTGCGGTTCTCGCCCGGACGGCGCCGTCCAAGAAGTCCTACAAGCGGGGGGACGACTTCGTCACCCTCGCCTACTCGGGTTCGGGTGACGTGACCGCGCCCGTGGTCGCCGTCGACGTTCCGGCCAAGGGCAAGGACGGGACGAGCGGCTGCGAGAAGCGGGACTTCAAGGGCTTCAAGAAGGGGGCGATCGCGCTCGTCCAGCGGGGGACCTGCACGTTCGAGAGCAAGGCCGCCAGGGCCGCGGCCGCGGGCGCGTCCGCCGTGGTGATCTACAACAGGCCGGGCGAGAAGGGGCCGGTGAACGGCACCGTCGGCAAGCCGTCGAAGATCCCGGTCGTCGGCCCCGCCCACGAGCTGGGTGCCGCGCTGGTGAAGGCCGCGAAGAAGGGCGGGCTGAAGCTGCGCGTGAAGACCGACACCGTCCACGGGAAGCGATCGTCGTCCAACGTCGTCGCCGACACCGAGCGGGGGCGGGCCGACAACGTGGTGCTGCTCGGCGCGCACCTCGACAGCGTCCCGGACGGCCCCGGGATCAACGACAACGCCACGGGCGCGGCCGCGCTCATCGCGATCGCCGCCAAGATCAAGGAACTCGGCAAGGACAGCATGCGCAACCGGGTGCGTTTCGCCTGGTGGGGCGCCGAGGAGGAGGGCCTGCGCGGCTCCGCCCACTATGTGAAGTCACTGTCGGCCGGGAACCGCGACGCGATCGCCCTGAACCTGAACTTCGACATGCTCGGGTCGCGCAACGGCACCCGCGGCGTGTACGACGGCGACCACTCCGCCGGCGGCGGCATCCGGGCGCCCGCCGGGTCGGGCGCGATCGAGAAGATGTTCCGGGACTACTTCAAGGGCCGCAAGCTGCCGACGACCGAGAGCGAGTTCAACGGACGGTCCGACTACGGCCCGTTCGTCGAGCACGGCATCCCGGCCGGCGGCATGGACACCGGCGCCGACGGCGTCAAGACCGCCGCGGAGGCCAAGGCGTTCGGCGGCAAGGCCGGCAAGGTGTACGACCCGTGCTACCACGCCGAGTGCGACCGCCTGAAGAACGTGAACCTCAAGCTCCTCGACACCAACGTCGACGGCATCGCGCACGTCACCCAGCATCTGGCCCGCACGACCGTCGCCGTCAACGGCGGGGCGCGCCTGACCTTGGTCCGCGAACCGTCCTACCGGCCCGTGTGGCAGGGGCCCTACCAGCTCCGCTGAGCGGCCGGGCGTACGGTGACGCTGCCGTCGCTGGTGCTCAGGTCGATGCGGCGCGAGGACGAGGAGTCCTGGCGCACGGCCGGGTCGATCCGCTCGCTTCCGTTGTCGGTGGACGTGGTGATGGCGTAGCCCTGGCCGGTCGGAAGCCAGAGCCGGATGGAGCCGTTGTTGCTCCTGGCCCGGACGTTCGCGGGCGGCGCGGTGAGGCCGAGGGACACGCCGCCGTCACTGGTGTTGGCGGTGACGCGTTCGGCCGCCAGCCCGTCGGCCCGGATGGAGCCGTTGTCGGTGTGCAGGTCGGCGGTCTTGACGCGGCCGCTGAGGCGGATGCGCCCGTCGCGGGAGCGGGCCGTCAGCCGGTCGGCGGTGAGGCCCGTCGCGGTGATCGAGCCGTTGTCGCTGCTCAGGTCGGCGGTGGTGGCCCGTCCGGACACGCGCACCGAACCGTCGTTGGAGCTGATGGACGCCGAGGACGCCCGCATGTCGCTGACCTCGATGGAGCCGTTGTCGCTGTGCAGCTTCACCGTTCCGGCGAGACCGGACGCGACGATCGACCCGTCGTTGCTGTTGATCTCCACGGGGATGTCGTCCGGGATCTGGACGCGGTAGGAGATCCCGCAGGCGGTGGCGCCGATCGTGGCGTTGGCGCAATCGGCCGACAGCGTGAGCGTGTCGCCCTCGGTGACGCGCCTGGCCTCCGGCTTGTTCTTGTCGTTCGACCAGCGCAGCCGTTCGCTGACCTTGATGGTGTCGGTGTCGGAGACCGTGACCCGCACCCGGCTCCCGTCCCCCCGGATCTTCAGTGCGGTGATGCCGGCGGGCGCGGTGTAGGAGCGAGTCTCCTCGTGTGTGCCGAAGCTCAGGTTCCCGCAGCCGGCCACCGCCGTCGCCGCGACCGCCAGCATGGCCGTAGCCGTCAGGATCCTCACGTGGTCTCTCCCCTTGTCGCAGTCCGCCCGTACGAACCAAGCCTGCTCTGGACGGGGCGTCGTCACCAGGAGGTGAGCCGGTCTCCGGGGGGTGGGGTTAGCCCCACCCCCGCACCCGTCAGCGTTCCCCGCCGGGCTTCCACAGAACGTCGCCGTGCTCGGCGTTGGCGACGCGGCACAGGATGAACAGCAGGTCCGACAGCCGGTTGAGGTACTTGGCGGTCAGCGGGTTCACGCCGCCCTCCGCCGCGTCCGGGTCGCCTTCGGCGGCGGCTCCGTGGGCCTCGACGGCCGCCCAGGCCGAGCGTTCGGCACGCCGCGAGACCGTCCTGGCCACGTGCAGCAGCGCCGCCCCCGGAGAGCCGCCCGGGAGGATGAAGCTGCGCAGCGCGGGCAGGCTCTCGTTGTGCTCGTCGCAGGCCGCCTCCAGCCGCTCGACATAGGACGGCTCGACGCGCAGCGGCGGGTACTGCGGGTCCGGGATGACGGGTGCGCACAGGTCGGCGCCCACGTCGAAAAGGTCGTTCTGGACGCGGGTCAGCAGCGTGACCACGTCCTCGGGCAGGGAGCCGAGTGCGATCGCGGTGCCGATCGCGGCGTTGGCCTCCTCGACGTCCGCGTAGGCGGCCAGGCGCGGATCCGTCTTGCGGGTACGGGACGCGTCGCCGAGCGCGGTGGTGCCGTCGTCCCCCGTCCGCGTGTAGATCCGCGACAGCACGACCGGGTTGTCCGTGTTCTTCGCCATAGCCAGAACCCTAGCGCCGTCGCACGTCGAAGCCCGTTCGGTAGGGTTTCGGAAAGACCCCGGAGGCCACCGTGTACGACTACATCATCGTGGGAGCGGGCAGCGCGGGCTGCGTTCTCGCCGCCCGGCTGACCGAGGACCCCTCGGTGAAGGTCCTGCTGCTGGAGGCGGGCCCGCCCGACGACGCGCCCGAGATCCACATCCCGGCGGCCGTGGCCTCGATGATCAAAGGTCCGTACGACTGGGACTACGCCACCGTCCCGCAGGAGAACGCCGCCGGACGCAGCGTGTACTGGCCGCGGGGACGCACGCTGGGCGGCAGCTCGTCCACCAACGCGATGATCTACATCCGCGGCGCCCGGCACGACTACGACACCTGGCGCGACTCCTACGGCTGCGACGGCTGGGGCTATGAGGACCTGCTGCCCTACTTCCTCCGCGCCGAGGACCAGCAGCGCGGCGAGATCCCCTACCACGGCGTCGGCGGCCCACTCCGCGTCGAGGACCTGCGCTACAAGCACCCGCTGACCCGCGCCTGGGTGCAGTCGGCCAAGGCGTACGGACTGGCCGCGAACCCCGACTTCAACGGCGCCGAGCAGGACGGGGTGGGCTTCTACCAGGTCACCCACAAGCGGGGCAGGCGCTGGTCGACCGCCGCCGGCTACCTGCACCCGATCGAGCACCGCCCGAACCTCACCGTCGTCACCGACGCCCTCGCCACCCGCGTGGTGATCGAGGACGGCCGCGCCACCGGCGTCCGCTACGAGGCACGCGGAGATACCATGCTGGCCCGCGCCGAGGCCGAGGTCGTCCTGTCCGGCGGTGCGGTGAACAGCCCCCAGCTGCTCATGCTCTCCGGCGTCGGGCCCGCCGGCCACCTGCGCTCCGTCGGCATCGACGTCCTGGTCGACTCCCCGGTCGGGCAGCGGCTCCAGGACCACCCGTTCGTGAACGTCATGTTCGCCACGCCCCGTAACAAGGCCCTGTGGGAACTGGCGAACGCCCGCTCCCTCGCCCTCTACCAGGCCCTTGGGCGCGGCCCCTACGCGTCCAACATCGCCGAGGCGGGCGGGTTCGTCCGGACGGTCGAGGGGCTGCCCGCGCCCGACCTGCAGTACCACGTGCTGCCCACGCCGTTCGTCAACCAGGGACTCACCGAGACGTCCGAGCGGCTCCTGTCGGTCATGGTCACCGCGATCTCCATCGCCGGCCGCGGCGCGCTGACCCTCCGCTCGGCCGCCCCCCGCGCCAAGCCGCTGATCGACCCCGCCTACCTCGCGGACAAGGCCGACCTGGACATCCTGGTCGCCGGTGTCCGCCAGGCCCGCGAGATCGCCGCGTCCGGGCCCCTGGCGTCCCTGATCGGCGGTGAGTGGGCCCCGGGCGAGCAGGTCGAGTCCGACGAGGCCATCACGGACTTCGTCCGCCGCGAGGTCGCGACGCTGTTCCACCCCACGAGCACCTGCGCGATGGGCACGGGCGATGCGGTCTGCGACCCCGAACTCCGCGTACGCGGCGTCGAGGGCCTCCGCGTGGTGGACGCCTCCGTCATGCCGGCGGTCCCGCGCGGCAACACCAACGCCCCCACCATCGCGATCGCCGAACGCGCCGCCGATCTCATCCGCGGCCGCACCGTCCTCAAACCGGCCAACGCCCCCAAATAGGGAACGTCCCATCCGGGCATCGGGGGGCAGTATTTACCCTTTGCCCGGTTGTGGGGGGATTGAGCTGGGGTGATGCTGGTGGTAACCGCCCGCCGGGAGGGGCCCGGCGGGGTCATCGATACCACGGGCGCGCGCGATGCAGGGGTGTGCCGCGGCCCGTCGGGGGAGGCCTGATGGAGGCCACGGTTCTGGAATCCATGCGGACTACGCTGCGCGGCCCGGTCCTCGGCCCACAGGACTCGGAGTACGTCCGGGCCCGCGCGATCTACAACGCGATGATCGACACATGTCCCGCCGCCATCGTCCGGTGCGCCGACGCCGCGGACGTGATGGCGGCGCTCGGCCTCATCCGCGAGGCCGGTGCTGAGGCGGCCGTCCGGGGCGGCGGGCACAGCGGCCCCGGCCTGTGCCTGGTGGAAGGCGGCGTGACCATCGACCTGTCGCCCATGCGCTGGGTCCGGGTCGATCCGGACGCGGGCACGGCCGAGGTCGGCGGGGGAAGCCTGATGAGCGACCTGGACCACGCCACCCACGGGTTCGGGCTGGCCACGCCCGCCGGGATCGTCTCGACGACCGGGGTCGGCGGCCTCACGCTCGGCGGCGGCCACGGTCATCTCACCCGCAGGTACGGCCTCACGGTGGACAACCTGCTCGCCGCCGACGTCATCCTGGCGGACGGCACATGGGTCACCGCGTCCGAGTCGCGGAACCCCGACCTGTTCTGGGCGCTCCGGGGCGGCGGCGGAAACTTCGGTGTCGTCACCTCGTTCACCTACCGGCTTCACCCGGTGGACACCGTCGGAGTGGGCATCACCGCGTGGCCGATCGACGCCACACGCGAGGTCCTCCGGTGGTATCGCGACTTCCTGCCTCAGGCGCCAGAGGAACTGAGCGGCTTCTTCGCCGTCATGGTCATCCCTCCCGGGCCGCCGTTCCCCGAGGAGATCCACGGCAGGAAGATGTGCGCCGTCGTCTGGTGCTACACCGGCGACCCGGACGATCTGGAGGACGCCCTCGCGCCGGTGAGCGAGCCCGGCCGTCCGGCGTTCCACTTCACCAGCCCGATGCCCTATCCGGTGCTCCAGTCCATGTTCGACGACCTCATTCCGGCCGGCCTGCAGTGGTACTGGCGGGGTGACTTCTTCGACCGCCTCACCGACGAGGCCATCGACGTGCACCACAAGTACGGCTCGGAGATCCCCACCGACCTGTCCACCATGCACCTGTACCCGATCGACGGCGCGGCCCACCGGGTGGGCAGGGACGACACAGCCTGGAGCTACCGGGACGCCACCTGGTCCGGCGTCTACGCCGGCATCGACCCCGATCCCGCGAACGCCGCGACCATCCGGCAGTGGTGCGTGGACTACTGGGAGGAACTGCACCCGTACTCGATGGGCGGCTCCTACGTGAACTTCCTCGGCGCGGACGAAAGCGAGGACAGGATCCGGGCCACCTACCGTGACCACTACGCGAGGCTGGCGCAGATCAAGGCCGAGTACGATCCCGACAACTTCTTCCGGGCGAACCAGAACATCAACCCGGCCGCACACGGCTGACGGCCGTCCCGGACGGTGCCGGGAAGACGGTGCCGGAAATGAGGAGCGCCCCCGTCCGGTCGGACGGGGGCGCTGTGCGAGTACAGGCCGCGGGCGTCACCGCTTGAGCGCCTTCGCGATCCGGACGCGGCGCGCCCTCTTCGCCTCGTCCCGCAGTACCCGCACACGGTCTTTGATGATCACGTTGCTGAACTCCGGCCGGTTCATGTCCTTCTCCTTGTTCCCGCCGGGCCCCTCTTGGCCCGACGTGTACAAGGTTCGTCCTAAGCCCCCACCCCCCACATTGGGACGACGCCTTATTCAGGCGCCTCAGACCGCCTTAGATCCGCGCCCGCCTCCCGAAGGGGCCTCAGAACTCGCGCGGTCAGGCTGAGAGCAGCCGACCGCAGGCGCCGCCGGCATCCCGGCCGGGGCGGCGAGGAAGGGGGTGGACAGGCGGGCCCGTGGTCTGTCACGATCCGGCCCATGATCTATGAAAGGGGCGTCGCCGCCCCCCTCCGGTGAGCGTCTTCGCGCAGCGGGAAGCTGCCGGCATCCGTGCGGAATGGCTCGGGCATCTGCTCTCAACCGCGCCCGCCGACCGTCCGGCCGCCGAGGCCGCCATCTCCGAGCTGTACAGGCTGAGCGGGCTCGATCCACCGCGATTCCACTGGGTCGCCTCGCCCCTGGCCGCCCTCGAAACCGTCCCGCCCGGCGTACGGCTGCGGGCGTCCGAGACCGTGGACCGTTTCGCCGACTGGTCCTGCGGCTGGTGGTGGCCGCGCGAGCACGTCTGCGTCGTCTCCGAGCGGCCCGTCGAGATCCACACCGAGGTCTGGGGCGACGAAGGGCGGGTGCGGCTGCATCGCCCGGACGGTCCCGCGCTCCGTTTCGCCGACGGCTGGGCCGTGCACGCCTGGCCCCGGCGGATCATCCGCCGGGGCCGGAAGTGCGACGGTTCCAGCCGGTGCCGCACCGGGCCGGTCGCCCTGGGGTGCGAAACGCGTGTTTGCGGGTACGGCAGGCCCCAGTCCCCAAGTGGAAGCGACCGCAGCCCGGCCGTTCGCGGGGCCGGGACCGAGAGGCGAGGGGTAACCATGGCCGTCAACCCGATGATCAAGGATCGTGAGAGCCCCGCACCGGCCGGACGGGGCAAGGGAGGCTGGCTGGCCACCTTGGAGCAGGGCGCGAACCTGCTGCAGGAGGCGACGCCGCTCAAGGACTTCGACGTCTACGTCGTCGGCTTCCACTGCGCCAAGGGAGAACCCGACTTCCAGATGGAAGCCCACCACTACTGCCGCGTGGTCAACGACGACCTGCTCCAGTGCGTCCTGTTCGACGGCAACACCAGGGACGCCAACCTCATCGGCATCGAGTACATCGTCTCCGGCCGGCTGTTCGAGACCATGCCCGCCGAGGAGAGGCCCTACTGGCACCCGCACAACTTCGAGGTGCTGTCCGGGCAGCTCGTCGCGCCCGGTCTGCCCGACGCCGCCGAGAAGGCGTTCATGAAGCGGCTGATGAACTCCTATGGCAAGACGTGGCACACGTGGCACACCAGCGGTCACGGCGAGGAGCCGGGCATGGATCTGCCCTACGGCGACCACAAGCTGATGTGGTCCTTCAACCGTGACGGCGAATGCGATGAGGATCTGCGCCGTGCCCGCAACGAGGCCATGGGCGTGGACACCGACGCCAAGCGCTCCGACCGCCAGTCCTTCCTTGAGATCGCCCGGCCCCAGTGGGGCGTCGACGCGATGAAGGACGACTTCCCCGACACCGCGCCCATCCCGGGGGTCACCGATGTTCGTGACGCGGGTCCGCCCGGCACCAAGTCCTGACCTGGAGGTGCGGCCCGATGTTCTTCCAGCAGTTCTATCTCGAAGGTCTGGGGCACGCTTCGTACCTGCTGGGATCGGAGCAGACCGGAGAGGCGCTGGTGTTCGATCCCCGGCGGGACGTCGACGACTACCTGGCGCAGGCGCGTCGTCGGGGGCTGCGTATCCGGTACGCGCTGGACTCCCACGGCCACAACGACTACCTGTCGGGGGTGACGCAGCTCGTGGCCCGCACCGGCGCGCAGGCGCTCGGCGCGGCCACGGCGGACCTCGGCTACCACCACCGGCCCCTGCGCGACGGGCAGCAGGTCGAGATCGGGGAGATCGGCATCGAGGTGCTGCACACCCCTGGCCACACCCCCGAGCACATCAGCCTGCTCGTCTACGACCGGGACATCGGGGCGGAGGAGCCGGCGCTGCTGCTGTCCGGCGGTGCCCTGCTGGTCGGGGATCTGGCCCGGCCCGACCTGCTCGGCGGGCGCGCTGAAGCCGAGGAGGCCGCACGGGACCTCTGCGCCACCGTGCAGAACAAGATCCTTTCTCTGCCCGACCATGTGGAGGTCTTCCCGACGCACGTGGCCGGGTCGCTGTGCGGCGGCAGCATCGGAAGCCGGCTGTCCACCACGGTCGGCTACGAGCGGCGCACCAACGCGGGGCTCGCCGAGGCGGGCGACGCGACGCGGTCCGCCGAGGACTGCCTGCGGCTGGACGATCTGCCCGCCGCGCCGCCTTACTGGCGCCGGATGCGCGCGAAGAACCTCGCGGGGGTCGAGCCCATCGCCTTGATCGAGGAGCCCGCCGCCCTGCCGGTGGGGCAGGTCGAGCAGGCCCGTGACGACGGCGCCGTGGTGCTGGACGTGCGCGCGCCGGAGGCGTTCGGCGGGAGTCACGTCCCCGGCGCGCTCAACGTCGGTCTCGGCTCGTCCTTCGCCACCTGGGCGGGGACCGTGCTGCCGGAGGACGCCCGGGTGCTCCTCGTCGTGGACCGTCCCGAGGACGTGTGGACGGTGGCCTGGGACCTGCTGCGCATCGGCTACGACCCGCCCATCGGCTGGCTGGCCGGCGGCATGACCGCGTGGCGCACCGCCGCCGAACCGCTGGGGCGCATCCCGCAGATCACCGTCCATGAACTCCACGACCGCCTGGGGGCCGGCGAGGTGAACCTGCTGGACGTCCGACAGCCCGCCGAATGGTCCGCCGGGCATGCTCCCGGCGCCGCCTTCATCACCGGCGCGGACCTGCCCGAGCGGCTCGACCGGGCGCCCGGCGGCAAGCCGCTGGCCGTCACCTGCAGCTCCGGGTACCGCTCCTCCGTCGCCGCGAGCCTGCTCGCGGCGCACCGGGACGTGCCGGTCCTCAACGTCCTCGGCGGGATGACGGCGTGGAAGGCCGCCGGGTTTGACCTCAACTCAACTTGAGGTCATACGTTCGGCGGCAGGTAAGGCGACCGTCTGAGGGGATGTCCATGACCACGACGACCACTCCCATCACCGTATTGGGGCTCGGCCAGATGGGATCGGCCATCGCCGGGACCTTTCTCGAAAGCGGCCATCCGACGACGGTTTGGAACCGCACCGCCGGCAAGGGCGAAACCTTGGGCGAGGCAGGTGCCTCGGTGTCCGCGACCGCGGCCGAGGCGGTGCGCGCGAGCCCGCTCGTGGTGGTCTGCCTCCTCGACTACGAAGCGGTCGACGAGGTTCTGGCCGGGGTCGGCGACGCGATCGCCGGCAAGGCGCTGGTGAACCTCACGAGCGGCTCTCCCGGCCGGGCACGGACGACCGAGCGCTGGGCGGCCGAGCACGGCGCCGACTACATCGACGGCGGGATCATGGCCGACCCGCCGGACTTGGGAACGTCCAACGCGTTCCTCTCCTACAGCGGGTCCCGCGAAGCGTTCGATGCCCACGAGGCGACGCTGCGGGAGTTGGGCAACAGCACGTTCTACGGCAGCGACGCCGGATTGGCCTCCGTAGAGTTCATGGCGCAGGTCGCGATCGGGTACGAGATGCTCATCGGCTTCCTGCACACCCTTCGGCTGGTGCAGGCGGAAGGGGCCGATGTGGCGGAGTTCGCCGAGCGTGTCGCGGAGTCGATGGCCGGCGGCTACCGGCCGTTGCTCTCGGCGATCGGAAAGGCGGTCCGCGACGGCGAGTTCCCGCCGGACATGGGCCCGTTGTCGGTGCAGGCCGCTCTGATGGACGACCTGATCGACCACCGGCGATCCCTCGGCGTGGACGTGACGCGGATGCGCGAGGTCAAGAAGCTCATGGACGAGCGGATCGCCGCCGGCCACGGCGACGAGGGCTTCTCAAGCCTGTTCGCTCTCCTGGGCGGCTAGGCGGTCGAGGTGCCGCTTCGGGCCTAGCGGCTGCCTTCTTGTCCTTCCAGCCGGTCGAGTTCGGTAAGGAGCCGGCGCAGCAGGGCGCGGGCGGTCGCGGCGCCATCCTGCGGGAGGGCGCGGGCGAGCGTGCTGTTGACCGTCCCGGCGCGAGCCGTGAGTTGGCTCAGGGCCTCGCGGCCGCGCGCGGTCAGGGTCAGCAGGGGAGAACCGCGGTGGTCCGGGTTGGGTTCGTAGGCCGCGTGCTCGAGCGTGACGAGATCGTTGGCGACGCGCTGCACGTTCTGCCGGCTCACGCCCAGGCGCCGGGCCGCCTGCGGCACGGTCAGGGGCGTCTCGGACACCGCACTCAGGACCTGCCAGCGCGCCTGGGTCAGCCCCTCGGACTGGGCGGTGCGTTCCCCCAGGCGACGTAGTGCTCCGGCCGTCTCGAACACGTCGGCGATCAGCAAGGCGATCTCGTCGGACACCCGACCTCCTAGACAACATGTTGTCTTAATGACATCTTGGTGTCAGTCTAGCCGGGTGTTCAGACGGAAGGAAACGCCATGCCGAAGATCGATCTGTACCGCAATGTCCATATGGGCCAGCGGCAACGCCTGTTCACCCTGGCGATCGAGCTGGGTTCCGCGGACGCCGACGACACCACCGGACTCTCCGCGCTGACCGGCCGCTGCCTGGCCATGACCCGGGAGCTGCGCGAGCACGCCGAACACGAGGACTCCTTCGTCCACCCGCTGCTGCGTGAACAGGCGCCGGCAGCCGCCAAGGCTCTCGACACCGAGCACGAACGCCTCGAAGCCGCGCTGGACGACCTGGACGCACAGGCCCGCCACCTGCCCGACGTCCCGCCCGAGGACCGAGGCGAGGCCCGGCACCGCGCATACCTGGCGCTGAACGGACTGATCTCCGCATACTTGGCCCATCTGGACGCCGAGGAGACGATCGCGATGCCCGCCCTGCAAGAACGATGCAGTGACGAGGAACTACAGCGCGTCTTTCACGCCTTCCAGGCATCGCGGACACCTGAGCAGCGGATGACGGATCTGCAGGAAATGCTGCCCGCACTGCCGCCGTCCTCCCGGGCGTCCATCGCCCGCCAGGTCCTCGGCGCCGGTCCCGCGGCGCAGGCCGGGCGGACGCTGCGCCTGCTCGCCGCCCCCCTCGCCCCGGCCGACCGGACCAGGCTCTACGACGACGTCGGTGCCCCCGAGTCCTGAGCCCGTTGCCCGCGGCGGGCGGAGCCGGAGCCACCGACCGCGCGTACCAAGGCAGGAGGGGACGCCCGCGTCCGAGCCGGCGATCTGCGCTGGGCGGCTGGCGGTCACCGCTGGACGGCGCGGAGAACCACCGCAGTTCGCGGTGGTGATGGCCGGCCTCCGCGTCGCCCGGCCCGGCGGAGGACACGATCGCTTCTGAAGGACGCTCTAGGCGACTTCCACGAAACCCAGCCGGTCGTACAGGTGCCGGGCGCGGCGGTTGCGGCGGGTCACGGCGAGGGACAGGGTGTCGTGGCCCTGCTCGGCCAGGGTGTACATGACGGCTTGGATCAGGCCCCGTCCGAGACCCCGTCCGCCATGGGACGGGCTGACGAACAGGAACGCCAGCAGCGGGAGGTCCTTGTAGAGGGTGACAAGGGCTCCGGCTACGGGACGTCCCTCATGATCGGCGACGAACGATGCCTCACGCAGGAAGGTGCCGTATTCGCCGTCCAGTGTGAGCTGGATTTCGCGTACCGCGCCTTCGCGGTCGCCTACGTCGGCCTCGTCGGGGGTGCCGCGGTAGGCGTCCCACATGAGGGTGGCGAGCGCGGGGATGTCGTCGCCGGTGAACAGGCGGAAGCCGCGCGGGGGCGGCGGCGCCGCGTGCAGGGGCGCCTGGAGGCGGCTGCGAACCGGTGCGCCGAACGTCCCTGATGGCATGGTTTCGAGTCTAGGCCGCGCCCCCGCCGGGTTCCGGCGGGGGCGTGCGGGCGTCAGCGCTTGTACCGGCGGCCGTGGACCATGTTGATCAGGCCGAGGACGCGGGCCATCTCCTTCTCGGTGCGGGAGAAGGAGGTCAGGTTCATCGTCGCGAACCGCTGCCGGGTGATGGCCTTCGGACGGGTGAACTCGCGCAGGCCGTCCGCGCCGTGGATGCGCCCGAAGCCGGACTCGCCGACGCCGCCGAACGGAAGGGCGGCGACGCTCGCGAACGCGGCGAACGCGTTGATGGACGTCATGCCGGAGCGCATCCGGCGGGCGACGTCCAGGGCGCGGGACTTGTCACCGGAGAAGATCGTCCCGGCGAGGCCGTAGCTGGTCGTGTTCGCCTTCTCGACGGCCTCGTCGAGGTCCTTCACGCGGTGGACGGTGATGGTCGGGCCGAACGTCTCCTCGCGGACCGCGGACGAGTCGTCCGGCACGCCGGTGAGGACGACCGGCTCCACGTACGGCTTGCGGACGGACTCGGCGCCGCCCACGACGGCCGTGCCGCCCTTGTCCAGGGCGTCCTTGATGTGGCGCTCGATGATGTCGAGCTGGGACGGCATCGTGATCGGGCCGTAGGCGGCCTCGCGGTCGAAGCCGGGGCGCAGGTCGCGGGCCTTGTCGGTGAGCTTGCCGAGGAACTTGTCGTAGGCGTCGTCGACGACGTAGATGCGCTCGACGCCGATGCAGGTCTGGCCGGCGTTCGACATGGCGCCCCACAGGGCGGCGTCGGCGGCGGCGTCGAGGTCGGCGTCGGAGTCGACGATGCAGGCGTCCTTGCCGCCGCACTCGGCGACGATCGGGGTGAGGTTCTCCGCGCAGGCGGCCATGACGCGCTTGGCGGTGCGGGCCGAACCGGTGAAGGCGACCTTGTCGATGTCCGGGGAGGCGGCGAGCGCCGCGCCGGTCTCGCCCAGCCCGGTGACCGTCTGCAGCACGGGGTGCT
The DNA here is from genome assembly GCF_052245875.1 of Actinomadura sp. 3N407. NCBI lineage: Bacteria > Bacillati > Actinomycetota > Actinomycetes > Streptosporangiales > Thermomonosporaceae > Actinomadura > Actinomadura sp. 3N407. Next base: position 506,380 of record NZ_JBQQBP010000001.1, read on the forward strand.
CGGGGACGACGGCGGCGACGAGTTCCTCAAGGAGCACGCCCACGCCGGGGGTGAACTCCGACGGCTTGAACACGACGGCGTTGCCGGCCGCGAGCGCGTAGGCGATCGAGCCCATCGGGGTGAAGATCGGGTAGTTCCACGGGCCGATCACGCCGACGACGCCGAGCGGCTGGTACTCCAGCACGCACTTCTGGTTGATCGCCATGAGGCCGGGGTAGACGGTGCGCGGGCCGAGGATCTTCCGGGCGTTGCGGGCGGCCCAGTCCAGATGGGAGATCGCCATGATCGTCTCCAGCTGGGCGTCCTGCAGCGGCTTGCCGGTCTCCTGGTGGACGAGCTCCGCCATCCGGTTGAGGTTGCGGGCGAGCGACCCCTTGATGTTCAGCAGCCGGAGCCGGCGCTCCTTCCAGCCGAGGGCGCGCCACCAGCCGGCCGCCTCCCGGGCGCGCTCGATCGCCGCGGCCACGGCGGCGGCGTCCTGGACGGGATGCTCGGCGACGACCTCGCCGGTGGCCGGGTTCAGGGACGCGAAGGTTTCGGCGCTCTCCGTGGCCACGGACATGAGGAACCTCCCGGGAGGAGCCTGGTAAGTGATTGCTTGCAGCGATGTACTCGCTAGTAAATCACCCTATGCCCCGGGGCGGCACCCCGGCTCGGGACGTCAGTTCTCCCACCACTGGAAGAGCGAGTGCCCGAACTGGATCGGGAACTCCTCCAGCCCCAGCGCGCCCGTGATGTTGAAGATCACGTCGAAGAAGGCCCCGTTGATCGGCCCCAGCCACAGCAGGGCGATCAGGATGAGGAAGGCGTACCCGCCGTAGGGGGCGACCTTGTCCACCCACCGGCGCGGCAGATACGGCTCGATGATCCCGAAGCCGTCCAGCCCGGGGATCGGCAGCAGGTTCAGGACCGCGGCCGTGACCTGCAGGAACGCCAGGAACGCCACACCCAGCCAGAACACGCCGTGATCCTGGTGGGCGAAGTTCTTGTAAAGCACCGCCAGCATGATCGCGAACAGCGCGTTGGACAGCGGGCCAGCCGCCGAGATCAGGCTGTGCCGCAGCCTGCCCGGGATCCGGTGCCGCTCGATCCAGACGGCGCCGCCGGGCAGCCCGATGCCGCCGAGCACGATGAACACCACGGGGATCAGGAAGCTGAGCGTGATGTCGGAGTACTTCAGCGGGTTCAGCGTGAGGTAGCCCTTGGAGACCACACTGCGGTCGCCCGACCGGTAGGCCATGTACGCGTGCCCGAACTCGTGCAGGCACAGCGACAGCATCCACGCCGCCAGCACGAACCCGAACAGCGCGAGCCGCGCGGGCTTGGCCGGATCCTCCCCGTACCGCCAGGCGATCAGGCCGCACAGGACCGTCGCCCCCACGATCGCGAGGAATACCGGGCTCGGCCGGACGGCCGCACCCCCCCGCGTCCCGTGCGCAGTCCCCTCCATCGCCTCGGCCCCTCTCGCCACACCGTTCCGCCGGCGCCCCGTCCAGTCTTCGAAGCTACCTTCTCGCCGGAGTCACGGTGCCGCGATCACCGGAACGACATAGGTGCGCAGGAAGCGGCGCAGCCCGTCGGCGTCCCGGTCCCGGTCCATGACGATCAGCGAGGTGATGATGCGGAAGAGGAACTCCACCGTCCCCTCCACGTCGATGTCGGCCCTGAGCGTCCGCTGCCGCTGCGCCTGCTCGAAGTAGGGCCGCACGTAGTCGCAGCACAGCGCGAGGACGTGCTCGGCCGCACCGGCCACCGCCGCCTGCATGTGGCCCGCCGCCTCCGGCACGAGGAAGTGCGCGATGGTCGGCTCGCTGCGGACGTACTCGACCGCGTCCAGCGTGCCCTCGACGATCGCCTCCGGCACCGACCGCTCCCGGCGCAGCCGCTCGGCGAGCCGGTCCAGGAACCGGCGCAGGTCGCGGACCACCACGGCCAGGATCAGCTCGTCCCGCCCGCCGGTGACGCTGCGGTACACCGTCGCCCGGGACAGCTTCGCCGCGGCCGCGATGTCCTCGACCGTGGTCTTGTCCACGCCGAAACGGCCGAAGCACTCCTCGGCGGCGTCGATGATCCGCTCGCGCGTCGCGTCGGTGCTGACCGGGGACATGCCTGCACATTACCGGCCGCCCGCGGGACGCTCAGTCCAGGGAGTACTCCAGGGCCCAGGTGTGGGCGCCGTCCTCGGTGACGGTGATCTGGCCGACGCCGCGGATGCCCGTGAGCTCGCCGGTGCCGGACGTGGGGACGATCAGCCACCGCAGCCACTGGGTACCGGGCGTCCCGTCCTCGCTGCCCGCGCTGTGCTGCAGGACGAAGGTGCCCTCGCGTCCGTGCAGGATGCCCTGGACGTGCTCGATCCCCACGTAGGCGACGGGCCCGGCCGCGGACTCCACCGTGATCAGTTCGGACGTGCTCGTCCCGACGAGGTCGCCGTGGAACGTCTTGCGGACGCCGACCCGGGTCAGCCTGGTGCCGCCCCGCTCGTCATAGGGCTTGTCGGCGTCCCAGGCGTCGATGTCGAAGCTGCCGCCGGCTTGAAAGGTCATGCCGCAATGATGCCCGTCCGCACCGGCATCGCGGGAGGACCGGTCAGAACAGGGTGCCCTCGTGTTCGATGCCGCGGAGCGCGTCGTAGTCGAGGGTGACGCAGTCGATGCCGCGGTCGGTGGCGAGGACGCGGGCCTGCGGCCTGATCTCCTGGGCGGCGAACACGCCGCGGACGGGCGCGAGGTGCGGGTCGCGGTTGAGCAGCTCCAGGTAGCGGGTGAGCTGCTCGACGCCGTCGATCTCGCCGCGCCGCTTGATCTCGATGGCGACGGTGGCGCTGCCCTCGTCCCGGCAGAGGATGTCGACGGGGCCGATCGCGGTGGGGAACTCCCGGCGGATCAGCGACCATCCGTCCCCGAGCGTGGTGATGTGCTCGGCGAGCAGTTCCTGGAGATGCGCCTCCACGCCGTCCTTCTGCAGGCCGGGGTCCACGCCGAGTTCGTGGCTGGTGTCGTGCAGGATCTCCTCGATCGTGAGGATGAGCCGCTCACCGGACTTGCCGTGCGTGATCGTCCAGCGGGCGACGGCGCCGTTCTCCTCGTAGCTCTCCTCGCGCAGCGAGCAGGGCGGGTTCATCCAGTTGAGGGGCTTGTAGGCGCGGTCGTCGGCGTGGACGCTGACGCTCCCGTCCGCCTTGATCAGGATCAGGCGGGGGGCCATCGGCAGGTGGGCGGTGAGCTTGCCGGCGTAGTCGACACTGCACCGGGCGATAACGAGACGCACGCCGCCCAACTTTAGCGGCGCCGCCGGGCGCGCGGGCCGGATCAGCCGTGGACGGCGAGGGCGACGACGGCGGCGATCAGGCGGTCGAGGTCGGCGCGGTAGGCGTCGTCGCCGACGATGAGGTGCCGCATGGCGAGGCCGTCGAAGGCGTTGAGGAAGAACCGGCCGAGCGCCTCGGCGCCGGTGGCGAGGGCGACGCCGGTCTGCTCGGCGAGCCCGGTGACGAGGTCGGCGGCGGTGCGCTCCATGGCGTGCTGGTGCTTGCGCAGCGCCTCGCGGATGTCGGGGTCCCGGAGGCCGTAGGTGGTGAGCTCGTTGTAGAGGGCATAGCGGCCGGGACGCTCGGCGTAGGTGTCCCAGAGCGCCCAGGCCATGATCCGCACCGACTCGGCGAACCCTTCCGCGCCGGGCGCGGCCTCGTCGGGCGCGGCTGTGCAGACCCGGTCGATCATCTCGGCGGCGAGCTGCTCGATGACCGCGCCGTACAGGTCGCGCTTGGTGCCGAACGTGTAGTGGACGGTGGCCTGCGCGACGCCGAGTTCGGCCGCGATGGCCCGGGTGCTGCCGGCCTCGACGCCCTTGCGCGCCATCAGGTCGATGGCGGCCTCGACGAGCTGGGGACGCCGTTCCGCGGCGGGGACGTGGGCCATGCCGCCCAAGGATACCGAGGTCGCGAGGCGGTGACCGACGTCACCTTGTCGCTCGACTTGTTCGAGTGACTCAGTCGATCGTACAGTCGTCCCGGTGCGCCCGCACGGCGGGGAGGGCGCACAGCTATCGAGGGGGGACGACGATGACGAATCTGCTGCACCGGCTGGGACGGCTCGCCTACCGGCGCCGCGTCGCGGTCCTGGCGATCTGGCTGGCGCTGCTCGGCGCGCTCGGCGGCGCGGCCGCCGTCTTCGCGGGTCAAACCAGTGAGGAGTTCCGCGTCCCGGGGACCGAGGCACAGGCGACGCTCGACCGCATCGCCGGGAGCCTGCCCGAGTACGCCGACGCGTCCGGACGGGTCGTCCTCGCCGCGCCGCCGGGGGAGCGCATCGAACCGCGGGACGTGCGTCCGGCCGTCCAGGCGATCGGCCGGGTGCCCCGTGTCGCGCGGGCCGTGGACCCGTTCGCCGCGCGGGCCGTCTCACCCGACGGGCGGATCGCGCTCGTCCAGGTCGTGTTCGACCGTCCGGCCGGCGAACTGGAGGAGGCGCCGCGCGACGGAGTGCGCGACGCGGCGGCGCCGGCCCGGGACGCCGGGCTGAGGGTCGAGTTCGGCGGGGACGCCTTCGCACCGCCCGTCGAGGTCGGCGGCGGCGAGATCATCGGTGTCGGCGTCGCCGTCGTCGTGCTGCTGATCACCTTCGGGTCGCTGGTCGCCGCCGGGCTGCCGCTGCTCAGCGCGCTCGCCGGGGTCGGCATCGGGATGGCCGGGCTGTACGCGCTCACCGGCCCGCTGGAGATCATCTCCACCGCCCCGGTGCTCGCCCTCATGATCGGCATGGCCGTCGGGATCGACTACGCGCTGTTCGTGCTGTCGCGCTACCGGCAGAACCTCGCCGCCGGGGCCGGCCACGAGGACGCCGCCGCGCACGCGACGGGCACGGCGGGCGGCGCGGTGGTGTTCGCGGGCGCCACGGTCGTGGTGGCACTGGCCGGGCTCGCCGTCGCGGGCGTCCCGTTCCTCACCGTCATGGGCCTGTCGGCGGCGAGCGCGGTGATCGTCGCGGTGTTCGCCGCGATCACTCTGCTGCCCGCGCTGCTCGGCTTCGCGGGCGGCGCCGTCACCCGGGTCCGGGTGCCCGGACTGCGCGGGGGCCCACGGGACGGGACGGGGTTCGGCGCGCGGTGGGCACGGCTCGTCGTCCGCAGGCCCCTGCCGGTCCTGCTGGCCGGCCTCGCGGTCACCGGGATCATGGCCGTCCCCGTGCAGGACCTGCGGCTCGGCCTGCCCGGCGGCGGCTCCTACGCCGAGGGCACCGGCGCCCGCCACGCCTACGACCTGACCACCGAGGGGTTCGGACCCGGCTTCAACGGCCCGCTGATCGCCGTGGTGAACGGCGGGCCGGACGCCGCGCGGCGGGCGGCCGCGCGCATCTCCGCCCTGCCCGGCGTCGCGGCCGTCCTGCCGCCGGACGCCTCCGCCGACGGGCGGACGGCCGCCGTGCCCGTCATCCCCGAGCACGGCCCGGACACGCGGGCCACCGAGAACCTGGTCGAGGCGATACGGGACGAGCCGGGCATCGCCGTCACCGGCACCACCGCCGCGAACATCGACGTCTCCCGGAAGCTCCGCGACGCCCTCCCGCCGTTCCTCGCCGTGATCACCGTCATCTCGATGCTGCTGCTGACGCTGGCGTTCCGGTCCGTGCTGGTGCCGCTCAAGGCCGTCGCCGGGTTCCTGCTGAGCGTCGGGGCGTCCCTGGGCGCCGTCGTCGCCGTCTACCAGTGGGGCTGGCTGGCCGGCGCCGTCGGGGTGCCGAAGGTGGGGCCGGTGGTCGGCTTCCTGCCGATTCTGCTGATCAGCGTGCTGTTCGGCCTCGCGATGGACTACCAGGTCTTCCTGGTGTCGCGGATGCGCGAGGAACACGCCAGGGGCGCCGCGCCCCGCGCCGCCGTCGTCACCGGCTTCACCGACGGCGCGCGTGTCGTCACCGCCGCCGCCCTCATCATGATCGCGGTGTTCGGCGGGTTCGTGATCGGGGACGACCCGATCGTCCAGCCGATCGGCTTCGCGCTCGCCGTCGGCGTCGCCGTGGACGCCTTCGTCGTCCGGATGGGCCTCGTCCCCGCCGTCATGGCGCTGCTCGGCCGCGCCGCGTGGTGGTTCCCCCGCCGCCTCGACCGGGTCGTCCCGCACGTTGACCTGGAGGGCACGGCCCTGCCGGAGCCGGAGCGGACGCCCGGACCCGCGGCCGTCCGCGGCTAAGGCGGTGTCCCCGCGGATCTAAGGCGTCGTGCCGATGTGGCGGCGGACGCCTTAGGGCGAGCCTTTGGATGTCGGGCCCGGTTCGATGGCCCGGCATCCAGGAGGAGGGGCCGTGTTCCACCACGACATCATGCAGTCGATCATGCGGGAGCGGGCCCGTGAGCTGCGGGCGGAGGCCCGGGCCGTGCACGCCGGCCGGCTGGCGCGCCGGGCCCGCGAGTTCTGGGCGGACCGCGCCGAGCGGGCCGTCGCCCGTCCGGTCCGGCGGTCGCCCGGGCACGGCGCGGAACCCGCGCGTTGACCCGACCCCGGCCGGCCGCCCGGCCGGGGGCGGCCACGTAGCGGAATGAAAATCTTTGTCAAGCCTGGAATTCTCCGGGCGTCGTGATTAGCGTCGCGTGTGGGAGTCATCCTCCGTCTGGCGAAAGGACCCCCGCATGTCTCTTGACGTGACCCCGGAACTCCTGGAGACGGCGCAACAGGGCGAGGTCGGCGACGCGGCGTTCGTCGAGTGCATCAGAACGTCCCTCCCGTACGCGTGGGACATGATCAGCGGGCTGGTGGCGCGGCTGCAGGTGGACGGCGGCGACTTCGCCGACAACCTGACGCCCCCGCCGGACGAGCAGGCCCGCGGTCAGCTGCTCCGCGTCCTCGCGAGCGACGCCATGCGCGACGCCCTGGAACGCTACTTCGGCGTCAAGCTCGCCTTCCAGAACTGCCACCGCGTGGCCGTCTTCCCGACCGGCGAGTCGAACGCCTACCGGACGTTCGTGACGGCCAGAGAACAGATCCTCAACCAGTCCCCCGAACTCCGCGACTGCTGACCGATTCGCTGACTCGCGGCGTGTCGCCCTGAGCGCGGCCTCATCAGGGCGGCACGGCGCGAGTCAACGTGTGGCGGCGCGGACCTTCGGGAGAACGTCGGTGCCCAGCCGGGCGATGTTCTCCAGCGTGGCGGCGCGGGAGCCGGCGGCTTCGACCAGCAGGATCAGGTGCCGGATTCCCGTGCGTTCGACGGTGGTCACGAGAGACTCCACGCAGTCGTCCGGTGAGCCGACCGGATGCAGGTCGCACATGAGGCGCGTGTAGGCGACGGGGTCGCGGGACGGCCGCGGACGGTCGTCGACGGGCACATATCCCTCCAGGCCTGGGCCCAGCCAGCGCGGCATCTCGTCCATGAGGGTTCTGACGGCTTCTTCTCGTGTGTCGGCGACCTGGGCCACGTGAGTGGAGATGTGCGGGGCGTCAGGCAGACCGTGACGGGCCACTGCGGCGGCCTTCTCGTCCGGGCCTACATGCATCCCCAGCAGCATCGGCAGATCGCGCTCCGCCGCCAGCGTCTCGGTGGCCGGGGACGTGCAGGCGACGGTCACCGGCGGCGGGACAAGCGCGCGCGGGACGACCGGCACCTCACGGAAGCGGAACTGCTCCCCGGACCATGCGACGCGGTCTGAGTGCAGCCAAGACAGAAGAAGGTCCAAGGATTCGGCGAAGCCTTCCTCATAGCGGGGGAGGCCGGTGCCGAACACCTCCAGGTCACGCCACGGCCCGCCGCGTCCGACCCCCAGGCGGAAACGGCCGCCGGACAGCAGCGACAGCATCGCCGCCTCCTCGCCCAGCGCCACCGGGTGCCGGCTGGACAGCACGCTGACCGCCGTCCCGACATGGACGCGGCCGGTGCGGGCCAGGATGTGCCCGGCGAGGACGGTCGCCGACGGGACGACCCCGTACGACATGAAGTGGTGCTCGGCCAGCCACACGTCGTCGAACCCGGCCCGTTCGGCGGCGACGGCGGCCTCAACGGTCCGCGACAACGCGGCGGCGTCATCCTGGCAGACCGGGCGGAGCTCGTCCTTTGGTTGGTGGTGGGTGGGGGCTGGAGGACGGTCGTCCGGGCGGAGCTCGTCGTTTGAATGGTGGTGGGTGGGGGCTGGAGGACGGTCGGGGAAGCGGGTGGCGAGGAGGAAGATTCCGAGGCGCACGTCCCCGTCGTACCCGCCCTCGTGCGCACGCGAGCGCTTTGGGAGACTGCCGTCATGACTGGTGGTTCGTTCAGCAGAGTCGGAGTCGTCGGACTGGGCACGATGGGCGCGGGCATCGCCGAGGTGCTGGCGCGCGGCGGCCTCGCCGTCGTCGGCATCGAGGTGAACCAGGACGCGCTGGAACGCGGGCGCGGGCATCTGGAGGGCTCGACCGGACGGGCCGTCAAGCGCGGGAGGCTCACCGAGGACGCGCAGCGCGAGATCCTCGGCCGGGTCGCGCTGTCGACCGACTTCGCCGACCTCGGCGACTGCGACCTCGTCATCGAGGCCGTCCCGGAGCGGCTCGACCTGAAGCGCAAGGTCTTCGCCGAACTCGACCGGGTGTGCCGGGACGACGCCGTCCTCGCCACCAACACCTCGTCGCTGTCGGTCACCGACATCGCGGTCACCACCGGACGCCCCACCAAGATCGTCGGCGTGCACTTCTTCAACCCGGCGCCCGTGATGAAGCTCGTCGAGGTCATCGCGACCGTCCTGACCGAGCCCGACGCCGTGTCCCGCGTCGCCGGGCTGGTGGAGGGCCTCGGCAAGACCCCGGTGACGATCGGGGACCGCGCCGGGTTCGTCGCGAACCGGCTGCTGTTCGGATACCTGAACCAGGCCGCGGCGATGCTGGAGTCCGGGCACGCGACCCGCGACGACATCGACACCGCGATGAAGGCCGGCGCGGGCCTGCCGATGGGCCCGTTCACCCTCATGGACCTGATCGGCCTCGACACCTGCCTGGAGGTGCTCGAAGCGATCTACGCCGAGTCGCGCGACCGGCGCCACGCCGCCTCCCCGCTGCTGCGCGAGCTCGTCACCGCCGGGCTCCTCGGCCGCAAGACGGGCCGCGGCTTCTACACCTACGGCGAGTCCGGCGCCGAACCCGGGGCGGAGGCCGCCGGCGGCCCGAAGCCGGTCGTGGGCATCGTCGGCGTCGGTCCCCTCGCGGACGCGATCGCCGCGCTGTGCGACCGTGCGGGCGCCGAGGTCCGCGACTCCGCCGCCCGTTTCGCCGACTGCGACCTGATCGTCGAGGCCGCGGAGGACGCCGAGGCCGGGCGGGCGCTGCTGTCCGCCGCCGCCCAGGCCGCCAAGCCCGGGACGGTGCTGGCCGTGACGTCGGTGTCCGGCCCGGTGATCGAGCAGGCGATGGCCACCGGCCGTCCCGCCGACGTCGTCGGCCTGCACCTGCCGGACCCGGCCGGGACGCTCGCCGAGGTCGCCGCCACGGTCGCCACCGACCCGGGGATCGCCGACCGGGCCGCGGCCCTCGCCGGACGCCTCGGCCTCACCGCCGTGCGCTGCCGCGACCGCGCCGGCTTCATCGTGGACGCCCTGCGCTTCCCGTACCTGAACGACGCCGCGGCGATGCTCGGCGCCGGATACGCCGACGCCGACTCGATCGACGCCGCGATGACGCTCGGCTGCGGCTACCCGACCGGCCCGATCGCCGACCTCGACCGGCTCGGCCTGGACCGCGCGGTCACCGTCCTGCGGGCCCTGCACGCCGAGACCCGCGACCCGGCCCTGGCCCCCACCCCTCTCCTCACCGAACACGTGACCGCGGGAAGCCCGCTCCGCTGAAATATCCTCGACGTCATGAGCCCCCGGAAGAATCGCCGTGCACTGTCTGGACGTCCCTCGCGGGGCGGCGGCGGAGCGTGGGCTCAGGAGACCGAGGAGGGCCCGGACGGCGAATGGATCGTCCGGGCGGTCTCCGGGGCCGCCGCGACCAAGGCGTACCGGTGCCCGGGGTGCGACCAGGAGATCCCGGGGGGCGTCGCGCACGTCGTCGCCTGGCGGGCGGACGACCGGGGCGGCGAGGACCGCCGGCACTGGCATCGCCCCTGCTGGCAGGCTCGGGGCAAGCGTTCGCCCCGCGTCATGCGTTCGCGTGACGCGCCTCGTTACTAAGGAGACTCATGGCGGAGATCAGGGCGGCCACGGTGCTGCCGGCGCGGCGCGAGGAGATCACGCTGCACACCTCGGACGGGCTGGAGCTGGTCGGCGAGCTGGCGCTGCCCGCCGGGGGCCCGCCGGTGGCGACGCTGGTGTGCCTGCATCCGCTGCCCACCGCCGAGGGCATGATGGACAGCCACGTCCTGCGCAAGGCGTCCTACCGGCTGCCGGCGCTCGCCGGGGTCGCCGTGCTGCGGTTCAACACGCGCGGGACGACGTCGGCGCGCGGCACGAGCCAGGGGGAGTTCGGCGAGGGGGAGACCGAGCGTTTCGACGTGGCCGCGGCGCTGGAGTACTCCGAGTACCACGATCTGCCGCGCCCGTGGCTGCTCGGCTGGTCGTTCGGCACCGAGCTGGCGCTGAAGTGGGGACGTGACCCGCTTGTCGAGGGCGCGATCCTGCTGTCCCCGCCGCTGAGGCGCGCGGGCGACGCGGACCTGGACGCCTGGGGCGCCGACGGGCGGCCCGTCGTGGCGCTGGTCCCGGAGTTCGACGACTATCTGCGTCCGGCGGAGGCGCGGGAGCGGTTCAAGCGGGTCCCGCAGGCCGAGGTGGTCGCGGTGGACAACGCCAAGCATCTCTGGGTGGGCGAGCCGTATGTCCGGATCGTCCTGAACGAGATCGTCAAGCGGGTCGCTCCGGCGGCGGCCCCGCTCCCCACTGAATGGGACGAATTGGACGAATAACCTCATGCGGCCGATCGCGGCCACTCTCGTCACGTACGACCCGATAGCGGGTAACGATGGCTTAGCGATCGCGTTCACGGCGCCCGACCGGGACGCCGCCCGGAGGGACCGCCCATGACCGTGCAGCTGTACGCCAGGGATGTCGGAACCGGCACGCCACTCGTCCTGCTGCACGCCTTCCCGCTCTCCTCGGCGATGTGGCTCGGCCAGCGGGAGGGCCTCGCGAACCGGTTCCGCGTCATCACCCCCGACCTGCGCGGCTTCGGCGGTTCCGTACTCGGCGACGACGAGCCGTCGATCGACGCGATGGCCGACGACGTCGCCCGCATGTTCCGGCGCCTCGGCGTCCGGCGGGCCGTCGTCGGCGGGCTGTCCATGGGCGGCTACGTGGCGATGGCGCTGTGCCGGCGTCACCCCGACCTCGTCCTCGGCCTGGTGCTGGCCGCCACCCGCGCCGCCGCCGACGCCGAACCCGTCCGGGAGAACCGGCTGCGGCAGGCGGGGCGCCTCGAAAGCGACGGCACCACCCAGGTCCTGGTGGACGAGGTGCTGCCCGGCCTCCTCGGGCCGACCACGTTGCGCCGGCGCGCCCTCGTCTACGGGCGCGTCCGCGGCCTCGTGCAGTCCACCCCGCCGCGCGCCGCCGCGTGGGCGCAGCGTGCCATGGCCGGACGCGCGGAGGCGTTCGACACGCTCCGCGGCCTGCGGGTGCCCGCCCTCGTCATGATCGGGGACGAGGACGCGCTGGCCACCGAGGACGAGGCCCGCGCCATGTCCGACGCGCTTCCCAACGCGGAACTGCTGGTCATGCCGCGCGCCGGGCACCTGTGCGCGGTGGAGCAGCCGGATCTGTTCAACCAGGCCGTGGCGGAGTTCACCGCCGCCCTGGCCCGCACGAGCCGCTGAGCTAGATCACCTCTTGCCGGGGCATGACGACCTCGCGGATCAGCAGCGAGATCGCCGCCGCCGTCGGGATCGCCAGCAGCGCCCCGACCACGCCGAGCAGCGCCGCGCCGACCAGCGCCGCCACGATCGTCACCGCCGGCTGCACGTCCACCGTCCGCTTCATGACGCGCGGATACACCACGTAGTTCTCCACCTGCTGGTAGACCAGATAGAAGATCACACAGGCGATGAGGTCCGTGGTGGTCCCGGTCAGGAACGCGACCAGGGCCACGACGACCGCGCCGATCGTCGCGCCGACGAGCGGGATCAGGGCGGTCACCGCGACGATCAGCGACAGCGCCAGGGCGTACTTCACCTGGAGGATCGACAGGAAGATGTACGAGGTGACGCCCGCGATGAACGCGATCGTGAACTGCCCGGCGACGTACCCACCGATCCGGTCGAGGATCTCGTCGCCCAGCAGGGCGACGCGCGCTCTGCGGGAGCGCGGTGCGAGCTTGTAGAAGAACGTCTTGATCTGCGGCAGCGAGCTGAGGAAGTACAGCGTCAGGATCAGGATCGTGATCGTCTGGAAGGCGCCGCTTATCGCGACCTTGCCGATGCCGGTGGCGGTGTCGGTGAGGCTGTTCTGGAAGTCCGGGCTGTTGACGGCCTTCTCGGCGCGGTCCAGCAGCCCGTAGCGCTTGTCCCACTCGGCCAGCGTCTGGTTGTTCTGCAACTGCTGGACGTACTCGGGGATGCTCTTGCGCAGCTCGGTGACCTGCTCGGTGATCGGCTGAACGAGGGAGGCGACGAAGCCCGCGAAGAAAAGGATCACGACGAGGAACACCGTCGCGACCGCCGCGCCGCGCGGGAAACCGACCTTGCGGAGCCGCTCCACCGCCGGGTTCAGGCCGACCGCGAGGAACAGCGCCACCACGATCATCACGATCACGGACTTGGCGTTCGACGCGGCCCGCACCAGCAGCCAGGCGGTGATGACGCCGAGCGCGGCGGTGAACCCGAACACGAACGGGTGGGCGCGGCCGAGCGGCTGACCGGGCCGTCCGAACGGGAACAGGTGGTCGACGCCGGCCTCGCGCCTGCGCTGCTCCACATCGTGCGCCGGGTCGGGCGCATCCGAGTCGGCGGGCGGCGCCTGCTCGGCCGCCGGTATCGGCGCCGGGAGGTTGACGGGCGTGCCGGTGGCCGGGTCGCGCTCCCCGGACGGCTCGTCGATCTCCTCGGGCTTCAGCGCACCACTGGGAGCGGTGGCCTCCTCGTCCGGTTGCTCCGATTCGTCCGCCGGCGTTCGTCCGGACGCGTCGTCGTCGCCGTCGGCGTCCCCGGACGGCTCGGGGGACGGGTCCGCCGAGCCGGCGTCGGCCGGTGGGGTGGGAGCGGGGACCGTACGGCCGGTCGCGGGCCGCCCCTCGGCGGGTACCGCCTCCGGCCCGTCCTCTCGGGAGGTCTCGTCGGACACGCCGCTCTCCTCTTCCATCCTGCCGTGTGTACGCACGCCGCGTCGCGGACCTGGGCGCGGGCCGCGCTACAGGGTGAGACGACGGAAAGCCCAGAGGCGTTTCCGCTGCCTCCAGGCTTTCCGTCACGTTCGGACCGTTGTCAGATGACGGTCACTCCTGCCACCAGTCCTCGTCGTCCTCGTCGGACTTGCCCGTCGGGGCGCCCTGCTTGGCGGACGCGGCCTTGGCGGCCGGCTGCTGCTGCCGGGGCTGCTCGGCCTGCTGCGCCGGGGCCGCCTTGGGCTCGGCCGCCGGGATCGCGGCCTTCTCCGGGGGCGCGGCCAGCTCGGCGTCGCCGCCCAGGTTCGGCGCGACACCGCCGATCAGCTGACGCAGCTGGTTGAGGTGGCTGGTGATGCTGTCGCGCTGGCGGGTGAGCTCGTCGACCTGCCGCTGCGCCGCCGTCCGGACGCGGTCGGACTCGGCCTTGGTCTCGGCGAGCAGCTGCTCGGCCTGCGCCTTGGCCTCGGCGATCACGTTGTCGGAGTTCTTGCGGGCGTTGGCCATGAGCTGCTTGGCGTGCGAGTCGGCCTCGCGCCGGGTCTGCTCGGCCTGCTGGGTGGCCTTGGCGGCGCGCTGCTCCGCGGACGCGGCGCGCTGCTCGGCCTCGGCGACGAGCTTCTGCGTGGCGGCCTGGGCGTTGGAGTGCCGCTCGGCGTCCTGCCGGTCGGCCTCCTCGCGGCGGGCGGCCAGCTGGATCTCGAACTCGGCCTCGGCCTGGGCGCGCTGGGCCTCGCTCTCCTCCAGGATGCGCTGGGCCTGGGCCCGCATCTCGTCGGCCTGCCGCTTGGCCGTCGTGAGGATCTCGTCCCGCTCGCGCTTGGTGGACGCGCGCAGCTGCGCGACCTCGCGCTCGGTCGTGGTCCGCAACTTGGCGATCTCGCGCTCGGCGCCGGCGCGCTTCTCGGCGACCTCGTGGTCGGCGGTGGCGCGCAGTTTGGCGACCTCGCGCTCGGTGGTGGAGGTCAGCTCGTCGGCCTCGCGCCGGGCGGAGGTGCGCACCTCCTCGGCCTCGCGTTCGGCCGCGCCGCGCATGTCGTCGCCCTCGCGCTGGGCGTTCGCACGCAGTTCGGCGGCGTCGTTCTCGGCGGTGGCGCGCTGCTCGGCGGCGTCGACCTTGGCCGCGGCCTTGATCTCGTTCGCCTCGGAGCGCGCCGCCTGCACGAGCTCGGTGGCCTGCTCCTCGGCGAGCCTGAGCAGTTGCTCGATGCGCGCGCCGAGACCGGAGTAGGTGGGACGTTCCTGCTCCTGCAGCTGACGGTGGGCGTCCGACAGCTCTCGCTGCATGGCCTGTGTCTGCTCGCGGGTCTGCCGGACCTCGTTGTCGAGCGTTTTGATGTGCTCGTCGACCTGGTGCCGGTCGTAGCCGCGAAGCACCACGTCGAATTCGCGCGGGGGCGTGTCTTCAAAGAAGTTGCTGAGCTGGGCGTCGATGTCGGACTGCATGTGGCTCAATCCTGATGTGACGGGGCTACGGGTAGTTCCGGGGACCGGTTGATCGCCTGACATGACGGGCGCAGTGCCCCAGACCTCTTCCGGCGACTGAAGCGTACTCCGGACACTGCCGTGTTGGGGGCTCATCTTGACGCGCTGCGTGTTTTGTCCTTTTTATGTACCTGACCTCCGGGTCGGTCGCCGCCCAGGTGCGGGCACCACAAATGCACCAGATGTGGCGGAACGGTCACACAGCGGCGGTCAGTACCCCGTCGTCCGCGGCGGTGATATCGAACACGTCACGATCCGATCGCGCCCCTGTGGCGGCGCCTCCAGAAGATCATGCGCGTCCGTCAGCGCTTCTGCACGAGCTCGGTCAGGACGCCGTGACAGTCCTTGGGATGCAAAAAGTTGATCAAGGATCCCATGGACCCGTTGCGCGGCGCGTCGTACAGGACCCGGACGCCCTTGCCCGCGATGCCGGCCGCCTCGTCCGCGACGGTCCCGTCCGTCCCGAAGGCGATGTGGTGCACGCCCTCGCCGTTCTTCGCCAGCCACTTCGCGACCGCCGAGTCGTCCCGGATCGGCTCGATCAGCTGCAGATAGCTCGCCGCCCCGTCGCCCGTCTCGTTGATCTTGAGCATGCACTCCCGGACGCCCTGCTCCTCGTTCACCTCGAAATGCGCGTCGGTGAAGCCATAGGTCGCCTTGTAGAACTCGACGGTGGCCTCCAGGTCATGACAGGCGATGCCGATGTGGTCGATACGGGTCAGCATGGGCTTTCTCCCTACTCGGGCGGCCAGGCGGGGGCGAACGGAACCGAACCCGGTTCTCCTGGGTATGGTGGCAAACGTCGCCGCAGCACCACCCTGGAGGCCCCCTCATGACCGCCACTTCCGTGATCGTCGCCGGAGCGCGCACTCCCGTCGGGCGCCTGATGGGCTCGCTGAAGGACTTCTCCGCGGCCGACCTCGGAGCGCACGCGGTCAAGGCGGCGCTGGAGCGCGCCGGGGTGTCCGGCGACCAGGTGCAGTACGTCATCCTCGGCCAGGTGCTGCAGGCGGGCGCGGGGCAGATCCCGTCCCGGCAGGCGGCCGTCAAGGCGGGCATCCCGATGAGCGTCCCGTCGGTCACGATCAACAAGGTCTGCCTGTCCGGCCTGGACGCGATCGCGCTCGCCGACCAGCTCATCAGGGCCGGCGAGTTCGACATCGTCGTGGCGGGCGGCATGGAGTCGATGACTCAGGCCCCGCACCTGCTGCCCAAGTCGCGCGGCGGCTACAAGTACGGCTCCATCGAGGTCCTCGACCACATGGCCTACGACGCGCTGACCGACGCGTTCGACGGCATCGCCATGGGCGAGTCGACCGAGATGCACAACGCGAAGCTGAACATCTCCCGCGAGGAGCAGGACGAGTTCTCCGCCCGCTCCCACCAGCGCGCCGCGGAGGCCATCAAGAACGGCGTGTTCGACGACGAGATCGCGCCGGTCGAGATCCCATCGGGGGCGGCGGGGCGTGGCCATGGGGGTGGAACACAGCGTCGTGGTGAGCCGATCGTGTTCTCCGGCGACGAGGGGGTGCGCGGCGACACCACCGCCGAGTCGCTCGCCAAGCTGCGTCCCGCGTTCAGCAAGGAGGGCACGATCACCGCCGGCTCGTCCTCGCAGATCTCCGACGGGGCCGCGGCGGTCGTGGTCATGTCCAAGGCCAAGGCCGAGGAACTCGGGCTGACGTGGCTCGCCGAGATCGGCGCGCACGGCAACGTCGCCGGCCCGGACAACTCGCTGCAGTCCCAGCCGTCCAACGCGATCAAGCACGCCCTCGGCAAGGAGGGCCTGAGCGTGGACGACCTGGACCTCATCGAGATCAACGAGGCGTTCGCCTCCGTCGGCATCCAGTCGATGCGCGACCTCGGCGTCGGCCCCGACAAGGTCAACGTCAACGGCGGCGCCATCGCGCTCGGCCACCCGGTCGGCATGTCGGGCGCCCGCATCGCCCTGCACCTGGCCTACGAGCTGAACCGGCGCGGCGGCGGCGTCGGCGCCGCCGGCCTCTGCGGCGGCGGCGGCCAGGGAGACGCGCTGCTCATTCGGGTTCCGACCCGAACCCTCGCCTAGGGCTCGCAACCGATCGGACCCCGTGCGATCGCTGCATCGCTCCGGCTCGCTCTGGGGGCTTGGTGCGCGATCAGGTTTCTTGCTTCGCTCGAAAACTGCCTTCGGACGCGATCGCGACTGTTGAGGTTGTTGCGGGGTTGCGGCGGTGGCTGGGGTCGGTGCGTATTACTGGGCGGCGGGGGTGATGGTTACCGTTGTGAAGCCCAGGGCCTTGAGCATGTTCTCCAGCATCGTCTTGGTGTTGGCGTCGGCTCGCTCCTTCAGGCCGCTCTGGACGGCCGCCGTCTGGATCTTCTGGGACGCCAGGACGTAGAGCTGCTGCTGGTTGCCGGGGTTGCTGCTGAAGAAGTCGCCGAAGCGGTCGAGCAGGCCGCGTTCGGTGGCGTAGACGTAGCTGTGCTTCGGGTCGAGGTTGGTCTTCTCCAGCTGGGCGGGCGGCAGCGTGATGGTGGCGGACGTCCGGTCCGCGTTCACCTTGACGGCGCCCGAGCCGAGCTTCGAGAAGTCCACGTAGGCGTCGACGGAGCCGTTCCCGACGAACAGGGTGCGCTTGCCGCGCAGCGACCCCGGCAGGAACTTGGCGTCCTTCTCCAGATCCACGATGACCTGGAAGTTGCCGCTCGCCGCCTCGTAGCGGTGCAGGTCGCGGATCGACTTCAGCAGGACGGGCCCGCTGCGGTCCTTCGTCTCCACGCCGAACGGGTTCAGCCATCCGGGGAGGCCGCGCAGCGCCTGCTGGGCCACCAGCACGACCGCGATGGTCGCGACGATGAGCAGGACCGGGGTGATCAGCCCGCGCCGGGAAACGCGGGACCGGACGGGGGGCGACTTGCGGGGCGCGTCGTTCTTCGGTTCCGGGCGAGCCATGTACGGGACATTCCCGGTAGGACCCTCCCGTACCTGGCGGGCCGGTTAGGTCGATGTGAGCGAAGCCATAGCGCGGGACGAAACCCCAGGCGGGGGCCGGTGCGTTGGGACCGGTGTGGACATGATTCGTGCTTTCCGCCTTGTCTCCATCGCCGAGGCGGCCTCTTTCCTGCTGCTGCTCCTGGTCGCGATGCCGCTGAAGTACGGGGCGGACGCGGAAGTGGGCGTACAGCTGATGGGCCCGATTCACGGAGTCCTGTTCATGGCCTATGTCGGGATGGTCTTCCTCGTTCGCGAGGCACTCCGCTGGGACGGCAAGCGCACGGTGCTGGCGCTGGGCGCGGCGGTGCTGCCGGTCGCCCCGTTCCTCGTGGAGCGCTACTGGACCAGGCCCGCGAACACGCCCGCAACGGGCGCCGCGTCAGCCGCGCGCTGACGCCGATGAGCTTCTGCGTGGTCGCGGCCGGCTGGGGGTCCGCCGCGGCCACGCAGAGGATGAAAAGGCTCAATCAGCGTGTCTGAGGGGCTTTCGCCTGGTGGTGACGTTCGAGTCCTTTTTCGCCGCGCTTCCCACATGCTTCGAGTGCTTTGCCGGGCCGTGGGCCTTGGCCGTCCGGAAGTCGGCGGGGCCGAGCGCGCAGGCCCGGTAGCCGGTGAAGTTGAGCCGTAGCCAGGCGCGCCGCCGGGCCTCGCTCCAGGACGCGAACCGCCGTGCCGCGCGAGTGTCGGCGATGGCGGGAGGTGCGTCGCCGAGAAGCCATGCGTCGACCAGTGCGCGGTAGCCGTTCGGTGGGGCCGCGCAGGCCCGGGCGTCCCTGAGGCTTCTGCTGATCTGCCGGACGGCGCGCGCCGCGTACCCGGGCGAGAGTTCCTCATCGAGATGGACGGTGGCGACGCCGTTCTTCACCGAGACGGGCGTGCCCGCCGGGCGCTGCTCCACCCTCGTGAACGCGCCGGGCGTGTCGTTGAGGCGCGCGGCGAGGGGAGTGGCCGCCGCCATCAGCCGGGGCAGCGCGTCTCGCAGGGCGGGGTGGACGCACACGGTCAGCGGCCATTCCCGGCAGACCGGCGCCGCCGGGACGGGCGTGACCGTCCTGCCGGATCCGTGCAGGCCGAGCGTGGCGGTGACCGTCGCTCCCAGCGCCACCACCAGCGGGAGGACGAGCAGGAACCGCCGGGTCGCCCACATCACGTAGCCGAGGATCAGCGCGGTGGTCAGCCCGGCCGTCCAGGTGACCTGGTCGATGAGCACCTGGGGGCGCAGGGTGGTGAACAGGGCGATGTGGTCGAACGCCGCCGGGGGAAGAAGGCTCCACCACGACATGCCGGGGACGCGCAGCGCGGCCCACAGCGACGTCGCGGCGAGGACCAGGGCGGCTGTGGCGCGGTGGGGGACGACGCGTCCCGCCAGATAACCCGCGACGACGTGCAGGACGAGCGAGCCCGCACCGGCGACGACGCCCATCGGGTGGGGATGCCCCGACTGGCCTTGGAACAGGGTGACGGCGACGA
This sequence comes from Actinomadura sp. 3N407, assembly GCF_052245875.1. Classification (NCBI taxonomy): domain Bacteria; kingdom Bacillati; phylum Actinomycetota; class Actinomycetes; order Streptosporangiales; family Thermomonosporaceae; genus Actinomadura; species Actinomadura sp. 3N407. The sequence continues at coordinate 525,579 of NZ_JBQQBP010000001.1, forward strand.
CCACGACCGTGACCGCGATGTAGGACACCAGCGCGGCGGCGGACAGCAACAGCAGGTCGAACAGGACACCGGTGGCGGGCGAGCGCGCGGTGAGGTCGCGCAGATAGTCGAGCGGACGTTCCCGTACCGCAGTCCACGCGGCCAGGCCCGCGGCGACGGGACCCAGGAAGCGGACCGCGTTGACCAGCGCCACGACGGTGTTGTCCCAGTAGGCGACCGACGGGCACAGCGACAGCATGGCCGCCGCCGTCCCGACCGAGGTGAGGACCGGCACCGCGACCAGCAGTGCCGTGCGACGGGCGTCCAGCCGGAGCACCCGTCCCAGGTCAGACACCGGTGGCGCTCCCGGCGGGCGGCCGCCTCGCCCGCGGCCTCGTCATCTGCGGCAGCGGCACACTGGGCAGCGTCATCTGCGGCAGCGTCAGCCGCGCGGGCCGGCGCTTCGGGGGCACGGGCGCGGGCGCCGGTTCCGCCGGGTCGGCGCCGCGGCGGTCGGCGGCGGTGCGGCCGCGGCGAGCGGTGGCGGACCGGGTGGGCTGCTCGGTCAGCCTGCCCCGGGCGAGCGTGAGGAGGCGGTCGCACCATCCGGTGAGCGTCCCGGTGGCGTCGGCCGTGACCATCACCGCAGGGGCGAGGGTGCGCAGCACGGGGATCAGCTCCGTCATGGCGGAGGTGAGCACCTGGTGCCCGGGGCCGTCGGCGCCGGTGGGCCACGGCTCGGCGGCGGCGCACAGCTCGCCGAACGGGTCGTCCAGGAACAGCACGTCGGGCTCGTGGACGCACGCGGCGGCGAGCCCGGCCCGCAGCCGGACGTCGGGCGGCAGCAGCGCCAGCTCGGTGCCGGCGGCCTCGGCGAGGTCGAGCCGCCGCACCATGGCGCGCGCGGCGGACGCGCTCGTCCGCTTGTAGTACGCCGCGTACTCGACGAACTCCCCGGCCGTCATGTGCTCCGCCCGGGAGAACCGCGCCGGCAGGTAGCCGATCCGGGCGCGCGCGGCCCGCACGCCGCTGGTGTGCGCGACGTCGTGCCCGAGAACGTGCAGCGCGCCGGCATTCGGCCTGCGCAAGGTCGCGAACGTGGCCAGCAGAGTGGATTTACCGGCACCAGGTGGACCGGCCAGGCCGACCACGCCTTCGGGCACGCCGAAGGTCACCGGGCGCAGGAGCCACCGCCCCCCGCGGCGGACACCCATTCCTCGGGCCACGATCACGGAATGATCCGCGATCACAAGTTTCCCCCCATTGCTCGTCATGCGGTCGCGGCGGCGGGCGGCGACCCCGGTGACCGGGTGCGCCGGTGGCCTCGGTCCCCCAACCCTGCCACGCGGTGCCCGCCCCGGCCGGGCCGCCGTCGGGCGGTTCCGGCGCGGCGGTCGCTTTTGCCGTGCCGCGATGCATCGACATCGTGACTATAACCGGGCTTGGTGATGGCTGCCAGCAATCTTTTTGCCTTTACGGCAGGACGCCTGGATTCTTTGCCCGCCGCGCCCTAGGTGAGAATTCGAAAAGGCGGGCAATTGCCGAACTGTACGTAGAATCGGGACGTGCCGGACGTCCGGTGCGGGCGCCACGCTCCGCTGGGAGCGTACGGACGCGCGGCCACACGCGCTCATGAGGCAGGATGGACCCATGCCTTCTCGGGACTTTTCGTTGCACGGGGCCATCGATCTGGGGGCGCGCCAGTCGGCCGCCAGGAAGCAGCAGGAACGCCGGCCCCAGGGCGGCGACGCGTCCGCGGGCGCGCCCGCCGGCCAGTACGTCGTGGACGTCACGGACGAGACGTTCAACACCGAGGTCGTGGAGCGGTCGCAGTCCGTCCCCGTCCTGGTGGACTTCTGGGCCGAGTGGTGCGGTCCGTGCAAGCAGCTCGGGCCGATCCTGGAGAAGCTCGCCACCGAGGCGGCCGGCAAATGGGTGCTGGCCAAGGTCGACATCGACGCCAACCCGCAGCTCGGCGCGTACATGCAGCAGATGGGCGTGCGCGGCATCCCGTTCGTGGCGGCCGTCGTCGCCGGGCAGCTGCTGCCGTTCCTGAACGGCGCCGCGCCCGAGCCGCAGGTGCGCCAGGCCATCGACCAGCTCTTCGAGGCGCTGCGCAAGGAGGGCATCCTGCCGGACGCCCCCGAGGGCGAGCAGCCCGTCGCCGACGAGGCGGGGGCGCCCGCCGTCGACCCGGTGTACCAGCGGGCCGAGGAGGCCCTGCAGCGCGGCGACCTGGACGGCGCCAAGGCGGCGTTCGAGGACGTCCTCGCCGCCGACCCGCGCGACGCCCAGGCCAAGCAGGGGCTCGCGCTGGTGGGGCTCAGCCTGCGGGTGCGGTCGCTGGACGCCGAGGGCGCCATCCGGGAGGCCGGCGCGAAGCCCGGCGACGTCCAGGCGCAGATCAGCGCGGCCGACGTGGAGATGGTGTCGGGCCAGATGGAGCAGGCGTTCGACCGGCTGCTGACCGCGGTGCGCGGCAGCGCGGGCGACGACCGCGACGCCGCGCGCAAGCACCTGCTGTCGCTGTTCGAGCTTCTTCCGCCGGACGACCCACGTGTCGCCAAGGCCCGCCGCTCCCTCCAGGCGGCCCTGTTCTGACCGGTCGCGTGCTGCTCTGACCGGTTACAGGCCGCTTTGACCTGTCCTGACCGGCTCAGCCCAGTTCCGGACTTCCGCGGAACGGGCATGGTGCGGATGTGAGCGCGCGCGTGGTGACCATCTCGGCCGCGTTCGGGGCCGGTGGGCCGGTCGTCGGCCCGGCGGTGGCCGGGCGCCTCGGGCTGCCCTTCGTCGACCGCGCCATCCCCGAGCTGGTCGCCGGTGAGATCGGCTGCACGCTGGAGGAGGCGCTCGCCCACGACGACCGGGCCGAGAGCGGCATCGGCCGGATCCTCGCCGGGGCCGCGCGGCTGCCCACGGTCGCGCTCGGCATGGACGTCTACTTCCCCGAACGCGCGGTCCCGCTGCCCGAGGAGTTCGTGGAGCACACCGAGAGCGTCATCACCCGGACGGCCGAGCGCGGCGGGGGAGTGCTGCTCGGCCGGGCCGCCGCGGTGGTCCTGGCCGGGTACGAGGGCGCGCTGCACGTCCGGCTGGACGGCCCGCGGGAGCGGCGGCTGGCACGCGCGGCCGCCGAGATGCCCCCCGAGCCGGGACGAGCCGCGCGGACCGGGACACCCGACCGTGATGTTGAGCGTATGCTCGATGACAATGACCGCGCCCGGACGGCCTACGTGAAGCACTTCTACGGGGCCGACCCGGCCGATCCGCGGCTCTACCACCTCGTGATCGACTCCACGGGCGTGCCCGTGCCCGCGACCGTCGAACTGATCGTCGTCGCGGCGCTGGCGGTGTGAGCCGCGGACGGTCCGGGCGCGGCCCCCGGACGCACCGTCCCGGACGCGCAGTCCCGGCCGGAGCGGCGCGCGCGGGACATGGATGACCCGTAGCAGAGGGAGCAGTTGCCGTGGCGAGCGTGCCAAGCGTGTCGTACTCGATCACCGTCCGCCTGGAGGTCCCGGCCGGCGGCAGGGCCGTCAGCCAGATCACCCACGTCGTGGAGAACGCCGGCGGCATCGTCACGGCCCTCGACGTCAACACCGCGGGCCACGAGACGCTGCGCATCGACGTCACGATCGCGACCCGCGACACCCAGCACGCCGAGGCGATCTCCGGCGCGCTGGAGAAGATCGAGTCCGTCAAGATCCACAAGGTCAGCGACCGGACGTTCCTGATGCACCTCGGCGGCAAGATCGAGATGCAGTCCAAGGTGCCGCTGCGCAACCGCGACGAGCTGTCGATGGCCTACACGCCCGGCGTCGCCCGCGTCTCCCTCGCCATCGCCCGCAACCCCGAGGACGTCCGCCGGCTGACGATCAAGCGCAACAGCGTCGCGGTCGTCACCGACGGCTCGGCCGTGCTCGGCCTCGGCAACATCGGGCCGGAGGCCGCGCTGCCCGTCATGGAGGGCAAGGCGGCGCTGTTCAAGCGGTTCGCCGGGATCGACGCGTGGCCGATCTGCCTCGACACCCAGGACACCGACGAGATCGTCCGGACCGTGCAGATCCTCGCCCCCGCGTTCGGCGGCATCAACCTGGAGGACATCTCGGCGCCGCGCTGCTTCGAGGTCGAGGCCCGGCTGCGCGAGCTGCTGGACATCCCCGTCTTCCACGACGACCAGCACGGCACCGCGATCTGCGTGCTCGCCGCGCTGACCAACGCGCTGCGCGTCGTCGGCAAGGACCTCGGCTCCGTCCGGATCACGATGGCGGGCGCGGGCGCCGCCGGCAGCGCCATCCTGAAGCTGCTGATGCACGCGGGCGCCCGCGACCTCGTCGTCTGCGACCTGCGCGGCGCCGTCTGCAAGGACCGCGACGACCTGGACGACTCGCTCCGCTGGATCGCCGAACACACCAACGCCGACGGCTACTCCGGCGACCTGCGCGGCGCGGTCAAGGACGCCGACGTGTTCATCGGAGTGTCGGCCCCCGGCATCCTGAACGGCGACGACGTCGCCACGATGAACGACGACGCGATCGTGTTCGCGCTCGCCAATCCCGAGCCCGAGGTGTCGCCGGACGAGGCGCGCGAGCACGCCGCCGTCGTCGCCACCGGCCGCAGCGACTACCCCAACCAGATCAACAACGTGCTGGCGTTCCCCGGCGTCTTCCGCGGTCTGCTGGACGCCCAGGCCGACATCGTCACCCTGGACATGCTCGCCGCCGCCGCCAAGGCCCTCGCCGAGGTCGTCACGCCGGACGAGCTGGGCCCCAACTACATCGTCCCCAGCGTCTTCCACCCCGACGTGAGCAACTTCGTCGCCGGGGCCGTCCGGGAGGCCGCGGGCGGACGTACCCGCACCGAGGCCTGAGCCGGGGGTCGGCGCGGGTCCGCCGGGCGGCGCGGCCCGGCCGTGCTACTTGGACTTGTCCGGGAAGATCCGGTCGCGGCGGCGGGGCCAGATCCCGCCGTACCAGAAGATGATCGCGCCGGTGAGGATGACGGCGACGCCGGTCGCGCCGCGCGCCCACAGGACGGCGTCGGGCCCGGTGCTGGGCAGCTCCTCCGGCGGGGTCTTGGTCGGCGCCGCGCCCGCCTTCTCACAGTCGGCCTTCACCGTCTTGCTCTCGATCCGCTTGTTGGCCCAGTTGACGGTGATGCGCGTGCGGCGGTCCTCGCGGAGCCCGACGGCCACCGACCGGGTCGAGTTCGCCCGGATCTGGCCGGGGATCGCGGCGGTGCCGTCGTTCTTCTCGACCCCGAAGTCCTCGTTCCGCTTCCCGGTGTTGCGGATCGTGACCTTCACGGTGCCGGCCGGGCAGGAGACCGACCCGATCGAGGCCGTCACCGGCTGCGCGGGCGCCGACGCGGTCGGCGACGGCGAGGTCTCGGACGGGCCGGGCGACGGCGAGGTCGCGGTGCCGGACGGGCTCGGGCTCCCGGGCGTGGTGGCGGAGGTGGAGGCGCGCGACTCCGGTGATCCCCAGTCGATCAGCATGGGGATGGCGAGGAGCGCTGCGATGACGAAGAACACGGCGCCGATGACGACCCTGGGCAACTGCATCGCTGTCCTCCCCGGCCCGCCGGGCGCGCACCAAGCGGGCGGCCGATGATCCTAGATCATTCTTAACCTAGGTCCTTGTGGTGCCGATATCCCCATCGATAGGAATGCGTAACAGGCTAACGAGTGGGGGGACGTGCCGCCGGAGGTCCGCGCAACGCATGATGGAACGCATGGAAGACGGCATCAGGGTGGGGCTTTTGCTGGTGGCGACCCCCCAGCTGGAGGATCCCAACTTTCGGCGGAGCGTCGTCCTGCTCGTCGAGCACGAGGGTGACGGCGGCACGCTGGGCGTTGTCCTCAACCGGCCGACCGAGGTTCCCGTCGACCGTGTGCTGCCGCCCTGGGCCGAGCTCGTCACGGGGCCTGCCGTGGTGTTCCAGGGCGGTCCGGTCGCGCTGGAGAACGCGCTGGCCCTGGCCCGCCTCCCCGGGGAGGAGGAGCCGCTCGGATGGCGCGCCCTGAACGGCGGCGCCGAGGTCTCCCGGGTGGGCCTCGTCGACCTGGAGGCCCCTCCCGGTCTGCTGGCGGCCGAGCTGCTGCAGCTCCGGGTGTTCGCGGGCTACGCCGGATGGTCGGCGGGGCAGCTGCGCGCCGAGATCGAGGACGGCTCCTGGTATCTGGTTCCGGCCGAGGCGGGGGACGTCTTCGCGGACGACCCGGACCGGCTGTGGCAGGACGTCCTGCGCAGGCAGGGCGGCGACCTGGCGTTCGTCTCCACTTTTCCCGAGGACCCGACGCTGAACTAAGGTGGACGACGTGAGTACGAAGATCCTTCCCGACGGCGACACCCAGACTGATGTCAGGCCCGACCTCTCGCACGGTGACGGCGACCATGAGCGGTTCGCCCACTATGTGAAGAAGCAGAAGATCACCGAGAGCGCGGTGACCGGCACGCCGGTGATCGCGCTGTGCGGCAAGGTCTGGGTGCCGAACCGGGATCCGAAGAAGTATCCCGTCTGCCCGGAGTGCAAGGAGATCTACGAGTCCATGAAGACGGGCGGCGGCAAGGGCGACGAGTGAGCATTTTCATCCGGCCTGTCGCCAAGGCCATGTGCGGGCGACCGAGGATGAGAATCGTTCATTTGGCCGGCCGCTGAGAGGCGGCTGACGGCGCGCCGCCCGTTCCGGCGTGCGCGCGTGCGGTCCCGCGGTCGCGTTCCACCTCTGGGATTCCCTGAGAGACGCTGACCGCGGGACTTCGGTGTTCTTTACATACGGGGGATGAATGCGGCGGTTGGCCGGGGTTTCGGTGTGCGCACTGTTGATTACGGTGTGTGCTGTTCCAGGTTCGGCGAGTGACCGGGGGCGGGTCCGAGCCGCTCCGGCGGCGGGACGCGAGGACGGATGCGTCCCGGATCCGGCCGCGGCGCGAAGAGGCCATCCGGGGGCCCGTCCGGGCGACCGGGCCGACCTCGGCCATGACCAGGTCGTCGCCATGCTCGCCGATCTCCGGCGGACGCTCCTCGGCCGCTTCGGCACCTCCGACGAACGGCGCCTCGACTCCACGCTGCGCAGAGCGCGGCGCGTCGTCGTCCCGGTGCGGTTCCACGTCGTCCACAGCGGACGCAAGGGCCGGCTGTCCAAGAAGGACGTCCGCCGGCAGATCTCCACGCTGAACGCCGCGTACGGAGGCAAGAAGGGCGGCGCCGACACCCGTGTCAGGTTCCGCCTGGCCGGCTACGACCGCACCGACAGATCGGCCTGGTTCCACAACCCGAGGAGACACGAGAGCCCGATGAAACGACGCCTGCGCAAGGGAGGGCGCCGCACGCTCAACGTCTACACCGCCGCCGTGGGGACGGACGTGCTGGGCTTCTCCACGTTCCCCCAGTGGTACCGCGAAGATCCGCGCATGGACGGCGTCGTCATCGACTACCGGAGCCTGCCGGGCGGATCGCTCGGCCCGTTCGACCGCGGTTACACGGCCGTCCACGAGATCGGGCACTGGCTCGGCCTGTTCCACACGTTCGAGGGCGGCTGCTTCTCACCCGGGGACGGTGTGGCCGACACCCCGTACGAGGCGAGACCGGCGCAAGGATGTCCTCACTCCCGGGACACATGCCCGCAGAGGGGCCGCGATCCCGTGCACAACTTCATGGACTACGCCCACGACACCTGCATGCGGGAGTTCACCGCAGGCCAGGGCCGTCGCATCCGGGCCGCATGGGCCGCCTACCGCTCCCGCCGCAGCGGTCACCGGAGTGTGGAACTCGGCACAGCGGGGACCGCCGGGGCACGATCTGTCGGTGGGGCTCGGTAGCCTTCGATGACCGTGAGCACCTTCGCCGCATCGAGCATGCCTCCCGCCTTCCCCGAGCGGGCCGCCTGGGGGACGGCGTCGTCCCTGCGCGCCTGGCAGCAGCAGGCGCTGGAGGCGTACTTCGGGGGTTCCGGGGGTCGCTCCCCGGGCGAGCACAGCGGTACGGACGGTCGGCAGCCGGGACCGCGCGACTTCCTCGCCGTCGCGACGCCCGGTGCCGGTAAGACGACGTTCGCGCTCCGCCTCGCCCGCGAGCTGATGGAGCGCCGCGTCATCTCCGCGATCACGATCGTGTGCCCCACGGAACATCTCAAGCGGCAGTGGGCCGAGTCCGCCTCCCGCGTCGGCATCATGATCGACCCGGAGTACCAGAACGGGCAGGGGCCCGTCGGCAAGGACTTCCACGGCGTCGCCATCACCTACGCGACCGTCGCGGCGCGTCCCGCGCTGCACCGCAACCGCACCGAATCCCGCAAGTCGCTGGTCATCTTCGACGAGGTGCACCACGCGGGCGACGGCCTGTCCTGGGGCGACGCCGTCCGGGAGGCGTTCGAGCCCGCGGCGCGGCGCCTCGCGCTGTCCGGCACGCCGTTCCGCACCGACATCAACCCGATCCCGTTCGTCCAGTACGACGAGGGGCCGGACGGCGTCAAGCGCAGCCGCGCCGACTACACCTACGGGTACGGCCCGGCCCTCGCCGACGGCGTCGTCCGCCCGGTGATCTTCCTGGCGTACGCGGGGGAGATGCGCTGGCGCACCCGCGCCGGCGACGAGATCACCGCGACGCTCGGCGAGCCGCTCACCCAGGACCAGACCGCCCAGGCGTGGCGCGCCGCGCTCGACCCCAAGGGCGACTGGATCAAGCAGGTCATCGCCGCCGCCGACCGCCGCCTCACCGAGCTGCGCCGCGTCATCCCGGACGCGGCCGGCCTGGTCATCGCCACCGACCACGAGACGGCCCGCGCCTACGCCAAGATGCTGCGCGCCGTCACCGGCCAGGGCGCCACGGTCGTGCTGTCGGACGACCCGGGCGCGTCCAAGAAGATCAAGCAGTTCGGCGAGACCGACGACCGCTGGATGGTCGCGGTGCGGATGGTGTCCGAGGGCGTCGACATCCCGCGCCTCGCCGTCGGCGTCTACGCCACCTCCACCAGCACGCCGCTGTTCTTCGCGCAGGCCATCGGCCGTTTCGTCCGCGCCCGCAGACGCGGCGAGACGGCCTCGGTCTTCCTGCCGTCGGTGCCGACGCTGATGGGGCACGCCGCCGAGATGGAGACCGAGCGCGACCACGTCCTCGACCGCCCGGTCCGCGAGGACGGCCTGGACGACGAGCTGCTCGCCGAGGCCAACCGCGAGAACGACTCGCCCGACGTCGGCGAGGAGCTTCCGTTCGAGACGGTCGAGGCGTCCGCCACGTTCGACCGCGTCCTGTACGACGGCGGCGAGTTCGGCATGCACGCCCAGCCGGGCTCGGCCGAGGAGGAGGAGTACCTCGGCATCCCCGGCCTGCTGGAACCCGAGCAGGTGTCGGCGCTGCTGCGCAAACGGCAGGCGGAGCAGATCGCCGGGGAGCGCAGGCGCAAGACCGGCGACCCCCGCGACGACCGCACCGCCGCCGAGGACATCGCCGCCCTCCGCCGCGAGCTGAACGGCCTCGTCGGCGCGTGGAACCACCGCACCGGCAAGCCGCACGGCGTCATCCACACCGAGCTGCGCGCCGCGTGCGGCGGCCCCGTCATCGCCCAGGCCAGCGCCGACGACATCCACAAGCGCATCGCCAAGATCCGCGAATGGGCCGCGAAACGCCGCCACTGAGGCGAAGATCGCCGGCGGGCGGCCTCGGCCCGTCTTTACCGTGTGCGGTGCCGGGCCGCTGCTACGTCCGCGACCGATACGGCCGGCCGGCGTCGCCGGGGTCGGTGTCGGCGGGGGTGAGTCCGAGGCCGGCGATGATGTGGGCGACCGTTTCCTCCGGGGTGCCGTCGATGGGGGCGGTGAGGACGTCCTCGTCAGGGGCGGGGAGTTCCAGGTCGGCGAACTGGGTGTCCAGGAGGTCGGCGCTGAAGTAGTGGCCCTTGCGGTCCCTCATGCGGGCGGCGATCATGTCGCGGTCGCCGTCCAGCAGGACCATCGCGACGTGGGAGCGGCCCCCCGCCAGCATGTCCCGGTATCTGCGTTTGAGGGCGGAGCAGGTGACGACGCCGGGGCGGTCGGTGCGGAGCCGGTCGTCGATCCAGGCGGCGATGGAGTGCAGCCAGGGGAGGCGGTCGGCGTCGGTGAGCGCGTGCCCCGAGCTCATCTTGTCGATGTTGGCCTGCGAGTGGAACTCGTCGGCCTCGGCGTAGTCCCAGCCGATGCGTTCGGCGAGCATGGTCCCGATGGTGGTCTTGCCGCTGCCGGACACGCCGGCGATGAGGACGACCCTGAGTTCCGTCATGGTCAGGCGGCCACCACCGGGGCACCGGACAGGACGATTCCCTCCTGCGCCAGTTCGTCCAGCGCCCGGTCGACGGTGGGCTTGCTGACCCCGGCGGTGAGGTCGAGCAGCACGGTGGTGCGCAGGCCCGCGCGGACGGCGTCGACGGCGGTGGCGCGGACACAGTGGTCGGTGGCGATGCCGACGATGTCCACGGCGTCGACGCCGCGGGTGGTGAGCCAGTCCGCGAGGGGCAGCTCGTCGTCGGAGAAGCCTTCGAAGCCGCTGTAGGCGGCGGTCTCGCGGCCCTTGCTGAACACCGCCTCGATGGGCGCGAGGGCCAGGTTGGGGTGGAAGTCCGCGCCCGGCGTGCCGATGACGCAGTGCGGCGGCCACGTGTCGACGAAGTCGGGCTCCTCGGAGAAGTGGTCACCGGGGTCGAGGTGGAAGTCCCGGGTCGCCACGATGTGCCGGTACTCGTCCCGGTGCCCGGTCATATGCCCGGAGATGGCGGTGGCCACGTCCGCCCCGCCGGCGACGCCCATCGAGCCGCCCTCGCAGAAATCGTTCTGCACGTCCACGATGATCAGAGCCTTCTTGCCCATGACCGCTCCCCTGTACCGGTTTCTCCTCCGGATTCGCCCAGACGGTTCTTGCCCAGACAACTGGGACGCTACCCCGTCAAGGCGGGTTGGGATCAACTGCGCGGGCCGCCGTTGACGAACTCGGTGGGTACGGCGGGTTCGCCCTTGGAGAGCTGGGTCGCCGTCGCCGGCAGTTCCGCGACCGCGCGGGCGTGGCGTTCCCTGGTCTCGGTGAGCGCTTCGCGTCCGACGACCTCGCCGCCGCGCACCAGCGGTACCTGGAGGACGCGGTCGCGCGGGCCGGGGGCCGGTTCACCGGTTGAGATGGTCTCGACGTAGGCGACGCCGTGCCCGTCGATGCGGCGGACGGCCGTCTTGCGTCCGCCACGGCTGGGTTTGCCGGTGGAGCGTTTCGCCACCGGACGCATGGGGGCGTCCTCCTCGGGCCCGTCCGACCGGGCAACGAGCTTGTACACGAGGGACGCCGTGGGGGCACCCGAGCCGGTCACGAGGGACGTCCCGACGCCGTAGCCGTTCACGGGTGCCGCGCCCAGGGCCGCGATGCCGTACTCGTCCAGATCGCCGGTGACCACGATGCGCGTGTCGTGCGCGCCCAGCGCGTCGAGCTGATCGCGGACGCGGCGCGCCAGCACGCCCAGATCGCCGCTGTCGAGCCGGACGGCGCCGAGGGCCGGTCCGGCGAGTTCCACGCCGGTGCGGACGGCCCGTTCGACGTCGTAGGTGTCGACCAGGAGCGTGGTGCCCTCGCCGAGGGACGCGAGCTGGGCTTCGAAGGCGTGCCGTTCGCTGTCGTGCAGGAGGGTGAACGAGTGCGCGCTCGTCCCGGCGGTCGGCACGCCGTACAGGCGGCCCGCCTCCAGGTTGGAGGTGGTGGCGAATCCCGCGATGTAGGCGGCGCGCGCGGAGGCCACGGCGGCGCGTTCGTGGGCGCGGCGCGACCCCATCTCGATGATGGGGCGGTCCTGGGCCGCGTGCACCATCCGGGACGCCGCGGACGCGATCGCGCAGTCGTGGTTGAGGATCGACAGGGCGAGGGTCTCCAGCAGGACCGCCTCCCCGAACGTTCCCTCGACGACCAGGATCGGCGATTCCGGGAAGTAGCAGTCGCCCTCGGCATAACCCCAGACGTCGCCGGTGAAGCGATACTCCTCCAGCCATCGCAGCGTGGGCTCGTCCACGATGCCGTTCGATGCCAGGAACTCCAGCTGCGCGGGCTCGAACCGGAACGCCTCGATCGCGTCCAGGAGCCGCCCCGTACCGGCGACGACGCCGTACCGGCGGCCGGCGGGCAGGTTCCGTGCGAACACCTCGAAGACCGAGCGCCGGCCGGCCGTTCCACTGCGCAGCGCCGCCTGGAGCATGGTCAGCTCGTACTGGTCGGTCAGCAGGGCAGTACCGTCACCAAGGTCCACAGTGGAACCATAAGCCCCACTGTGGGCACCATGGTCGTGTGGGCCATCGCACCCGAACGGGGAAGTGGCGCATAGCATCGGGTGCAGTGGGCGGACGGACTTCATGTGGAGAGGGGGAGACGCGGAATGAGCGCCATGAGCACGGCGCCCGCACCCGTCGAACTGGAGCGGCCGGACGCCGAGGAGGACGTGAGCGCCGACCGGCCCTGGCTGGCCATCGTCTGGAACGACCCGATCAACCTGATGTCGTACGTCACGTACGTGTTCCAGGCCGTGTTCGGCTACCCCAAGACCAAGGCCGAGAAACTGATGCTCGACGTGCACCACAAGGGGCGTGCCGTCGTGGCCAACGGCACCCGCGAGGAGATGGAGCGGGATGTGGAGATCCTGCATTCCTACGGCCTGTGGGCCACCGTGAAACGGGACGACTGAGCCCGTGGGCGGAGCGATCCGATGAGCCGTGTGGAGCGGAGCGACCCGTGAGCCAGGTGAAGAAGACCCGCGACGGCATCAGGGTTCGGCTGGAGGCCGAGGAGATCGCGCTCATGCGCGCCCTGATGGAGCAGCTGCTCGCACTGCTGGGCGACGCGCCCGGCGGGGACGACGAGCTCGCCTCGATGGGCATCACCGAGAACGCCGCCAAGCCGGAGGACCCGGTTCTGGCGCGGCTGTTCCCGGACGCCTACCGCGACGACGGTGAGGCCGCGGGTGAGTTCCGCCGTTACACCGAGATGGGGTTGCGCGACGGTAAACGCGAGGCCGCCGAGGTCGTGCTGGCTTCGCTGGGCGGTGCCGGGTCCGCCGTCGTCCTGGACGAGAAGCAGGCGCAGGCGTGGCTGCGGGCGCTGAACGACGTCCGGCTGGCGCTGGGCACCCGGCTGGACATCACCGAGGAGTGGTACGAGGAGGCGGAGAAGATGGACCGGGACGACCCCCGCACGCCCATGTTCGCGGCCTACGACTGGCTGACCATGCTGCAGGACAGCCTCGTCAACGTTCTCTGGTGACCGTCCCGGACGTCCACAGCCGGTCATAGCGGACATTACCGATTGTCGGGACGCCGGTGCGGACGGTTGTTACCGTGTCGCCAAGGGCGTTCAGGCTCGTACCGGCATGGCCCGTACCGGCGGGCCGGAAGGGCAATCGGAGGCCGCCATGTCCATTGTGGGCACCCGTGCGAAGCCGGTCGGCACGATGAGGCTGGGCGACCATCTCGCCCTGCTGTTCGACAACGACGAGGAGCGGCGGTCGATCATGGCCGCCTACGCGCGCGACGGGGTCCGCGCGGGCCACAAGATCATTTACATCTCCGACGGCGTCCCCGCGCCGGACGTGCTCGGCTGGCTGCTCTCCGAGCGGGCGGACGTCACCGGCCCCGCCCCGCGGGACCGGGCGGCCGATCTCGCCGCCGCCATGGAGGCCGGGCATCTCGTCGTGCGGACCGCCGAGGAGACGTTCCTCGCGAGCGGCCGGTTCGACCCGGCCGAGAGCATCGAGCTGATCGCCACGGAGGTCGACCTCGCCTACGTCCAGGGCTACGCGGGCGTGCGGATCGCGGGCGAGGCGAGGTTCTCGCTGCGCCGCTGGCCGGGCACCGAGCAGTTCGGCGAGTTCGAGCAGATGCTCGACGACGCCTTCATGACCTCCGACGTGAAGGCGATGGCGGTCTGCCAGTTCGACCGGCGCTGGTTCGACGACGCGCGGCTCGCGGCGGTGGAGACCCGCCACATGGGGCGCGTCCGCGTCGACGACTACCACGACGACGGCTCGCTGCGCATCACGCCGATCTTCAGCCCGCCCGGCGCCGAACTGGCCGGGGTCATCGACGGGTCGACCCGTCCGGCCGCCGAAGCGGTCCTGGCGTCGATCACGACCCGGACGGGCCTGCTCTGCCTCGACCTCGGCGGCGTGACGGCCTGCGACACGGACGGGCTGCGCCTGCTGACCGGCGCGGGCCGTCCCGGCCGGGGCCGCGGGCTGCTGCTGCGGGGTGTGCCGCCCGCCCTCCGCGACCGGCTCCGCGACGAGGGCCTCGCCGACGCGCCGGGCATCTCCATCGAACCCCGCTCACGCTGACGGCACCGGCGCTCCCCGAGGAGGTCCATGGCTCCCGAGCAGGTCCGTCACCGGTCCGGAGGACCCGCCACGCCGGTCGGCGAGATGCGGGCCGGCGATCATCTGTGCCTCGCCTACGTCAACGATGAGGAACGCCACGCCGTCCTGACGGCGTTCCTCAACGATGGTCTGCGCGCCGGGCACGCCCTGGTCTACCTGGTGGACGACGAGCCCGCCGGCGCCGCCGCGGAACGGCTCCGTCACGGCTTCGGGGCCGCGCTCGGCGACGGCCGCCTGAACGTGCTGTCCACCGCCGAGACCGATCTCGACGCCGTGATCGGCTCCGCGCTTGCCCGCGGGCACCCGGGGGTGCGGGTCACGGGCGAGGCGTCGCCCTCCCTGCGCGGCTGGCCCGGCACGGAGCGGTTCGCGGTGTTCGAGGGCGCCGTCCACCGGGCCGTCACCCGGCCGGGCCGTCCCGCGATGGCGCTGTGCCAGTACGACCGCCGCTGGTTCACCGGCGACCACCTGCGCGAGGTGGAGGACCGCCACGGCGGACGGGCCGGCGCCGACGCCGTCTTCGACGACGGTGTGCTGGCGATCGTCCCGCTGTTCGCGCCGCCCGGCCTGCGGCTGTCCGGCGCGATCGACGAGTCGACCCTGCCCGCGCTGGTCGAGGCGCTTCGCGAGTTCGACGACGCCGCGCACCTGTGCCTGGACCTGTCCCGGCTCGACTTCTGCGACATGGACGGCCTGCGCGCCCTGATCCGCGTAAACGAGACGAGCACCGTCCTCGACCGGCAGGTGATCCTGCGGTCGATGCCCGGGTGCGTGGAGCTGATGCTGCGCGCCTCCGGCTGGGACACCGCGCCCGGGATCGTCGCGGAGGCGGCCGTATGACCGGGCGCAGCGCCCTGCGTCCCGGGGTTCCCGCGCGGGCCGGCCGGGACGTCCTCGTCCACCGGGCGCTGCTGTACGGGTCGCGGCGCGAGTTCCTGCTGACCGCCGTGCCGTTCCTGCGCGCCGGGCGGCGCTCGGGCGACGCGGTCGTCGTCATCGCCGGGCCGCCGGCCGCGGCGGCCCTGCGCGAACAGCTCGGCCCCGAGACCGCCGCGGGGATCGAGTTCATCGACGCGGCGCGGTGGTTCCGCGGCCCGATGCTCGCGCTGGCCTCCGGCCACGACCGGGCGTGCGCCGACTGGTGGCCGCGCGGGCGGCTGCGGCTGCTGGCGGAGCCGGTCTGGGACGGCCTGACACCGCTGGAGACCCGGGAGTGGAAGCGGCACGACGCGCTGCTGAACGTCGTGTTCGCCGGCACCCCGACCCTGATCATGTGCGCGTACGACACGGAGGCGCTCGCCGGGCACGTGCTGGACGCCGCGGCGCGCACCCATCCCGAGCTGACCGGTCCGGACGGGCCGGCGCCCGCCGGCCGGTTCACCGGCCCCGCCGAGTTCTGCGCCGAGTGCGACGCGGGTGCGCTGCCTCCGCCGCCCGCCACGGCCGCCCGCAGGTCGTTCGCGACGGGCGGGCTGCCGGCGCTGCGGAGCTTCCTGTCCGCCGAGGCCGCCCGGCTCGGGCTGCCGGAGGGGCGCACGCTCCCGTTCGTGCTGGCGGCGAACGAGGTCGCCACCGGCGTCGTCCGGGACGGCGGCGGACGCGGCTCGCTGTGGGTGTGGGCGGAGGGCGGCGAGCTGATCTGCGACATCGCGGACCCGGTGCGGATCATGACCGGCCGTTTCGCCGGCTACGAGCCGCCGGGCGGCCCGGGGCACGACGCCGAGATGTGGGCCGTCCGGCGGCTGTGCCACATCGTGGAGATCCGCTCGGGCGCCGACGGCACCCAGATCCGCCTCCACGTCAAGCTCGGCTGAGGCCGCGGAGGCACGCCCGGCGTCCGACGCCAGGGGCATTGCAATAGGCTCGGACCATGCTGACGATCGAGCGTGCCCTTGTCGAGAAGATCGTCGCGCATGCGCGCGCCGACCATCCCGACGAGGCCTGCGGCGTCATCGCCGGCCCCATCGGCTCCGACCGGCCCGTCCGGTACGTCGCGATGATGAACGCCGAGCGGTCCCCGACGTTCTACCGGTTCGACTCCCACGAGCAGCTCAAGGTGTGGCGGGAGATGGACGACCGGGACGAGGAGCCGGTGGTCATCTACCACTCGCACACCGCCACCGAGGCGTACCCGTCGCGCACCGACATCTCCTACGCCTCCGAGCCGAACGCCCACTACGTGCTCGTCTCCACCCGCGAGGAGGACGACACCGAGTTCCGGTCGTTCCGGATCGTGGACGGTGAGGTCACCGAGGAAGAGGTCGCCGTCGTCGACGCCTACGACGCTTAGCGGCGGCACGGGTCGGCACGGAACGCCCGGGTCGCGGCCGGTAAACTGGTCGTCATGTGGACGAGCGGGCACGGGACGGGCGGCGAACCGCCGGCGGCTCGACGCCGCGCCGGCTCCGCCGCGGTGCCACCCGTACAGAGCTTCCTGTTCGGGCACTCGCGCGCCGAGGTCGTCTACGACTGTCGCTGACGCGCTGATCCTGCCTGGAATCATCCCGCTCCCCGCCCGGTTGTGACGCAGAGGGCGGGGAGCCCCCGTACGACGTAGAAGGAGATCACCGCGATGGCGATCGAGGTCCGCATCCCGACGATCATGCGCAACCTCACCGACGGCGCGAAGGCCGTCGAGGGCAAGGGCGGCACGCTGGACGAGCTGTTCACCGACCTGGACTCGCGCCACGCCGGCCTGCGCGGCCGGCTGGTCGACGACAAGGGCCTGCGCAAGTTCGTCAACGTCTACCTCAACGACGAGGACGTACGTTTCCTCGGCGGCCTGGAGACGGAGGTCGCCGACGGCGACAGCGTCACCATCCTCCCGGCCGTAGCCGGCGGCTGAGCCGGGCTGGGCGGCGGCACAATGCGTTTCGACTCTCTGCTGGACTCGCTCGGCCGCACGCCGCTGGTCGGACTGCCGCGGCTTTCGCCGAGCGACGACGTCCGGCTCTGGGCCAAGCTGGAGGACCGCAACCCGACCGGCTCGGTGAAGGACCGTCCCGCCTTCTACATGATCGAGAAGGCGGAGAAGGAGGGGCTGCTGACGCCGGGCTGCACGATCCTGGAGCCGACGTCCGGCAACACCGGCATCTCGCTGGCCATGGTCGCGAAGCTGCGCGGCTACGAGATGGTGTGCGTGATGCCGGAGAACACCTCCGCCGAGCGCCGCCAGCTCCTGGAGATGTGGGGCGCGCGGATCATCTTCTCCCCGGCGGCCGGCGGCTCGAACGAGGCCGTCCGGGTGGCGAAGGGGCTGGCGGAGGAGAACCCCGACTGGGTGATGCTCTACCAGTACGGCAACGAGGCCAACGCCCTCGCGCACTACGAGACGACCGGCCCGGAGATCCTGGAGGACCTGCCGACGGTGACGCACTTCGTCGCCGGGCTCGGCACCACGGGCACGCTGATGGGCGTCGGCCGGTTCCTGCGCGAGCGGGTGCCGGACGTGAAGATCGTCGCGGCGGAGCCCCGGTACGGGGATCTGGTGTACGGGCTGCGCAACATCGACGAGGGCTTCATCCCGGAGCTGTACGACGAGTCGGTGCTGACCACGCGGTTCTCGGTCACGTCGGGGGACGCGCTGCGCCGCACCCGCGAGCTGCTGGAGCAGGAGGGCATCTTCGCGGGCATCTCGACGGGAGGCGCGCTGCACGCGGCGCTCGGCATGGCGAAGAAGGCGGTCAAGGCCCGCGAGCGGGCCGACATCGCTTTCGTGATCGCCGACGGCGGCTGGAAGTACCTGTCCACCGGCGCGTACGGCGGGACGCTGGAGGAGGCGGAGGCCCGCCTCGAAGGGCAGCTCTGGGCCTGACCAGGCAGGCTCCGGCCGGTGCCTGAGAGCGCCGGTGTCGCGTCCGGCACGGTAGAGTGCGTTTTCGAACGTTATTCTAGAACCGTGCCGGACGGGTGGACGATCCCCGCCGCGCGGCAGGGACGCAGGAGTGTGCGGATGAGCGGGTTCGGCGACGCGACCGCGGTGAAGCAGGTCGACGACGGCCGGTACGAGGCCGTCCTGGACGGCGACTTCGGCTTCGCCGAGGCGCTGAACGGCGGCTACCTCATGGCCGTGCTGGGCCGCGCCGCCGTCGACGCCTCCCCGCACGCGCACCCCGTCTCGACCGCGGCGAACTTCCACCGGGTCGCCAAGCCCGGCCCCGCCGAGGTGACCGTCGAGTCCCGCAAGCAGGGCCGCACGGCCGCCGCGTCGCTGGTCACCCTCGTCCAGGACGGCCGTCCCGTCGTGGACGCCCTGATCACCACCGGCACCCTCGACGCCGCCGCCGAACCCGCCTGGACCGGTGAGGCGCCCCCGGCGATGCCGCCGCTGGAGGAGTGCACCGACTTCCGGCCCCCGTCGGGCGACGGGTTCGCCGACCGGGTCGACATGCGCTTCGACCGGTCGACGATGGGCTGGCTGGACGGGCAGCCGAGCGGACGCCCCGAGATCCGCGGCTGGTTCCGGCACCGCGACGACTACGCGATCGACGCCTACTCCCTCGCGCTCGCCGTGGACGCGCTGCCGCCCGTCGCGCTGAACCTCGGCGCGCAGGGCTGGGCCCCGACCGTCGAACTGACCTGGCACATGCGGGCGGTGCCGGCGCCCGGCTGGCTGGCCGTGCACGGCGGCGGCCGGCTCCTCTCCGACGGCTGGTTCGACGAAGAGGTCGAGGTCTGGGACTCCGCGGGCCGGCTCGTCGCGCAGAGCCGGCAGATCGCCCGGGTGCCCCGCCTCCGCTCGTGAAGCGACTCCCTGTGGGGGACGCCCCCACCCCCCGGTTCGCTCTCGCTCAAACTTTTCTCTGTGGGGGGACGACCCCCCACACCCCCCGGTTCGCTCTCGCTCAAACTTTGCACCACCGGCGTTTCGGCCCGGTTCGCGTCCGGATCACGCGCACACGGCGTGAACTGGACGGTTTTCCGGCATGTGACGGTGTGATGTCCAACGCATGACGTACCCGTGCGGGGCCTTCTCGCTTAGCCTTGTGCACCATGTCAGCAGCATCCCGGGGGGACGGCCTCCCAGACGCCCCCATCGGGATCTTCGACAGCGGTTTCGGCGGGCTGACCGTGGCACGCGCCATCCTCGACCAGCTGCCGAACGAGCCGATCGTCTACCTGGGGGACTCGGCCCGCCAGCCGTACGGGCCGCGTCCCATCGCGGAGGTCCGCGCCTTCGCCCTCGAGATGCTCGACCGGCTCGTCGACGAGGGCGTGAAGATGCTGGTGATCGCCTGCAACAGCGCCAGCTCGGCGATGCTGCGCGACGCCCGGGAACGCTACGCCCTCCCGGTGGTCGAGGTCATCAACCCCGCCACCCGGCGCGCGGCCCGCGCCACGTCCAACGGGCGGGTCGGGCTGATCGCCACGGAGGCCACCGTGAACAGCCGCGCCTACGACGATGCCTTCGCCGCCGCACCGCACATCGAACTGGTCAGCACGGCGTGCCCGCGCTTCGTCGAGTTCGTCGAGGCGGGCGTGACGATGGGCGGGGAACTGCTGGACGCGGCACGCGGCTACCTCCGCCCGATCGTGGACGCGGGATGCGACACCCTCATCCTCGGCTGCACCCATTACCCACTGCTGACCGGCGTCATCTCGTATGTCGTGGGAGACGGCGTCACACTGGTGTCAAGCGCCGACGAGACCGCCAAGGACGTGTATCGCGTGCTCCACGATCGGGGGCTTTCCCGCGCCGAGGCGACGCCCCGGCCGCGGCACCGGTTCCGCGCCACCGGGGACCCCGCCGTGTTCGCCGAGCTCGGCCGGCGGTTCCTGGGGCCGGAGATCGGTTCGGTTGAGACGGCGCCGGACAAGGCGCTGACGACCTGATTCCTCGGGGACGCAAAGGAGGAGTTGAGCGTGCGGGTCACAGTGATCGGCTGCTCCGGCAGTTTCCCGGGGCCGGACAGCCCCGCGTCCAGCTACCTGATCGAGGCGGACGGCTACGCGCTGGTGCTCGATCTCGGCAACGGGGCGCTCGGATCGCTGCAGCGGTTCCGCTCGCTGTACGAGATCGACGCCGTCTGCATCTCGCACCTGCACGCCGACCACTGCCTGGACCTGTGCGGATACTGGGTGGCGCGCACCTACCGGCCGGGCGGCCCGCCACCGCCGATCCCGGTGCACGGCCCCACCGACACCGCGGCTCGGATGGCGCGGGCCTACGACCTCGACCCCGAGCCGGGCATGTCCGGGACGTTCGAGTTCCACGACCTGCGTCCCGGCCCCTACGAGATCGGACCGTTCCGCGTGACGACGGCGCTGATGCCGCACCCGGTCGAGGCGTACGCGTTCCGCATCGAGCACGGCGGCAGGACCCTCGCCTACTCGGGCGACACCGGCGTGTCCGACACGCTGGTCGAGCTGGCGAGCGGCGCCGACCTGTTCCTGTGCGAGGCGTCCTTCCTGGAAGGCCCCGGCCTGCCGTCCGAGCTGCATCTGACCGCCCGCGAGGCCGGCGAGCACGCCGCCCGCGCCGGCGCCGGACGGCTCGTCCTCACCCACCTGGTGCCGTGGAACGACGCGGACCTCTCGCTCAAGGAGGCCAAGGCCAGCGGTTACGACGGCGACATCGAGCTGGCCCGCGTGGGCGCCCAGTACACCCTTTGAGTCCCGCTAGGGTGGATCGCATGCCTCGCCCCGATGACCGCGCGTCCGACCAGCTCCGTCCCGTCCGCATCCAGCGCGGATGGCTCGACCACGCGGAGGGCTCGGTGCTGGTCGAGTTCGGCGCGACACGGGTACTGTGCGCCGCGTCCGTGCAGGACTCGGTGCCCCGGTGGCGGCGCGACAGCGGCCTCGGCTGGGTCACCGCCGAGTACGCGATGCTGCCCCGCGCCACCAACACCCGCAACGACCGCGAGTCCGTGAAGGGGCGGATCGGCGGCCGCACCCACGAGATCTCCCGGCTGATCGGCCGTTCCGTCCGGGCGTGCCTCGACTTCAAGGCGCTCGGCGAGAACACCGTCCAGCTCGACTGCGACGTCCTGCAGGCCGACGGGGGCACCCGCACCGCCGCGATCACCGGCGCGTACGTGGCGCTGGCCGACGCGGTGAGCTGGATGCGCGAACGCAGGCTGCTCAGGGGCGACCCGCTCATCACCTCGGTGTCGGCGATCAGCGTCGGCGTCGTGGACGGTGAGGCCCGCCTCGACCTGTGCTACGAGGAGGACTCCGCCGCCGGGACCGACATGAACGTGGTCTGCACCGGCGACGGCCGGTTCGTCGAGGTGCAGGGCACCGCCGAGGGCACCCCGTTCGACCGCGCCGAACTCGACGCGCTGCTCGACCTCGCGGCCGGCGGCTGCGCCGAGCTGACGCGACTTCAGGCACAGGCCCTCGCGCGATGACCCGGATCGTCCTGGCGACCCACAATCCGGGCAAGATCGCTGAGCTGCGCCGGATCCTCGGCGGCCTCGACGTCACCGGCCTCGACGCGTTCCCCGGCGCCCCCGATGTGCCGGAGACCGAGCCGACGTTCGAGGGCAACGCGCTCCTGAAGGCCCGCGCGATCGCCGCGTTCACCGGCCTGCCCGCCGTCGCCGACGACTCCGGCCTGTGCGTCGACGCGCTGAACGGCATGCCGGGCGTCCTGTCCGCCCGCTGGTCGGGACGGTTCGGCGCCGCCACCGGCGACCGCGACGCCGCCAACCTGAGGCTCGTCCTCGACCAGATCGCCGACGTCGCCGACGGACGGCGGGGCGCGGCGTTCGTGTGCGCGGCCGTCCTGGTCGTCCCGGGCGGCGCCGAGCACGGCGTCGAGGGACGGATGCGCGGCGCCCTGATCCGCGAGCCGCGCGGCACCGGCGGCTTCGGCTACGACCCGATCTTCGTCCCGGACGGCGAGTCCCGCACGACCGCGGAGCTGTCCCCCGAGGAGAAGGACGCCATCAGCCACCGCGGCAAGGCCTTCCGCGCCCTCGCCGCCCTCGTCCCCGCCGCCCTGCCCACGGAGTCGGCCTGACGCCCGCGGAGAAAACCGCGGCGGTGTGACAACCGGGAGCCGCCGGGCGGGGGTTATCAGGGGTGTACGGAAAACCTCCCCTGAGGAGCAACATGATCGACAAGGGTCGTCTCCGCCGCGCACCGATGGTCGCGCTGGCGGGAGTGGGCGGGGCGGGCGTCTTCGCCGCGGCGCTGTGGCTGGGCACCGGATCGGGAACGCCCGCGAACGCGGAACACGCGGGCGCGCGGGGCGGGCTCGCGCCCTCGGAGTCCCCACAGCCGGTGCCGTGCACCACCGCGCGGCTGCCGACCGGGAAACCTTCGCCGGTTCCGGACGTGGCCGACCCGTCGCAGGTCCCGTCCACACCGGTCCCGTGCCCCCCGTCGGAGCCGGCCCCGGCAAAGCCGGCCCCGGCAAAGCCGGCCCCGTCGGAGCCGGCCCCGTCGGAGCCGGCCCCGTCGGAGCCGGCCCCGGCAAAACCGGCCCCGGCAAAACCGGCCCCGGCAAAACCGGCCCCGGCGGAATCAGCCCCGGCGGAACCGTCCGCGGCCGTCCCGTCGCCGGTTCCGCCCGGGGAAGTGGGAACCGGGCCGGCACCGGCGCCGGCCAGCCCCACTCCCAAGAGGTAGGTGGCATCTGTCCACGGTGAGCGCCCGGGAGATACGCGGGGCCGAGGTCACGTTCGACGAGTTCGTGACCGCCACCGCGAGCCGCCTCCTGCGCACCGCCGTGTTCATGGTCTATGACCGGCATCTCGCCGAGGATCTGCTCCAGACCGCCTACGAGCGGGTCGCCCGGCGGTGGGAGCGCATCGCGGACGGCAACCCCGAGGCCTACGCCCGCAGGGTGCTGGTCAACCTCGCTCTCGACGAGAACAAGCGGCGGGCCCGCCGGCGCGACACGCCGGCCGGGTCCGTCGCGGACCTGGAGCGGCTCGCCGGCGCGGCCCCCGCTCCGGGGGCCGGGCCGGGCGACCTCGACGAGATCCTGCGCGGGCTGCCGGCCAAGCAGCGTGCGGTGGTCGTGCTGCGCTACTGGTGCGACATGAACGAACGAGAGATCGCCGACACGCTCGGGATCTCACAGGGGACGGTGAAGAGCCACACCGCGCGGGCCATGGCGGCGCTGCGGGAGCACATGAGGGAGGGCCGGGGGTGAACGACGAACTCGACGCCCTGCTGCGCGACCACTACCGCGCGGCCGCGGACGGCGTCCACGCCGACCCGGACACGATCCGCAGGTTCCGGGACGCGGGGCGGGCGGCCCGGCCGGCCCGGAGCGTGCTGCGGCGCTGGGCGCTGCCCGCCCTGGCGGCCGCCGTCACCGCCGCGGTGCTGGTGGCGATGGCCGTGTTCGCCTGGCCGGGAGCTCGGGAGCCCGAGGCGCCGCGTCCGCTGGCGCCGTCCACCGTCCCCACACCCACCGCCCCCACGCCCACCGCGCCTCAGCCTGCCGCGCCTCAGCCTGCCGCGCCTCAGCCGGCCCAGCCACGGCCTCAGCCGTCAACAACCTAAAGGTGCGCGATCGCGACCGAAGGCAGGTTTCGAGCGAAGCGAGAAACCTGATCGCGCAGCGAGCCGCAAGGCGAGCCGAAGCGATGCAGCGATCGCACGCAGTGCCCGCCGAAGGAGGGCCCTCTAGGGCCCGACGCCAAGGGCACTGCAGCGAACACGCAGGCGGATGAAGGTGCCGTCCCAGCCCGCGCGGAGTTCCATCAGGTCGACGAGGAGGCGGACGGTCCACAGGCCGAAGCCGGGCTGGAGGGCCGTGTCCGGCGGGATGAACCCCGTCAGCGGGCCGGGGCCCGGGCGCCAGAAGCCGTGGTCGCCGATCTCGCAGACGAGGTCGGCGCCGTCCCGCCATATCCAGAGGCCGATCGGCGGTGTGCCGTGCTGCAGCGCGTTGGCCGCGACCTCGTTGGCGGCCGTGACGAGGTTCCGCGCGGACTGCTTGGCGAGGCCGAGCCTGCCCGCGCGTTCGCCGATGAACGACCGCAATACGTGCAGGTCGTCGCCTTCGATGGGGAGGTATTCGGCGGTGCCGGGACGGTCGAAGCGCAGGCCGCGGTCGCAGCCGGACCCGAACGTCTCCGGGTCGACGTACTCGTCGCTCGGGCCGTTGTGCCCGGGGGCCAGCAGCAGCGGGTGGGTCCGTCTGGCCTCCGCGACGATCGCGGGCGGCAGGGTCGTGGTGTCGTAGGGGCACAGCGCGCTCGCCCCCGAACCTTTGAACACCACGTTGATGAGGGACTCGTAGCGGATCCATTCGAGGGTCTGCCGCTCGTCCCAGCCGTCCCAGACGGGTTCGGCCAGCGCGCACAGGCTGCGCGGCGCGCTCTGCTTCACGACGGTCTGGTAGTCGCGCAGGGTGTGGACGGGATGCCGGTAGAACTCCGCCGAGTCGAAGAACCCGATCGGCGCGTCGCCCGGCGTGAAGACGTCCCGGAGCGCGGTCAGGTTGGGTTCGCGCACCACGGCGATGACGGCCTGGTCCTTCTTCAGCCCGGATTCGAGGTACGGCACGGTGACCGACAGGAAGTCGTCGATTCCGCGGTACAGGAAAGCCCTGTGCTCCAAAGCCATCAGATACTGCCCTCCGTGTCCGGGAGCGCCCGTTCGCCGCCGCGGGCCAGGCCCGGCAGCCGGTGCCAGCCGACCATCTCGATGACGTTCTCCACATCGGGCGCCAGATGGTCGAGGACCAGCGGCTCGCCGGCGGGCATCCCGGTCGCGTGCCGGGCCAGCAGGTGCAGGCCGCCGAGGTCGATGAAGCCGAGCCGGGACAGGTCGAGGTGGACGCGGCGCCGGTCGCCGCTCACCTGGGCGAGCTTCTCGGCGAACACGGCGTGCCGGGCGGCGTCGAGCTCGCCCTCGACCCGGAGCCCGTCGGGTTCGAACGTGCGCACTATCTTCAGGATCCCGTCGTCGAATTCGGGGTTCACTTCCACGAGGACCTCGTGTGTGTCGCGGAGGGCGTTGAGCTCGTCGCGCGGGCACGCGTGCCGGTCGATCTGGCAGATCGCCATGGCCATCGTGCTCGGCGACACGGCGTCGTCGACCCGGTGCTCGCAGCCCAGCATCCGGCCGAGGTCGGGCGGGCCCGGCCGGTTCACCAGCCAGCTGTAGTCGGTGGTGAGGCGCACGGCGCGGAAGCCCTGGTCGAACGCCTCGTCGACCTCGCGGGCGAGGGTGTCGAACATCATGGCGGGGTCGAACTCGCCCCGCCGGTTGAGGCAGGCGTCCCGCCGCGAGATCACCCGCAGCCGGCCCGCCCTGCCGTGGGCGTCCACGTCGATCCGGTGCCGGGGGCCGAGGCCGGGAAGCCGCTCGGCCGGCGCGTCGGTGACGTACACGACCTTCTCGTTGGTCCGCAGGCCCTCCCGGACGAACGGTCCGATGACCCGGTCGCGCTCCTCGACGCCGCTGTAGGCGAGCCAGCCGTGATCGCCCGGCCGTACGTCGCTGACCGGACGTTTGATGGCCCAGGATGTCTCCCGCTCGCTGATCATGGGGCCTGCCCATCGAGGTCGGTGGTTTGTTCAGCGTACGCCGCCCGGGACGTTTTGGAAGCCCAACGCATGGAACCCCTCACTCTCCGTTCACGGGGGCGGGTCGGGTGGTGGCGGGGAGCGCGATCCTCAGCCGGACGACGCTGCCGTCGTCGCCCGTCCTGATCTGCACGGTCGAGCACAGCAGCCGAACGGCCCACAGCCCGAACCGGGTTCCCGACGTGGTGCCCGCGGGGCGCGGCGGGATGAGCCCGTACCCGGTGCCGGGGGCCCACCTCCCCACGTCGGCGACCTCGCAGACGAGGGCGTCGTCGCCGGCCGTCTCGGTCCACATGCGCAGGACGATGGGCGGCTCGCCGTGCCGCATCGCGTTGGTGACGACCTCCGTGACCGCGACGAGGAGCCGCTGGAGGTCCTCCTCCGGCAGCGGCGTCTGCCGCGCGTAATCGGTGACGTACGCGCGCAGCCAGTACAGGTCGGCCTTGTCGATCTTCAGGGTGTCGGCGTCGGACGGCGGACGCGGCAGCGGCTCGCGGTCGCACTGCGCGCAGTAGGCCCACGGGTCCAGGAATCCGGGGTTGGGCAGGGACCGCCCGCCGCGCACGGTCTCGGGGTGGGTCTTGCGGGCCGCCGCGACGATGCCCGCGGGGAGCGTGGCCGAGTACGGGCACATGAGCGCCGCGCCGGTGCCGCGGAACGCGACGTTGACGACGGCCTCGATCCGCTGCCATTCGGCGATCTCCAGCGGGGACCGCGACGACCACACCGGTTCCCCGAGGACGCGCAGGCGGCGTCCCTGCCGGGCGGCGTCGTCGGCCGCGCTCAGGCAGTCCGCCAGGGTCCGTGCCGGGTGCGCGTACCAGGCCGCCGGTTCGCTGAACTCGACGCCGGCGTCGGCGGGGCCGAGCGCGTCGCGCAGCAGCATCTCCCGCCCGGTCCCGCAGACGGCGAGGACGCGGTCACCGGTGTCCAGCCCGTCCTGCAGGAAGGGGAGGGCGCCGTCGAGGAACTGGTCCGCGCCGTCGTAGGGCAGCAGACGGTGCGTGAATGAAGCGTTCACGACGGTCCCCGGCGAACTTGTGATCATGGCGTCACCGACTGTGTCGACGGCCTGACCCGTCAAGCCTAGGCCGCCCGCCCCCGGCCTGCCGAGACCGTTCTTCAAATGATGTCGCCGGATTTTCTGCGCCCCTGTCCGCAATTCCGGCGCGGGTGTGTCCCTTACCCGGGCCGGACGTGTGGCGCCCGGGCGGTCGTGTCCGCCGGGCGGGGCAGGGCCCGGCGCGGTGGACCGTACAGGACGGCGCGGAGTCCGGGCGCGAGCCGGGCGATTAATTCATCGCGCGGCATCGATGCAACGGGTTCCACGCCGAGGATGTGGCGCGAGAAGATCACGCCGGCGAGCTGCGCGCCGAACACGCCGGTGCGGTTCCGGACATCGGGGCCGCCGACGTGGTCGGCGATGCGGCCGATCAGCTCGTTCTCGACGAAGTCGCGCAGCAGCCGGGCGAGTTCGGGGTCCTGGGTCGCGGCCCGCACCATCAGCACCAGCGGTTGACCCCGTTCGGGGTCGTCCCACGCGGTCAGCAGCGCGCGCAGGACGCGTTCGGGCAGCGTAGCGGGGTCGCCGGGCAGCGCGCCCGCGAGCAGCTCGGGCGGATTGGCGATCAGCCCCAGCACCGCGCCGAACAGGCCCTTCTTCGATCCGAAGAAGTAATTGATCAGCGCGGCGTCCACGCCGGCCTCGGCGGCGATGGAGCGCATCGTGGCGGGCCCGTAGCCGTCGGCGAGGAACCGGCGCCGGGCCACCGCGAGGATCTCCTCCCGGGTGTCGGGGCTGCCGCGCCGCCGGCCGCGCGTGGTCCCGGATTTATTCATCATGGTTGAAATATAGCCGGGGCGACTGCCAGATTCGAGGTCACCGAACAGAAACCGAGCACGTGATTCAGGGAGGCCCACCATGGCCGCCACTTCCCCGGGAGGCGGGACCGTCCATCGCGCGGTGCTGCCGACCGTGATGCTGTCCCTCGCCACGGTCGTGTCCGCCGTGGCGTCCCTCAACACCGCGATACCGTCCATCGCCCGCGACACCCACGCCGGGCAGACGGAACTGGCCTGGATCATCGACGCCTACGCGCTCGTCTTCGCCGCGCTGCTGCTGCTCGGCGGCGCCATCGGCGACCGGTACGGGCGCCGCCGCACCCTCGCCGCCGGGCTCATCGTGTTCGGCGCGGGCTCGGCCGTCGCGGCGCTGGCCAGCGACCCGAACTGGCTGATCGCGATGCGCGGGGTCCTCGGCGTCGGCGCCGCCCTGGTCATGCCCGCCACGCTGTCCACGATCACGTCGACGTTCCCGGCGGAGCGGCGCACCCGCGCCGTCGGCGCGTGGGCGGGCGTCGCCGGCGCCAGCGCGATCTTCGGGCTGCTCGCCTCCGGCGCGCTGCTGGAGGCGTGGTCGTGGCGGTCGGTCTTCGTTCTCAACGTCGTGCTGGCGGTGATCGCGCTCGTCGCGACCCTCGCGGTCGTCCCCGAGTCCGCCGACCCGGACGCGCCGAAGCTCGACCTGACCGGCGCCGCCATCACCGTCGCCGGGCTCGGGATCGGCGTCTACTCGATCATCGAGGCTCCGGTGGCGGGCTGGACGAGCGTCCGGACCCTGGCGGGAATCGCCGCCGCGATCGTCATCCTCGCGGGCTTCGTCGGCTGGGAGCTGCGGCGGCCGAACCCGCTGCTGGACCCGAGGCTGTTCCGCATCCGGCCGTTCTCCGCGGGCGCGCTGTCGATCACCCTGCAGTTCTTCGCCTTCTTCGGGTTCATCTTCATCGTCCTGCAGTACCTGCAGCTGGTGAAGGACCAGAGCGCGCTGATCGCGGCGCTCAGCATGGTGCCGATGGCGCTCACGATGATGCCGTTCGCCCGCGGCGTCGCGCCCCGGATGGCCGCCCGGCTCGGCGCGCCCCGCGTCATCACCGCCGGCCTCGTCCTGGTGAGCGCGGCGCTGCTGGTCCTGTCCCGGCTGGACGAGACCAGCTCGTACTGGCTCCTGCTGACGGGCCTGCTCCCGCTCGGCGCCGGCATGGGACTGGCCATGACCCCCGCGACGGCGGCGATCACCGACGCGCTGCCCCAGGACAAGCAGGGCGTCGGCTCGGCCATGAACGACCTGGCGAGGGAGCTCGGCGGCGCGCTCGGAATCGCCGTCCTCGGCAGCATGCTCCAGTCCGGCTACCGCGCGAACCTGAGCCTTGAGGGGCTGCCTGGCCCCGTCGCGGAGCAGGCGGAGTCGTCCCTCGCGCTGGCGCTGAGGGCCGGCCCCCAGGTCGCGCAGGAGGCGCGGGCGGCGTTCGCCGGCGGTGTCCAGTCGGCGATGCTGACAGCGTCGATCGCCCTGGCCGTCACGGCCGTCGCCGTCGCCGCACTGTCCCGCGCCGCCCGTCCCGGGACGGGCAATTCCGTTGCCGAGCCCGCCGATCAGAACGCTAAGCTGAACGCGCTTGCCGACGACGGCACCGGCGGGCGTGGCGAAACCAGGTATACGCGGCAGGTTTAGGTCCTGTTGGTGGCGACACCGTGGGGGTTCGAATCCCCCCGCCCGCACCCCGAACGCGAAGAACCGGCCCGCGCCGCGCGGGCCGGTTCCGCTAGTGGCGGCTAGACGCCGAGGTCGCGGCGGAGACGCTCCACGTGGCCGGTGGCCTTCACGTTGTAGTACGCCTTCTCGATCCCGCCGTCGGGGTCGATGATGAAGGTGGAGCGGATCACGCCGACGACGACCTTGCCGTACAGCTTCTTCTCCCCGTACGCGCCGTAGGACTTCAGGACCTCGGCGTCCGGGTCGGACAGCAGCGGGAAGGTCAGGCCCTCCTTCTCCCGGAACTTCGCCAGCTTCGCGGGCTTGTCGGGGGAGACGCCGACGACGGTGACCCCGGCGGCCTCCAGGTCGCCGAGGCTGCTCTCGAAGTCGACCGACTCCTTGGTGCAGCCGGGCGTCATGGCCGCCGGGTAGAAGTAGAGGATCACGCGCCTCCCGCGCAGCGAGGCCAGCGACACCGGGGACGCGTCGGCGTCGGGAAGCTCGAAATCGGGGGCGACGTCGCCCGGCTGCAGCCGCTCAGACACCCTGGCCCGCCTTTCGCTCGGATGGTGGCTCCAACCGTACCGTCCGGGGTGCGGCGGGCGTTCGCGGGGAAGACCTGCGAGACTGTTCGGATCATGCTTCGCTGGTCATGGTTTCGCCCCACACGATAAGGACACGGCATGGCTGACAGGCCCCGCGACCCGGAGGCGCTGGAAAGGTACATAGAGCGCAACGTCCAGGAGCTCGCACGCACCGTCGACGAACTCTCCGACCGGGTCCATCCGAAGAAGGTCGTGAAGCGGGGCGCCGATCGGCTGAAAGAGGAGGCGGGTCAGGTCGCCAGGGCCGTCGGCGCGATGGTGCTTCCGTCCGCGGACGGCAAGGCCGTCGACGACGAGGAGGCCGAGGGCGGCGGGCCCGACAAGCGCCTGGTGCTGGCCGGCGTCGGGGCCGCCGTCACCGTGACCGCCCTGGTCCTCTTGAACCGTAGGCGCAAGCGCCGCTGAGCCCCGTCAGGGAGGCGCCGGTCCGCGGTCTGCGGCCGGCGCCTTTTCGCGCCGGGAAGCCGCCCTTGCGTCCCGGGGCAGCGGGGCCGGGGCGTTGCGGGAAGGCGTGGGCGAGGAGCTCGGCGGCGATGCGCAGCTCGGCGAGCTCGGCGCGGCAGGGCGGGCAGCCGCGCAGATGCGCCGACAGCTCGTCGGCCTCCGCGCCGGGAAGCCGCCCGAGGGCGTAGACGCCTAGGCCGATGCGGTACTCCCCGCAATCCGTTCCTCCCACAACATGGAGTACGGGTCCGGGACCTGTCCCGTTCACTCGGACGGCCCCGGCCGGGGTCAGGTGAACTGGGGGAGATGCTCGCGGTGCGCGGCCAGGCCCTCGTCCAGAATCCTCTCGGCGGTGTGCTTGCTCCGGACGAACGGGTGCGCCATCAGGGCCTGCAGGGCCGTCCGGCGGTCGCCGGTGACGGCGGCTTCGGACGCGAGCCGCTCGTAGGCGTGGATCGCCTGGGTGAGGCCGCGCACCGGCCCGGGGAGCGGGCCCATCGTCAGCGGGACCGGCCCGGAACGTCCGACGAGCGACGGGACCTCGACGATCGCGTCCGGGTCCAGGGACGGGATCGCGCCGTTGTTGCGGGTGTTGACGATCATCCGGCGTCCCTCGTCGCGGTGCAGAGCGCAGATGACGTCGACGGCGAACTCGCCGTGCTCGCCGCCGCCGCGCTCGCGGGACGGGTCGGGGTCGGCCTTCCCGGACTCGGCGGTGACCTGCTCGTAGTACGCGGGGAGCATGGCGAGGATGTCCTGCGCCCGGGTCGTGCCCTTCTTGCGCAGTTCTTCGACGACCTCGTCGTGGAAGAAGTAGTACTTCGCGTAGGAGTTCGGCAGGAAACCGAGGGTCTTGGCGAGTTCGGCCATGCGGGACGGGTCACGCCACGGTGTCGCGCCGCCGCCGGGGACCTCCAGATCGTCCAGCAGCAGCGGGACGTCGAGGTCGTGGCCGTCGAGCCGGAGCCGCTGCGCCCACGTGGCGTGGTTCAGGCCGATCCAGTCGGCCTCCAGCCCCTCGAACGGGAGGCCCAGCAGCTCGGCCCACATCTCGGTGTCGCCGATGGCCTGGTCGCACAGGCCGATGATGCGCGCGCCGGTGGTGCGGGCGACGGCGTCGGTGACGACGTTCGTGGGGTTGGTGTAGTTGACGATCCAGGCGTCCGCGTCGGCGGCGGACGCGATCTCCAGCAGGACGGGAACGGAACGCAGCGCCATCAGGAACCCGCCCGGCCCGGCGGTCTCCTGCCCGACGACGCCGTGCTTGAGGGGGATCGACTCGTCCAGGTGGCGTGCGGCGAGCCCGCCTGGGCGGAACGTCGTGAAGACGTAGGAGGCGCCGTCCAGCGCGGTCTTGAGGTCGGTGTGCGCGGAGACGGTGATCGCCGCGCCCCGGGCGGCGAACATGTTGCGCGCCAGCCGCGTCATGACCACCAGGTGCCCGGTGTCGATGTCGTAGCAGGACACCTCCGTGCCCGCCAGGTCGCCGGCGCGGTGCAGCAGGCCCCGGATCACGCCGGGCATGTAGCCGCTGCCCGCCCCGATGATCGCGATCTTCACCGCGGCTCCAGGTCCGGCGGCGACACGGTGAAGCGGGCCTCGACGGCCGCGCGGACGATCTGCGTGGCGGGCTCCAGGTCGATCGGCTCGGGCTCCTCGGGCGCGTCGCCGAGGCCCCGCCCGTACGCGGCGGCCAGCGTGACGGGGCCGCCCGAGTCCTGGGGCCGGCCGAGCCCCTCGTCCGACAGCTCGACCAGGCCGGTGAGCCGGGACCCGAGCGCCTCGGCGTAGCTGCGGGCGCGTTCCACGGCCTCGTGCGCGGCCTGCCGCGCGGCCCGCCCGTACACCTCGCTCTCGCGCCGCAGGTCCCAATCGGGGCCGTCCACATAGGTGCGCTCCAGGTCGCCGAGCCGGGTGACCAGCTCGCCGAGCACCCCGAAGTCCGCGACCGTGATCTTGATCCAGACGGTGCCGCGGTAGGCGCGGATGTCGCCCTCGCGCCGCTTGTACTTCAGCAGCGGGGTGATCGCCAGCCCGCCCGTCTCCAGCTTCTCCACGGCCTCGCCGTAGGACTTGACCAGGTCGAGGCAGCGCTGGTTGCGCTCGGTGAGCCTGTCGAGGGCCGTGCGCCGGTCGGATTCCTGCGACTGGACGTGCACGGACAGCCGCGCGATCTCCGGTTCGGCCTCCAGCACGGCCTCACCGCGAACACTGATCATGGGAGCGTCGCTCATACGCCCAACCTAAACGCTCGGGCGCGCGCCGCTACAGGAATGTGCGGCCTTCGCCCCGGTAGGTGGGGACCGTCCGGACGACCCGGTCGCCGTCGAGCAGGTGCAGCGCGTCGAACCGTTCGCAGAGTTCGCCCGCCTTGGTGTGCCGGAACCAGACGCGGTCGCCGATGGACAGCAGGTCGGCCGAGTGGCCGAGCAGCGGTGTCTGCACCTCGCCGGCGCCCTCGTTGGCGTCGTAGGACAGGCCGGTCGGCAGGTACGGCTGGGGCAGGCGGACGGCGTCGGCGGGGCCCGAGGCGAGGTAGCCGCCGCCGAGGCAGGTCGCCACGCCGGGCGCGGGGCGCCGGACGACCGGCTGGGCGAACAGCGCGGCGGGGCGTCCGCTGAAGTTGGAGTACTGGTCGAACAGGTGCGGCTGGTAGAGGCCCGAACCGGCCGCGACCTCGGTGACGGCGCGCTCGGCGGCGGTCTTCTCGACGCTGCCGGTGCCGCCGCCGTTGACGAACTCCAGGTCGGTCAGCTCGCGGACGGCGCGGACGATCGCGGCGCGGCGGCGGGCGAGCTCCATCCGGGACCGCCGCTGCATGCCGCGGATGACGCGCCCCCGCGCGGGACGTCCGGGCGGGACGTCCCCGACGCCGGCGATCTGCGACTCGTAGGCCATGAGCCCGGCGAGGTCGAGCGACGGGCGCTTGAGTATCTGCTCGGTGAACGCGCGGACCTGGGCGGGTGTGCGCAGCGGGGAGCGCAGCGCGCCGATGCGGACCCGTCCGGCCAGCGGGCGGTACGAGGCGTCGATGTCGATGCAGACGCGGACCCTCCGGTCGCCGGCGGCCGACTCGATCAGGTCGAGGTGCTCGGGGGAGTCGACCATGAGCGTGACGGCGCGGGAGGCGGCGGGGTCGCCGGCCAGTGCGGCGATGGCCGTCCGGTCGGTGGTGGGGTAGGCGACGAGGATGTCGTCGCTGACGCCCTCCGAGGCGAGCCAGAGTGCTTCGGGGAGCGTGAAGGCCATGACCCCGGCGAAGCCGTCCATGGCGAGGACGTCCTCCAGCAGCGCCCGGCAGCGCACCGACTTGCTGGCCACGCGGATCGGTTTGCCGGCGGCGCGGCGGACGAGGCCGTCGGCGTTGGCGCGGAAGGCCGCCAGGTCGACGACGGCGAACGGCGCCTCGATCCCGGCCGTCGCGGCGTCATAGCGGTCCCGGAGGTTCATGCTGGCCAGACTGCCACACTACCGGCGAATGTGAAAACCTCTCACGTAATGTCGGTCAGCCGGCGCGCGGATGGGAGGCGAAGAAGTCCCAGAGCATCGCGCTCGCCTTGTCCGGCCACTGGTGCCCGCCTCCATTGATCTTGCAGAAGGTCACCGCGACGCCCCGGTCCCCCTTGCCGGTGCCCTCGCACTCGGTGTCGTCGGTCAGCGCCCTGACCCGCTCGCTCGGCTCGGGCAGCCCGGCGACCCCGCGCCAGAACTCGACGGCCTCCGACACGGGCGGGAACGGCCGCCGGTCGTTGAAGTCGCGGTTCCCGCCGCCGTTGAACGGCACGCTGCCGTCCGCCGTCCCGTGGAAGATCATCGCCGAGACCGGCCGGCCGGGATCGCACTCGGTCACCAGCGCGCCCTCCACGACCCCGATCGCCGCGACCTTCCCGGGCTTCTCGCAGGCCATCCGGTACGCCATCCCGGCGCCGTTGGAGAACCCCGTGACGTAGACGCGGTCCGGGTCGGCCAGCCCGGCGCCGGTGAGCTTGTCGATCAGCTTGGTCAGGAACCCGACGTCGTCCACGTCGCCGATCTTCGCGGCGCCGCAGCAGTCGCCCGCGTTCCACGTCGTCATGACTCCGTTCGGGTAGGCGACGAGGAAGCCGTTCTCGTCCGACAGCCGGTTGAAGCCGGACAGGTCCTCCATCTTGCCCATGGTGGCGAGCCCGCCGTGCAGGGCGATGACCAGCGGCGGCGGGTCGGCGGGCTTGCCGCCCTCCCAATTGCCGCCGGTCACCTTGGACGGGACGTGCAGCAGGAACTCGCGGTGCCCGATCGTCCCCACGTCGATCTTCTGCTTGTGCGTGCCCTGTGAGGTCGGGATGCCGTCCACCTTCGCGGGCCGTCCGCCCTCCCCGCCCGTGCCCTCGCCGCCGTTCTCGTTCGTGCAGCCCGCGAGGACGAGGGTGATCGCCAGGACCACGAGCAGGAGTCGCCGCATGGAAGCAAAGCTAACCCCAAAGGGGGCCCGCAAACTACTCGTGAGTAGTAATCGGGGTGATCCTGACCTCGCGGGCCTCGGCGCCGGCGGCCCGCGGTCGGCGTGGGAGAGCAGCAGGTTGTCGAAGTCGTACAGCAGGCGCGGCGTCGTACAGCAGGCGCGGCGGCGCGGGCGTGTCCGGTGCGGGACGGGGCGCGTCCGGCAGGTCGAACAGCTCGCGCCCGTTCCCGTCCTCGACCACGGGCATCTTCGCCCGCGCGAGGAGGAGCTGCCGGTCCAGCGTGGCGCGGTTCAGGGCACGCCGGGAGAGTCGCTCGGTCATGTGCGTCATTCTCCCGCCCGGCATCCCATGGGCGTGTCCCCGTGACCGGCACGGGGACACGCCGCCCGCCGTCCCGGCCGGGACGGCGGCGGGACGGGCGGGCGGCGCGTAAGCTCGAAACGACCCGCCCTGAGCTGCCGCGTCGCGCCAGGGCCCGCCCCGTCCCCACCGCGACAAGAGTGAGACCGTTGAACGAATATGTGCTGACCCTGTCATGCCCCGACCGGCCCGGCATCGTCGCCGCCGTCTCGGGACTGCTGGCCGAGCGCGGCTGCAACATCCTGGAGAGCCAGCAGTTCGGCGACGGAGAGTCCGGCACCTTCTTCATGCGGGTGCAGTTCGCCGCCCTGGACGACACCGACCCGGACGAGCTGCGCGGCGCGTTCGCGTCCCTGGTGCCCGAGCTGGGGCTGCAGTGGCGGCTGGACGCCCTGGCCGACCGCCCCCGCGTCCTGATCATGGTGTCGAAGGGCGGGCACTGCCTCAACGACCTGCTCTACCGGACGCGGTCGGGGCTGCTCGACATCGACATCGTCGCGGTCGCGTCCAACCATCCCGACCTGCGGCCCCTCACCCAGTCGTACGGGATCGACTACCACCACCTGCCGGTCGGCTCCGGCGGCAAGGCCGCGCAGGAGGCCGAGATCCTGACGCTGGTCGAGCACTACCGCGCCGACCTCGTCGTCCTCGCCCGCTACATGCAGATCCTCTCCGACGACTTCTGCGCCAAGCTGCCCGGCGCGATCATCAACATCCACCACTCGTTCCTGCCGAGCTTCAAGGGCGCCCGCCCCTACCATCAGGCGCACGCGCGGGGCGTGAAGCTGATCGGGGCCACCGCCCACTACGTCACCGCCGACCTCGACGAGGGCCCGATCATCGAGCAGGAGGTCGCGCGCGTCGACCACACCCACAGCCCGGAGGAACTGGTGGCCGTGGGACGCGACGTCGAGTGCCTCGCCCTCGCCCGCGCGGTCCGCTGGCACTCCGAGCACCGCGTCCTGCTCAACGGGGACCGGACGGTCGTCTTCCGCTGATCCCGCGCTCCGTCCCGGCGAACGCGTGAGATGTCGGCATGGCGTGTTTCACTCCACGTGACAATGCCTCACCATGGGTGACGATGTCGGACGTGCCGATGGCTCACGGGGGTGGCCATGACGGAAACGCTGGTCAAGGACCTGATCGAGGAGGCGCAGGGCAGACGGCGGGCGCGGCGGCTCGCCGTCCGCGAGTTCCGGCCGCGCCGCGCGTTCGCCGGCCTCACCGCCGCGCTGCTGGTGACCGTCGCGGGCGGGGTCGCCGCCATCGAACTGCTGGCCGCGGCGCTCGGCTCCGGCGTCCACCCGGTCCCGGGCGCCGCCGCGGTCGCGGACGCGCTGCGGCGGCACTCCTGGCATGACCCGGACGTCCTGCCGCTGACCGGCGCGATCACCGTCCTCGGCATCGCGTTCCTGCTGGCCGCGCTGCCCGGCCGGCTGCGGGGCGTCCCGCTGGCCGGCTCCGACCCGCGCCAGGCGGGCGCCATCGGACGCGCCGCCCTGCGCCGCACCGTCGCGGACGCGGCGCTCGACGTGCCCGGCATCGAAAGCGCCCGCGTGCGGGGCCTGGGGCTCTTCCGCAGGGGTCTCATCGTCCGGGCCGTCACCCACTACCGCAACCCGGCGAACCTGGCGGAACTCGTCCACGCCGCGATCGACGCGCGGCTGGACCGCATCGAGCCGATGCACCGGCCGCAGGTCGACGTCCGGCTCGGCTGGCGGAGGGACTGAGATGAAGATCGCGATCGCGGTGATCGGGGCGGCGCTGTTCGCGTGCGGCGCCACGGCGTTCGCCGCCGGTCTCGGCGCGTTCGGCGCCGTGGCGGACCGGCCGCTGCTCGACCCCGCGCTGGCCCGGTTCGCCGGCGACAACGGCTGGTTCCTGCCGACCGCCGCCGGCGTCGCGGAGATCCTGGCGCTCGCCGGCCAGCTGTGGCTGGTCGTCCAGGCCCGGTACGCCGTCCACCAGTGGTGGCCGGACGTCGACCCGCAGACCCGCGTCCGCGCCAGGGCCGCGGCCGGCGACCTGGCCCGGGACGCGCGCGGACTGCCCGGCGTCCACGACACCCGGGTCCGGCTCACCGGCACCGCGGACAGGCCCCGGCTGCTGCTGAAGGTCGCCTGCGCAGGTGACACGCTGGTCAGCGAGGTGTACGGGGAACTGGGCGCGGGCCCCGTCGAACGCTACCGCCGCGCCGTCGGCATGCCGGACCTGCCGGTGGTGATCCGCTTCCGCCCCGACCTCCCGCGTCCCGGGAAACGCCGCCGTCCGCAACCGGAGGCCGCCTGACCGGCCGGGGGCCGCCCAGCGTCAGGAGCGGGTGACACTGACGCTGGACGGCCGGCCCCGGCGACCGTCCACCGGCGCTTTGAGCTGCGGCGCGCCGCCCTCGTCGGCGGATTCTGAAGGACGAGACGCCGCGGGCCGGCGAAGCGCACCGGCCGGGACGAACACGGCGGCGGCACGTTCGCGGCACACGGGGCGGCGCCCGTCCGGGAGTCCGTGCCCGTGGCGGGCGCGGATCCCGGACGGGCGCCCGCGCCCTGGGCAGACGCCCATGTGCCGGCGGAGCGGGCACATGCACACGGCGGGCGCCTGCGCTGGGGGAGGGGCCGCACAGGTCGGGAGCGAATGGTCGGCGGGGGACTGAATGCTGTGCACCCGTCACTATGCGCGTTCTGATCCGGGTGGTCACCCTTGTGTACATTTCGTTCACGGTGAGTCCGAGACGAAAGGTGGGCGTGTGCGGCGTCCCGGATGGACGATTCCCGGCCGCTGGAGCCTGGCGCGGCAACTGCTGGTGCTGCAGGCCGCGATCGTCGGGCTGCTCGTGGCGGCCGGCGCGACCATCGCCTACCTCGACGCCGGGCGGTCCGCGGACGACGCCGCGACGCAGACCGTGACGGCCGTCGCGCGAAGCATCGCGGACGCGGACAACGTCCGCACCGCCGTCGCGTCCCCCGACCCCAGCCGGCTGCTGCAGCCGTACGCCGAACGCGTCCGCCGCGACACCGGCGTCGCCTTCATCACGATCATGAGCCCGGCCGGGATCCGCTACACCCACCCGAACCCGTCCCGGATCGGCGGGCGCTTCGTCGGCAACACCGGGCCCGCCCTCGCCGGGCTGACGTTCACCGAGACCTACACCGGCACGCTCGGGCCGTCCGTCCGCACCGTCACGCCCGTCTACGACGGCGGGCAGATCGTCGCGCTCGTCGCGGTCGGCATCACGATCCGCGTCATCTCCGCCGAACTCCGGGAGCGGCTGCTCTTCCTCGCCGGGATCGCCGCCGCCGTCCTGGCCGTCGGCATGGCGGGAAGCTACCTGGTCGCCGCCCGCCTGCGCCGCCAGACCCGCGGCGTCGCCCCGGCCGAGCTGCGCGAGATGTTCGAGTACTACCAGGCGATCCTGCACGCCGTCCGGGAGGGACTCCTCCTCCTGGACCGGTCGGGACGCGTCGTCCTCTGCAACGACGCCGCCCGAGACCTGCTCGACCTGGGCCCTCCACAACCGGCCGCCGGGCGGTCGTCGTCGCGGGTCGCGCTCGCGTCGCCGCTGCCCTCGGCGGATCTGCGGGGACGGCTCGTCACGGACCTGGGACTGCCGGACGAGCTGGTCGCCACCCTCGTCTCACCGGAGCCGCGGTCGGACGAGATCCACGTCGCCGACACCCGTGTCCTCGTCGTGAACACCTCGCCCGTCCGGTCGCGGGACCGCGCGATGGGCAACGTCGTCACCCTGCGCGACCACACCGAGCTGCAGGGGCTGACCGGCGAACTCGACACCGTGCGCGGGTTCGCCGAGTCGCTGCGGTCGCAGGCCCACGAGGCGGCCAACCGCCTGCACACGGTGGTGTCGCTGGTGGAGCTGGGCCGCCCCGACCAGGCCGTCGAGTTCGCCACCGCCGAGCTGAAGACCGCGCAGCGGCTCACCGACCGGGTCGTCGGCTCGGTCACGGAACCGGTGCTGGCGGCGCTGCTGCTCGGCAAGTCCGCGGAGGCGGGGGAACGCGGCGTCGACCTGCTCATCACCGAGGACACCGTGATCGAGGGCGTGGCCGGGCCCCGCGACCTCGTCACCATCCTCGGCAACCTCATCGACAACGCGGTGGACGCCGCGCTCGCGGGCGCCGACGTCCGCCCGCCCCGCGTGGTCGTCAGGGCCCGGAAGGACGACGGCGCGCTCGTCCTGGAGGTGTCCGACAGCGGGCCCGGGGTGGACCCGGCCGCGGTGCCCGAGATGTTCCGGCGCGGCTGGACGACCAAGACGTCCGGCGGGCCGGTCGGCCACGGCCTCGGTCTCGCGCTGGTCGGGCAGGCCGTCCGGCGCCACGGCGGCGACGTCCACGTGGGGCACGACGCCGGCGCCGTCTTCACCGTCCGCCTGCCCCTGGACCCGCCATGATCAGAGTGCTGGTCGTCGAGGACGATCCGGTCGCCGCGGAGGCGCACCGCTCCTATGTCGAGCGCGTCGCCGGTTTCGCCGTCTCCGGCGTCGTCCACTCCGGCGCGGACGCGCTGCGGTTCTGCGAGCGCACCGCCGTCGACGTCGTCCTGCTGGACTTCTACCTGCCCGACACCCACGGCCTCACGGTGTGCCGCGCGCTCCGCGCCGGCGGCAGCGACGTGGACGTCATCGCCGTCACCTCCGCCCGCGACCTGGCCGTGATCCGGTCCGCGGTGTCGGTCGGCGTCGTCCAGTACCTGCTCAAGCCGTTCACGTTCGCGTCCCTGCGCGACAAGCTCGACCGGTACGCGCGGTTCCGGGAGCAGGCGGTCGGCCCCGGCGAGGTCAGCGGCCAGGCCGACGTGGACGGCATGCTCGCCACCCTCCGCACCCCCGGTCGCCGTTCGCTGCCCAAGGGCATGAGCGGTGAGACGCTGCAGGCCGTCACCGAGGTGCTGACCGCCGCCCCCGACGGGCTGTCCGCCGCGGCGGCCGCCGACCTCGCCGGCGTCTCCCGCGTCACCGCCCGCCGCTACCTCGAATACCTCGCGGACAACGGCCTGGCGCACCGCCGGCCCCACTACGGACAGGTCGGCCGCCCGGAATTGCGCTTCTACCCCGGGTAGACGGGGTACGCATGGGGCG
Organism: Actinomadura sp. 3N407; assembly: GCF_052245875.1. NCBI lineage: Bacteria > Bacillati > Actinomycetota > Actinomycetes > Streptosporangiales > Thermomonosporaceae > Actinomadura > Actinomadura sp. 3N407. Next base: position 565,905 of record NZ_JBQQBP010000001.1, read on the forward strand.
AGGGTGAAACGACTTCGGGGGAGTTGTCGTGAACGACATGCCAGACAGGGCCGACGACAAGGCGACCGGGGACACCGAGCCGGAGCGGGAGAAGCGCCCGCCCCGCACCGAGGGCCAGGGGCCGAAGAAGAAGCCGGGCGACGCCGCCCGCAAGATGCGCGAGATGTTCAAGGGCCAGGGGCTGCCGCGCGACGTGCGCAACACGCCCCGCGACGGCGGCGCCCGTTCCACGCCGGTCGAGTAAATCGACGTTGACCTGCTCTTTCTTCGATATGGCGGTTTGTCTGACCTGTGCCGAGCATCAATCGCACATCAGCCGACGCATGGGGGAACGTCATGAGCCAGGATGACGCGCGGGTCGCAGGTCAGGGCTCTGCCGGGATGACGCGCAAGCGAGGCGCCGACGGAGGCTCCAGCGAACTCGTCACGCCCGACGGCAGCACCAGGATCGCCGACGCCGTGGTCGCCAAGATCGCAACGATGGCCGCCAAGCAGGTCGGCGGTGTGCACGCGATGGGCGCCGGGATGTCGCGGACGCTCGGGTCGGTCAGGGAGCGCATGCCCGGCATGACGACCGACAGCACCCAGGGCGTCGCCGTCCAGGTCGGCGAGCGTCAGGCCGCCGTCGACATCGACCTCGTCGTGGAGTACGGGCTGTCCATCCCGGACCTCGCCGGCGCCGTGCGCACCAACGTCGTCAACGAGGTCGAGCACATGTGCGGCCTGGAGGTCGTCGAGGTGAACATCACGGTGGACGACGTCCATGTGTCGGGTGACGACGCGGACGAGCAGCCCGAGGAGCCCCGGGTTCGATGATCGCCTGGACGAACGATGTGGGCCTGTTCGCGCAGCCCAGGTCCGCGGCCGGCGCGCACCGCCGCCACGACCCGGCCCCGGACGACCACCGTCCGCACACGCGCCCGGGAGAGTCCGCGGCGCGCGAACGGGACGCAGCCGGAGGAACCGCCTCGGACACCCCGACCGAGCGGGTGCGCGGAGAGACATCCCGGCGCACCGGCGAAGAAACGCCCGGCGGCTCCGGCACCGGATCGCCCGGCGGCTCCGGCACGGGGGCGTCCGGCGGGCCCGGCACGGGGTCGGGCGGTGCGGTGAAGGGCATGCGCGGGCAGGCCGGAGCGGCGTCCGAGAGGCGGGGGGTGTCCGGCGAGCTGGCGGACCGGGTCGCCGAGGCGGCCATGACGTGCCCGGACGTTCTCGGGCTGACGGCCGGTCCGCGCGGCTGGATCGCGACCTACCGCGCGGGACCGCCGCTCGCGGGGGTGGCGGTGCGTGCCGGTGAGGTCGAGGTCGGCGTCGTCGTCCGGTACGGACGGCCGTGTGTTGAGATCGCCGACGACGTCCGGCGGGCGGTGCGTCCGCTGGCCGGCCGGCGGAGGGTGGACGTGCTGATCGGGGACCTGGCCGATGACGGCTAGCGCGGACGTCCGGTGGACCCGCCCCGCGGCGAGCCGCGGAGCGTCGCCCCCGTTCACCCGCGCCTGCGGGCGGACTGCCACGACTGAGCGAAGCGGTGCCGGTCGGGTGAAGGCAGATGACCGCCGTACCGGCGGCCCGAAGGCGAGGGGGAGATCGGGATGGACATGAAACCGCTGTGGCCGCTGGTCGGGATGGCCTTCGGGGTGGCGCTGGGGTTCGCCGGCGCGTTCGGCGGGTTCGGGCCGTTCTTCATCGTCCTGTTCCTCGGCGCGCTCGGATTCCTGGTCGGCCGCGCCATCGAGGGCGATCTCGACCTCGGGCGGCTGATCGGCACGGGCCGGCGGTCGCGATGACGGTCGCGGAGCGGGGCAGCACGACGATCCGCGAGCGGGCGGTGGCGCGCATCGTCGCCAAGGCCGCGGCGGAGATCGACGAGTCCGGCGGGGTCGGCCGGACGGTCCTCGGCGTGCCGGTACCCGGGCGCCGCCCGGCCCGCACCGAGGTCCGGGTGCACGGAGACGTCGTCACGGCCAGGGTGGCGATGTCGGTGGCCTACCCGATGCCGGTGCGCGCGGTCGCGCGGCAGGTGCGCGAGAGTGTGCGCGGCCGGGTGGCGGAGCTGACCGGCCTCACCGTCCGGCAGGTGGACATCGACGTGTCCGAGCTGGGACGTCCGGACGCGGGTGAGAGGACCGTGCTGTGACCGTGCAGGCCGGTCCCCGGCCCGTCGAAGAGCGGCGCGAGCCGAAGCGCAGGGCGCGTAAGGCCGACCGTGCGGCGAAGCGCGCGTTCCACTCGCGCCGGGTACGGCCCGCCATGGTCGGTGCGCTGCTGCTGACGGCGGCGGGCGTGCTGACGGCGATCGAGGTCATCTCGGCGTTGTTCGACCGTCCGGCGCACATCTTCCCGTACGGATGGGTGGGGGACGCGGCGTGGGACGACTGGTACGCGCTCGCGATCTTCGGTGCCCTGGCGCTGCTGGGCCTGTTCTTCCTGCTGGCCGCGCTGCTGCCGGGCAAGTCCCGGATGGTCCCGCTGCACGGCCGGGACCCGAGCCTGATGATGGGGGTGAGCAGGCGCGGGCTCAAGCGCGCCGTCGCCGCGGCCGCCGAGGAGGCGCCGGGGGTGTCGGGCGTGCGGCGGGTCCGGCTGCGCCGCCGCCGGGTGAAGGTGGTCGCGAAGACGCCCGTGCACGACCCCGCGGGGCTGGACGAGGGCGTCACCGCGGCGGTGCGCGACCGGCTCGACCGGCTTGAACCGCTGCCCGGCCGGTCCGTCCGGGTGAGCCTGAAGCATCAGGGGGTGTGATGGACCGCCGTCCCGCGCACATCAACCGCACCGGCCTGACCCTGCTCGGCGCCGTCCTCGCCGCCGGAGGGGGCGCGGGCCTCGCGCGGGGTCTGGGCGTCTTCGGTGACGGGCGGGCCTCCGCCCCCGTCCTCACCGACCAGGCGCGCAGCTTCGCCGACGACAACGGCTGGTTCTGGCCGGCCGTCGCGGCCGCGGCGGTCGTCCTGGCGCTGCTGGGGCTGGCCTGGCTGCTCGCGCAGGCACGCACCGGCAGACTGCCGGGCCTCGCGCTGGAGCCGGACGCCGAGGCCGGGACGACGCGGTTGTCGGCCAAGGCCGTCACCGGTGCGCTCGAGGCCGAGGTCGGCGAGTATCCGGGCGTGCGGAAGGTGCGGGCCCGGCTGATCGGCTCGTCCAAGCGGCCCGAGCTGTGGCTGAACGTCGCGTACGGGCAGCTCGCGGATCCCGCCGAACTGCGCCGGCGCGTCCAGGACGAGGCCGTGCCGCGCCTGCGCGCCGCTCTGGAGCGCGACTCGGTGCCCACGGTGGTGCGGTTGCGTCTGGTGCCCGGGGAGCAGTCCCCAACCGTCATCTGATACTTGACGACACTTTGGGGTCCATTGAGGGCTATTCAATGCTTTTGGGTCTATTGTCCGAAGTGAACGTAAACGTCGAGGACGTGAAGGAGGAATGCTTGTCCGACCTCGAAGTCTCGGGCGGCTCCACCACGGGGTCCTTCGACGTATGGAGGGAACAGACGGACCACAGCATGGGCCCCTCCCGCTGAGCGGCCCGACCGCCCGGGGGTCACGACGGTATACGCCGTGGCCCCCGGGTTATGTCCGTCCGGCCTTCGCCCTGAGTCCGGGGACGGCCGCCCGCCTCTCGGCGCGGGTGTGAGCCAGAGCACCGGGGTAGTGGGTTGTGTTTTCCAACTTACTGATCGCATACTTCGGGAGTGAGTTGGGAAACACAACGGAGGTGAGGGCATGCGGGACGCGGTGATCGTGGAGGCGGTGCGCACGCCGGTGGGCAAGGGCAAGCCCAACGGGACGCTGCACGACGACTACCCGGCCGACCTGCTGGCACGGACGCTGAAGTCGCTCGTCGAACGTGCGGGCATCGACCCGGCGCAGGTGGACGACGTCGTCGGCGGCGTCGTCACCCAGGTCGGCGACCAGGCGCTCAACATCACCCGCACGGCCGTCCTGGCCGCCGGGTTCCCCGAAAGCGTCCCCGCCATGACCGTCGACCGGCAGTGCGGCTCGTCCCAGCAGGCCCTCCACATCGCGGCGCAGGGCGTGCAGAGCGGCGCCTACGACATCGCGATCGCGTGCGGCGTCGAATCGATGTCGCGGGTCCCGATGGGGTCGAGCGTGCTGCCCGGCAGCAACCCCTACGGGACGATGCTCGGCGAGCGGTACCCGGACGGCCTCGTCGGCCAGGGCATCAGCGCCGAACTCATCGCCGCCCGTTGGGACCTGCCCCGCGAGGAACTCGACGCCTTCGCCTACGAGTCGCACCGGCGCGCCGCCGAGGCGTGGAAGAACGGCGAGTTCGACCGCGAGGTCGCCTGGACGGGTCAGCGCGACGAGACCGTCCGCCCCGGAACGTCCCCGGAGGTTCTCGCCGGGCTCAAGCCCGCCTACTACGACGACCGCACGGCCGAGCGGTTCCCCGAGATCGGCTGGAAGATCACCGCCGGCAACGCGTCCCCGATCAACGACGGCGCCGCCGCCGTCCTCGTCATGGGCGCCGACGTCGCCGAGCGCCTCGGCCTGCGGCCCCGCGCCCGCTTCCACGCCTTCGCCGTGACCGGCGACGACCCCCTGCTGATGCTCACGGCGATCATCCCGGCGACCGAGAAGGTCCTCGACCGGGCCGGCCTCGCACTGGCCGACATCGACCTGTTCGAAGTGAACGAGGCGTTCTCACCCGTCGTCCTCGCCTGGCAGCGCGAGACCGGCGCCGACCCCGCACGCGTCAACGTCCGCGGCGGCGCGATCGCCATCGGCCACCCCCTCGGCGCCAGCGGAACCCGCATCATGACGACGCTGCTGCACGCCCTCGAAGACCGCGGCGGACGGTACGGACTGCAGACCATGTGCGAGGCCGGCGGCCTCGCCAACGCCACCGTCATCGAGAGGCTCTGACGGATGAGCCGGCCAGGTCCGGCGGATAGGCTTCCCGGCATGCCGAAGGACGCCCGTCCGCGCGAGTGTTCCGTCGCCGACACCCTGGACCTGGTCGGCGAACGCTGGAGCCTCCTCGTCATCCGCGAGCTCAGCTACGGGGTGCGGCGCTTCGACCAGATCTTCCGCAACACGGGCGCGTCCCGCGACATCCTCACGTCCCGGCTCCGGAAACTGGAGGCGAACGGCATCATCCGCCGCGAGCGCTACAGCGACCACCCGGCCCGCTACGAGTACCACCTGACGCCCGCGGGCGTGGAACTGTGCGACGTCCTGCTCGTCCTGATGCGGTGGGGCGACCGCCACCTCCACGCGGACGACCCGCCCGTCCGCTGGCAGCACTCCTGCGGCCACCCGGTCAGCCCCGTGGTCATCTGCCGCCACTGCGGCAACGAGGCCCGCCAAGGCGCCCACTCACCCACCGGCCGCGGCGCCCTCACCTCCTGAACTCAGCGCTCGGCCGCCACCCGCACGCCGAGCCCGATGAACAGCCAGGATGCTCTGACCCGGCAGGACGCCGTGCGGCTGACCGGAGTCGGCGTCCGGGTCGTCAGCCCGGGCCGCCGCCGAAGCTGATCTCGTTGCCTTCCGCGTCCCGGTAGGTCACTTTGCTCACGCCGTTGTCGTAGGTCTCGCGCTTCGCGGGTTCGAGGCCCCGCCGGGCGATCTCGGCGACGCGGTCGTCGAGGTCGCCGACGAACGACAGCACCAAGGCGTTTCCGGCCCGTTCCGGCTCCTGCACGATGTAGATGTACCGGTGCTCGGCCACCTCCCACACCGCCTCGATGTCGTTCGGCAGGAACGACGGCGGCCCGCCGAAGAACCGCTCGTACCACGGCAACGCCGCGTTGTAGTCGGTGACGGGGATGCCGGCGAACAGATCCAGTGCCATGTCGTCCTCCATGCGGAGCCGATGTGTCGCCGGTACCGACCTCGGCGGCGCCGGAGATTCATCGTTCCCGGCCCAGGATGTCGAGGACGTGGCCGTGGAGCGGGACGCCGACCGCCCGGCGCAGTACCTCGTTGTGCCGTTGTAGTTCGGCGTCGCAGCCGCTGGTGCCGGGCGTTTGTTCGCCTGCGGCGTGTCGAATCGCGGTCCCTTCACGGCGCGGCCCGGGGCCGTCCGAGCGGGATGGACGAACCCGCAGCGGGGCTCTCGTGTTGTACCGGTCCCGGCTGTCAGCATTCGATGACGTTTACGGCTAGGCCGCCCCGGGAGGTCTCCTTGTACTTGTCGAGCATGTCGCGGCCGGTGTCCCGCATCGTCTTGATGGCCTTGTCGAGGGAGACGAAGTGGCGGCCGTCGCCGCGGAGGGAGATGCGGGCGGCGCTGATGGCCTTGATGGCGCCGACGGCGTTGCGTTCGATGCAGGGGACCTGGACGAGGCCGCCGACAGGGTCGCAGGTGAGGCCGAGGTTGTGTTCGATGCCGATCTCGGCGGCGTTCTCGACCTGCTCCGGGGTGCCGCCGAGGACCTCGGTGAGGCCGGCGGCGGCCATCGAGCAGGCGGAGCCGACCTCGCCCTGGCAGCCGACCTCGGCGCCGGAGATGGAGGCGTTCTGCTTGAACAGGACGCCGATCGCGCCTGCGGTCAGCAGGAAGCGGACGATGCCGTCGTCGTCGCAGCCCGGGACGAAGCGGTCGTAGTAGTGCAGGACGGCCGGGATGATGCCGGCGGCGCCGTTGGTGGGGGCGGTGACGATGCGGCCGCCGGCGGCGTTCTCCTCGTTGACTGCCAGGGCGAAGAGGGTGACCCAGTCCATTGCGTGGAGGGGGTCGGACGCCTCTTCCGTTGACAGCTGGCGGTAAAGCTGGGGGGCGCGGCGGCGGACCTTGAGGCCGCCGGGGAGGAGGCCCTCGCGGGTGCGGCCCCGGGTGACGCAGGCTCGCATCACGTGCCAGAGGTCGAGGAGGGCTTGGTGGATTTCGCCGGGGGTGCGGCCGAACGCCTTTTCGTTCTCCAGCATGAGGGCGGAGATCGACAGGCCTGTCTCGTGGCAGCGTTCCAGGAGCTCGGCGGACGTGTCGAAGGGATGGGGGAGGGCGGTGTCGTCGGGTTTGATGCGGTCGGCGCCGGTGGCGTTCTCGTCCACGATGAAGCCGCCGCCGACCGAGTAGTAGACCTTTGTGCGCAGTTCGTTGCCCGAGCGGTCGAGGGCTGTGAAGCGCATGCCGTTGGGGTGGCCGGGGAGGGATTCCTTGCGTTCGAAGATGAGGTGTTCGTTGACCACGAAGGGAATTTCGTGGTCGTCGAAGAGGTGCACGGTCCCACTTTCGCGGATCTTCTTCAGGCGGGCGTCTATGCCGTCGACGTCGACCAGTTCGGGTTTGTCGCCTTCCAGGCCGAGGATGACGGCCTTGTCGCTGCCGTGACCCTTTCCGGTGAGACCGAGGGATCCGTAGAGGATGGCCTGGACGGATGCCGTCTTCTCCAGCAGCCCGTCCTGGTGCAGGCCGCGGGCGAAGCGGTGCGCGGCGGCCATCGGGCCTCCGGTGTGGGAGGACGACGGGCCGATCCCGACTTTGAACAGGTCGAAAACGCTGATGGCCATTGCTACCCCTTTGTAGCCTGCGCCCCCTTCCGGTGTGGAAGGGGGCGCGGTGACGTCACAAATCCGGGTACAGGGGATGCTCGTCGGCGAGCGCCTTCACGCGGGCCGACAGGGCGTCGCGGTCGAAGGTGGGCTGGAGGGCCAGCGCGATGATGTCGGCGACCTCGGCGAAGTCGCCGGTGGTGAAGCCGCGGGTGGCGAGCGCGGGCGTGCCGATCCGCAGGCCGGAGGTGACCATCGGCGGGCGCGGATCGTTCGGGACGGCGTTGCGGTTGACGGTGATGCCGATGTCGTGCAGGCGGTCCTCGGCGTCGCGGCCGGTGAGGTCGGAGTCCACGAGGTCGACCAGGACGAGGTGGACGTCCGTGCCGCCGGTCAGGACCTTCACGCCGGCCTTGGCGGAGTCCTCGGCGAGGAGGCGTTCGGCGAGGAGCCTCGCCCCCTCGACGGTGAGGGACTGGCGTGCGCGGAACTCGTCCGACGCGGCGATCTTGAGGGCGACGGCCTTGGCGGCGATCACGTGCTCCAGCGGGCCGCCCTGCATGCCGGGGAACACCGCGGAGTTGATCTTCTTGCCGTACTCCTCGCGGGCGAGGATCAGGCCGCCGCGGGGGCCGCCGAGCGTCTTGTGCGTGGTGGTCGTGACGATGTCCGCGTACGGGACGGGCGACGGGTGCAAGCCCGCGGCGACGAGGCCGGCGAAGTGCGCCATGTCGACCATGAGCAGGGCCCCGGACGAATCGGCGATCTCCCGGAACGCGGGGAAGTCGAGCTGCCGCGGGTACGCCGACCAGCCCGCGACGATCATCTTGGGACGGTGCTCGGCGGCGAGGGACGCCACCTCGTCCATGTCGACCAGGCCGTCCTCCGCGCGGACGTGGTAGGGCACCACGTTCAGCGTCTTGCCGGAGTAGTTCAGCCGCATCCCATGGGTGAGGTGCCCGCCGTGCGCGAGGTCGAGGCCGAGGATCGTGTCGCCGTGGTGGAGCATCGCGAAGTAGACGGCCGTGTTGGCCTGCGCGCCGCTGTGCGGCTGGACGTTCGCGTGCTCGGCGCCGAACAGCGACTTGGCGCGGTCGATGGCCAGCTGCTCGGTGACGTCGACGTGCTCGCAGCCGCCGTAGTAGCGCCGGCCCGGGTAGCCCTCGGCGTACTTGTTGGTGAGGACGGAGCCCTGCGCCTCCAGGACCGACACCGGCGCGAAGTTCTCCGAGGCGATCATTTCGAGCGTGGACTGCTGCCGCCGGAGCTCGGCGGCGACGGCCTCGGCGACTTCCGGGTCGGCCGTGGCGAGCGAATCGTTCAGGCTCAAGATCAGCTCTCCTCGATCAGCTTGTCGTAGGCGGCGGAGTCGAGCAGGTCGCCCGGCTCCTCGGAGACGCGGACCTTGAAGATCCAGCCCTCGCCGTACGGGTCGTCGTTGATGACCTTGGGCTCGTCCACCACCGCGCTGTTGATCGCGGTGATCTCGCCGCTGACGGGGGAGTAGATGTCGCTGACCGACTTGGTCGACTCGATCTCGCCGCAGGGCTCGCCCGCCTCGACGGTGTCGCCCTCGGACGGCTGCAGCTCGAGGTAGACGATCTCCCCGAGGGCGTCGGCGGCGTGCGCGGTGATGCCGATGGTGACGATGCCGTCCTCGCCACCGAGGCCGGACACCCACTCGTGCTCTTCGCTGTAGCGGAGCTGCTCCGGAACGCTCACGATCACTTCTTTCTAGTCATGGTGGGGGCCGGTCCCCACACCGACCAATTTCTTCTTGTCACTGTGGAGGGTGACCCCCCACACACCCACAACTTCTCCTGTCACTGTGGGGGGTGACCCCCACACCCCCACAAGTTCTTCTTCAGGAACGCTTGTAGAACGGCAGGGCGACCACGTCCACCGGCTCCTGCCGGCCGCGGACGTCGACGGCGAGGCCCGTCTCCTCGACGCCGCTGTCGAGGTACGCCATGCCGATCGGCGTGCCCAGTGTGGGCGACGGGGCGCCGCTCGTCACGACCCCGCACGGCGTGCCGCCGGACGTGACGACCTGATACCCCTTGCGCGGCGCGCGACGCCCGCGCGCGACAAGTCCCACGAGCCTACGGCCCGGCGGGGTCTGCGCCTGAGCCGCCAGGGCGGTCTTCCCGACGAAGTCGCCCGGCTTGTCCAGCTTCACGATCCGGCCGAGGCCCGCCTCGAACGGCGTGGTCTCGGCGGTCAGCTCGTTGCCGTACAGCGGCATCCCCGCTTCGAGACGAAGCGTGTCGCGCGCGGACAGCCCGGCGGGGACGACGCCGTCCACCCCGGCGAGCGCCTTCCACAGCGCGACGGCGTCGGACGCGTCGACGAACAGCTCGAAGCCGTCCTCACCCGTGTACCCGGTGCGGGCAATGAGGGCGTCGACGCCCGCGACCCGCCCGGCGAGGACCGCGTAGTACTTGAGGTCGGCGACCGCCGCGTCGGTGAACCCTTCGAGAATTTCCTGGGAACGAGGGCCCTGCAGCGCTATCAGCCCGTACGTGCCGGAACGGTCCTCGACGGCGGCCTCGAAGGGCGTGGCCCGTTCGGTCAGCGCCTCCCGGACGACGGCCGTGTTGGCGGCGTTCGCGACGACCATCCAGGTGGCGTCGGCGAGCCGGTAGACGATCACGTCGTCCAGGACGCCGCCGTCCTGCCCGCAGACCATCGTGTAGCGGGCCTTGCCCACCGGCATCGACGCGAGGTTGCCGACCAGCGCGAAGTCGAGCGCGGCGCCCGCGCCCGGCCCGGAGACGAAGATCTCCCCCATGTGCGACAGATCGAACAGCCCCGCGCCGGTGCGGACGGCCTGGTGCTCGGCAGTCTCGCTCGCGTAGCGCAGCGGCATCAGGTGGCCGGCGAAGTCGACGAGGTTCGCGCCGAGGTCCTGGTGGACGTCGTGCAGCGGCGTCTTCTTCGCGGTCGGGTCGGCGGACATCGGTTCGGCTCCTTCGTCACGGGCGCGTGTGGTCCATCGTCCCACTCGCGCACCGGGCGGCTCGGTGCCTCCCCCTCTGTCATCGGCGCCTGAGAGCTTCACCCGCCACCGGGGCGGGCTTTCACCTTCGGCGGGGGACGGGGTCCCCGCTTTCCAGAGGTCGCCTGGTCCGTGCGGTCCGTGGGCCTGAGAGGTTCCGGGGAGGATTTGCTCCTTCGGCGTCCCTCACCGGCTGCAAGGGACTCTCCCGCACGGGATCATCGGCGTTCAGCATCCTATGGCATCGTCCTGGACGCCGCGAGGGTCAGCGTGGTGCGGGGGGCGGGGACGCGGACAGCGCCTTCATGCACGTGCGCAGGGCCGTCATTCTCTTCTCGATGTCCTGCTTGGGAGGCGTGGACGCCGGGTTCGGGCTCGGCAGCTCCACGCCCTGCTTGCGCATGCAGTCGTTGAACGCCTTGGTCGCCTCCGACTGCGGGGGCGGCGAGGGCAGGACCGCGTTCCCCTCACCGGACGAAGCGGCCGGCGGCGCGGGCGATGACGTCTCCGCGGCCCCGCCGCCGTCGTCGGAGCCGCCGCATCCGGCGAGGGCGAGCACCAACGCCAGGGCCGCTACATGACCGCGCTTCAAGGCAGTACCTCCGTGGACCGGGGTGGGGCCGTCATGGTGGCAGGCGGGACGTCCCGTCAATACCGACGCGGGTGCCAATGACGCGTGCGCGGATTAGCAGCTCACCTCAAATCGGGGCACAAAAGGCGTCGGTCCGGCTTGCGCGCTGGTTCAACCAAAGCGGGGCCTGTGACGTACTCTGAGTTGGTTGCTGTTGACCACCCCCCGGTGAGCGGGGTGCATGACCGGAGGGGCTAGCCGCATGGCCTACGTGGCTGGAGCGTTGATTCTGTTCTTCGGCCTCCTGGTGTCCATCGCGCTGCACGAGCTGGGGCACTTCTCGTTCGCCAAGCTGTTCAAGGTGCGGACCACCCAGTTCATGGTCGGGTTCGGGCCGACGATGTGGTCGTGGCGCCGGGGCGAGACCGAGTACGGGATCAAATGGATTCCGCTCGGCGGCTACATCCGGATGATCGGGATGCTGCCACCGCGCAAAGGCGACGCCCCCGGGAAGATCCGGCAGGCCAGCACCGGCCCGTTCCAGGGCCTCATCGAGTCCGCGCGCGGCGTGGCGCTGGAGGAGGTCAGGCCGGGGGACGAGAACCGCGTCTTCTACGGCAAGAAGTGGTGGCAGAAGCTGCTGATCATGTCCGGCGGGCCCGCGATGAACCTGCTGCTGGCGGTCATGTTCTTCGCGATCCTCCTGATGGGAATCGGCACGAACCAGCCGCAGCCGGTGATCCGGGAGGTCGCCGAGTGCATGGTTCCGGCGAGCCAGTCCGAGCTCACCGAGTGCCCGGCGAACGCCGCGCCGACCCCGGCGAAACAGGTCGGGCTGCAGGCCGGTGACCAGATCGTCGTCTTCGGCGGCAAGAAGATCGACGACTACCGGGAACTGCAGGAGCTGATCCGCGGGGCGGGCGGGCAGACCGTGCCCATGACCGTCGAGCGCGACGGGCGGGACGTGGAGCTGAACGTCCCCATCACCCGCAACCGGATGTACCACCTGGAGGACCGGGACAAGATCGTCGAGGTCGGGTTCCTCGGCATCACGCCGACCAGCGCCGTCGAGCGGCAGGGCCCCGGCGCGGTCGCGAGCACGATGGGCGACCTGACCGCCCGCACCGCGGGCGCGCTGGTGCGGATGCCGGAGAAGATGGTCGGCATCTGGCACGCGGCGTTCGGCGGGGACGAACGCGACCCGAACGGCCCGATCGGGGTCGTCGGCGTCAGCAGGATCGGCGGGGACGTGGCCGCGTCCGAGACCCTCACCGGCACCGAGAAGGTCTCCTACTTCGTGATGCTGCTCGGGTCGCTGAACCTCGCGGTCGGGATGTTCAACCTCGTCCCGCTGCTGCCGCTGGACGGCGGGCACATCGCCGGCGCCCTCCTGGAGGCGATCAAGAAGGCTTTCGCCAAGGTCTTCCGGAGGCCCGACCCCGGCTACGTGGACGTCGCCAAGGCGCTGCCGGTGACGTACGTGATGGCGGCCGTCCTGATCGTCATGGGCGGGCTGCTCATCTACGCCGACCTCGTCAACCCCGTCCGGTTCACGGGGTAGCGGGCATCTCGCCTGTCTTCAGGAAGCCGTTCAGCGCGGCGAGGTAGGGCGCTATGTCCAGGCCCTGCTCCGCCAGCCACGCGTCCGACCCGTAGGTGCCCGCGTAGCGTTCCGCGCCGTCGCAGATCAGCGTGACGACGCTGCCGCGTTCCCCGCTCGCCCGCATCTGCGCGATCAGTTCCGCCGCGCCCCACATGTTGGTGCCGGTCGAGCCGCCGACGTCCCGGCCGGTGACCTCGCTCGTCCAGCGCATCGCCGCGACGGACGCCGCGTCCGGTACCCGGATCATCCGGTCGATCACCGTGGGCAGGAAGGACGGCTCGACGCGGGGGCGGCCGATGCCCTCGATCCGTGAGCCCGCCGCCGTCCGCTCCGGGTCCCCGTCGGCGAACGAGCCGAAGAACGCCGACCCCTCCGGGTCGACGACCGCGAGCCGCGTCTGGAACCGCCGGTAGCGCGCGTACCGGCCGATCGTCGCGGACGTCCCGCCGGTGCCCGCGCCGACCACCACCCAGGACGGCTCGGGGAACCGCTCCAGCCGCATCTGCTCGAAGATCGACTCGGCGATGTTGTTGTTGCCGCGCCAGTCCGTGGCGCGCTCGGCGTAGGTGAACTGGTCCATGAAGTGCCCGCCGCACTCGGCCGCGAGCCGCCGCGACTCGTCGTAGATGGTCGACGGGTCGTCCACCAGGTGGCAGCGGCCGCCGTGGAACTCGATGAGCTGGATCTTCTCCGGGCTGGTGGACGCGGGCATGACCGCGATGAACGGCAGCCCGAGCAGCCGCGCGAAGAACGCCTCCGACACCGCCGTCGACCCGCTGGACGCCTCGATGATCGTCGTGTCCGCGCGGATCCAGCCGTTCGCCAGCCCGTACAGGAACAGCGACCGCGCGAGGCGGTGTTTCAGTGAACCGGTGGGATGGACGGACTCGTCCTTGAGGTAAAGGTCGATGCCCCACTCCGGCGGCAGCGGGAACACGTGCAGGTGCGTGTCGGCGCTGCGGTTGGCGTCGGCGTCGACGAGCCGGACGGCCTCGGCGATCCAAGCCCGGTACCCGGGGTCGCAGTGGTCCTCGATGCGGGTCACGGCGGCTTTCTCCTCGGATCGTCGCTGATCGGCCGGGTCCCACGATATCCGTGCATGTCACAGGGCATGATGGAAGCTGCGGGGGGCAGATGATCGAGATGTTCGACGCGCGCATCGTGGAGACCGGGCGGCTGCCGCTGTTCGGTTTCTTCGTCGCGTTCATGATCACTTTTGTGTTGACGCGGGTGAACGTCCGGCTGATCCGCTCGAACGTGCGGTGGTTCCGGAACGTGACCGCCGGTGACGTGCACATCCACCATGTCGTGTTCGGCGTCGTGCTGATGCTGGCGGGCGGCGTGGCGAGCCTGGCGGTCCCCGACGCGCTCGTCGGCCTCGACCTGGCGGCGGCCGTCGTGTTCGGCATGGGCTCCGCCCTCGTCCTGGACGAGTTCGCGCTGATCCTGCACCTCAGCGACGTCTACTGGACGGAGAAGGGCCGCGCGTCCGTCGACGCCGTCTTCGTCGCCATCGCCGTGACCGGGCTGCTGCTGCTCGGCGTCCATCCGCTCGGCTACGAGAGCCTCGGGCTGGACCCCGGCGCCGGAGCCATGTCGCCCGTCTACGTCGCGTTCCTCGTCGTCAACCTCGCCCTCGCCGTCCTCACGCTGCTGAAGGGCAAGATCTGGACCGGGCTCATCGGCCTGTTCGTCCCCGCCCTGCTGGTCATCGGCGCGATCCGGGTGGCGCGTCCCGGCTCGCCCTGGTCGCGCTGGCGCTACGACCACGAGTCGCGCAGGTACCAGCGCGCCGTCCGGCGGGAGAATTCGATCCGCCGGCCGCTCATCCGCGGCAAGATCTGGGTGCAGGAGTTCATCGCCGGGCGGCACGACCTCATCCCGCCCGAGCTGCTGCAACGCCGCACCGAGGCCACCGACCGCGCCCGCCGCCGGCGGCTCGCCCGTGTGCAGCGCAGGGCCGCCGCCCGCGCGGAGCGCAAGGCCGTCTCCCCCTTCCGGCGCAAGACCCGGACCTGGGCCGAACGCCGCGCCGAGACCCGCACCCGGCGCGGCGCCGTCACCCGCGGCGGGAACGCGTCCCGGATGCGGACGCGCGCCGCGTCCAGGCGCCGTGACCGCCCGCCCGCCCCGGAACGTGACTCCCGCCAAGCCCCGGAGGAGGAACCCCCGACCGGTGGACGCCCCCGAGCCGGCACACCCAGCTGACCCACCGGCTCGTGACCGGGGGGTCTAGTCCATGACCGGGGCGACGGCGCGGACGGTTTCGATCGTGTCGGCCTCGGCGGCGGACTTGTCGGGCCGGTAGCGCAGGACGCGGGCGAAGCGGAGCGCGATGCCGCCCGGGTAGCGGGGGCTGTGCTGGACGCCGTCGAACGCGATTTCGACGACCAGCTCGGGCCGGACGTGGACCGTCCAGTCGTCCTCGCGCACGGCCAGTTCGCGGAGCCGCTTCGTCTGCCAGGCCAGCAGCTCGTCGGTGAGGCCCTTGAAGGTCTTGCCGAGCATGACGAACCCGCCGGTCTCGGGGTCGCGGGCGCCGAGATGCAGGTTGGACAGCAGCCCCTGGCGGCGGCCGTGCCCCCATTCGACGGCGAGGACGACGAGGTCGAGGGTGTGCCGCGGCTTCACCTTGATCCAGCCCGCGCCGCGCCGCCCGGCCGTGTAGGGGGAGTCGAGGGACTTGACGACCACGCCCTCGTGGCCGCGCGCGACCGCCTCGTCGAAGACCTCCTTGGCCCGCGCGGGGTCGCCGGTGACGATCCGCGGCATGCGCAGCTCCTCCGGGACGACCCGGGTCAGCGCCGAGTCCCTTTCGGCGCCCGGCGCGTCGAGGAGGTCGGCGCCGTCCAGATACAGGACGTCGAACAGGTACACCGACAGCGGCACCGGCTCGGTGTTCTTCGCGGTCCGCGTGGCGGTGCGGGCGGCGGTGACCTGGAACGGGTGGGGGCGCCCGTCCGGCCGGAGCGCGATCAGCTCGCCGTCGAACACGGCCGCTCGGACGGGCAGCTCCTGCACGGCCGCCACCACCTCGGGCAGCCGGGAGGTGATCTCGTCCAGCGTCCGGGTGAACACCCGCACCTCGCCGCCGGACACGTGGACCTGCGCGCGGATCCCGTCGAGCTTCCACTCGACGGCGGCCTCGGCGTCGAGCTTGCCGAACGCGTCCTCGGTGGACGGGGCGGACGCCGCGAGCATCGGCTTGATCGGCCGCCCGACCTCCAGCGTGAATTCGCGCAGCGCGCCGACGCCGCCGGCGAGGGCGGCCGTGGCGACCGGCCCCAGCGTCCCGCGCAGCATGAACGCCCTCCGTACCTCGGCGGCCGGCACTCCGGCCGCCGCCGCGATCGCCTCGGCCATCACGCCGTCCAGCGCGCCCTGCCGCAGCTCGCCCGCCAGCAGCCTGATCAGGAAGCCCTGCTCGGTGCGGGTGGCGCGGGCGAACAGGGCCGCGAGCAGGTCGCGCCGCCGGGCGACGGAGCCCGGCCCGGAGACCGCGCCGATCTCGGTGAACGCCGCGTCCACCTCCGGGACGGTCAGGGTCGGCTCCGCGGCGGGCGGCGGGATTTCCCGCAGCGACGCGTACCCGACCCCGATCTGGCGTTGCGGCAGCTCACCGGACAGGTACGCGACGACGGTCGCGGCCTCGCCCGGCTCCGCCGCGCGCAGGCACTCCGCGAGCGCGGATACCTTGGCCTTGCGGCCCGAGGTGCCCGCCACGGCCTGCGACGTCCGCGTGATGTCGGCTATCAGCACTTCTCCATTGTGACCACGGGGTCTGACAATCCACACCGTCCGGGGGCCTGGTCAGGGGATGCGGGCCTGGCTACGTTGACGGGAGGCGGGCCGGTGAGTCAGGCGAGCCGGTGAGAGCGAGACGGGGGAGTGAGGAGCGGGGAGTGGGGCTTCAGCGTCCGTCGGAACCGTTCCACCGGGTCTACTCCGCGCCGGAGCCGCCGTCGCCGGCCCGCAGGCCGAAGCTGCTCAAGCTGCTGGCGGTGGCCGCCGCCCTCGCGGTGGCCGGGGCGGTCGTCTTCCTGGTGATGCCCGGGCAGGGCGCCGACAAGGCGGCCGCGCGGCCGACGCCGGCCGGCACGCCGGAGACCCCGGCGCCCTCCGCCACGTCTGCGCAGCGGATCGTCCGGGCACTGCCTGCGCCGTGCGGGACGGTGTCGGAGGGCACCGTCGACCGCACCGTCCCGGGGGCGACGCGGCGGGAGAGCGCCAACTCGACCTTGACGACCTGCACCTACTCCTCGAAGGGCCCGGCGTTCCGGTGGCTCCGGGTGGAGGCGCACCTGTACACGCCCGGCAACACCCCGACCCCGGTGAAGGACGCCGAGAACTACTACGACGCCCAGTGGGCGCAGGCGCACGACGCCCCCCTGTTCCGGACGTACACGCTTGAGCGCCACCGGGGCATCGGTGACGAGGCGTATCGCTGGTTCAAGGCCGATGAGGGCCAGCCGACGGTGGTGGGGGAGGTCACCGCCCGGATTCGCAACGCGGTATTCACGGTCAGTTACAGCGAGGGGACGTCCGGTGAGGGCGGCCGGGACGAGCGGGAGCGGGTGTGCCTCGGCAAGGCCGCCGCCGTCGCCCGCGAAGTGCTCACCGCGCTAAATCATTTCTGACCTGAATCGGCCGATCATGGCATATTTTCTGTCAACACCTTCTAGGGTGATGCGGTAATAGGGGAGGGGTGCGCCGATCATGCTCCCCGCCGAGGCCGGATGGTCGGCGTGCTGCAACGCCTGGGAGGAGGAGGTCGACGACGTGACCGTGCAATCGGTAGGAGTGTCCTGGGTGTGATAATCCCAGGTCAGCAACCTGTAGCGTCGACGGGCCGCGGAGTGGACCCCGCTCCGCGGCCCTTTTTGGTCCCGGTGTCCAGGCCAATGACCCGCAATTCACGAACCATTTTCTAATACAAGGTTCGACGTCGAGATAAATGGCCGTGGAGTAGAACCGGTTATCGTTCCAGCAGACCCGCCTTGATCCACACGTCGCGGGCCCGGCCGTCCAGGAACCCGACCTCGTCGAAGAACGCGGTGCACTTGCGGAACGCCCACGTCAGCGTCGCGCGCCGGTGCGGGCTGTGCGTCGCGACCCGCCGCGCGAGCCTCGGATCCAGGCCCACCGCCTCGTAGCACGACGGGTGGATCACCTGCCCGGCCATCAGCCTCGTCGCCTGCGCCAGCCCGTAGGCCGCCATCCGCCGCCGGACCGCCGGCAGCTCCGCCACCAGCCGCTTCAGCTCCTCCCGCGCGTACCTGATGTGCCGCGCCTCCTCGATCACGTGGATCCGCGTCACCTGCCGGATCATCGGCTGCACGTCCTCGTCGGGGAACGTCAGCCGCTGGAACGCGTCGGTGAACTCCTCCACGACCAGCGTCCCGGCGAACATCGGCATCGGGTCGTACACCGCCCCGAACAGCTTCGCGAAGTGGAACTCCAGGGCCCGCGGCCGGTGCGTGCGCAGCCCGCACGTCCGCACCATCCGCCCGAACATCTTCGAGTGCCGGCACTCGTCGGCGATCTCCGTCAGCGCGTACGCCACGTGGTCGCTGTCGTAGCGGTGCCGGTAGGCGTGCATCACCAGCGACTGCATCAGCAGCATCTCCGACCAGATGCCGAACGAGGCGATGCTGCACATCTCCCGCTTCGTCAGCTCCACCCGCTGCCGGTGCGTCAGCCCGTCCCACAGCGGCGTCTCATAGATCGACACCAGCCGCGGAGGCATGTAGAACGCGTCGGGGTCCTGCGGCCCGTCCCAGTCGACGTCCGCGTCCGGGTCGAACGAGTGCTTGCGCGACGTCCGCAGCAGCCGCTCGGCGACCACTTCCCGGTGCGTCAGCTCCAGCGCGTGATCGCCGTCCTTGCAGCGGATCTGCGCCGTCCACGTACGGGGCCGGCCATCGCTCGACAACACATCAGAGGGCATCGATCCGTCTCCTCTCACCGAGGGAGGGTCAGGGGAGGGCCGCGCCCGGACGTGGGCGCTACCCCCGGGGGGCGGGGATTCTGGCTAGCAGTCGGACGGTCGCGGGGGACACCCTGGAGAGGGTGTGCAGGAGGTGGCCCTCGAAGTTGACCGGGACCACGGCCTTGTTCTTGATGATGGCGTGGACGATCCGCTCCGCGACCTTCTCCGGCGGGTAGTTGCGCAGGCTGATGGCCTTCTGGCCACGCCGGCGGAGGCGGTCGCGGGCCGAGGCGTCGTCCTCGACGTAGGTGCCGTGCTCGACGATGTCGGTGCTGACGAAGCCGGGGCAGACGGCGGTGACGCCGATGCGCGACCCCGCCAGTTCGGCGCGCAGGCATTCGCTGAGCATGAGGACGGCGGACTTGGTCGTGCAGTAGGCGGGCATCACGCGCCAGGGCGCGAACGCCGCGGCGGACGCGACGTTGACGATGTGGCCGCCGAAGTTGGGCTTGTCGGGCTTGTTGGGGAGGGCGTGGACGCGGTCGCGCATCTGCTTGCCGAACAGGCGGGAGCCGTGGACGACGCCCCACAGGTTGACGCCCAGGATGCGGTCCCAGTCGTCCAGGCCGGTGTCGAGGAAGGGGCCGGCGACCGCGATGCCGGCGTTGTTGACGACGATGTCGGGGACCCGGTGGGCCTCCTTGACCTCGGCGGCGAAGGTCCCCATGGCCTCCGCGTCCGACACGTCCACCTGGTAGGCGGTGCCGCCGGCGCCGACGGTCTTGGCGACGGCGACGGTCTCTTCCGCGGAGGGGAGGTCGATGTCGGCGGCGATGACGCTCGCGCCGTGTCCGGCCAGCGCGACGGCGGTGGCGCGTCCGATCCCGCTGCCGGCTCCGGTGACGACGGCGAGCGCTCCGTCGAAGTGCGCGAGTGGCATGCGAGACCTCCGAGATTGTCCGATGTCCGGGACGGCAGCGATTCCGAAAGAATCGGATCCAACCGTACTCAGCCCGCCGCGGCGTCGGCGATCACGGCGTCCACCTCGGCCTTGCGGTCGGCCTCCTCCGCGGCGAAGCGCTCGGTGTCGAGCCTGTCGGCGATCTCCTCGTCCTGGCTCATGAGGGCGTCGAGGTCGGCCTTGGACATGTCCAGGACGCCCATGTCGTCGTAGGTCCGCTGGATGCGTTCGCTCCACAGGCCGATGTCCTTGACGCACGGGACGATGCGGCTGAACAGGAGGCTCTGGAACATCCGCATGTAGGGGGAGTTCTCCACCATCTCGTCGACCTCCTTGGGGTCGATGCCGAAGTTGGTCCAGATCTCCCGGCCGCGGATGCGGTCGCGCATCAGGTAGCAGCCCTCGATGACGAAGTCCTCGCGCTCGCGGAGTTCGGCGGGTGACAGCTGCTTGTAGTAGTCGCGGAGGGCGAGGCGGCCGAACGCGACGTGGCGGGCCTCGTCCTGCATGACGTAGGCGAGGATCTGCTTGGGGAGCGGCTTGGTGGTGATGTCGCGGATGACGCCGAACGCGGCGAGCGCGAGGCCCTCGATGAGCACCTGCATGCCGAGGTAGGGCATGTCCCAGCGGGAGTCGGTGAGGGTCTCGTTCAGCAGGTCCTGGAGCTTGGTGTTGATCGGGTAGATCAGCCCGACCTTGTCGTGCAGGAACCGTGTGAACAGCTCGACGTGGCGGGCCTCGTCCATCGTCTGGGTGGCGGAGTAGAACTTGGAGTCGAGGTCGGGCACCGTCTCGACGATGCGGGCGGCGGTGACCATCGCGCCCTGCTCGCCGTGCATGAACTGGGAGAACTGCCAGGACGTGGAGTGCTGCCGCAGTTCGCCGCGCTCCTTCTCGGAGAGCCGGTCCCAGTACTTGGTCCCGTAGATGGCGAGGGACTGGTCGGGGACGCCGAGGGGGTTGTGCGGGTCGACCTCAAGGTCCCAGTCGATCCGCTTGGCGGAGTCCCACTGCTTGTCCTTGCCCTTCTGGTAGAGGGCGAGGAGACGGTCGCGGCCGTCGTCGTACTCCCAGGTGAACCGGGCGTCGCCGGCCATGGGCACGGTCCAGGTGGACGTGTCGACGGGCTCGGTGTAGAGGTCATGGGTCGACATGGGCGCTCCTCCCCGGGAGGCGCGGACGTACGGTGTACGTCTCGCGTACAATGTACGTACCGTGTCACGGGACACTTACGGATGTCAACGGCGGAAAGGGCGGCACCGATGGCGAGGCATGTGACCTCCGACACCCCGCAGCCGCGGCCGGTGCTGACCCGCGAGCGCATCGTGCTCGCGGCCGTCGAGCTGATCGAACGCGAGAACGCGGACGCGCTGTCGATGCGCCGCGTGGCGTCCGAGCTGGGCGTCGCCGTCATGTCCCTCTACAACCACGTCCCGAACAAGGACGCGCTGCTGGAGGGGGTCGCCGAGCACGTCGTCTCCGGCCTGGAGCTGCACGACGACCCGTCCGAGCCGTGGCAGGAGCGTGCGCGGGCCCTGGTGCGGGCCTTCCGGAAGGTCGCGCACGACAAGCCGCGCTGCATGACGATCGTCCTCACCCACAAGATCGACACCGCGGCCGGGCTGCGGCCGGCCGAGCGGGCCCTGGCGCTGGCGGACGCGGCCGGGTTCGACGGCGAGACGTCCGTGCGGATCATGCGGGCACTGCTCGCCTACGCGCTCGGCGCGCAGATGCGCGAGGTCGGCATGGCGAAGATGCTCGGCCATCTCGTCGAGACGGGGGCCGAGTCGTGGGCGAACCTCGACCCGGACGAGTTCCCGCACGTGATCGCGCTCGCCTCCGAGCTGGCCACCCACGATCCCGAGGCCGACTTCGAGTTCGGCCTCGACCTGCTCATCGGGGCACTGGACCGGCTTCCCCGTCGTCCGGCAGATAGGGGCTGAGGCCGTGCCGGCAGAAGTCGGTCATGTACCGGGCCGCCTCCTGCGCCGACACTTCGGGGCGCCGCGTCCGCCACTGCGCCAGCCGCTCGCTCGCCCCGATGATGATCTCGGTGTAGGCGTCGACCGCGCCGACCGGGGCGGACGGCGCGAACATCGCCAGCACCCCGGCGATCAGCTTGCTCTGCTGCCGCCGCGTCGACTCGACGGCCTCGATGGTCTCCGCGGACGCGGCCATCGGCTCGCGCAGCAGCATGGCGAACGACTTGCTGTGCGCGTCCATGAACTCGAAGTAGGCGACCATCCCGCGCCACAGGATGTCCTCGGGGGTGGTGGCGCCCGCCATGGCCTTCTGGGTGACGTCGAGCAGCTCGGCCTTGGACCGGCCGACGCAGGCGACGAGCAGCCCGTCCTTGGAGCCGAAGTACTCGTAGAGCATCGGCTTGGAGACGCCGCAGCGCTCGGCGATCTCGTCCATCGAGGTGGCCTGGTAGCCGCGCTCGCCGAACACGTCCTCCGCCACGTCCAGCATCTGCCGTTCGCGCTCGGCGCGCGACATCCGCCGGCGGGCCGGGCGGCGGGGTGTGGCGTCACTCACAGGAAATCCCCTCTGTTGGACCTACCGTCAGTAACCTACTCCCGGTAACTTACTGGAAGTAGGTTACGCGAGAGGATGGGTTATGAGCGAGCGCGCCCCGGCGATCGTCATCATCGGCTCCGGCTTCGCCGGGCTCGGCATGGCGATACGGCTCAAGCAGGCCGGCTTCCACGACTTCACCGTCCTGGAGAAGAGCGAGGCACTCGGCGGGACGTGGCACGACAACACCTACCCCGGCTGCGCCTGCGACGTGCCCTCCCACATGTACTCCTTCTCCTTCGAGCTCAACCCGGGCTGGACGCGGATGTTCGCGCCGCAGCCCGAGATCCGCTCCTACATGGAGCGCACCGCCGACAAGTATCGCGTGCGCGATCACATCCGCTTCGGCGCGGCCGTCGAGTCCATGGAATACGACGACGACGCCAAGCGCTGGAACGTGACGCTCGGCGACGGGACCGTCCTCACGCCGAAGGCCATCGTGTCCGGCATCGGCGCCCTGCACGTCCCCTCGTTCCCGGACCTGCCCGGCATCGAGCGGTTCCAGGGCACCGCCTTCCACTCCGCCGAGTGGGACCACGCCTACGACCTCACCGGCAAACGCGTCGCCGTCGTCGGGACGGGCGCGTCCGCCATCCAGTTCGTCCCGCAGATCGCGAAGACGGCCGCCGACCTCGTCGTCTTCCAGCGGACGGCGCCGTGGATCCAGCCCAAGCCGGACGTGTCGATCCCGGCGCCGGTGCGCAAGGCGTTCGAGAAGGTCCCGGGCGCCGCGCGCGCCTTCCGCGGCGGCATCTACTGGGCGCTGGAGGCCCGCGCCGTCGGCTTCACCGTCGACCCGCGGCTGTCCCTCCCGCAGGAGCAGCTCGCGCGCCGGCACATCGCGAAACAGATCGCCGACCCCGGGCTGCGCGCCAAGGTGACGCCCGACTACACGATCGGCTGCAAGCGGATCCTGCTGTCCAACGACTACTATCCGGCGCTCGCCCTCCCCAACGTGGAGCTGGAGACCTCCGATATCGCGGAGGTCAGGGAGAACTCGATCGTCACCGCGGACGGACGCGAGTACGAGGTCGACTGCATCATCTACGGCACCGGCTTCAAGGTGACCGACGCCCTCACCGACCTTCGCGTCACCGGACGCGACGGCGTCAAGCTCCAGGAGATCTGGGCGAACGGCATCGAGGCCCACCGCGGGACCACGATCCCGGGGCTGCCGAACTTCTTCATGCTGCTCGGCCCGAACACCGGCCTCGGCCACAACTCGGTCGTCTTCATGATCGAGGTGCAGATCCAGCACGTCCTGGGCTGCCTGCGCCTGCTGCAGGAGCACGGCGCCGACACGATCGAGCCGAAGCCCGGGGCCGCCCGCCGCTTCAACGACCGCCTGCACCGGCGCCTGCGCCGCGCCGTCTGGAACGAGGGAGGCTGCAGCAGCTGGTACCTGGACGACCAGGGCGTCAACCGCACCCTCTGGCCGGGCCACACCTTCGAGTTCTGGGCCGGCTCCCGCAAGCCGAAGCCGGAGGAGTACACCATCACCCGCTAGAACCCCGTTCACTTGCGGCGTGTCGCCCTCATGGCCGCCCCTATGAGGGCGACACGCCGCAGTTCAACGGACGGGGGCGGGTGTGTTAGGGAGGGGGCATGGCGAAACCGCTCATGCCTCGGGCCTTGCGTGGGTTCAACAAGGCCGTCACCAACCGGATCCAGGGGGTCTACGCGCCCTACGTTCCGCCCCTCGCGATGATCGTCCACAAGGGGCGCAGGTCGGGCCGGGAGTACCGGACGCCGGTCACCGCGTTCCGCAGCGGCCGGACCCTCATCGTCGGGCTGCCGTACGGGGCGGACACCGACTGGGTGCGCAACCTCCTCGCCGAGGGGCGCGGCGGCGTGGAGCGGCTCGGGCGCGTCCGGCGGGTCGGCAACCCCCGGGTGCTCACCGCGGACGAGGCGCGGGAACTGCCGCCGGCGGGACGGCACGCCGCCCGCTACATGGACGTCCTCGTCGCCGACATCGAGGACTGACGGGCGGCGCCGCCCCCCGGAGCATCGGAGTCCCCGGGCGGCGGCGCCGGGTCAGGTGGGGGGCGAGCCTCTGCGGCTCGGGGCGCGGCGGTTGCGGAGGCTCGCGGCGCGGAGGGTGGCATCGAGGGAGAACCGGGCGTCGGCGTCGTCGA
Organism: Actinomadura sp. 3N407; assembly: GCF_052245875.1. Taxonomy (NCBI): domain Bacteria; kingdom Bacillati; phylum Actinomycetota; class Actinomycetes; order Streptosporangiales; family Thermomonosporaceae; genus Actinomadura; species Actinomadura sp. 3N407. Next base: position 590,136 of record NZ_JBQQBP010000001.1, read on the forward strand.
GGCTGTCGCCCATGTAGCTCTCGAGCTGCCGGAGCCGGTACCGGACGGTCTGCGGGTGGATCTTGAGGCGCTCGCCGATGTCGACGGCCGTCGACCGGGTGGTGACGGCCTCGGCGAGCGTCTCGACCAGCCGCCTGCGCTGCCCGTCGGACATGTCGCGCAGCGGTTCGAGGTGGTGGCGGGTGAGCTCCTCGACGAGCGGCGGGTCCGACAGCAGCCACATGGTCATCAGATGGTCCCGGCACGGGATGAGGGACCCGTCCCGGATGACGCCCTCCTCGGCGAGGCCGAGGACGCGCCGGGCCCAGCGCAGTGAGTGGGTCGCCCGTTCCAGCGGGACGGTGAGGCCGATGACGCAGCTCGCGTCCGACAGTGCCGCGTGCAGCATGGCGTGGCGCGCCTCGGTGAGCGGCCCGGGGACGAGCATGGACGGTTCGGCGGAGTCCATGTCCACCAGGACGTCGGCGTCCAGCGCGGCGCGGGTGCACGGCGCCTCGGGGTGGACGGCGATGAGGGTTGCCTCGCCGGGGAGCGGCCACCAGCTGGTCGCCTTGGCGAGTTCCTCGATGGCCTCGGGGACGACGGCGGGCTGCTGGAGGATCAGGTGCAGGAGCCGCTTGCGATCCTCGCGGCGGCGGACGTCGGCGTGGCCGGTGGCCTGCTGGTGTCCGAGCCGGATCTGGGCGACGGCCTCTTCGAGGTAGACGAGCATCGCGTCGACCGTGCTGGAGACGATCGACGTGGGGATCTGCTCGCGTTCGGCGACGATGACGGTGCGGCGCCAAGCGATGTGGAAGGCGATCCGGGACGCGGCCTGCAGTTGGTCCAGGTTGCGTCCTTCGATGGCCTCGAACTGCCCGACCGCGCGGCAGGTCTCGTTGCGCTGCGTGGCCGGCGCGCCGGGATCGGCGACCCTGTCCAGGAATCCGGTGAGCAGTATCTCGGTGCTGATCCGCAGAATCTGGTCGTAAGCGGAGTCCACCGGACGGTGGTACTCCGGGATGGACTTCCGGATCTCGGCGACGACCTCTTGGGTGACTTCGGGCAGCTCCGAACGCAGCAGGTCGATGAAATCGGAGAAGACGCTATTGCTCGTTTCGGACAATTCCAATGCCTGCGACATGGGGATGGGAAACCTCCGCATCGGGCCGGCGTGCACCGGCGCCGTGCTGCCCGTCCCGGGGGTGGGACGGCGGTGCCGGCGGGGTGTACCGAGCGGGGGCGGACACCCTGGGGACGGGATCGAGGACACCCGTGAACATAAAAGTTGTAAATAGGTTCTGACAAGGCTTCCGCCCCGGATCGCCTGTGGCGGGGTACCGGGTTGCGCGGGATGTGACAAAACCGCGGTCCGGTTACTGTCCCGTTGACAATCCTCGGTCAGCGGCCTCCGCCGGCCCGCCGGCGCACCGCGCTATGTTACCGGTCGGTAGTCACCGGCGAAGGGTTTGAGAAGATCAAAGACTAAGCCGGTGACAATTCTGAAGACCATTTACTGAATTGCCGCAGGAATCCTGCGGACCCCTATTGAACCCCGGGTCTACTGGCCCGTAACGTCCTCGCTTGACCCGGCCGACATGGGTGGTGATGGTCGTTGGGAATTGAAGTCGTGGTCGAAGGGCTGTCCAAAGCGTTCGGACCGCAGACCATTTGGAGCGATGTCACCCTCACCCTGCCCGAGGGTGAGGTGAGCGTGCTGCTCGGTCCGTCGGGCACCGGCAAGACGGTGTTCCTCAAGTCGCTGATCGGGCTGCTCAAGCCCGAGCAGGGGCGGGTGCTGGTCGACGGCGTCGACATGGTGAACGACCCGGACCGCAGGGTCTACCAGGCCCGCAAGCGGTTCGGCCTGATGTTCCAGGACGGTGCGCTGTTCGGATCGCTGTCCCTGTTCGACAACATCGCGTTCCCGCTGCGCGAGCACACCCGCAAGAAGGAGTCCGAGATCCGCCGCATCGTGCTGGAGCGCATGGAGATGGTCGGCCTCGCCGGCGAGGAGCGCAAGCTGCCCGGCCAGCTCTCCGGCGGCATGCGCAAGCGCGCCGGGCTCGCCCGCGCGCTGGTCCTCGACCCCGAGGTCATCCTGTGCGACGAGCCGGACTCGGGCCTGGACCCCGTCCGCACCGCCTACCTGTCGCAGGTGCTCATCGACGTCAACGCGCGGATCGACGCGACGATGCTGATCGTCACGCACAACATCGAGATCGCCGCGACCGTCCCCGACAACATCGGGATGCTGTACCGCCGCGACCTGATCGCGTTCGGCCCCCGCGAGGCGGTGCTCACCAGCGACGAGCCGGCCGTCGCGCAGTTCTTGCACGGCGATCCGCGCGGCCCCATCGGGATGTCGGAGGAGAAGGACGCCACCGCCCTCGCCGCCGAGGCGGCGGCGGCGACCGCCGCGGCGCCGCGCCGCCGCCGCTCGATCGAGATCCCCCCGCAGCTGCGCCCGACGGCCGGGATGCCGCCCCGCCGGGGTGAACAGCGCCACGCGCAACGCGTCGACGCGATGCTTCCGAGCCTTTCCCATCCCGCGCAGCAGGCCATCTGGGCCGGGCGCCGCAACCGGCAGGAGGCGGGCGGCCATGGTCGCGCCTGAGACCGCGGCCCCCGGTGCCGGCGCGCTGCGCCAGGTCGGGAGGCTGTTCGCGCTCGCCGGGACCGTCATCGCGATGACGTTCCGGCGGCCGTTCCAGCTGCGCGAGCTGATCCAGCAGTTCTGGTTCATCGCGTCCGTGGCGATCCTGCCGACGGCGCTCGTGTCGATCCCGTTCGGCGCGGTCATCTCGCTGCAGGTCGGGTCGCTGGCCAAGCAGCTCGGGGCGCAGTCGCTCACCGGCGGCGCGAGCGTGCTCGCCATCGTGCAGCAGGCGAGCCCCCTGATCGTGGCGCTGCTCATCTCCGGCGCGGCGGGCTCGGCGATCTGCGCCGACCTCGGCTCGCGGACGATCCGGGAGGAGATGGACGCGATGGAGGTGATGGGCGTATCGCCCATCCAGCGCCTCGTCGTCCCCCGGGTCCTCGCCTGCATGGCGGTAGCGGTCCTGCTGAACGGCCTGGTCTCCGTCGTCGGCGTCGCCGGCGGCTACTTCTTCAACGTGCTGATGCAGGACGGGACACCGGGCGCCTACCTCGCCTCGTTCTCGGCGCTCGCGCAGCTTCCCGACCTGTACATCAGCGAGCTGAAGGCGCTGCTGTTCGGGTTCATCGCCGGCGTCGTGGCCGCCTACCGCGGGCTGAACCCGAAACCCGGGCCGAAGGGCGTCGGGGACGCGGTCAACCAGTCGGTCGTCATCACCTTCCTGCTGCTGTTCTTCGTCAACCTCGTGCTGACGGCGATCTACCTGCAGGTCGTCCCGCCGAAGGGGGCCTGACATGGCGATCCCCGGCGCCCGCCGGTTCCGGCCGGTGAAGCTGGTGTCGTGGCTGGACCGGCCCGGCGACCAGCTCACCTTCTACGTCAAGGCGCTGCTGTGGACGCCGCGCGCCCTGCGCCGCTACATGCGCGAGTCGCTGCGGCTGCTCGGCGAGGTCGCGTTCGGCAGCGGCGCACTGGCGGTGATCGGCGGCACCGTCGGCGTGATGATCGGCATGACGGTGTTCACCGGCGTCGTCGTCGGCCTCCAGGGTTACGCGGCGCTCGACCAGATCGGGTCGTCGGCGTTCACGGGGTTCGTGTCGGCGTACTTCAACACCCGCGAGATCGCGCCGCTCGTGTCGGGCCTGGCGCTGTCGGCGACGGTCGGCGCCGGCTTCACCGCGCAGCTCGGCGCGATGCGGATCAACGAAGAGATCGACGCGCTGGAGGGCATGGGCGTCCCGTCCCTGCCGTACCTCGTGACGACCCGCATCATCGCGGGCACCGTGGCGATCGTCCCGCTGTACGGGATCGGGCTGCTCAGCTCGTTCCTGGCGTCCAGACAGGTGACGCTGTGGTTCAACGGGCAGTCCGCCGGGACCTATGACCATTACTTCAACATCTTCCTCGCCCCCGAGGACGTGGTGCTGTCGTTCGTCAAGGTGCTGATCTTCAGCGTCATGGTGGTGCTGGCGCACTGCTACTACGGCTACCGCGCGGTCGGGGGCCCCGCCGGCGTGGGCGTGGCCGTCGGCCGTGCGGTCCGCACCGCGATCGTGCTGATCTCCGTGACGGACTTCTTCATCAGCCTCGCAATCTGGGGCGCGACGACGACGGTGAAGGTGACGGGCTGACATGGCGAGACAGGGCACCATGCACGTGGTCGGGAAGCGGCTGGCCGGGGTGGCGTTCCTGCTGGTCCCGGCGCTGCTGATCTGGCTGTCGATCGCGATCTACAACAAGCGGTTCACCGAGTCGACGACGGTGACGCTGCGCACCGGGACGGCCGGGCACGAGATGCACCCGCTCGCGGACGTGAAGGTCCGCGGCGTCGTCGTCGGCGAGGTCCGCTCGATCCGGGCGGACGGGTCCGGCGCCCGGCTGGAGCTGGCGCTGAAGCCGGAGATGACCGACCGCGTCCCCTCGAACGTCACCGCGATGCTGCTGCCGACGACGGTGTTCGGCGCCCGGTTCGTGTCGCTCGCCGCCCCGCCCGGGACGTCGGCGCCGCCGATCGCCGAGGGCGACGTGATCTCCGAGGACCGCAGTGAGAACGCGGTGGAGCTGTCCCAGCTGCTCAACAACACCATGGACCTGCTCAACACCCTCAAGCCGGCCAAGCTGTCGGCGACGCTGAACGCGATGTCGAGGGCGTTGGAGGGGCGCGGCGAGCAGATCGGCGACAACTTCGAACAGCTCGACCGGTTCCTGCGCAAGTTCAACCCGGAGGTGCCGGCGCTCACCCGCAACTTCGCCGAGCTGGCGGAGTTCACGCAGCACGCGTCCGACGCCGCGCCCAACCTGCTGCAGGCCCTCACGGACCTGACGGTGACGAGCCGCACGATCGTCGAGCAGCGCACCTCGATCGCCGCACTGTACGACGCGGTGTCGGGTTCGTCCGCCGACCTCGAAGACTTCCTGAACGCCAACTCGGGCAACATCATCGAGCTGGCGACGGCGAGCCGGCCGAGCCTGGACCTGCTGCGCCGCTACGCCCCGGCCGCGCCCTGCACGTTCCGCACGCTGGCCGACTTCGTCCCGAAGATGAACCGGGTCCTCGGCAAGGGCACCGACCGGCACGGCGTCCGCGGCACCGTGGTGCCCGTCCCGCACAAGGGCCGCTACCAGCCAGGGCAGGACGCGCCGCGGTACGGCGCAGGCGGCGGCCCGCGGTGCCCGAGCGTCCCGTACCTGCCGAGCGGCGGCGGGGAGACGAAGGTGCTCCCGGCCGGCGGGGTCCCCGGGGAGGGCGGCACCGTCGGGGGCGGCCTCGGCCCCGCGAACTCCGCGTCCGAGACCGATCTGGTCAACGAGCTGGCCGGACCCCCGCTCGATGAGGTGCCCGAGGAACTGCCGGACTGGTCCACCGTGCTCGTCGGGCCTATCTACCGGGGCACGGAGGTGACGGTCAAGTGAGGCTCACCGGCCAGGGCGTGAGGGGGATGGCGTTCCCCCTCACCAGCTCGCTGATCTTCATCGTGGTGACGGTGCTGGCGACCGGGCTGCTGGCGTCCAGCATCACCGGCGCCACCAGCGGCGACCGCGTCACCTACCACGCCAAGTTCACCGACGTGGCCGGGCTGCATCCGGGCCACGGCGTCCGTATCGCGGGCGTCGAGGTCGGCCAGGTCGAGGAGATCGAGGTGACCGACCGGCGGCTCGCGCTCGTGACGTTCGAGGTGGACCGCGACAGGGACATCCCGGCGACGGCGACCGCCGCCGTGAAGTACCTCAACCTGGTCGGCGGCCGCTACATCGCCCTCGACCGGGGCGCCGGCGCGCCCGGCGACACGCTGAAACCGGGCGAGACGATCCCGGTGGAGAACACGTCCGGGACGCTGAACCTCACCCAGCTTTTCCGGGGTTTCCAGCCGCTGATGCAGGCGCTGTCGCCCGGGGACGCCAACAAGCTCTCGGAGTCCATCGTGAAGGTCCTCCAGGGAGAGGCCGGCACCATCGAGAGCCTGCTGCGCACGGTCGGGCAGCTGACCAGCACGCTCGCCGCCAAGGACGAGGTGATCGGCCAGGTCATCACCAACCTCAACAGCGTCGTCCAGACGGTCAACTCGCGGGACAGGCAGCTCGTCGACCTGGTCACCACGCTCCGCGAGTTCACCTCGGGGCTGGCCGCCGACCGCAAGCCGATCGGTGAGGCGATCGCGTCGATCGCGGACCTGACGTCCGCGACCGCGGGGCTGCTGCAGGTCGCGCGGGATCCGCTGAAGGACGACATCGTCCAGCTCGGCCGCCTCAGCGACAACCTCAACCGGGACGCGCCGCTGCTGGAGCGCTTCCTGGAGCGGACGCCCACGAAGCTGCGGACGTTCGGGCGGCTGGCCTCCTACGGGTCGTGGATGAACTTCTACCAGTGCGAGGTCAAGTTGATCGGCGTCCACTATGCCGGTTCCGATCTGTCGAACAAGCCGCCGCCGACCGGCATCCCGATCTCGGACGACGCGGAGGAGAGGTGCCGCGGATGAGGCCCCCGACACCGCCGCAGGGCGGGCCGCCGCCTCCGGGGGGTGCCCCCCCGCCCCCCGGAGGGCCGCCCCCGAGCGGGCCGCCGCCGGGCGGTATGCCATCGGACGGGCCGCCGCCGGACGGGCCGTCTCCGGGCGGGCCGACGGCGCCGCTGCCGCGCGCGTTGCCGCACCCCAAGAAGGGCAGGCCGCGGCTGAAGCCGCTGCGGGAGCGCAACCCGATCCCGGTGTCGATCATCGGCCTGGTGGTGCTGCTGGTGCTCGGCCTGCTGGCCTTCCGCGCCGACGACCTGCCGGTCATCGGCGGCGGGACGACCTACGACGCGTACTTCTCCGAGGCCGCCGGGCTGAAGCCCGACCAGGAGGTCCGGGTCGCGGGCGTGAAGGTCGGCAAGGTCACCGGCGTCGAGCTGGAGGGCGACAAGGTCAAGGTCACCTTCCGGGTGAAGGACACCTGGGTGGGCGACTCCAGCCGCGCCGCCATCATGATCAAGACGCTGCTGGGGTCGAAATACCTCCAGCTCGACCCGCTCGGCGCGCGTGAGCAGGACCCCGACAGGCCGATCCCGCTGGAGCGCACCATCGCCCCCTACGACGTGACGACCGCGTTCCAGGACCTCGGGCGGACGTTCGAGCAGCTCGACACGGCCGCACTGGCCGCCAGCCTGGAGACGATCTCCACGACGTTCGAGGACACCCCGGCCAGCGTCCGCGTGGCGCTCAAGGGCCTGTCGTCGCTGTCGAACACGATCGCGTCCCGGGACGCCGAGCTGGCGCAGCTCCTCACCGGCACCAAGCAGCTGTCCGGCACGATCGCGGCGCAGAACGACCAGTTCAAGACGCTGTTCGAGGACGGCAACCTGCTGCTCGCCGAACTCCGCAGACGCCGCCAGGCGATCCACGCGATGCTCGTCGGCACGCGGCGCCTCTCCGCCGAGCTGGTCGGGCTCGTCGGCGACAACCGGCGGACGCTCGGCCCGACGCTCGCCTCCCTGGGCAAGGTCACCGACCTCCTCGAACGCAACCAGAAGAACCTCGACCGCACCCTGGAGACCGCCGCCCCCTATCTGCGCCTCGTCGGCAACACGACGGGCAACGGCCGGTGGGTGGACGGCTACCTGTGCGGCACCGTCCCCGACGAATACCTGGAGAACGGCAGATGGACGCCGCCCGTGAAGGGCTGCGAGCCGCCGCACCTGACGGGAGGCCGGTGACATGGCGCCGTCCCCGACACGCACCGTGAAACTGCCCCGGCTGCCGTCGGCGGCCCGGGACCGGCAGGTACGGGTACTCGAAGCGATCATCGTGGTCTTCGTCGTCCTCGTCGCGATCGCGCTGATCCCCATGCTGGGCGACGGCCCCGGACGCAGGATCACCGCCCACTTCGCCACCGCCATCGGCGTCTACCCGGGCTCCGATGTGCGCGTCCTCGGCGTGAGGGTCGGCTCGATCGACGCCATCGAGCCGCAGGGAACGCGGGTCAAGGTCGACATGACCGTGGACGAGGACGTGGACGTTCCCACCGGCGCCCGAGCCGTTGTGATCGCCCCGAACCTCGTCTCCGACCGGTACGTGCAGCTCGACCCCGCCTACAGCGGCGGCCCGAAGATGGCCGAAGGCGCCACGATCGACGTGAGCCGCACCGCGACGCCGCTCGAACTCGACCAGCTCTACACCGCCGTGCGCACGTTCGCGAACGACCTGGGGCCGCGGGGGCTGAACGCCCAGGGCGCGCTGTCGGACGTCATCAGCGTCGGCGCCGCCAACCTCGGCGGCAACGGCAAGCTGCTCAACAACACGATCGCCGACCTCGGCAAGGCGTCCCAGACGCTCGCCGACTCCAGCGGCGACCTGTACGCCACCGTCGCCAACCTCAACAAGTTCAGCGTGATGCTCCGCGACAACGAGGCACAGATCCGGCAGGTCGAGAACCAGTTCGCCGAGGTCAGCGGCTTCCTGGCGGCGGACCGGCAGGAACTCGGCGCGGCACTGGCGAGCCTGGCGCGGGCGCTCGGCGAGGTGAAGCAGTTCATCGCCGACAACCGCGAAGCGCTCAAGGGCAACGTCGACAAGCTCGCCGACATCACGCAGGTCCTCGTCGACCAGCGCGCATCTCTCGCCGAGATCCTCGACACCGCGCCACTGGTGGCGCAGAACGCGCTGAACGCCTACGACCCGAAGACCCGCTCGCTGATGGCCCGCGGCAACCTGCTGGAGATCACCATGGCGTTCGGCAGCCTCGACCAGCCGGGCGTCGACCCACCGGCCGCCAACACCAGCCCGGTGTGCGCCGCGGCGTCCTCCGCGACCGAGGCGATCCGCGAGCAGTGCGAACGGCTGCGCACGTCCGGGCTGACCGCTGTCCCGCCGTCGCAGACGTCCGGTGTGCCGCCGCTGCCGCTGCCGCCCGCGGGACCCGTTCTCGTCCCCCGGGCCGACGCCGGCACCGGCGCCGAGGGAGGCCGCTGATGCGCGTGCCCATGAAGGTGATGGCGGTCTGCACGGCCGCGACCGTCCTGGCGGCGGGGTGCTCGATGCAGGTCGAGGACATCCCGCTGCCGGGCGGCGCGGACCTCGGCGACCACCCGTACACGGTGAAGGTGCAGTTCGAGGACGCGCTGAACCTCGTCCCGCAGGCGGCCGTCCGGGTCAACGACGTCCCGGTCGGGCGGGTGAAGGACGTGTCGCTGCCGAAGGGGTCGTGGGAGGCCGTGGTCACGCTGATCGTGAACGGCGACGTGCGGCTCCCGGCGAACGCCACCGCGAACCTGGAGCAGTCGAGCCTGCTGGGGGAGAAGTACATCGAGCTCTCCGCCCCCGCCGCGCCGTCCGCCCAGCCGCTGACCGACGGCGCCACGATCCCGGTGGCCCGCACGTCGCGCAACGCCGACGTCGAGGAGGTCTTCGGCGCGCTGTCGCTGCTGCTGTCGGGCGGCGGGCTCCCGCAGATCCGGACGATCAACAAGGAGCTCAACAAGGCGCTCGGCGGCCGGGAGGACACGATCAGGTCCTCGCTGCGCAACCTCAACGAGCTGACCAGCACCCTCAACCGCAACCGCGCGTCGATCACCGACGCGCTGGACGGGCTCAATCGGCTGTCGTCCACGGTGCGGTCCCGCAACGGGCAGGTCGAGACCGTCCTGGACGACCTGTCGCCGGGCCTGAAGGTCCTGGAGGACCAGCGCGGGCAGCTCGTCGAGATGCTGCGTGAGCTGGAGAAGCTGTCGGACGTCGCCGTCAGGACGATCAATGCCAGCAAGGACGACACGGTCGCGAACCTGCGCTCCCTCGCGGTCATCCTCCGCAAGCTCGCCGACTCCGGCCGGAACCTGCCGAAGTCGCTGGAGGTGCTGCTCACCTTCCCGTTCACCGACGAGGCGCTCAAGGCCGTCAAGGGCGACTACCTGAACGGCTACCTCACCGTCATCGCCGCAGAGGGTTTCAACTGCGTCGCCCCGCCGGTGAAGGAAGAGGGGCCGTTCGAAGGCATCGAGGGAGAGGACGGCGAGCGGGAGGGCGGCGGGCTGGAGGCCGCGGCACGGGCACTGGCCGCGGAGGAGCTCCCCGGGCCGCAGCCGCCACCATGCCCCACCACGGGCGGCGGCCAGGAGCGGAACGCGCCGGCCGCACCGACGCCGGAGGCGCCGCGGCAGGTCGCACCGCAGGCGCCGCCGGGCGGCCCCGGCACCCCCGGCGAGGCGCCTCCCCTTCCGCTGCCGACGCTCGGGGAGGGCGACTGACATGCTGACACTGGGCACCCGCATCAAGATCGTCGCATTCATCATGATCGCGTTGGCCGTGGTCGGCTACGTCAGCGTCAACTACGCCGACCTGGGCCGATATGTCGGGATGCGCGGCTACTACACCGTGCGGCTCGACCTGCCGACCACCGGCGGCCTCTTCGAAGGATCCGCGGTCTCGTACCGCGGCGTCACCATCGGCGAGGTCGGCGAGCTCGACCTGAGCGACGACGGCGTCATCGCCGAACTCCACATCGAGAACTCCGCGCCGGAAGTTCCGTCGAGCCTGCAAGCGGTCGTCGCCAACCGCTCCGCCGTGGGCGAGCAGTACGTCGACCTGCGGCCCCGGACCGAGTCCGGTCCCCATCTGGCGCAGGGCGCCACGATCCCGCGGAGCGCCACCACGACACCGGCACCGGTGAACGAGACGCTCAAGAGCCTCAACGACCTCACCGGGTCGCTTCCGCTGAACGACGTCACGGTCCTGATCGACGAGCTGGGCCTGGCGTTCGCCGGACAGGGCCCGCACCTTCAGCAGCTCCTCGACACCAGCGCCCGGTTCGTGTCGGCGTCCGACTCGGCGTTCCCCGAGACCCGCGCGCTGATCCACAACGGCGGGGACGTGCTGCGCACGCAGAACGAGCTGGCGGGCGCGTTCACGTCGTTCTCGCTGAACACTCGCCTCCTGGCCCGGCAGCTCCGCGACTCCGACGCCGACCTGCGCGACATCATCGCGTCCGGTCCGGGCGCGGCGGCGGAGGTGTCCCGCCTGCTCCGCGAGCTGGACCCGAACCTGAGCGTGCTGCTGGCCAACTTCCTCACCATGGCGCGCCTCGGCGAACCGCGCCAGGCGGCTATCGAGGAACTACTGGTCCGGCTTCCGCAGGCCGCCGGGATGGTGTCGTCCATCGTGGCCGGGGACAAGCTGCGGATGGGCCTCGCCACCACGTTCTTCAACCCGCAGCCCTGCACACGCGGCTACGGCAAGACCCGCTACCGCAACGGACTCGACCTGTCCACCGCCCCCGCGTTCAACACCGGTGCCCGCTGCACGGAGGACCCGGGCACCGGCATCAACGTGCGGGGCTCCGCGAACGCGCCGCGCAAGGGGGTGCCGGTGCCGGCCAGGCCGGGGTCCCTGACCAAGACCGAGATCACCGACATCTTCAGCACGTTCGGGCTGTCCGCCCCGGCGGACCCGGCCCTGTCGACCGACCTGCGCGGCCTCCTCGGACTGGGGGGCCCACGATGATCGGCGCCGCGGCGGCGCGCCGTGCGGCCACCCGGGCGGTCACGCTGATCCGCCCGGCCGGCTACGTGCTGATCGCCGCGGCGACCGTGTTCCTCTGCGTGTCCCTCTGGTCGCTCGCCCAGGCCGGGCGGGGCGACGACAACGAGTATGCCGCCGCGCGAGACGAGCTGACCCGCACGGCCGTCCAGCACATCACGCTGCTCAACAGCATCGATCCCAAGCGCGCCGACCTCGACCTCGCGCACTGGCTGCGTGTCGCCACCGGCCCGTTCCACGATGCCCTCAAGAACGACATGCCCACCGCACGCGCGAAGTTCGCCAAGCAGAAGGCCGCGTCTCACGGCAAGATCACCGCACTCGCCGTCACCGACTTCGACCGCCCCGCGGGCAAAGCGACCGTCATCGCGTCCGTCCGGATCTTCACCGACGCCACCGGAGAGGACGGTCGGCGCACCGAGCAGCGCAAGCGCTACGAGGTCACGATGCAGCGGGTCGCCGGCGGATGGAGGGTCAGCGAGCTGAAACCGCTGCCGCCCGGGGGGAAGCCGGCCGAGGGGAGCGGGTCGTGAGCGTCACCGAACAGGAACCGCGGACCCGGAAGGAACGCCCGGCGCGCCGCGTCCGGATCCCGCGCAAGAGACCTGCCCTGCGCCCGCTCGCCCCAACGGTCAAGCGGGCCGCCGGGCTGGGGTGGCCGGTGGCCCTCGCCCTGGCGATCTGCCTGTCCGCCTTCGCCATCGACAGCTGGGCCGACAGGCGGAGCGAGGGTTCACCGGCCGCCAACCGGGCGCTCCTCGACGAGGCCGCCACCAAGAAGGTCGTCGCGGACGTCTCCGCGAAGATCGCGCGGATCTTCACCTACACCCACACCGACCCGGCGGCCACCGAACGGGCCGCGAAGGAGGTGCTCACCGGCGACGCCACCGGCGAGTACCACGAGCTGTTCGGCCTGGTGAAGAAGAACGCGCCGGTCATGAGGCTCTCCCTCACCACGAAGGTCGCCAAGGCCGGGCTGATCAAGCTCACCGACGGAACGGCGGTCCTGCTGGTCATGCTCGACCAGACGACCACCCGTGACGGCGAGCGGACCGGCCCGCCGGTCGCGGCCCAGCTCATCGTCACGGCACGCAACGACCAAGGCTGGCGCATCAGCGACCTCCGGGCCGCCTGAAGGAAAAGGGGTGGAATCACGGTGACAAAGATCAAGACCGCCGATCCGAAGGCGGAGGAGCCCGAGGCCGAGGTCCCCGAGCCCGCCGACGACGCCGCGCCGCCCCCAGAGCCCGAGGCGTCCGAGGACGCGAACGAGCCCGAGGCGTCCGAGCGACCGGAAGAGCCCGCGCCGCGCCGCCTCTCCAGGGACCCGCTGATCCGGGTGGCATCGCTGGTGACGCTGATCGCGGTGGCCGCGGCCGCGTGGTTCGGCTGGTCGTACAACGCGGCGGCGGGCAATGACGATCTGGCCTACGCGGCCGAACGCGACAAGGTTCTCGCCGCCGCCGACCAGGCGATCGTCAATCTCAACACCCTCGACCACCGCAACGTGGACGCCGGCCTGAAGGTCTGGCAGGACTCGACGACGGCCAAGCTCTACGACGAGATCGTCAAAGGCCGTTCGCGGCTGGAGGCCGAGGTCAAGAAGGCCGAGACGACGAGCACCGCGAAGATCCTCGAATCCGGCCTCACCGAACTCGACGCCCGCGCCGGAAAGGCGGCGGTCATCGCCGCCGTCCGCATCACCATCACCGGCGCCGAAGGCGAACCCTCCGACAACATCCGGCGTTTCGCCGGCCAGCTCACCAAGACCTCGTCGGGCTGGAAGCTGTCGGCGCTCGGCCAGGCCCCGACCGGAACGCCCTGACGGGGAGGAGAAACGAATGGCAGCGATCAGCACCATCGGCCGGGCATTGCCCAGCACCGCGCGCATCCGCCTGGTCGTCCTCCTCGGTGCGCTGACAATGGCACTGGGCGGTGCGGCCGCCTGGGCGGCCGACCAGGAAAGCGGTCTCACCGGCGCGGCCTCCGCGGAGAACACCGCCCTGAGCGACAATGCCCGCACCAGCGAAGTCAGGGGCCAGGTCACCACGGCCGTTAACACGGTGTTCTCTTACAACTACGCCGATGTCGCCAAAACGGAGAAGGCCGCCCAGGAACTCCTCACCGGAAAGGCCGTCCAGCAGTACAACCAGCTTTTCGCGCTGGTTCGCAAGCAGGCGCCCGAGCAGAAGCAGGTCCTCACGACAACGGTCACCGACTCGGCGGTGAAATCACTGACCGGCGACCGCGCCCGCCTTCTGGTCTTCGCCGACCAGCGCAACACGCGAACCGACAAGAACGAGACGAGCTATTCCGCGGCCGTCTTCGCGGTGGACGCGATCCACACCGATGGCAAATGGAAGATCACCACCATCGACACCCTCGGCGCCTGACCACACCGACCCGGGACGCGGATCGGAGGACCACCGGCATGCGAAGCTCACCCAACGGGGTTCTAACCGCCATCGCGGCCGCGGCCACCACCGTAGCCCTCACCGCCCTCCGGCCTCCGCGGCCACCTTGACGGTCACGCCCCGGCGGGCCATTCACCGGATGACAGATAAGCTTGATCAAAGACTAAGGTGATGACAATTCTATAGCGGCTTATGGAAGGGTGTAGGGGATCTTCGGATTTCCTCTTGAAATGTACCCTACTGGTCGGTATCTTCTGATAAGAAGTACAGCAGGGCTGGGTGGTCTTGTGGTGAAGCTGAAGAAGTTCGGCTTCCGGGGTTCTGCTCCCGTCAACCCGGAGGAGTTCGTTCTGTAGAACGCGGTCAGTGTCCCTACGAGTAGAAGAAATCACCCCCCGTGAAGGGAAAAGAACTGACATGCGAAAGATCACCCAGAAGGCCCTGACCGTTACCGCGGTCGCGGCCGCCGCCGCCGCCCTCACCGCGCTCCCCGCCTCGGCGAGGATGGCCCCCGTCGACGTCTCACTCCCCGGGGTGACCCCGCCCTCCGCCGATGAGCCCATCACGGGAGAGAACAACGGTTCGGTCGTGGCGTTCAACACTCGCACCGGCGCGGTCCTGAGCTGCGACGACACAACCACCACAAAGGCCCTGACGGCCCAGGGCACCGTGGACGTCGGCACCGGCCTGTCCGCGACCGGCATCGGCTCGGTGACGGGCCTGACCTTCAGCAATTGCACGGTCAACAGCCTGCCGGCCAACGTGACGGCGGATACGACCACGTCGTGGAGCCTGAACGTCACGGGCACGACTACATCGGGAGTCACTCCCGGTCAGCTGCTCGGAGTCAAGGTCCATGTGGACATCCCCAGCCTCTCGTGCGAGGCGGACTTCCAGGGCCCGAACGGCACGGGCGGATTCATCGACGGTCAGCACACCAACCCGGCGAACCCCGGAGACCCCAGTGTGCTCGATCTGCCGTTCGGGGCCACCAACAACCTCGTAGCGCAGAACGTCGACACCGTGAACTGCCCCACCAACCTGGTCGCGAACGGCGACGGAGCCTCGCTCTCCGGCGCGATCCACCTCAGGGGGGTTAACGCCACCAACAACGAGGGGCCGACCGTCATTTCCTAGATGGCGCCATGAGGTGAGGGCACGGCCCTGAACGAAGCCGCACCCGGGCGCTCGCCGCCCGGGTGCGGTTCCCCGTCGATCAAGGATGTGAGATGCACCAGGTGTTCCGAGGCGCCGCGCGGATCGCAGCGGTCGTGGCCCTTACCGTGAGTGGTGGCGCGTTGGTGGCCGTCCCGCCGGCGATCGCGGACATCGGTTCCGACATGGGGCTCGTTTGCTCCGGTAAATCCGGAACACACGAAGTGGCGCTGCGGATCGAAACGACTGTCCCGACGTCCGGGGCCGTCGGCCAACCGATCCAGCTGGGCACCATCAAGATCGACATCGGTCTCCCTCCCGAGCTGGTGAAGGAAGTTTCGGTGACTTCCCCGAGCGGGGCATCGACACCACCGGTGACGGGTGTCACCCCATCGTCCGTGTCTTCCCCCGCGCTCGGGGGGGTCGCGGAGATCCAGGTCGCCGTCCGCGAGCCGGGCGGCGATCGGCGCGCCGGGTGGCCGGCCTTCGCTCTGGCGGCCGCACCGCCGCGCGGTGACGGCGCCGTGCATCTGACCGGCAGTGGGGTGGCGCCGCCGGTGGTCCCCGGATCGCCGGGCGGGCTCTCATGGTCCGCCGGGGAAGTGGACCTGTCGCTGGTGCCGGGTGACACGACGACGGGGAAGGACGCGGCGGAACTGGCGCTGCATTGCGTGGCGGAGAAGGAGACGGTGCTCGGGACCGTACAGGTGAAACGTGGGAGCGAGACCGCGGTCCCCGGCGCGTCGAGCGCGTCACCCGGTCAGGCCGCTGCCCAGGAGGGATTGTGCAAGATAATTCCCGGTCGGGGGGAAGATCCACGGTACGCCATCAGTGACGATCCCAAACTGGCGGAGATCTATGAATCCCCGTCAACTCCGAGCAGTCTGTTCCCCTTCTACGCTCCTGGGCAGATGTACTGCATCAAAGCCACGGGATTCTTCAATATCAAGAAGGCCGGGAACGCCGTCCCTGTTGCTGTTGAGAACAACGCGCGGGCGCTGACCGCAACTTATAATGGCAATCCGATCTTTGGGCCGAACTGGTCGGAGTTTCACGGATATTTCGTCAACCGCACCTACCCGACTCCCGCCACGATGCTGGGTTTCGGCTTCATGCCGACACGCGCGGTGGCCAGAGCCGTCCAGGTCGGTGCTCCGGGGACTGGAGAGTCCGACCCAATCACAGGCAACCTACGAATTCTCCAGCGACTTGCGACGTTTGACATTCCGGATCCGACTGTCGAAAACCAAGAGATCCGAGCCAGTGCATATATTCGAATAAAAGCGGGCCAGACCGAGGTAAATGGAGTACCCCTCGATCTCGGTGATAAGTGCATGACAGGTCCGACCCTGCTTTACGCGAATGGATTCATGGGGAATCTGAGAACCGGGACAACTCAATACGATCAGGGGCAGACGCTCATCGCCGAGGATTTCAAGATCCCCCCCTTCTCTGGTTGTGGAGTGACCGAAGACCTCAGTCCAATCCTTACCGCCAGCGTCTCCGGGGCGGGAAACTATGCGAACCTAGAGTCGGGGACTTGGTGCAATGCCATCTCGGGCGTCAATTGCGTAAATGGCGCGGGTGCGCTTCCTCGCACCTTTTCTGTAGATCCGGGCGGGGATGTCACTGCAGTCGCGAAACCGTTCGTCCTTACCAGGGATGTTGGCGGGGGGCGCTCTCAGCTCAGGTGCGAGTCGGCGACCATGCGGCTCCATATGGAACGTGGGCACTGGCAGTCTCGCTTCAGGCTGGCCAAGGGCGACATGTCCCTTGACGGTTGCGAGGTCGAGGCGTCGGATGGCGTCGTCCATCAAGTAGGGGAGGACGGCGAAGCCACCCAGGACGGCTCGTTGTGGCTGAACATGACCATTGATCCAAGCGGCAAGCCGGTGATGGTCGTAAACGGGGTGCTGCTCAACGCGGTTGTGGGCGTCAGCGAAGGCAAGACGTGTACGCTGCGGATATCCGACCAGCTGACAGACCTCTTCCCTCCCCCTCCTCGGGTCACGGACGAACGCCCCGGGGAGATCAGAGGGACCTATGGCAACGGGACCTTCTCCCTGAATGAAAGTACGTTGAAGCCGTCGGTGAAATCAACGTGCAGGATTCCGGGATTTACGGACTTCAATGGCGTCTTCAATTCAATCGAGGGTGATTTCGTCTTCGATCCGGCGCAGCGAATCACGTCGCCCTGACCGAACCTGCCGTTGCAATGGGCCGCTCGTTCCGGCGCGATCTGATTCCGCGCCGGAAGTCCCCGGGCCGGCCGCACCGCTGCCCGCACCACCCCGGGCGGCGGTGGGGCCAGGCCGGCTCGCCGCAGGCCGTCACCGGCCTGCGGCGAGTACGGTAGCTCCGCCCCGCTCTCCGCCATGTGCCGGAACCAGGGCCGAGCGAGTGTGGGATGAGGGTCGAGCGCACCCCCGGACATGCGGTCAGTGACAATATCGACCGCCCTCAAGGTGCCCATTCTGATATTCGCTAACAAAGCGAAAAGATCTTCATATTTGCACGGTGCAGCGTATTGAAGCGTCATTGTTTCGGTATTACTCTCCGGTTGGGAATCAAGGATCGTTCTCATCGAGGGTCCGTTTCACGGTTCCGCGTCGGCTGGGGTCACGCTGTGACCGTCCGGCGCTCTGTGTCCGCTTATCCCGGTAAGAAGAAAGGACAGACTGGTGAAGTTCGCTCGTCTCCAGAGACGCAGTTCCCGGCTCGCGCTTTCCGCCGTGGTCAGCGCCGTGCTGCTCACCTTCGGCTTGGCCTCCCCCGCCGCGGCGGCCAACCCCGACCCGATCCCGGAGAGCTTCGACTTCTCCGATTGCCCGACCCTCCCAGAGGGTGCGTCGCCGTTCTTCTCACACTGCTGGGTGGGCGTGGTCACCAGCGGCACCTTCAAGATCGGTAACTTCGACCAGGAGATCGAGGAGCCCATCAGGCTCACGTGGGCGACCACCTTCAACACCGACACCTTCGAGAGGAAGACCATCTTCGGTGGGCTTCACGCGGAGAAGATGCTCGTCCAGCCCGGCCTGTTCGGTGACCCGTTCCTGTCGGCCGTGTACGCCAAGGTCGAGTACGCCGGCGTCTTCGAAATGCCGGTCAGCAGCGACTTCCAAATCAACCTCGGGGTGAAGGTCCGGCTCATCAACCCGATCCTCGGGCGCCACTGCCTGGTCGGCACCAACGACAACCCGATCATGCTGAGCCTCTCCACCGGCACCACCGACCCGCCGGCCCCCAACACCCCCATCACCGGAGAGCCCGCCACGGTCGCGCGGCAGGACCCGCAGCCGACGGTGCTGCAAGCCAAGCACGTCGGCAACGCGTTCTCGGTGCCCGGCGCCTCCGGTTGCGTGTTCGGCGGCGGCGTCGCCGACTGGCTCGTCAACCAGATCGGCGGATTCCCCGCGCCGGCCGGGACCAACACCATGATCCAGAACGAGTACATCGTTTCGAAGCAGTACAGCCAGCTCTGAGCCGAGCGCGGTCAACCGCACGCCGTGCCCGCTGGCATCGCCGCGGGCACGGCGTGCGTACTTCTCCGGGCGAGAGTAGCCACCACCGCGTTCGCATCGCCCGGTCATGCGCCACCTATGCGAACCTTCAAGTAGCCCATGCCCAGACGATCAGGAGCCCCTGACGTCCGCTCACGGTTCTGCCGTCACGACCGCCGGAGAGCAGCATGGAGACCACGGCATCGCGGACGAGCAAGGAGTTCGAGCCGAGCCGTCCCTGGGTGATCGGGGCGGTTCTGCTGTGCGCGGTCGGGACGCTCGGGGCGGTCGCCAATTCGGCGAGGCCCCGGGGTGACGTCGGGCGTGCGGCCGGGTTCGCGGACGTTCTCCGCATCAACCCGGGTGTGGTGTCCTACGGGCAGGCGGTGGTGGTCGCGGTGGTGACGGCCGCCGGGGTCCGGCTCGTCCACATCGGCGCGCCGGGCGCGGGCGCGGTGCTGATCGGGGCGGGGGTGGGCGCCCAGGTCTTCGGCGCGTCCACCGACGTGTGGATCGCGCACATCGCGATCGTGCCGCCCCGCGGTTTCCCGTTGGACTTCGCGGAGGCCGTCCAGGTCCTGCTCCATCTAGTGCTGCTGGCCACCGCGATCGGCGGGGCGCTTCTGGCGCCGGCCCTTCACCACCGCTATGACGGACGCCCCGAACTGGCCGGGCCGTCCGGCGCCGAGCCCCAGATGGGTGCCCGCACGGCGTCCGCGGTCGCGGCGGCGACCCTGGTGTTCGTCCCGGTCGCCCACCTGGACACGGTCAAGGGCGGGTTCAGCGTCACCGCATGCTGGTTGCTGCTGGCGGTGGGCCTGGCGGCGGCGGTGGCGTTCGCCGTCCTCGAACGGCGGAGGGCGCGGCCCCGGTCGTCCTGAGACCGCGCCCGAGCCGACGATGTCGCTGCGCGGATCCCAGCCGTCATCGTGTTCACCCGGTCACTGCGACCGACCTCGTTCGCCTTCGCGTACGCGGCCGGTCGCCATCAGGTGAAGATCTTGTCGAGTGACTCGGCGGTGACCGCGTGGCGGGCCCAGGTGTGGATCTGTTCGAGGTCCTGGCAGGAGTTGATGCGTTCCCGGAGGTCATCGTCGATGGTGAAGCCCCGCGACTCCAGGACGATGAGAAGAAGCTCGATCTCCCCTTCGACTCTGCCCTTGGCCTCGCCTTCGGCCCTGCCCTTGGCCTCGCCTTCGGCGATGTGCTTGAGGGCGAAGTCGCTCTGCCATTCGTAGACGCCGGCCTGCATGATC
Source organism: Actinomadura sp. 3N407 (assembly GCF_052245875.1). Classification (NCBI taxonomy): domain Bacteria; kingdom Bacillati; phylum Actinomycetota; class Actinomycetes; order Streptosporangiales; family Thermomonosporaceae; genus Actinomadura; species Actinomadura sp. 3N407. Next base: position 610,044 of record NZ_JBQQBP010000001.1, read on the forward strand.
TCCTCCAAGCAGTGTCGCGCGGCTGCGGAGAGCTGCGACCGCACGTAGTCATGATACAGCTCGCCCCTGTCACGGTCCGTGACCTCCAGGGCTTCGGCGAAGGCCGTGAGGACGGCCTTCCGGGCAGGGCCGTCGGCGTGCGCGACGGTGCTCAGGATCGCAAGTTCCGGCAGGGAACGGGCCTTGTCCGGGTCGGTGACGGCGGGCACCTCGGTGAGGTTCAGCACCCAGGGGCGCAGGATCCAGCCCTGATGCCCGCTCTCGATCGGTTCACGGCACCAGGCGGAGGTGTTCCTGTCCGGGCACAGCACCAGCAACGTCACAGGGCACTCGCAGCGGGCCCGGAGCGTGGACAGGTAGACGGGCCAGCTGTAGCGCTTGCGCCGGTCCGGTTTGAGCTGGATCTCGACGACGATCGCGAGATCCGGGCGCTTGGGGTCACCGAGGAGGACGGTCGAGTCGCATCGGTATTCGGTGGGGTTGCAGTCGGTGAGCGTCTCCGATCCCAGTGATATCTGCTCGTACTCGGGGGGCTTGATTCCGGACGCCGCCTGAAGGAGCTCCGGGGCCAGCGCGGGCTGGTTCCGAAACAGGTCGAGCGGCACCTCATGTTCGGCGGAAGGCACGAGCGGACGCTACCGGTGTTCACGCCACTACGAAGAGCGAAAGTTGTTACGTGGGGCGATGAGGTAGATGTTCGGCGATGTCCCCGTTCGTGGTACGGGTGGCGTCGGCTCTCCGCCGGTCCCGTACGCCGTGCGGCAAGGCCCGGCCGGTAACAATTGAGGTGCGGACTGGGCGTCGAATTTATCGCCCGGTGATTGACATGGACGGCCATTTGCTCGCCAAGTGAGCACGGGTGTGGTGTGAGGGTCCGCGTGGGCACAGATTACTCGGTAATGAATGCGTGGAGAAGCCCGTACGGACTGTGAAAGTTTCTCAGGAATGGTGCGCGGCGGACGCGGCTGGGTTACGTTTCTTTGCATCGTTCCTCTGTCGGCGCGAAGGAGGGTGGACGATGACGGGGACCCTCGCTGGGCGAGGGCGTCCGGGGCCGGTCCCGCCACAGGTGATCGCCATTCTGAGTGCCGAACTGCCGTCCCTCGCCGAAGAGATCATCAGTGAGGTCAGGCGGTCGGTGCCGGAGGACGCGCGGCAGGGCGGGAAGGTGCGGCAGCCGACCATCCGGGCCAGCGTGGAGCAGGTCATGGCCGCGTTCGTCGACCAGGTGACGGGGGCGGGCAACACCCACGAGCACCGGGACGAGCTGTGCCGGGAACTCGGGCGCAGCGCGGCGTACGAGGGGCGCAGCCTGGACGCGCTGCAGGCCGCTTACCGGGTCGGCGTCCAGGTCGCGTGGCGGCGGGTCGCCGACGTGGCGCAGCGGCGGCGGCTGCCGTCCGGGGTGATGACGCAGCTCGCCGACGCACTGTTCTCCTACATCGACGAGCTGGCCTCGCTGTCGGTGCAGGGGTATCTGGAGGCGCGGTCGCGGTCGGCGGACGAGCTGGCAGGGGTGCACCGGCGCCTGCTGCGGATGGCGCTGCGCCCCGGCGCGCCGGGCGGCGCGCTGGCCGAGGCGGCGGAGACCGCGGGCTGGCCGGTGCCGGACGAGGCGACGCTGGTCGCGCTGCCGGCCGGGGCGCGGTGCGTCCGGGCGGCGCTGGACGAGGACGTGCTCGCCGACCTGGGGGACGCCGAACCCCATCTGCTGGTGCCCGGCACGTTCGACACGGCGCGCAGGCAGATGCTGGTCAACGCGCTGCCCGAACGCCGGTCCGCGGTGGGGCTGACCGTCCCGCTGGCGGAGGCGGCCCATTCGCTGCGGTGGGCACGGCGGGCGCTGGCGCTCGTCGAGGCCGGCGTCCTGGAGGACGGCGGTCCGACGCTGTGTGAACGGCATCTGCTGGAGCTGTGGCTGCTGTCGGACGAGGCGCTGCTCGACCAGCTCTCGCGGCGCCAATTGGGGGCGCTGACGGGGATGAGCCGGACCCAGCGATCCCGCATGACCGAAACCCTCGGTGCGTGGCTGGAGGCACAAGGAAACGCGGTCGAGACGGCGCGGCGTCTGCGCGTGCATCCGCAGACGGTGCGGTACCGGATGCGGCGGCTCGGCGAGACGTTTGACGAGCAACTGGCCGATCCGGCGTCGCGCTTCGTGCTGGACGCGGTGCTCCGGGCGCACCGGTTGCGACAGGTGCGGAGGCCGTCGATGCGATGAGTCAAACTCCGCCAGACGGTGCGTGCCTGCGTGAATGACAGCGAGTAACTTTACATCTTCTTTACCTTGAGGTGCGGTGTATTCGATCTACCGTCGGCGTGTCTCAGTTCACAGCCTGTCGGGGGCGCACGGGGGTCCCCGCTCAGTGCGTCCTTGGCGTTTCCGTAGTAGAGCCGGCCGTCCGGGACGCCGGGTGCCCCCGCCCGGTCATACGCCAGGGCCCGTGACGGCGGCGTTCTCGGAGGTGTCCCGATGACAAGGACGCTCACGCCGGGGGCGGTGCAGCCGCGGCCGAGGCTGCCACGCCGGCTGGCCGTGCTGATGCGCCCGGAGCTGCCCAGTCTGTCCAAAGAGATCATCCGTGAGGTGCGGAGGTCGATCCCCGAGTACGGCAGGCCCATGCAGGGGCCGTACGTCGAGGCCCTGCAGATCGGCGTGGAACGGGCGCTGACCGACTTCGTCGAGCAGGTCGCCAACCCCCGGGCGCCGCGCGAACGGTACCGCGAGACGTACCGCAGGCTCGGCAGGTTCGAGTCGCAGGAGGGCCGGACGCTCGACACGCTGCAGGCCGCGTTCCGCATCGGCGCGCAGGTCGCGTGGCGCCGCATCATGAAGGTCGGCCCCCGCCGGCACCTGTCCAGCGACGTCATGGCGCAGCTCGCCGACGCGCTGTTCGCCTACATCGACGAGCTGGCCGCGCTGGCCCTTGAGGGCTACTTGGAGGCGCGGCCGGACGGGGAGGTCGAGGCGCATCGCCGGCGGCTGCTGGAGCTGCTGCTGCGCCCCCTCGGGTCCCAACGCGTCCTGGCCGACGTCGCCGGACGGGCGGAGTGGCCCATACCGGACGAGATGACCGTGGTCGCGGCCCCGCCCGGCTCCCCGTACGTCAGGGCGGCCATGGACGAGGACGTCCTCGCCGACCTCACCGCGGACGAGCCGTTCCTGGTGGTGCCGGGCGGTCTGACGCCCGAGCGGCGGCGGGCGCTGCTGCGGGTGCTGCCCGAGGGGCAGCTCGCCGCGGGTCCCAGGGTGCCGGTCGGAGGTGTCGCCGACTCGCTGCGCTGGGCGCGGCACGCGCTCGCGCTGGTGGATGCGGGGGTCTTGGGAGACGGCCCGGTGACCGACTGCGACGAACACCTCATCACGCTGTGGCTGCTGTCGGACCAGGCCCTCGTCGACCGGCTCGCGCACCGCCATCTCAGCGAGCTGGCGGATTTCCCGATCCGGCAGCGCGACCGGCTGATGGACACCCTGCGCGCCTGGTTGGTGAGCCGCGGCACCGCCGCCGAGATCGCCGAGGAACTGAACATCCACCCGCAGACCGTCCGCTACCGGATGAGGCAGCTCGAAGGCATCCTGGGCGACCGGCTGAACGATCCCGACGCACGTTTCGCGATCGAGGTCGTGCTGCGCGCGACGTGGCTGCGGTGGCGCGCCGCGGAAGGCGCCGGCGACGGCCGGATGAACTGACCCTTTTCGTCCCGGCGTCTCCCCTGGGGGACGCCGGGATCAGTTCCGGCGGGCACCGGGAAAAGGGCTCACTCGATGATAATCGCCGAATGCGGGGACGTCCGTCCATGAGCAGCTGACAATGACATTGCCGGGCGGTCTTGATTGCCCTTTCTCCGCGTGCTTCCATCCAATTCGGAGTAATTCGGTGGATGGTCGCGACGTGGTGGAGGTGCGTTCAGGGTGCGCTCACGTTCGGCGCGTTCGTTCCTGGCGGGACTCGGCGTGATGGCGCTCATCAGCCTGACGGGCATGCACCCGGTGTACGCGGACACGACCCCCACGCCCACCGCGACCGTCACCGATACACCGACCGAGACGCCCACCGAGACGCCGACTGAGACTCCTACGGAGACGCCGACCGAGACGCCGACTGAGACACCGACGGAGACGCCCACCGAGACTCCTACGGAGACGCCGACCGAGACGCCGACTGAGACACCGACGGAAACGCCCACGGAGACGCCCACCGAGACGCCGACCGAGACCCCCACACAGACGCCGACGCCGACCCCGACCCCGACGGACCCGCCCGGCAAGCCGGGCACTCCTAGCAAGCCCAAGAACCCCGTGCTGTCTCTCGGGCTCTCGGTGTCGTCGGCCACGATGCGTCCCGGCGCCTCGGTCACCGCGACGGTCGAGGTGTCGTCGGCGCACGCGACCGCGCAGAGCACCGTCCTGCGGATGTCGGCCTCCGGCGCCTCGGTGAGCCCGCGGACGCAGAACCTCGGCGCCGTCGGCGGGGGCGGAGCCGCGGCGGTCGCGACCGTGCGCGCCCCGTCCGACGCCGATCCCGGCGTCATCACGGTGAAGGCCGCCGTCTCGGCGGCCAAGGCGAGGAGCGTGTCCCGCAGCTACAAGCTGATCATCACCGATTCCGCCGGCGCGCCGCCGCCGGGGGTGAGCCTGGCGAACCTGCCGCCCGGCGTCCCGCCGCTGACCCCGTCCGACTTCAACCCGCTCGCGGGGATGAAGGGACCGCAGGTGGCGCTGCCTCCGATCGCCTCACCGCAGATCGCGGCGAGCCCGATGCCGCTGGTGCCCGTCGCCGGCCTGCGCACGGTCGAGGACGAGATGTTCACCGTGCAGCGGCTCTCCGCCCTGCAGGCGGGCTTCCTGGCCGCGATGACGGTGTCGGTGACGCTGCTGCTGCTCCGGCTGCGGCTGGCCCGCCGCGCCTACACCGTGCGCATCCCGCTGCCGCGGGCGCAGCGCAGGCGCCTGCGGCTCACGGGCAAGCGGCTCACCGAGGCCCGGCTGCGTGCCCTGCCGCCGCAACCCGCGCCGGTGCGTCCCGTCCGGCTCGTCTGGCTGCCCGTCAGACCGGCCCGCGCCGCCCGCCTCTGAGCGCCGCGCCGCCGCCCGGGACGCCGGCCCGCCGGGACGGGGTCACTTGTCCGGGGCGAACATGGGACGGTAGCCCGCGATGAGCTGCCGGATCACCGGGCGCTGCTCGGCCGGGGTGCGGCCGCGCAGGTCGTGGATCGGGTCGAGGCCGTCGTAGTACGGCGCGAGCGCCAGGAACGGCAGGATGGTCAGGATCAGCGTGGCGAGGACGTCGAGATCGGCGTCCTCGCGGATCGCGCCCTGCGCCTGCCAGAGCTGCAGCGTCGGGTGGACGACCTGCAGGTAGTGCTGGTTGGCGGTGTCGCGGACGACGGAGCGGACGCTGTTGTCGAGCTCGAAGTTCGTCGCGGCGGTGACGCCCCGCTCCAGCGGATGGTCGGACATGTACTCGGTCCAGTCGCACAGGACGTCGAACAGCCACTCGTCGAAGGACTGGTCGAAGTCGATCCGCTCGATGCGGCGCTCCATCTCCTCGCGGATGCGCCGGGACGTCTCATCGCAGACGAACGCGAAGAACTCCAGCTTGTCGCTGAAGTACTGGAACAGGGAGCCCTTGGCGATGCCGGCCTCGCGCGCGATGGTGTTCAGGCTGCCCGTCGAGTACCCGTTCTCCCCGAACTCGCGCATCGCCACCTCGAGCACCCGCTCGCGCTTGGCGACGTTGAGGCGGAACCAGGTGGACGTTGGCATGGAGCCCTTCGACTTTCCGTCAGGAACCGGTAACCCAGGGGTCAGGATAACGGTCCGGCACGTCCCGTGTGACCCAAAACGTCACCGGCGCCCCGCCCGCCCGCCGATGCCGGCCCGCCCACCAGGCCGGTCGTGGTTCAGCGCGCCAGCCGGATCAGGATGCGGCACACCTCTTCGATGATCTCCGCGGCCTCGGTCTCGTTCTCGGCCGTGGCGATCTCCCGTCCGGCCTCGCCGATCACCGTGGTCAGCACCAGGCTCAGCACCTGCTCGGGCCGGCCCGCGGGGGCGCCGCCGGTGGACCCGCCGAGCAGCTTGGTGTTCTGCGCGATCCAGTGCTGGGCGCGGCTGCGGCGCATCAGCGACGACCCCGACGGGCCCTCGCCGCCGAGGAACAGCCGCGCCGCCTCCCGCCGCTCCCAGCACACCAGCAGGTAGGCGCGGGCGCCCGCGGTGAACAGCGCGATCGGGTCGGACTCGCCGTCCTTGCGCGCGGCGGACACGGCCTGCGCCGCGGCCGCCTCCTGCTCGTCGCTCAGGTCCTCCCACAGCGCCACGTACAGCCCGGCCTTGCCGCCGTAGTGGTGGTAGAGGCTGCCGACGCTGATGCCGGACCGCTCGACGATCTCGGCGATGCCCGCGTCGGCGTAGCCGCGGTCGGCGAAGACCTCCAGCGCCGCGGTCAGGAGCGCCTGCCGGGTGGCGTCGGCCCGCGCCCACTGGCGGCCGCCGCCCGCGCCGTCTCCGCCGTTGCCGGTGTCGCCCGCGCCGTTCGCCTGCCGCGCCCTGCTCGTCCGCATCCCCCCATGGTGCCAGGCCACGGGCTTCCCGCACGGGGTATCGGACGCCTCGGAGCGCCTGAGACCGCCTGAGAATGCCTTGGAGCGACTCGGAGCGTCTCAAAGGACCGGCGGCTCAGTACCAGTTGTGCGACTGCCAGAAGGACCACGCGCCGCACGGGTCGTCGTAGCGGGCCTTGATGTAGCCGAGCCCCCACGCGATCTGGGTCGGGGAACTGGTGCGCCAGTCGGCTCCGGCGCTGGCCATCTTGTTGCCGGGCAGCGACTGCGGGATGCCGTAGGCGCCGCTGGACGGGTTCTCGGCCCGCTCGTTCCAGCCGCTCTCGTGGATCCACAGCGTCAGCAGGGACGGCCAGCAGCGGTCCCACCCCTTGAGGGCGTTCATCTTCTTGCCGTACGCCTTGTTCTGCTTGGCGCTCGGGTTGGTCTTGGCGAGCCGCTCCCGCTCCTGCTGGGCCTTCAGCTTCGCCCGCGCCTTCGCCTCGCGCTTGGCCTTCTCCTTGAGCCGCTCCAGCTCGCGCTGGTGCTCCTCGTAGGCCCGCTTCTTGGCCGCGGCGATCGCGTCGGCCGCGACCGGGTCGATCTCGGCCGCGGACGTCAGCTTGGCGAGCATGTCGTTGGCCGACAGGCCGGCGGCGGCCATCTTCGGGGGCTTGGTGTCGTCCTTGACGAACCTGTCGATGTCCACCAGCGTGACCGCCGCGCCGATCGCGACGATCGCGACGATCATGATGGTGACGTTGCTGGTGAGCGCCCGCCGCAGCCACCGCTTCTTCGGCGGGCGGAAGTCGGGCGTCGCGTCGGCCCCGTACGGGTCGCGGCGGTCGTAGGGGCCGTTCGGGCCGCTGCCGCCGCCGTGCGCGTCCGGCGCCTCCCGGGGCGGGGGGACCCGGGTGCGCCGTCTGCCGGTGTCGGGACTTCTGCGCGTGCCATGACTCTTCGGCATAGGAGAAGACTGCCTTATCGCCCGGGGTCGGTGTCCTCGAAGGGAAAGTACGCCGGCAAGTCGGCACGGGGTTCACCCATCGCGGTGCCCCCTGTTCCGTCCCGCGCCCGGATCCGGCAGCTCCACGTCGCCGGCCGCCAGCCGCGCCGGTTGCAGGGCCTCGAAGACGTCGCGGTGCATCCCGCTGAACGCCGCGAGCTCACCGCCGGGCGCCTCCAGCGCCAGGGCGACCTCGTTGACCCGCTCGCGTCCCGCCGCGGTGATCTCGACGAGCGTGGCGCGCCGGTCGCGGGGATGCGGGGTGCGGCCGACGAGCCCGGCCGCCTCCAGTTGGTCGACGGTGAGCTTCACCGTCGTCGGATGCATCATCATGAACCGGCCGAGCGTGCTCAGCCGTGCCTGGCCGCGGTTGATGAGAGCCAGGGTGGTCAGCAGGAAGTAGCCGGTCTGGGTGAGGTCCAGCCGTTTCAGCTCGACGTCCAGTGCCTTCTTGAGCAACTGGTTGAGCCGTCCCACCGCGCAGATCGCCATGAACGGCCAGGGCCCGCCGAGGAGCCCCTGCCCCTCCCAGCGGTCCCGGACGCCCATGACCAACGGGTCGACACCGTCGTCCATCTCGGCTTCCACGTCCTCTGCTGCGCCTCGTCGCGCCTCGGTTCGCACCGGCCGATCGTAGCTTCGGACAAATCAACATGTAAGTACTCGCTTCTTAGACCTTCTTCCAATAGAGTGCCTCAGATCACACGCGGTGCCCGAGTGCTTGCTAGGGCGCGCGGCGCCGTGTGTGATCCCGGTCTCGGCCGAGACCATGGTGGCGCGCGCGAACGAGCAAGGACCTGGGCGCCGCCCGTGGCCCGGTCGAAGCCGGTGCATCGGATGAGCGCCGACGTCCGAGAACGTAAGGAGGCTGCGATGGCCCTTCCTCACCCCCGTTCCGGGGGGTCGCCCCCCGGAAATGACCGGCCCCCTTCGGGGGAGGTCGCCGGCTGATGGCCATGAGCCTGACGAAGGCCCCGGACCTGGCGCGCAGACGTGTCGGGCGTGCGCTCGACGAGACCGGGATGCTGTGCGTGACCCTCCTGGAGGGGCTGCGCCGCACCTGGGACGTCCGCCAGTGGTGGGGCGAGTTCATCGAGCAGTGCTGGTTCCTCGCCCGCGTGACGAGCGTCCCGGTGATGCTCATCGCGGTGCCGCTCGGCGCGACCATCTCGCTGCAGGTCGGCGACATCGCCCGGCAGCTCGGCGCGCAGTCGGGCACCGGCGCGCTGCTGACCGCGGCCATGATCCAGCAGGTGGCGCCGCTGGCCGCGGCGCTGCTGGTCTCCGGCGTCGGCGGCTCGGCCATCACCGCCGACATGGGCGCCCGCAACATCCGCGACGAACTCGCGGCCATGGAGGTCATGGGCATCAACCCGATCCACCGCCTGGTCACCCCCAGGCTGTGGGCCGCGAGCATGGTGTCCGGGCTGCTCTGCTCGGTGGTGATCCTGGCGGGCGTCCTGGGCGGCTACTACTTCAACGTCATCCAGCAGGGCGTCAGCCCCGGGGCGTTCTTCGACGGCGCCACCGCCCTGCTGCAGTTCTCGGACCTGCTGATCACCCTGTTCAAGGCGTGGGTGTTCGGGTTCATCGCCGCCGCGGTCGCCTGCTACATGGGCATGAACTGCGACTACGGCCCCGTCGGTGTCGGCCGCGCCGTCAACCGGGCGGTCGTCGTCACCTCGATCGTGGTGTTCGCGACGAACTACATCCTCACCATGATCTACCAGGTCCTGTTCCCCCCGAGGTTGTGATGGTCGCCATTTCCCCCGTCCGCAAGCTGGGCCGTGCCGTCAGAGGCCGGACCGCGGGCCTCGCCGCGTCGGCCAACATGCCGGTCTTCCTCGGCCGGGTCCTCTACCACCTGTTCGTCGACATCATCGTCCGCCGCAAGTACGGCAAGACGCTCGCCAAGCAGGTCAGCGACATCACCGTCGGCGTCGGCGCGCTGGTCATCGGCGGCGGCATGATCTTCGTCATCGCGACGATGTCGCTCGCCACCGGCGCGATGGTCGGCCTGCAGGGCTACCCCGGGCTGGAGCGCATCGGCGCGGAGGCGTTCACCGGGTTGATCGCGAGCTACTCCAACGTCCGCGAGGTCACCCCGATCATCGCGGGCGTCGCGCTGGTCGCGCAGGTCGGCACCGGATTCACCGCCGAGATCGGCGCGATGCGGATCTCCGAGGAGATCGACGCGCTGGAGGTCATGGGCATCAACTCCCTGGCCTACCTGGTGTGCACCCGGGTCGCCGCCGGCGTCATCGCGCTGGTGCCGCTCTACCTGGTGTCGCTGTTCATGGCGTTCTTCGCCACCAGGTTCATCACGATCCAGTATTTCGGGCTATCGCCCGGCATCTACGACTACTACTTTCACCTCTACCTACCGCCGATCGACGTGTTCTACAGCGTCATCAAGGTCGCTGTGTTCGCCTTCATCATCATGTTCATCCACTGCTACCGCGGCTACTACGCGGCCGGCGGCCCGGTGGGCGTCGGCGTCGCCGCGGGCCGCGCGATCCGGGAGTCGACCATCCTGATGATCCTCATGAACCTGGTCCTGTCGTACATCTTCTGGGGCCACGGCAGCACAGTGAAGTTGACCGGATGAGCGAAGAGACACTCTCCAACCGCTCCCGGACGATCTTCGGGCTGATCGGCGCCGGCGTCATCGCGGCCGCCGCGACGTTCGTCGCCGTGGGGACGACGCCGTCGCACGAGGGCTCCACCTACTACAACGCGACGTTCGGGCGGGCGGGCCAGGGCCTCGACCCCGGCAAGTCGGACGTGAAGATCCGCGGCATCGCGGTCGGCACCGTCGACGAACTCACGCTCGACGACAAGGGCCGCGTCAAGGTCCGGTTCCGGGTCGACGAGGGCATCAGGATCGCCGACACGGCGGTCGCGGCGATCGAGCCGATCTCGGTGTTCGGCCCGAAGGACCTCGCGCTCGACCTCGGCGCGCACGAGGTGACCGGCCCGTACCTCAAGGACGGCGGGACGATCACCAAGACGGAGGACCCGGAGGAACTGTCCGACACCGCCTGGCCCGCCTACGAGCTCACCAAGGCGATCAACCCGAACGAGGTGGCGACGATCCTGCACACGTTCGGTGCCGGGCTCTCCGGGCAGGGACCGGCCCTGCACCGGACGATCGGCAACGGCGCCAAGGTCGTCGACGCGACCTACCGGGACCGGGCGGCGATCAACGCGCTGCTGAACGACATCAACGGCCTGTCGGGCACGTTCGCCGCCCGTGGCGACACGATCGTCCGCATCACCACCGACTTCAACAAGCTCTCGCAGGTCATCAACGAGAATCCCGACAAGATCGGGCAGCTGCTCGACCAGACGAGCGAACTCGGCGACAAGGTCGGTACCTCCCTCCAGGGGCACGGCGCCAACCTCGGCAAGATCATCGACGAGGGCGGCAAGATCGTCGCGGTGCTGGACGACCAGCGCCGCAACATCCCGGTGCTGATCGACAGCCTGAACGGATTCTTCTCCCTGCTGGCACAGATCATCCGCGTCCCCGGCCCGGAGAACACGGTGATCGCCCAGGCGCGCAACACGCTCCCGCTGGACATCTGCCAGATCATCATCGACGTCTGCCCGTCCACACCCGCCAACTCGCCCTTCACGGCGGGCGGCGGAACCGGCGGGGCCGGAGGCGGGGCGGTGAGCAAGCCGTGATGCTGCGCCTGCGCGGCAAGTCCGCGCGCGGACCGGACTACGCCACGACGCTGAAGTTCTTCGTGTTCGTGGTGCTGACCGGGCTGCTCACGTTCTACATCGGCCAGCTGATCCTCGGCACCAGCTTCAAGGACCGCTACGAGCTGACCGCGACGTTCGACGACGTCACCGGCCTGCTCGAAGGCGACGACGTCAAGGTCGCCGGCACGCCCGTCGGGCAGGTCGACGGCATCGAGGTCGTCCGGGGCAAGGCCGTGGTCGAGATGAAGGTCGACAAGGAGGTCCGGGTCCCGGACGACTCCACCGCCGCGATCCGCTGGCGCAACGTGATGGGCCAGCGGGTGATCTACCTGGAGCCGGGCAGGAGCGGGAACAAGCTCGGCGACGGCGACCGCGTCCCGCACACCAGGTCCGTGGTGGACCTCGGCGCCATCGTCAACGCCCTCGGCCCGCTGACCCGCAACCTGGACCCGGACCAGCTCAACAAGATCCTTTTCTCGTTCACCCAGGCGCTGGAGGGCAACGAGCAGAACATCTCGGTGCTGACCGGCAACCTGGACGCGCTGCTGCAGACGTTCGCGGTCCGCAAGAAGACGATCGAGGGAATGATCGACAACTACGAGACGGTGAGCGCGGCGGTCGCCAAGCGGGACCGGCAGATCGCCGCGAGCGTGGACAATCTCGAGTCGCTGGCCACGGTGTTCGCGAACAACCGCAAGCTGCTGGAGGACGCGGTCGTGGAGATCGCGGGCGTCACCACCAACCTCAACCAGGTGCTCGGCGGCCAGGACGCGCAACTCGCCCGCATCATCGACAACCTCGGCAAGTTCAGCGAGACGTTCCGGCTCAACGTCGACCAGCTCGAGAAGATGGTGCAGACCCTCCCGCTGACGCTGCGGCAGCTGTTCGCCTCCGCCAACGGCGGCCATTTCCTGCGCACGAACGCGCTCTGCCTGAACATCGTCCAGGGGCCGTGCCCGTTCCCGATGGAACTGCCGAGGGCGCCCGGAACGGACCAGCCCGACCAGGCCGACCTCGCCAAGCTGCGGAAGATGCTTCAGGGGGGTGGCGGCTGATGGCGCTGAAGTCCCTGCGGGACGTCAACCACAAGATCGTCGCGATCGTCACCCTGGCCGCGGTCGGCGCCGCCTGCGTGTTCGCGTTCGCCGTCGGCCAGCTGCACCTGTTCGAACGCGGCTACACGATGAGCGGCGAGTTCAGCGACCTCTCCGGCCTGAAGAAGGGGCAGGACGTCCGGGTCGCCGGCGTGAAGGCGGGCCGGATCACGGACGTGCGGCCCGACTTCGGGCATGGCAAGGTCATCGTCACCTGGCATGTCGACGCCGGAATCGACCTCGGGCCGAAGACCCGGGCCGAGATCACGACGACGACGCTGCTCGGCGGCCGGTACCTGCGGCTCGCGGGCCCGGTCGCCAAGCCCTACATGGCGGACGTGCCGGAGTCGAGGCGGCGGATCCCGCTGTCGCGCACCAGCGTCCCGTTCACCGTCCCGGACGCGCTGGAGGGCGCGCAGAACATCGTCGGCAAGCTCGACCAGAAGAGCATCGACAAGCTGCTCACCCAGATCAACAAGATCGAATCGCCGGGGGCGGCGAAGCTCCACCGAATCCTGGCCAACATCCAGGATCTGTCGCGGATGCTGAACGACTCCTACCCCGAGATCCAGAAGCTGATCGAGAACAGCAAGACGATCACCGGCACGCTTGCGGGCAAGGACGAGGAACTCCGCCAGATCATCAACGCCAGCCAGGTTCTGCTGCGCACCCTCGTGGAGCGCCGCAACGAGCTGGCCGCGACGATCGGGCAGGGCAGCCGGACGGTCCAGACGCTGTCCAACGTGATCTCCAAGAACCAGAAGGAACTCGACACGCTGCTGGACAACTTGCACCTACTGACCACCCGGCTCGCGCCCAACATGGACGCGCTGAACACCAACTTCTCGCTGCTCGGGCCAACGTTCCAGCAGGTCGCCAACCTCAAGGGCAACGGTCCCTGGATCGAGGGCGTGCTCACCGGGCTCGGCCCGCTCCAGCCGCCGGGCCCGATCTCCACCCGGCGGCCGAAGGGAGGCAACTGATGGGCGAGAGTCGAGCCCATGCGGAGGAGCGCCCCCCCACGCTCTCCAGCAGAAGCCGGGCGAGGGGAATCGCCGTCGCGCTGTGCCTGGCGCTGACGGCGTCCCTCGGCGGCTGCTCGCTCGCCCCGTCCGGGGGCGGCGAGCGCACCATGGTCGTCTACGTCCCGAAGGCCCGCTCCTTCTACGAGGAGTCCAAGGTCAAGGTGATGGGCGCCGACGTCGGCCTGGTCGACAAGGTCGAGAACATGGGCGACAAGGTCAAGGTGACGTTCCACGTGGACGAGGACGTCCCGCTCCCGAAGGGCGTGCAGGCGTCGATCGTCCCGCTGAACCTGATCGGTGAGCGCAACCTCGTCCTGCACCCGGCGTGGAAGCCGGGGCAGCCGAAGGAGACCTCGAACGTCATCCCGATCGAGCGCACCAACGTTCCGGTCGAGGTCGACGACGCGCTCAAGTCGTTCACCAACCTCGCGAACGCGCTCGACCCGACCAAGATGCAGTCCGCGCTCGGCACCGCCGCCGACAACCTCGACGGCAACGGCAAGCAGTTCAACGCCACCCTCGAACAGAGCGCGCGCCTGATCGAGAATGTCGCCGGGCAGGACAAGGAGCTGATCCAGGTCGCGCAGAACCTCAGCCGGCTGGCCGGGGTGGTGCGGGGACGCGAGCAGGTCCTCGGCACGCTGATCCGGGACTTCGGAGAGGCGTCCCGAGTGCTCAGCGCCGAACGCGGCGAGCTTCAGCAGCTCATCCGCGGCGTTGTCGAACTGTCCAAGAACGGCGACAAGCTGCTCCAGAAGTACAAGGGCAAGCTGCCGTACGACCTGGCGGTCCTCACCCGGGTCGCGCTGATCCTCAAGGGCAACGTCAAGGAACTGGCTCAGCTGCTCGAAACGCTGCCCGGTATCAGCGGGGCGCTCCTCGGCGCCTACAACCCGAAGAACAAGTCGCTGCAGATCCGGTTCGCCACCGACGCGTTCCTCCGGACGTGGCTGAAGGGCCTGATGGACACCGACGAGGTCGGCTGCCCGCTGCCCCCGCCCAACTCCAACTGTCCCTGGGATAACGGAGGCAACTGATGAGCCGAGTCACGGAGGGAGGACGCCCTCCGGCACCCCGTGCCGCGAGCAGGGTGATCATCGCGTTCGTCGTCGCCATGGCCCTGGCGGTCTCGGGCTGCTCCTACAAGACGGCGGGCGCCCCGAAGGGCGACCTCACCCTGACGGCCACGTTCACCGACGTGCAGCAGCTCGTCGCCGGGCACAGCGTGCAGATGTCCGACATCACGATCGGCAGCGTCACCAAGGTCGAGCTCGACGGCTACAAGGCCAAGGTGACGCTGTCCATCGAGGACGGCATCAAGATTCCCAAGGGCAGCCGGGCCGAGATCAGGGTGACGTCGCTGCTCGGCGAGAACTATGTGGAACTGCGGATTCCGCCGGGCACGAGCATGGACACCGGCCCCTTCCTCGCCGACGGCGCGGCGATCGCGGACACCAGCGTCCAGCCGTCCTTCGAGCAGGTCGTCGGACAGGCCGGGCCGCTCATCGAGGCGCTGGCCGGAGACGACGTGGCGACGGTCGTCAACGCGGGGGCGACCGCCCTGGACGGCAACGGCAAGAAGCTCAACAAGACGATCGCCCAGGCGAACAGCCTGGTGAAGCTGTTCGCCGACCAGCGCCGCGAGCTGGGGGAGTCGATCGACCGGCTCGGGAGGCTCGGCCGTTCCCTGGCCAAGGGCGGAGATGCCTTCGAGGAGGCCCCGGTCCAGATCGAACGCACCACCAAGCTGCTGAACGATGACAAAGAAAAGATCATCAAGACGGTGGACCGGCTCACCTTTCTGGCCCGCGAGCTGAACGACAAGGTCCTGGAGGGACGCATCCAGCGGTTCCGCACGCTGCTGCAGGACCTCGACCCCGTCCTCCACCAGCTCGGCAACAACCGCAAGCGTCTCACCGGTCTGGTGGACGGTCTGGTGATGTTCGCCGACCGGCTGCCGAAGGCCACCTATGACGGCCAGCTGCTGCTCTACCCGATCCTGCACATCGTCTGGCCCGACGGGACGCCGCTCCTGCCCGGCTCCGAAGGGCCGGCGAAGCCCGCGAGCACGATCGAGATTCCGAAGGAGATCGGTACCGCGCTGCCGGACCTCGAGAAGATCCTGGAGCCGCGCCGATGAGCACGCGAATCACGATCAACCTGGCGGTCTTCGCCGCGCTCGCCGTGATCATGGTGGTGTGGGCGTTCAACAACGTCATCCGGTTCGACTTCATCGACCGCCCGTACCACATCACGGCCGAGTTCGAGTCCTCACCGGGCCTGCACCCGAACTTCGAGGTCGACTATCTCGGCCTGCGGATCGGCAAGATCGACTCGGTGGATCTG
The DNA here is from genome assembly GCF_052245875.1 of Actinomadura sp. 3N407. NCBI lineage: Bacteria > Bacillati > Actinomycetota > Actinomycetes > Streptosporangiales > Thermomonosporaceae > Actinomadura > Actinomadura sp. 3N407. The sequence continues at coordinate 625,772 of NZ_JBQQBP010000001.1, forward strand.
GAGAAGGACAAGGTCGTCGTCCGGCTGGACATCGAGCGGGGCGTCAAGATCCCGCAGGGCGTCACCGCCGCCGCGGCCCGCAAGTCCGCGGTCGGTGAGCCGGTCGTCGAGCTGACCCCCGGGCCGGGCAGGGCCGACGCACCGCCGATGGAGCCCGGCGCGCGGATCCCGGTGACGCAGACCAGCGTCCCGCCCAAGTACGGCGACCTGTTCGGCGCCGTCATCGACAGCCTGAAGGCCATCGACCCCGAGGACGCCAGGGTCGTCACGCACGAACTGGCCGAAGGCTGGTCGGGACGCGAGGAGTCGCTCCGCCAGATCATCACCGGCGGCGACGACCTGACGGCCACCTTCGCCGAGAACACCGAACTGCTCGACGGGCTGACCAACGATCTCGCCAGGATCACCCACGTCCTGAACCAGAACCGCGGATCCCTCGGTGCCGGGATCGACAACCTGGCCGCGCTCACCACGGCGCTGAGCCAGGTGCGCGGTGAGCTCGCCGAGCTGCGCGACAGGGGACCCAGCCTGCTCGGCACGGTCAACGACCTGCTGGACAAGACCGGTCCCGACTTCGAGTGCACCGTCGACACGCTCGGCAACTGGGGGCTGTCGAAGTACAACCCCCGGTACCTGGAGGACCTGAGGAAGACGATCGCGCTGGCGCCGGACCTCCAGGTCGTCCTGAACAACGTGATCGGGATGGACAAGGGCCTGCCCGTCCTGAACGTCTTCTTCGAGATCACGACGACCAAGAAGGCGGCGCTGGAGTACAAGTACCCGCTCCCGCAGCCCACGGTGAACAAGGTGCCGACCTGCGCGGGCGGGCGTACCCCGGGGCTGACCGACCAGAAGCCCTACAAGGCCAAGAATCCGGGCGAGACGATCCCGACCCATGACCCGGCGCTCGACAGGCAGGGCGTCCAGGCGGAGAAGGCCGCGAACAACGGTGACTCTTCTGATGGGCCGCCGATGTGGCTAGTGTACGTTCCCCCGGTCATCGCACTGCTGGTGCTGATCAGGGTCATGATGGGCTCGGTGCCCGTGCTCTCCCGCCTGACCCGCCTGCGTCGGGACAAGGACTGACCCAACCCCGAGGAGTATCCGAAGTGACAGCCAAGACCGGCAAGGACGAGGCCGACGAGGTCGAGGCGGTCCCGGCCGAGGCGGAGACCGAGGAGACCGGGGCCGCGGCGAAGCAGGCGCGTCCCGCCGCCAAGCGCAAGCGGCGGGTGCGGGTGATCGAGGTCATCGACGACGAGGATCTCGACGAGGTCCTGGAGGCCCTCGACGCCGAGGACGCCGAGGTCGCAGAGGAAGCCGAGGAGGCGGAGGAAGCCGAGGAGGAGCCCCCCGCCCGTCCCGCCAAGACGGTGAATGCGGAGAAGGCGGCGGCCAAGCCGGCCGCGAAGCCGCGTCCGAGCCGCCTCGAACCCCCGGAGGATGACGCGGACGAGGAGGCGCCGAAGAAGGCGTCGGCCCGCGAGAGCACCGGGTCCTCCGGGGACCGCGCGGCCCAGCCGAAGATCTTCGGCCTCGGCATGACGCAGGCCATCGTGATCGTCGTCCTCGTCGCGCTGCTGGCGAGCCTGGCGATCTGGCAGTGGCGGACCGCGAGCGGCCTGTCGTCCGAGAAGGACGACCGGGAGGCCGTGAGCAGGGTCGCCTCCGCCTACGGTGACATGGCGTTCAATTACAACGCGCAGAACTACCAGAAGCAGGCGGACAAGGCCCAGGAGCTGATGGGCGGCGACCTGCTGGAGGACTTCAAGAGCACCACGCTGCCCACGGTGGCCAACGCCTTCAAGGCCGATCCCCAGGTGGTGCTGTCGTCCAAGACCAACCAGGTCTTCGTGGGCAGCCTCAACGGCAAGTTCGCCACGGCGGTGGTCATGGTGGACGTCTCGTTGAAGACGAAGGACGGCTCCGTCGACCAGCCGGCGACGCTGCTGCGGCTGTCCCTGGGCAAGATCGACGGCAAGTGGAAGGTCACCCAGCAGTATCCGTCGGGCGTCAACGACCAGAACAAGGGCCAGCAGGGGCAGCTCCCGAACGTCCCGACCGGCGGCGCGTCCACATCGCCGAAGCCGGACAAGAGCGAGAAGCCGGGGGACTGAGAATCCTCATGCAGGCGCCCCGCACGGAAGTTGTGCGGGGCGCCGCGCGTTGTGCGGAGAAGGGGTCCGGGGGACGGAGGCGCGGCATCATGTCGACCGTGACGAGGCAGGACGGACGCGGGACGGCTCCGGTCGTCCCGGACGAGGTGGTCCACGAGTTCGGTGTGCTGCTGGGCGCGGCCGCGGTGCTGGAGCGGATCGCGGGCCGCGAGCTGGAGCGCCGCTGCGGTATCCGGCACGCGGTGTTCGAGGTGCTGCTGAAGCTGTCGGGCGCCACCGGCGACCGCCCGCGGACGATGGGCGATCTGGCCGGTGAGCTGATCCTGACCAGCGGCGGCATGACCCGGATCATCGACCGGATGGAGGAGGCCGGCCTCGTCCGCCGTGAGCCGGCCCCCGGCGACCGCCGCCGCCAGCAGGTGGAGCTGACCGGCGCGGGCCGCGCGAAGCTGGACGAGGCGCTGCGGGTCCATGCCGAGACGCTCCGCGAGCATTTCGCCGGCCCGCTGACCGGCGATCAGCGCCGCGTCCTCGTGGACGCCCTGCGAACCCTCCGGACCACGGCCCGCGAAGAGCTCGGCACCCTCCACTGATCAGCGGGCGCAGCACGTGGAGTCCGGACTCTGGGACGGGGGTTGTCCATCCCTCACCCTTGATGGTTAGGTATGCCTAAGTTAGGTAAGCCTAACCTTCAATGTTGAGGAGGCATGGTGCCGCGAGCGGAGACATCGCAGAGCACGGAGACGACGGACGTGCCGACGGCGGCGGAGCGGGCGAGGACGCTCGCCTACGGCATCGCCGACGGCGTCCTGGTCGCGCCGGGCGTCCCGTACGCGCCCGTCCCGGTGCACTCGACCGACCGGGACGGCAGGCCGCTGCTGCTCGTCCAGACCGCCTCGCCGATCGCCGCCGCGCTCGCCGCCGAACCCGGCATGCCCGCCACGCTGCGGATCTCCGACGTCGCCCCGGTCGCGCTGGCCGACCGCGTCCGCGGGCGGGCCTGGCTGCACGGCCGGCTCACCGAGGTCCCCACCGGGGAACTGCGCACCGCCGCGTTCCGGCTCTCCCGCGCCCATGCCCGTCCCGAACTGCTCGACCTCGGCGACGAGCGGGCCGGCCGTGACGGCGGACGCGAGTGGACGATCCTGGCGCTGGAGGTCGCGCAGGTCGAGGTCGACGACGCGTGGGGGAGCGCCACCCTGGAGCCGGAGGAGTACGCGGACGCCGCGCCCGACCCGTTCGTCGCCATCGAGGCCGGTATCCTCACGCACCTGGACTCCGCGCACCGGGACGACCTGACGAGGCTGCTGCCCGAGTCCGTCCCGCCCGGGCCCGTGCGGCCGCTGTCGCTCGACCGGTACGGAATGTGGCTGCGCTGCTCCGCGCCGCCGCCGGGCGCGCCCTCGTCGTTCGATCTGCGGCTCCCGTTCGCCGAACCTGTCAGTGATCTCCACGGCCTGCGCCGCGTGTACCGGCGCCTGTTCGCCCGCGCCACCCCGTAGAGACCCGTAGTACGTACCGCCGCCGACCCGGACATACGTGTCGATTTGGCGGTGATCTCCCGGATGGCGGGAGGGGGCCCCGGCGGGTGATGCTCGGGTCTCCGGCCGAGGGACGCCGAGCGTCACCCGACCGGACGGCCCCGATCACCGGCTCGCCCTCGCGGGGTGGGTGAGCCGGTGACGGGAAACCGTACCGGGTCGCCGTGTCCGCCGGCGCCCCCGGCCGGGCCGGTGGTCCGGCGCCGCTGAGCATGCCGCGGAGCATGCCGGGGCGTGGTCCGGGCCACTGGTGACAATTGGCCGTTCCGCAGTGCCCGGTCGCGCCGCAGGCTGGAGACATGACCGGACACCATCCGCAGACCCGAGCCGTCCACCCGCCCGTGATCTACCCGGCGGGCAGCCGCCCGATCGGCGTGCCGATATACCAGGGCCACCTGTTCTCCTTCGAGGCCGCCGACGGCCTGGCCGCCGCGTTCCAGGGCCCGGACGAGGCGTTCATGTACGCCCGGATGGGCAACCCGACCGTCCGCTCCCTCGAACAGGCCGTCACCGAACTGGAGGGCGGTGCCGGGACCCTCGCCACCGCGTCCGGCATGGGCGCGGTCAACGCGGTGCTGATGGGCCTGCTGCGCGCCGGCGACCACGTCATCGCGCAGACCGCCCTCTACGGCGGCACGTACGCGCTGTTCCAGGGCCTCGCCGACCGGTGGGGCGTCGAGGTCACCTACATTCCCGGCGACGACCCCGCCGAGGTGCGCGACGCGATCCGTCCCGCCACCCGGCTCCTCTACCTGGAGACGATCGCCAACCCCACCACGCACGTGACGGACCTGCCCGCGTTCACCGCGGCCGTCCGCGGGACGGACGTGCTGACCGTCGTCGACAACACCTTCGCCCCGCTCCTCTGCAAGCCCATCGACCACGGTGTCGACATCGTCGTCCACTCGACGACGAAGTACCTCGGCGGGCACGGCGACGTCATCGGGGGCGCCGCCGTCTTCGCCGACCCGGACCTGCACCGCCGCATCTGGAGCCACGCCCTGGAACTGGGCTCCGTCGCCGACCCGTTCGCCGCGTGGCTGACCGTGCGGGGACTCGCGACGATGCCGATGCGCGTGGCCCGCCAGAGCGCGTCCGCGCTCGACCTCGCCGGCCGTCTCGCCGCGCACCCGTCCGTCTCCCGCGTCCACTACCCGGGACTGAGCGACCATCCGCAGCACGAGGTGGCGCGGCGGATGCTGCCGGACGGAAGCGGCGGCGTCCTCGCCTTCGAACTGGTCGGCGGCCGCGACGCGGGCGGCGCCTTCTCCGAGGCCGTCCGGCTCATCGGCCTCGGCCCGTCGCTCGGCGCCGTCATGTCGCTGGTCATGCATCCCGCGAGCACGTCCCACCGCCAGATGGACGCGGCGTCCCTCGCCGCCGCCGGGATCGGCGAGGGAACCGTGCGGCTGTCCATCGGCCTGGAGGAGCCCGACGACCTGTGGGCCGACATCGAGCAGGCCCTGGCCAAGGCCGGCTAGAGGTAGAACCCGGCCGCGGAGGCGGGGGCGTCCTGGCTCTCGGGACGCGTCTCGCCCTTGCGGAGCGCGACGAGTTCGGCGAGCGTCGCACCGTCCGCGCCGATCTCGTCGGGCGCCGTGTCCGTGCCGTCCAGCCACGACACCGCCTCGGCCCGGGTGAGCGGGCCCACCTCGATCTGCGCGAGGCACCGGCCGGGGCGGACGACCGCCGGGTGCAGCATGGCGAGGTCCTCGTTGGTGGTGATGGCCACCAGCACGTCCCTGCCCTGCCCGAGCATCCCGTCGGTGAGGTTGAGCAGCCGCGACAGGCCCTGGCCCGTCGACTGCTTGGCCTCACCGCGGATCAGCTCGTCGCAGTCCTCCAGGATGAGCAGCCGCCAGCGGCAGTTCTCGTCCTCGTCGTCCCCGACCGCCACCTCCATCAGATAGGCGGGCGTGCCGAACAGCGCCTCGGGGTCGAGCACGCAGTCGGACTGGCACCAGCCGTTCCAGGCGCGGGCGAGGGCGCGCAGCGCGGTGGTCTTGCCGGTGCCGGGCGGGCCGTGCAGGAGCAGCAGCCGCCCCGACACCTCCTCGCGGGTGAGGCTCATCACGTCGTCGAGCGCCGCGGCGACCGGCGCGGTGTAGTTGCGCCGGATGTCGTCCCACGTGTCGGCGGTGATCGCGCGCTCGCTGCGGACCGGGCCGTGCACGCCCATGTGCCAGAAGCCCATCTCGACGCTGGTCTCGTCGACCTTCGGCGGGTCCGTCGCGTCCTTCACCGACTCTTCGAGGACGGTCTCGGCGAGTTCCTCGGTGACGGCGGAGACCGCGACGTACGCGACGCCGCTCTTCCACCGGTTCGTCAGCAGGGTCCAGCCGTCGCCCTCGGCGAGCACCGACTCCTTGCCCTTCTCGTGCGCGACCCGGACGAGCCGGGCGGCGTCCGGGCGCAGCGGCGCGTCCGCCCGGACGTGCTCCAGCCGCGTCGAACGCGACCACGGCTGCTCGCCGGACGCGAACGGGCGCAGCGACAGCACGTCCATCACGTCGGCAGGCGAGTTGTTGTCGCTCAGGTTGAAGACCACGGGCAGCGTCGACTCGGACCCCGGGTCGGTGACGTTCTCCCGGGGTCCGACGAGATGCAAGACCTCCTGGGGCCTCTCCTGCGACATGGTCATGGCATCGATGATCAGGGCAGGCGGCGGACCGCGTCCACCGAATTAGCCGGGCGCCGGCGCCCGTGTCGCGAGCGGCGCCCGCGAGTCAGGAGCCCTCCCGGGTCTCGCGCGCCTCCCGGGCGGCCTTGCGGGCCTCCGCCTCTTCGAGGTCGAGTTTCTCGGCCTCCTCCGGCGTCGGCGCCGTCCCGCCGAGGTAGGCGGGCTGCCACCACGTCTCGTCCGACCGCGGGACGTCGGGGTACTCGCGCTGCGCCCTCTCCAGCAGCTCCGACATCCGGGCGTGCAGATCCCGGGTGACCTGGTCGTAGTCGTCGCCGCGCTTGGGGTACATCGGCTCGCCGACCAGGATCGTCACCGGTACGCCGCGCTGCAGCAGCCGCCGCTTGCGGCCCTTGGTCCACAGCCGCTGCGGGCCCCAGATCGCGACCGGGACCAGCGGCACCTTGCCCGCGACGGCCATCCGCACCGCGCCGCTCTTGATCTCCTTCACCGTGAACGAGCGGCTGATCGTCGCCTCGGCGAACACCCCGACGATCTCGCCGGACTTCAGCGCCTTCAGCGCCGCCGCGTAGGACGAGGCGCCCGCGTTCCGGTCCACCGGGATGTGGTGCATGCCGCGCATCAGCGGCCCGCCGATCCGGCTGTCGAAGATCTCCTTCTTGGCCATGAACCGCACCAGCCGCTTCGCCGGGTGCGCGGCGAGGCCGGCGAAGATGAAGTCGAGATAGCTGACGTGGTTGCTGACGAGCACCGCCCCACCGGTGCTGGGGATCTGGTCCGTTCCCTCCAGACGGATCTTGATTTTCAGGGTCTTGAAGACCCCGAGAGCCGTCCTGATCACCGGCGGGTACACGATTTCGGCCATGGGAGCACCGTACTTGAGCAGCTCATGATCAGCGAGTGTCTGCGGGGATCGCGATGGATCACACAACGGGCCCGAACTCTGAGAAGGTGGGGTTGTGACGTGATCCGCTGATGGGTGAAAGGGGATGAGCATGGAACCGTTGGACGCGGCGGCGGACGTGCACGCGCTCATCCGCGACGTGCTGCCCGCCCTGGCGCCCAGCGCCTGGTTCGACTCCGGTACCTCGGAGGTGGTGCTCCCAGTGGGCCGGTCGGAGGCTCGGGCCTCCAGCTGGACGGTACTGGAACGCTGTGCCCGCGAGCCGCGTTCCGCATGGCCGCGGGTCGTGGACGAGTGGGTCCGCGAGGTCGGTGACCGCGCGTTCCTCGCGGTCGGCGAGATGGAGCTGTTCGGCGACGTCCGGGAGCTGCTGCGGCTGCGCATAGTGCCCAAGCTCGCGCCCAGCGACCGTGAGGGCCTCGTCGTCGTCCCCGCCGGGGACCACTTCGACGCGATGGTGATGATCGAGCATCCCCGCTACGGCGGCCCGCTCACCAAGGCCCGCGCCGGTCTCCTCGGCCTGCACAAGCTCGGCTACGTGATGACGAACACCCATGACCGCGAGCTGGCCGACGTGGCCGTCCGCACCCAGCCGCTGCTGCCGGGCCGCAACGTCCGCGTCGTCACCAAGCCGGGCAGCCGCTACGTGTCGGCGCTGCTCAGCGAGGTCGACCAGTTCCTCCCGGGACCGAACGAGCACGGCGCCCTCGTCGGCGTCCCGTGCCACAGCACGCTGCTGCTGTACCCGATCACCTCCACGGCCGTCCGCGAGGTCCTCCCCGTGTTCGCCGACGTCGTCCGTGAGATGCACGCCGACGCCGACGACCCGTGCGCCCCCGGCGTCTACTGGAGCCACGGCGAGCGTCGCCTGACCCCCCTCCCCGCGAACCCGGGGGCCTCCCCCGAATTCTCGACGTTGCTGCACCGCCTCCCCGAAGAGTGAGACCTCACCCCTGGGCCGTGCTCAGGGAGTCTCCAGGGCTCAGGGGAGTTTCCAGTCGACGGGAGGCGCGCCCTGCCGCTCCAGGAGCTGGTTGGCGCGGGTGAAGGGGCGGGAACCGAAGAAGCCGCGGTCGGCGGAGTAGGGGCTCGGGTGCGGGGACTCGATGCACGGGACGTCGCCGAGCATCGGCTTGAGGTTGCGGGCGTCGCGGCCCCACAGGACGGCGACGAGCGGGCGGCCGCGGGCGGCGAGTGCGCGGATGGCCTGTTCGGTGACCTCTTCCCAGCCCTTGTCGCGGTGTGAGCCGGGCTTGCCGGGCATCACGGTCAGCGACCTGTTGAGGAGGCAGACCCCCTGCTCCGTCCACGGGGTGAGGTCGCCGTTGGACGGCTCGGGGTGGCCGAGGTCGTCGCAGTACTCGCGGAAGATGTTGACCAGGCTGGCGGGCAGCGGCCGGACGCCGGGCGCGACGGAGAAGCTGAGGCCGACCGGGTGCCCGGGCGTCGGGTAGGGGTCCTGGCCGACGATGAGGACGCGCACGTCGTCGAACGGCTGGGTGAAGGCCCGCAGGATGTGGTTCCCGGCGGGCAGGTAGCGGCGTCCGGCGGCGACCTCGGCGCGCAGCCAGTCGCCCGCGGCGGCGATCGTGCCGGCGACCGGTTGCAGCGCGGTCGCCCAGCCCGCTTCGACGATCTCCGGGAGTGGTCGTGCCGTCATGGGGCACCACCCTAGTGCGATGATCATGCCGCTGACTGGTTGATCAGGTTTGTGAAGTTTTCTGACCGCATCAGGCCGGAAGAAGGCAAAATCTTTACAGGCTCACTTGAAACCGGCAGATGAACCCGGTGAAACGTCCTGTTAAGTGCTGGTTACTTCCTATCGGCCCACGTTGACCTGCGCTCCCGAACGGCATAACTCCTTGGAGGACAGGGCAGGCGCAGAACGAGCGGACGGACGAGAGCATGAGCCAGCTGACCACCGTGGACGCCACCTTCCTCCACGCCGAGACCGGCACCACCCATGCCCACATCGCCGGGCTGGGCATCGTCGACGCGGGCACCTGCCCCGGCGGCCGGCTCACCGTGCCGCTCGTCGCCGAACTCGTCCGGAGCCGCGCGCACCTGGCCGCCCGCCCACTGCGGCAGCGGCTCGTCCAGGTCCCGCTCGGCCTCGACCACCCCTACTGGGAGGACGACCCGGACTTCGCCCCCGAGCGGCACATCACCGAGATCGGGCTCCCGGCGCCCGGGACCGACCGGCAGCTCGCCGACATCGTCGCGATGCTCCACGAACAGCCCCTCGACCGCACCCGCCCGCTCTGGGAGATGGTCCTCATCCAGGGCCTGCTGGGCGGCCGGACGGCGGTCTACGTCAAGGTGCACCACGCGGCCATCGACGGCGTGATGGCCGCCGAGACGCTCGCCGCGCTGCTGGACCTGTCGCCCGAGCCCCGCGACCTGCCCGCCGACGAGACCGCCCCCGCCCGCGCGCCCGGCATGGCCGGCATGCTCGGCACCGGGCTGCTGAAGGCCGCGCTGCATCCCGTCCGCAGCGCCCTGTCGGTCGCGCGCACCGCCCCGTACCTCGACGAGATCCCCGGTCTCGCGGCCGTCCCCGGAGTCGGGCTGATGTCGTCGGCCGTGCAGGGCGCGCTGCGCCGCCCCGGGCTGCCCAGGACGCCGCGCAAGAGCGCCCCGCCGACGCCGTTCAACCGGCCGATCGGCCGCCGCCGCTCCGTCGCCTGCGGTGAGCTGCCCCTGGACGAGATCAAGCAGATCAGGCGGGGCCTCGGAGGCAGCGTCAACGACGTGGTCATGGCGCTGTGCGCGACGGCGCTGCGCAAGTGGCTCGACAAGCGCGGCGACCTGCCGGACCGTCCGCTCGTCGCGGCCGTCCCGGTGTCGCTGCGCCGGCGCGGCGCCGCCGCGGAACCGGGCAACCAGGTCTCGATCATGACGACGGCGCTCGCCACGCACGTCCCCGACCCCGCCGACCGGTACACCGCCGTCCGGCAGGACATGGACGTCGCCAAGCGGCGGTTCGTCGGCTCGTCCGGGAACTGGGTGCGGGAGATGAGCGGCATCCTCCCCGCGCCCATCGCCGGCGCCGCCACGCGTTTCGCGCTGCAGGCCGCCCCGGCGATCTCGCTGCGCCCGGTCAACCTGCTCATCTCGAACGTGCCGGGCCCGCAGTTCCCGCTGTACCTGTGCGGCGCGAAGGTCCTCGGCTACTACCCGATCTCCGTCATCTCCGACGTCAGCGGCGGCCTGAACATCACCGTCTTCTCCTACGACGGCCGCGTGGACGTCGGCATCGTCGCCTGCCGCGACCTCGTCCCCGACCCGTCGGAGATCGTCGACCACCTGGTGGACGCGCTGGACGAGCTGAAGGGCCTCAGCCGCGAGGCGCTCGGCGAGGAATGAGCGACCGGCGGTGCCGCCACGCCAGTTCCAGTGCGGCGGCACCGGCCGGCTGCATGGGCCGCGGGACCGTCCCGTCGAACGGCGCCATCGACACCTCGCCCTCGTCGTTGACGGCGACCAGGCCGCCGAAGAGGCCGCCGAACGTCTCGCCGTCGATGACGACGACGGTGAGGAGGTCGAGCGCGAACGTCAGCGGATCGACGCCGAGCCCCAGGAAGTACGCCCGGAGGCGTCCCCTTTCGCGGGCGGCGGTCATCGCCCGGTGGAAGGGCCACTCCTCCTGGACGAAACCCTCCCCGTAGTCCTCGCCCATTCCGAGCAGTTCTTCGGCGTACTCGCGGACCATGCACGGCCACAGGCCGGGCGGCTCGTCGCCGAGCGGCTGGAAGACCCCGACCGGCATCACCTGGTGGAGACCGCCGGCGTGCGCGACCTTCGCCGGGTCCCGCCAGTGCAGGACGTACGAACCGGTGGTCGTGACGGTCACCGTCGTGATCGCCGCCAGTGCCGCCCGGCGGGTCAGGTCGCACGGGTCGCCGACCCGGGTGCGCAGCGGCAGCCCGTCCACCCCGGCCGCCAGCTCGTGCGCGGCGGACTCGCCCACGTTCACGCCGTCGAAGTACCGGGCGGGACCGAACCGGAGCACCGGCGGGGCGGCGGCGAGGAGGCGGTGGCTCGGGCGGTCCTCGAAGACCCTGGGCGGCGCGAGAGCGGCCATGGCCTCCGCGTACGTGCGGTGCCCGGCGGGCAGCCCGTCCGGCGGATCTGCGATCGCCGGCGGGACGGGCCGCGCGTCCCACTCCAGCCGCACCGACTCCAGCGGAACCGGCGCGGCCGGGATCCACTCCTCGCGGCACAGCAGCGGCGTCCCCGCGACGCGCGGCGCGTCCGGGTACAGCCCGCCCGCGGTCTCGCCGAGCGGGCCGCGGGCGGCGTCCAACGCCGCCCGCTCGTCCCGCCACCGCCGCTCGCCGGCTCGCACGCCGCCCACCCTAGGCGGCGAGCTTCTCGGCGATCTCCGCTTCGATCAGATCGAAGTTGATCATCGCGGCGGCCATCGAGCCGGCGGAGGCGGCCATGACGACCTGGGCCATCGGGGTGACGACGTTGCCCGCCGCCCACACGCCGGGGACGCTGGTCCGCCCGGTCGCGTCGACCTTGACGAAACCGTCCTCGCCGATCTCGCAGCCGAGGTCGGTCAGCGGTCCGGCCTTCGCGACGAACGTCGGCGCGACGAACACGGCGTCGCAGCCGAGCGTGGAGCCGTCCGACAACTCGATGCCGGTGACGCGGTCGTTCTCGACGACGACGCGCCGGGCCTCGCTCTCCACGACGCGGATGCCGCGCACGTCCAGGCGGGTGGCGTCCTCCCCGTCGGGGGCCTTCTGCGTAAGCAACGTCACGTCCGGCGACCACTGGCTCAGCAGCGTCACCTGGTGCACGGACTGCGGGGAAGTGGCCAGCACGACGATCCTCTTGTCCCGGACCTCCCAGCCGTGGCAGTACGGGCACATCTGCACCTCGCGGCCCCACCGCTCCAGGAGACCGGGAACGTCCGGCAGGACGTCGGTCACGCCCGTGGTGACGAGCAGTTGCCGGCCCCTGAGCCGGGTGCCGTCGTCCAGGGTGACGACGACGCCCTCGGCCGCGTGCTCGACCCTCCCGTCGATGATCTCGCCGCCGTAACCGCGCACCTCGGTGCGGCCGACCTCCAGCAGGTTCCCGGGCGGCATCCCGTCGCGGGTGAAGAACCCGTGCATGTGCTCGGCGGTCGCGTTGCGCGGCTCGCCCGCGTCCACCACGGTGACGCTGCGGCGGGCGCGCGACAGCACGAGGGCGGCGCTGAGCCCGGCCGGGCCGCCACCGATGATCAGTACGTCTCTTTCAGCTGTTTCCGTCATACCGGGAGGATGCGCGAGGGTCCGCGAACTTGACAAATCCCTTTGCCGATTCTGCAATGAGCGCATGGAGACCACGGAAGACGTCCTGGCCGGGGTGGGGCCGAGACTCAGGAGGCTGCGGCAGGAGAGGAACGTCACGCTGACCGCGCTCGCCGAGGCCACCGGCATCTCGGTGAGCACGCTGTCGCGGCTGGAGTCGGGCAAGCGGCGGCCGAGCCTTGAGCTGCTGCTCCCGCTCGCGCAGGCCCACCACGTTCCGCTGGACGAGCTGGTCGGCGCCCCGGAGGTCGGCGACCCGCGGATCAGGCCCCGCCCGCGCCGCCTGCACGGGATGACCGTGCTGCCGCTGACCAGGCGTCCCGGAGGCGTCCAGGCGTACAAAATGATCATCCCGGAGCGGACGCCGCCGCCCGAGCCGAAGACCCACGAGGGCTACGAGTGGCTGTACGTCCTGAACGGGCGGCTGCGCCTGTTCCTCGCCGGCCGCGATCTCGTGCTGGAGCCGGGGGAGGCCGCCGAGTTCGACACCCGGCTGCCGCACTGGTTCGGCGGCGCCGGCGGGAGCGTCGAGGTGCTCAGCCTGTTCGGGCCGCAGGGCGAGCGGCTGCACCTGCGTGCCCGGCCACGCCGAACGTGACATAAATTGGCTATCCGTGCAGACTGCGGAACAACCCCTGGATTCCCCCGAGAAACCGAAGGCCGCCCCCATCGCGTGGGCGCTGTGGGGCATCGGCGTCCTCGCCTACGCCACGGCGGTACTGCACCGGACGTCCTTCGGCGTCGTCGGCCTGGACGCCGTCCACCGCTTCGACGCCTCCGCAGGCATCCTCGCGTCCTTCACCGTCCTGCAGCTCCTCGTCTACGCGAGCATGCAGATCCCCGTCGGCCTCATGCTCGACCGCATCGGCCCGCGCCGGATGGTCGCCGGCGGCGCGCTGCTCATGGCCGCCGGGCAGGCGCTCATGGCCGTCTCCACCGACATCGGCACCGCCATCGCCGCCCGCGTGATGGTCGGCGCCGGCGACGCCATGACGTTCATCAGCGTCCTCGGCATCGTCGTGACCTGGTTCCCCGGCCGGTACGTCCCCGTCGTCACGCAGTTCACCGGGCAGCTCGGGCAGCTCGGGCAGATCCTCAGCGCGATACCCCTGGTCGCGCTGCTGCACGGGCCCGGCTGGGGCACCGCGTTCGGCTCGGCCGCCGCCCTCGGCGTCCTCATCGCCGTGCTCGCCTTCGCCACCCTCCGGAACGGTCCGGCCCGCGCCGAAGTGCCGACACTGCGCGAGACCGGAGCCAACCTCGCGGGGGCCTGGCGCCACCCAGGCACACGCCTCGGCCTCTGGTCGCACTTCGTCACCCAGTTCACCTCCCACACGTTCGCGCTGATGTGGGGCTACCCGTACCTGGTGTCCGGCCAGGGCATGAGCCCCGCCGCCGCCTCCGCGCTGCTGACGATGTTCGTGCTGGTCGGCGTCGTGGCGGGCCCCTTCATCGGACGCCTCGTCAGCCTCTACCCGCTGCGCCGCTCCTGGCTCGTCCTCGGCATCGTCGGGCTCAGCGTGGCGGCCTGGGCGGCCGTCCTCGCCTGGCCGCCGCCCGCCCCGTCCTGGCTGCTGGTGATCCTCGTCCTGTGCGTCGCGCTCGGCGGCCCCGGCTCGATGATCGGCTTCGACTACGCCCGGACGTTCAACCCGCCCGGACGGCAGGGCACCGCCACCGGCATCGTCAACGTCGGCGGCTTCTTCGCCTCCCTGGTCACGATCCTGCTGATCGGGCTCGTCCTGGACGTCATGGCGCCGGACGGCGACTTCACGCCCGAGGCGTTCCGGGCCGCGTGGACCGTCCAGGTCGGCATCTGGGCCATCGGCATCGCGGGCGTCCTGCGGACCCGCACCCTGGCCCGCCGCCACGCCGGCCTGACCGGCCGCCGGTGATCAGGCGCGCAGCTCCAGCGTGCAGCACTTGGGCCCGCCGCCCGCCTTGCGCAGCTCCGACAGGTCCACCGGGACGGGCTCGTACCCGCGCTCCCGCAGGGTCTCGATCAGCTCCACCGCCTCCGCGTTGATCACCACGTTGCGCCCGTCGCACACGGCGTTGAGGCCGAGCACCGCCGCGTCCCGCTCACCCGCGAGGATCGCGTCCGGGAACAGCCGCTCCAGCACCGCCCGGCTCCCGGGCGAGAACGCCCCCGGGAAGTAGGCCACATTCGCGCCGCCGAGGGGGAACAGAGCCGTGTCCAGGTGGTAGAACCGCGGATCGACGAGCCGGAGCGTCACCACGGGCCGCCCGAGGAACTCCTGCGCCTCCTGATGAGCCGCGATCTCGGTCCGGAACCCCGTCCCGGCGAGAATCACGTGGTCCAGCGTGAGGAAGTCGCCCTCACCCTCATTCGTGTGCTGCGCCTCCAGCACGTCGGCGAACCCGTTCTCCTTCAGCCACCCGGCGTACGCGGGCCCCTCCGCGTGCCGCTCCGCATGCGTGAACCGCGCCCCGTACACCCGCCCGCCGACGACCAGGGCGCCGTTCGCCGCGAACACCATGTCGGGCAGCCCCTCGACCGGGTCGATGAGACTCACCTCGTGCCCGAGCGCCAGGTACGCCGCCCGCAGCGCCTCCCACTGCTCCACGGCCCTCCCGGTATCGGCACCGCGCACCGGGTCCATCCACGGGTTGATCGCGTACGTGACGGCGAAGTGCTCGGGACGGCACATCAGATAGTGCCGCCGCAGCGCGGTCCGGGCAGTGCGCGGCTCCATTGCCGGCATGACGCTCATGCATGTCTCCAGGGGAACGTCCGAAGGGATCGACTCATCGGAAGCCTAGGAGCGAACCGCCCGCGATCCAATGCGCCAACCTTGCGATGACCAGGCACTTCGTTGCGCGTTTCCCGCCAAGGAGCGTCATTCATTGCGCGCCCCGACCGCACGCCGCCCGGCGTCCGCCAAGGCTCTGCCGACCCAAGGCCCGAGCAGCACCCGCACTCCCTCCGCCGCCCTCACCGGATCGGCGCACGGCCCCAGCAGCACCCCTGTCGACGACCGGAACCACGCCGCCCGGCCACCTTCGGCGCTTGGGACGAGGGCCACGGCAATGCTCTCGCCGGCCACCGGCATT
Organism: Actinomadura sp. 3N407; assembly: GCF_052245875.1. Lineage (NCBI taxonomy): Bacteria > Bacillati > Actinomycetota > Actinomycetes > Streptosporangiales > Thermomonosporaceae > Actinomadura > Actinomadura sp. 3N407. The sequence continues at coordinate 641,356 of NZ_JBQQBP010000001.1, forward strand.
CGAGCGTCCACGACCCGCAACAGCGGCAGGCCGTCAGTCACGCGCAGCGTGCACGTCCAGCCGTCGTCCGCGAGGACGCTCGCCAGCCGCCTCAACAGCGCTTCCGCGGCAAGCCCCGTCATCGAGACGTGCTCCTCGACAGGACGCGCTTGAAGACCGGCGCCTCGGACTGCGGTTCGAGCACCTCCAAGACCTGCGTCCACCACACCGTCTTGCCGCCCTCGGCCCCGGGGTGCCAGCCCCACCGGTCGGCGCACCCGGCGACGACGGCCATGCCCCGGTGCCCCTCGTCGGTGTCGGACGCCGCCACGAGCCGAGGGAACCCCGGCTCCGGGTCGGTCACGTCCACCCGGAGCCGCCCGTCCATCAACCGGACCCGAACCCACACCACGCCACCGGCCCGCAGCCCGGCCCGCACGTGCCGGACGGCGTTGGTGACGACCTCGGACGTCAGCAGCACCGCGACATCGATGTCGGCCTCCTTGACGCCCCACCCGGCCAGCGCCTCCCTCACAGCCCGCCGAGCGTCCCCGGGCGCCCGCTCGTCCAATCCCCACACATACGTCCGCGCAGCCTGACTCGCGCGCGTGATGCCGCCCCGCCTCAGCGTGGTGTTCCGGTGTTCGTCCATGGTCGCCCTCTCGTCTTCTCGGACGCGGGACGCGAGTCCCGCTTTACTCAGTGAAACCGTGCGCACACGGACCGAGAAAGGCGACAATGAAGGCGTTGGAGGGACACAAGTCCGCCCGCCTCCCCGGTCGAAGGGTGCCCATCCCATGACTGATCAGCCACGTCCCCCATGGGCTGCACGTCTCGAAGCCGAACGCCGCGCCCGCGGATGGGGTCCGTTCAAGGCGGCCCGCCGTCTCTACGCGGCCGCCGGCATCGACCACCCCGACCTGAGCCAGGTCAAGAACCTCTCCCGGCAGATCAACCGCCACGAGAAAGGAGAGGTCTTCCCCGCCGACTGGGGCTCCGCCTACGCCACCGCGTTCGGAATGGAGGAAAAGGACCTTTTCGGGCAGGGATCGACCGATCACCCGGTGGGTACCGTAGACGCGAGCCCTATTCCCGACGATGGGGACGACGACGTGAAACGCCGCGCCGCACTCCAACTGCTCGCAGCCCTCGGCGCCGGAACGGCCGTCCCGCCGGGAACCCTGGAAGAGATCCTCTCCAGCATCGACCGCGCGACCGGCCAGACCGCCGATCTGGCCGAATGGGAGCGTGCCGTCCATGAGTACGGCCAAAAGATCATGGTCCGGCCGACCGGGGCGCTAATCGGCGATTTGACGGCCGACATCATCGCCGTGGGACAACTGCTCGAACAAGTTCGTGCGCCGCAGGAGCAGGCCGGGCTACTACGCGTCAGCGCGGGACTGTCAGGCCTCTTGGCGATCGAGTTGGGCGATGCCGGTGAAGAGCGTTCCGCCCGGATAACGTGGGCCGCCGCCCGCCGCGCCGCCGACGCGTCCGGCGATCGTGACCTGCAAGTATGGACGCGTGGCAGAGCGGCGCAGGACGCGTTCTGGGCGCGACGGCCATGTCAGGTTGTCGACGCTCTAACGGATGAAGCCATTGCCATCGCTGGTGGCGTGCCGTCTGCCGGGCTGGCCCGCGCGCACGTTGCACGCGCATATGTCGCGGCAGACCGAGGTGACAAAGGCCAGGCCCGCGCCTCACTGGACAAGGTCAAGGACACGCTCGACTACCTGCCGCACCGGACCGAGCAGACGGTCCTGGAATTCCGTGAGAGTCAGATGCGGTGGGCTGAGTCCTATGTGTTCAGCCAGCTGGGTGACAACCAGGTGGACGAGACGCTCGCGCAAGCTACGGCTCTCTACCCGCGAACTGCCCAGGGGCCGATTACGAACCTGAACGTGATGAGAGCGATGGCACTCGTTAAGGCCAGGGAGATCAATGCTGGCCTTCAAAGTGCTGTAGCCACCCTGCATAACCGACCGGAAGCCGTGACCGCCGGTACCAGGCACCTCGCGGGCCAGATGCTCTCCGCGCTCCCCGACCAGGCGCGGGCGCTTCCGGCGGCCCGGGAACTGCGCGTCCTCACGTCCGCCACCTGAGTGACCGTGCGGAGCGCCCGTCAGCAGGCTAGGCGGGGAGTGTGAACGAAAGGTTCGCGGCGGAGCGGTGGTGGATTCGCTGGCGGCCGTCGTGGATGCGCATGCGGAAGGACTCGGGGCCGGGACGGTCCGCTTGCCGCCACGCTTCCCAGACGGCCTCAACGGCGTCCCACAGCCGTAGTGGACCTGCTTGCTGGACGCGCCACTCCCCGTCGTCCGGTGTGAGGGTGGCGGCGGAGCCAGATGTGACGTCTATGACGTGCATGGCGTCCCCGGCCGTCACAAGTTGCGCGTTGGAGACGGCGAGCTGGGCGAGGAACCGTCCGAAGAAGCCTTCCTCCGTCGCCTCGTCGAGGCGTTCCGGGCTATGCCGGACGGGGCGGGCCTCAGCATCCCGTGTGAGGGCCGCCCAGTGCGCTGGGTTTCCCGGTTCCGGACGTTCCTGGACACGCGCAGCCATGAAGGAGAGGATGAGGAAGGGGCGCCACCGACCCGAGGAACGGGCCGGCCCCAGTCGGGTTCGTCGCCATCGAACTGAGTGATCAGCGTGGTGTCGGTGTAGACCGCCTTGAGCCAGCGTTCCCGGTCGATGGCTTCGGTGACCGGTTCCCAGACGGTCAGCGCGTCATCGGACCGCTGCCGGAGTCGGCGTAGAAACCCGGAACGAATCGGTGCCGGGCACGGACTCCACCGCGCGCCGCCACATCGGGTCGTGCACGGCGCATCCCGCAACGAGGTCTGCCCGCAGCCGTTCGGGACGGACCGGCATGATCCCGTCCTTCGAGTGTTGCGTTTATTTCGATAGTTGCGCATACTGCGACTAGGAAGGGAGGCAGTCATGATCGGTGTCCAAGTCAGGTCGATTGAGCCGGGAGCGATAGATGCCCAGGCCGCCGAGCGTGCGGTTCGGCGCATCAAGGACTACCTCATGCAACATCCGGATGAGGAGACGATCCGGGTCGCCGGGGAGCGGGGTGTCGAAGAGCCCCTGATCCTTCCACGGGATGCTGTGAGCCTGCTCGCGTTCATCCTGGCCCAGGCGGCCGAGGGGAGGGGAATCTCAGTCATCCCATCCCGCGCCGAGTTGACCACCCAGCAGGCAGCGGACCTGCTGAACGTGTCACGGCCGTACTTGATCGGCCTTTTGGAGGCCGGGACGATCCCGTACCGGATGGTGGGCCGGCATCGCCGTATCACTGCCGAGGCCGTCCTGGACTACAAACGCCGCGACGACCTTGAGCGGCGGACCGCCGCGGACGATCTCGCCGCCCTCGGGCAGGAACTCGGGATCTGATCATGCCCTTCGTCGTGCTTTACGACGCCAACGTCCTCTACGGCAACACACTGAGAGACCTGCTAATCCGCATCGCTCAGGCCGGTGGGGTGCAGGCCAAGTGGACGCACCGGATCCTGGACGAGATGCTCACCAATCTTGCGGCAGCCCGTCCCGGCATTCCGGCGGAGAAGCTCCTGCGGTTGCGTGGACTCATGAATGCCGCCGTTCACGACTGTCTGGTCGAGGGGTACGAACCTCTGATCGAAGGCTTGAAGCTTCCGGATCCAGATGATCGGCATGTGCTCGCTGCCGCGATCAAGGCCGGTGCGCAGGTCATCGTCACGTCCAACTTGAAGGACTTTCCGGCGGCGGCGATGGAGGTCTGGAATCTCGAGGCCAAATCACCGGATGATTTCGTGCTCGACCAGATAGATCTGGACGATCGTGTGGTGTGGGCCTGCGTCCAGCAGATCGTCGACTCCCGCGTGAACCCTCCGGAAACGATCGAGGATGTCCTCGATGCGATGGAGCGGGCCGGTCTTGTGGAATCAGTCGCCGCCCTGCGGAGCGGCCGACAAGCCCTCTGATCCATGCGTGGGGCCGGACGTCCAGTGACTCCGCGCGGTGCCCCTGTGGTCGCAGAAGTGGTCCAGCCGGGCGGTGAGTGTCGGCAGGAACGATGGATTCGCTGGTGGCCGCCATGGATGTGCACGCGGAAAGACTCTGGGCCTGGACGGCCCGCCGCCCGCCACGCTTCCCAGGCGGCTTCAACGGTGTCTCATGGCCGTACCGCACCGGCCTGCTGGGCGCGCCACCCCCGCCGTCCGGTGTGAGGGTGGCGGCGGAGCCAGTGGTGACGTCCATGATGTGCATGGCGTCCCCGGCTGTACGAAGGACGTGGAACGGACACGACTTCCTCGCCACGACGGCTTCACGCATGCGGTGTGCGTCGCATAGGCAACCCAGCTGCCCAGGCAGGTCGCCTCGTCCAAACGGGTATTGATCGACCGATCAGCCGGTGGGTACAGTGCACGCGAGCCCTATTTCCTCCACCGTTATCGGCGGGTTTGCGCCGGTGCGCCGGGTTTCGGTGTTGCCGCCCGTACGGCCGGTACGGGAGTGCTGCTCATGAGACCCGACGACACCCCCCGTGGGCTGACCGGCGATGCCTATGTCGCCCGGCAGAGCTGGCGAGTCAATCTGCCGACCCTGGTGGCCCTCGGTGCCGTGGACGTGTTCTTCCTCTATCGGACGATTCGGTATCCCGAGCCCGGCCTGGTCGCTGTGCTGGCGGTGTTCGGCGCGGTGACCGCCCTCGCGGCCTTTTTCATCGTGAGGCCGATACGTCGCGGGGAGGTGTCGTTCGCGGTGGACTCCGGTGGCGTCTACTTCGGTCCGAGCCGCCACCGGGATGAAACAGCGCTGGTCCCCTGGTCGTGGATCGACTGCATCGTGACCTTCGATCTGATCTTCCGCGTGAGAAACGGCCGAAGGGTCCGCCGCCGTTGCGTGGGGGTCGAGCTCAACGCCATGGGCGTCGCCGAACGGATGGGCGGCCTGGGCGGCCTGCCCAGGCCGCCGGAGGCACCGCCGCCGACCGCGGAAGAGCAGGAGTTCTTCGAGGCGGTGCTGGCTCCCTGGCTAGGCATGCTGGCCGAGCCGTCGCTGGTGTCGCGACCGATCGAGGGCTGGCGGCTGGACATGGAAAGCCTGGCCAAGGCGGTCATGCGCTTCGCGCCGGACAAGCCGATCGAGCGCCGCCCCACCCGCCGTGAGCCGGGCGTCGCACGCCTCGCGCTGACCGCCGCCTGGGAGGCCCACCAGAACCAGCAGCGCTTCTGGTGGCGCTAGCGGGCGCATAGGACCCCGGCCAGGGGATGGATCACGGCTGCCCCCGGTGACCTCTGCGGGAGGTCACGCCTTCCATGGCGTGGTTGTGGAGGGCGTTCAGTTGGAGGCGTAGGGCCAGGCGGGTTTGGGGGGACGACAGGTCTAGTGCGGTTACCTCGGCCATTCTGCGTAGGCGGTAGCGGAGGGTGTTGGGGTGGACGTCCAGGGCCTGGGCTGTGCCCTTTGGGTCGCCGTAGTGGTCGAGCCAGGCGGCGAGGGTCGGGAGGAACGCCGTGCCGTGGGTCTCGTCGTGGGTGCGTAGGGCGGGGAGGGGGCCGCCGAGCAGGCCGGATTCGGTTCCCATGGCCTTGCGGGCGCGTTCGACCACTACGGCGTCCCAGGCTTCCTCCAGCAGGATCAGGCCCGGGGTGAGTCGGCCCGACGTGACAAGGGCGGCCAGTTCGGCGGCCTCGGCTCGGGAGCGGGGGAGTTCGTTGTGGGAGTTCGCGGGGCCGCCCGCCGTCGCGTACAGGTCGGGGTCGTGTGCGCGGACCTGGGTGAGGACGTGGTGCAGCCAGGGCATCGACCCCGCGTCCGTCGCGTGTGGGCGGTCGGTCAGGACGGCGTAGAGGGCGTCGTCCAGGTCGACGAGGAGGGGGCGGTGCCAGCCGAAGCGGTGGGTGATCGCGTCCCACAGGTCGAGGTGCTGCCGGACGTCCTCGTCGCCGGTTCCGAGGGTCACGACGCGCCAGGGCGGGGTGGGGGCGGTGATCTGGGCGCCGTCGCGAAGTGCGGCGCGGAGCTGGTCGTCCGACACCCGGCGGGCCACCCCGGCTTCGGCGCGCAGGCGCAGGAGGTGCAGGGCCAGGACGGACGCCAGGTCGGTGAGGCGCTGGACGCGGTCCGGTGGGATCGGTGTGCGGGCCACCACCCAGATCGAGCCGAGCCATTCGCCGCCGGCGCGGACGGGGATGACGAGGCGGGGCAGCATGCCGTCCGGGCTCTCGGGGACGAGCACGGGGTCATTGGAGCGGGCCAGTTTGCGGAACACGCCGGAGGCGCGGAGGTGGGCGATGACCTGGGGCGGTACGCGGCGTCCCACGATGGTGGAGACGCGGGCCGGGTCGGTGGTGTCCTGGCGGCCCGAGTAGGCGAGGACGCGTGAGCGGGCGTCCTCGATGGTCACCGGCGCGTCGGCGATCTCGGCGGCCGTGTCGGCGAGGGCGTACAGGTCGTTGTGGACGCCCTGCGCGCCGGGCGGCCCGGGGAGGGGTGCGTAGGCGCGGTCGATGGCGCCGCGCACGAGCCAGACGACGTGCGTCCAGGACGTGTCGGGCTGCAGTTCGATGAGCGCCGGCCGCAACCGCCTCGCGGCCGCCGTGACCTCGGGGGCGTCGGCGAGCGGTGCTTTCAGGACGACGCCGTCGGCGCCCGCCGCGTCGGCCCGTTCGAGGAGGGCGACGGCGTCGGCCGGGCCGGTCACGCCGACGCCGAGGACGATCTCACCCGGCTGCCCGGCCGGTTCGCCCGGTTCGGCGAGGACGACGTCGTGCACCTGCCCGTCATGGCCGTCCTCGACCATGCGCAGCAGCCCCGGGCCCAGGGATTCGACAAGGTCGGTCAAGCTGATCATCCGGCGCCCCCTTGTGCTGTTCACACTATGCGGCTCGGCTCGATTGGCCGAAGGCGACAGAGACTCCGTTCGTGTGGCGGGCGACCATCGAAGTGTCGTCAATCACAAGGAGATGAGCGGGCATGGCTCTCGACACGCGTCCGCGCCGCGTCGCCGTTGTGGGCGCCGGGATGGTCGGTCTGTCCACCGCCTGGTTCCTGCAAGAGCACGGCGCCGACGTCACCGTTCTCGACCGCCGGGACGTGGCGGCGGGAGCGTCCTGGGGCAACGCCGGCTGGCTGACGCCCGGCCTGGCGACCCCGCTTCCCGAGCCGGCCGTCCTCTCCTACGGCGTGCGGGCGGTGCTCAGCCCGTCGTCGCCGGTCTACGTCCCGCCGAGCGCCAGCCCGCGCCTGCTCAGGTTCCTCGCCGGGTTCGCCCGCAACAGCACGGCGGCCCGGTGGCGGCACGCGATGGAGTCGCTGGTGCCCATCAACGGCCGCGCACTGCAGAGCTTCGACGCGCTGACTGAGGGCGGCGTCAAGGCGAAGACCAGGGACGCCGGGTCCTTCCTCGCCGCGTACCGGACGGCCGATGAGCGCCGCGTCCTGCTGGAGGAGATCGAGCACATCCGCGAGGCCGGGCAGACCCTGGAGTTCGAGGTCCTCAGCGGGGACGAGGCGCGCGGGATCCAGCCCGCCCTGTCCGGCGAGATCGGTGCGGCGGTCGTGCTGCGCGGGCAGCGTTTCATCAACCCCGGCGAGTTCGTGCACGCCCTCGCCGACTCCGTCCGCGACCGCGGCGGCAAGATCCGGGCGGGCGCGGAGGTCGGAGACATCCGCGACGAACCCGGCGGCGTCGCCGTCCGGACGACGGGCAACGACTTCGAGACGTTCGACACGGTCGTCATCGCGAGCGGAGTGTGGCTCGGCGACCTCGCCCGGCGGTTCGGCGTCGGCGCCCTCGTGCAGGCGGGTCGCGGCTACAGCTTCAGCGTGCCGGTGGACCGCGTCCCGGACGGCCCGGTGTACTTCCCGTCCCAGCGGGTGGCGTGCACGCCGCTGGGCGACCGGCTGCGCGTGGCCGGGATGATGGAGTTCCGCCGTCCCGAGGCCCCGCTCGACCCGCGCCGGGTCAAGGCGATCGTCGAGGCCGTCCGTCCGCTGCTGCGCGGCGCCGACCTGGACGACCGGCAGGACGAGTGGGTCGGGTCGCGCCCCTGCACCCGCGACGGCCTGCCTCTGATCGGCGCGACCCGTTCACCGCGGGTCTTCGCCGCGGGCGGGCACGGCATGTGGGGCATCACGCTCGGCCCCGCCACCGGGCGCCTCCTCGCCGACCAGATCGTCACCGGCGAGCGGCCACCGGAGTTGGCCCCCTTCAGTCCGCTCCGCTGACGACCTGGGGGTTTGGGCGGTTCTGGCGCTTTCGTCCGGACGAAGGGGCTTGGCGCGCTACCGTCACGGGGTGATCTAGACCCGTGGCGGGAGGGACGCCGATGGACGAGGTGCGCACGGCCACCGCGCCGCTGACCCGGGCGCAGAAGATCCTGGCGGGGGTCGGCGGGCTGTTGTTCGCCGGGCTCGCCGGCCTGGGCGGCTACGGCTCGTTCGCCTCCGTCCGGGACGTCGCCGAGCCGTGGTTCGGCGCCCAGGCGTGGATCGTCCCCGCCGGCGTCGACCTCGGCATCCTCGCCCTGGTCTCGGTCGCGCTGCTGCTGGAGTGGCTGGCCATGCCGATGCCGGCGCTGCGCTGGATGGCGTTCGCGTTCACCGGCGCCACCGTCTGGCTGAACGTGTCGGCCGCGCACGGCGACCCGACCGGCATGGTGATGCACGCCGCGATGCCTGTGCTGTTCATCACCTTCATCGAGGCCGTCCGGCACGCCATCCGCCGCCGCGCCGGGATCGCCGCCGGGACCGTCCGCGAAGGCGTCCCGATCGCGCGCTGGCTGCTCGCCCCGTTCTCGACGTTCCGGCTGTGGCGCCGCATGGTGCTGTGGCAGATCACCTCCTACCCGCAGGCCCTCGTCGCCGAGCAGCGCCGCCGCCACGCCCTGGCCCTCCTCGGCGACCACTACGGCCGCAGGTGGAAGTCCAGCGCCCCCGCCGACATCGTCTGGATGCTGTCCGACGGCGTCATGCTCGACCAGGCGTTCACCCGCGTGAGCGAACTCACGACACCGGAGCCCGAGAAAGAGGACGTCCCGGCGACACCGCCTCGCCGTCAGCCACAGCGCAAGGCCGCGCCGCGCAAAGCCCCCCAGCAGCAGATTCCGCGCAGCGTCGCCACCGACAACGAGGCCCGCGCGCTGTCCATCATCGACGCCGAACCCGGCATCACCGGCGCCGAACTGGGACGCCGCCTCGGCATCAGCTCACGTCAGGGCCAGAGACTCCTGAGCCGCCTGACCCGCCCCGCCCCCGCCTCGGCGACCCGCGCGTCCTGACCGGTCACGTTTCCTTCTCCCGCTTCGTCAATGCGATGAAACCTAGAGAAGGAGAGAGCGTGAGCAAGCACGACTGGACCGCGATGTACGCGATGCACAACGCTCTGCGCAGAGAACTGGAGCAACTGGCCAAGGTCACCGCCAGGACGGACGACGACCCCCGCCGGATCCTGGCCGTGGCCGTCGGCTGGGAGCTGTTCAAGAAGTCCCTGCACGTCCACCACACCGCCGAAGACGAGGCGCTCTGGCCGGCCATGCGCGAAACCCTCGCGTCCCGTCCCGACGATTTGGCCCTCCTGGACGCGATGGAAGCCGAGCACGCCGCCATCGACCCGCTCATCGAGGCCATCGACAACGGCTCGGAGCCGCTCGGCGACCTGGTGGACGCCCTGGCCGCCAACCTCACCGCCCACCTCAAGCACGAGGAGGACGCGGCGCTGCCACTGATGGACGCGACCGTGACCTTCGAGCAGTTGCAGCATTTCGGCCAGGTCCACGCAGCCGGAATCGGCCCCGACGCCTCGCGTGTGTTCCCGTGGTTGCTGGACGGCGCCAGCGAACAGACCATCGCGACCATGCTGGCCCCGCTGCCCGAGCCGGTCCGCGCCGCCTTCGAGAACGACTGGCGGCCCGCCTACGACGCCCTCACCCGCTGGCCGACCCCCTGACCGGACCCACCGGCGTGCCCGCGCCCCGCGGGCACGCCGCTCGGCCGGGTCAGAGATTGATCATGTGGCCGGCGAGGCCGTGCACGGCCTCCTTCATCGCCTCGCCCAGCGTCGGGTGGGCGTGCACGTTGCGGGCGACCTCGTTGACGGTCAGGTCCCACTGCTGCGCCAGCGTCAGCTCGGGCAGCAGCTCGGTGACCTCGGGGCCGATCATGTGCGCGCCGAGGATCTCGCCGTACTTGGCGTCGCTGACGACCTTGACGAACCCGTCGCCCTCGCCCATGCCGAGCGCCTTGCCGTTCGCGCTGTAGGGGAACTTGGCGGTCTTGACGTCGTAGCCCTGCTCCTTCGCCTGCGCCTCCGTCCAGCCGAAGCTCGCGACCTGCGGCTGGCAGTACGTGGCGCGGGGGATCATCACGTACTCCAGCTCCATCGTCTCGGCGTCGGCGATGGTCTCGGCCGCGACGATGCCCATCGCCTCTGCGGCGTGCGCGAGCATCAGCTTCGCGGTCACGTCGCCGATGGCGTAGATGTGCGGGACGGACGTGCGGCAGCGGCCGTCCACGTCGATGGCGCCGCGCTCGGTGAGCTGCACGCCGGCCTTCTCCAGCCCGTAGCCCTCCACGTTCGGCTGGAACCCGATCGCCTGCAGCACCTTGTCGGTCTCGATGACCTGCTGGGCGCCGTCCTTGCCGGTGACGGTGACCTTCACCTTGTCGCCGGAGTCGTCGATCGCGTCCACGCGGGTGGAGGTCAGCACGTCCACACCGAGCTTGCGGTACCGCTTGGCCAGCTCCTTGGACACGTCCGCGTCCTCGTTCGGGACCATCCGGTCGAGGAACTCGACGATCGTGACCTTCACCCCGTAGTTGTGCAGGATGTAGGCGAACTCGACGCCGATCGCGCCCGCGCCCGCGATGACGATGCTCTCGGGCAGCTCGGAGCTGAGGATCTGCTCCTCGTAGGTGACGACGCGTTCGGACAGCGACGTGCCCGGCAGCAGCTTGGTGTGCGCTCCGGCCGCGATGATGCAGCTGCCGAACGTGACGGTCTCGCTGGAGCCGTCCGCCCGGTCGACCTGCAGGGTGTTCGGGTCGGTGAACGTGCCCCGCCCGTCATAGGACGTGATCTTGTTCTTCTTCATCAGGAACTGGACGCCCTTGACGAGCTTGTCCGATACCTGGCGGCTGCGCTGGTGGGCGACGCCGTAGTCGAACGAGACCCGCCCCTCGACGTTGATGCCGAAGGTCTTCTGCTCCTGGGTGAAGATGTGCGCCAGTTCGGCGTTGCGCAGCAGCGCCTTCGAGGGGATGCAGCCGACGTTGAGGCAGACCCCGCCCCAGTACCGCTCCTCGATGATCGCCGTCTTCAGCCCGAGTTGTGCCGACCGGATCGCGGCGACATATCCACCCGGGCCCGCGCCCAGGACCACGACGTCAAAGTGTTCGCTCATATCCATGGACGATATTCGGCGCCGCCGGTGCTCGCATCCCGGGCGTACGGGGACGTGCTCCGGCCGGGGTGCCGTTCGTGAGGCGGATGTCACGTACTGTTAGTGTTTTGGGTGGCCTTCCGCTGGTCAGTGATCCCGGAAGGCGGGGCGGCGCGCGAGCGACGCGAGCCCCTACCGTCCCGGCCGCGGAGCCCGGTGGCGCCCCCAGGAACGGCCTGCCGTGCCGATGGAACCCCGTCGAACCGATGGAACATCGTGCCCGGGCCCGGTCGTTGTCCCCGTCCTGAGCTGAGTGGAGGAGAAGACGAGTGCGGATCCCGAAGCGCGTCAACACCGTCCTGGACTGGATGGAGCAGCACTATCCCGCGCTCGGGGTGGTCGTCGCGCTGGTCGTGGTCGCACTGGTGGCGACCCTCGCGCCGTCGTCGGTGGGCGTCCCGGCCGCCTGTTTCGTCCTGGGGGTCGCCGCCGGGGGTTTCGCCGTGCACGTGCGGTCGAGCCGCCGCGTGGCCCGGTCCCGCGCCGAGGTGGACAACCTGCTGCGCGAGAACGGCGCGCTGCGGCACCGCAACACCGTCCTCGCCAGCGGCGTGATCACCCGGGAGGCGCAGGAGACGCAGGCGCTCGTGTCGATCCCCGAGGACGACCTGCTCGACGGTGACGCTGACGGGGACGGGAACACGCAGGGCACCGCCACCCTCGACGAGCTGCTGGGCGGTGATCCGCAGACCACCGACGAACTGCCCGACGAGCTCGGCGAACTCGGGGAACCCGGCGAGGCCGAGGCCGACGGCGACGCCGGGGATCGCCGCGACGACGATCCCCAGCGCACCACCGTCCTCACCGAGCTGCCGGACGATCTCATCGGCGAGGACGCCGAGGACACGGCGAGGAACTCCCGGAGGTCGTGACCGCGCCGTTCCCCTGAGTGACCGGAAGCCGGTGACCGGCGTTAGCTTTACTGATCAACGGGCAGATGGGGCCCGTGGGGACGCCGACGAACGCGGACTCGGGGGATGGGACGGGACGGGGCGGTCCCGGTTCCGGTCCCGGGTCCGGTGTGGACGTGTCGAAGGACGAGGCCGAGCAGGGGGCCGTCCGCAAGGCCGTCGTCGCCTCCGCGATAGGGAACTGCATCGAGTGGTTCGACTTCGGCGTCTTCAGCGCCGGGGTGATGACGGCGATCGTCGGCGACGTGTTCTTCCCGGGCGGCGAGTCCGGTGCGACGCTGCGCTCGTTCGCGCTGATCGCGGCGGCGTTCATCGCCCGCCCGTTCGGCGGCCTGTTCTTCGGCCCGATGGGCGACAAGCTCGGCCGCAAGCGGGTGCTGGCCACCACGATCCTGCTGATGTCGGGCTCCACGTTCCTGATCGGCGTCCTGCCGGGCTATGACACGATCGGGATCGCCGCGCCGCTGCTGCTGCTCGGCGTCCGGCTGGTCCAGGGCTTCTCGACGGGCGGCGAGTACGGCGGCGCCGCCACGATGATCGCCGAGTACGCGCCGACGCGCCGGCGCGGGTTCTTCGGCAGCTTCCTGGAACTCGGCACGCTGGTCGGCTACATCCTGGGGGCGGGGCTCGTCTTCGGCATGGATCTGCTGCTCAGCGAGGAGGCGATGCACGGCTGGGGCTGGCGGATCCCGTTCCTGATCGCGCTGCCGCTCGGCGTCGTCGGCCTCTACGTCCGGACGCGCATCGAGGACACCCCCCACGTTCCAGCGCATGGAGGAGCAGGGCAAGAAGTCCCAGTCGCCGCTGAAGGACACGCTGACGCACTACTGGCGCGTCATCCTGATGCTGATCGGGATCGTGTTCCTGCTGAACGTCGCGGACTACACGCTGCTGACGTTCATGCCGTCCTACCTCGTCGACTACCTGGAGATGAACGACAACACGGCACAGTTCATCACCATCGGGGTCGAGGCGGCGATGATCACGGTGATCGTCCCGCTGGGCGCGCTGTCGGACCGGATCGGCCGCAAACCGCTGCTGACGACCGCGGCCGTCGGCTACATCGTGCTGGCGTGGCCGGCGTTCGCGCTCATGCAGACCGGCAATGCGCTCGGTGTGGCGGCCGGCTACACCATCGTCGGCGGCCTGCTGGTGCTGATCCTCGCGGTGATCGCGGCGACGTTCCCGGCGATGTTCCCGACCAGGGTGCGGTACGGGGCGTTCGCGATCGGCTACAACATCTCCACGTCGCTGTTCGGCGGGACGGCGGCCGTCCTGATCGGCTCGATGATCGACCTGACGGGGTCCAACTACGTCCCGGCGTTCTACATCATGTTCGCCGCGCTGGTCGCGCTGGTCCCGATCCTCAAGATCCCGGAGACGGCCGGGGTGCCGATCGAGGAGGCCGGGGAGAAGCTCGCCCCGGAACCGGCGGGTTCCGGGGCGAGGTAGCAGCGCGCCGGGCTCGCTCCCGCCGGAGCGCGTCGGGCCGCTCGCGTCAGCGGTGTGCGAAGTGCCGGCGGGCCCAGGCCGCCGCCCGCCCACATCACTCTCCGGCGTCGAGGTGCTGTTCGAGGGCGTCCAGCCGGGACGCCCACGCGCGCCTGTAGGGCGTCAGCCAGGCGTCCACTTCGGCGAGCGGTTCGAGACGCACCTCGTACACGCGGCGTTGCGCGTCCTGCCGTGCCCGGACGAGCCCGGCGTCGCGCAGCACCCGCAGATGCTTGGACGTTCCCGGCTGCGTGAGCCCGAGCCGCTCGACGAGTTCGCCCACGGGGCGGGGGCGTTCCAGGAGCAGGTCCAGGATGTGGCGGCGGGTCGGCTCGGCGAGCACGGCGAACGCGGAGGACATGAGCGCATCATAACCGTTCGTTCATATGTGGCTTCGGTTATATGCAGCGGTCTGCGGAGTGACCATGGCCGGGCGGGTGCGACTTGTGTGGCGCCACGGCAAAGCAGAGGTGGAGGACATGGCTCGTTGCGTTCATCTGATTACCGTCGGTAGCGTCTCCGTTGGCCGAACCCGGCCCCTTCCTGACCGACCGGCGACGAATCGGTGGTGTGCACGTGACCGAACAGCAGGAACAGCGGGAACAGCAGCAGTTGAGCCTCGGCACCGCGGCCGCACGGAACCTCGCGACCACGACCAAGTCCGTCCCGCAGATGCAGGGCATCACCTCGCGGTGGCTGCTGAAGCTGCTGCCCTGGGTCCAGGCGGCCGGCGGCGCATACCGCGTCAACCGGCGGCTCACCTACACGCTCGGCGACGGACGGGTGACGTTCGTCACCACCGGCGCCGACGTGCGGGTCATCCCGCGCGAACTCGGAGAGCTCCCGCCGCTGCGCGGCTACGACGACGACCTCACCCTGGACGCCATCGCCGGACGGTTCACCCAGCAGGAGTACGAGCCGGGCGACGTCATCGTGGAACAGGGACGTCCCGTCGACCGGGTCATCCTCGTCGCACACGGCAAGCTCAGCAGGATCGGCACCGGTGAGTACGGTGCCGAGGCCGTCCACGGGACGCTGGCGGACGGCGACTTCTTCGGCGAGCGGGCCCTGCTCGGCACCGAGGACGGCGAGGACCCGGAGGAGTGGGAGTACACGGTCAAGGCCGTGACCGCCTGCACGATCCTCAGCATGAGCGAGGCCGACTTCCAGGAGACGCTCGGCCAGTCATCGTCCCTGCAGGCGCACCTCGACGAATACCGGGCCAGTCCCCGGGCGGCGCACAACGAGCACGGCGAGGCGGCGATCGATCTCGCGGCCGGGCACGCGGGCGAGCCCGTCCTGCCGGGCACGTTCGTCGACTACGAAGGCTCCCCGCGCGAGTACGAGCTGAGCGTCGCGCAGACCGTCCTGCGCGTCCACACCCGCGTCGCCGACCTCTACAACGAGCCGATGAACCAGGTGGAGCAGCAGCTCAGGCTCACCATCGAGGCGCTGCGCGAACGCCAGGAGAACGAGCTGGTCAACAACCGGGACTTCGGGCTCCTGCACAACGCCGACCTGTCGCAGCGCATCCACACGCGCGGCGGCCCGCCCACCCCCGACGACATGGACGACCTGCTCACCCTCGTCTGGAAGGACCCGGCGTTCTTCCTCGCCCACCCGAAGGCGATCGCCGCGTTCGGCCGCGAGTGCAGCGCCCGCGGCGTCTACCCGGACGGCATCGACGTCGGCGGCCACAAGGTCCCCGCCTGGCGCGGCGTGCCGATCTTCCCGTGCAACAAGATCCCGGTCAGCAGGACCAGGACCAGCTCGATCCTGCTGATGCGCACCGGCGAGGCGGCGCAGGGCGTCATCGGCCTGCACCAGGTCGGGCTGCCGGACGAGTACCAGCCCGGCCTGTCCGTCCGGTACATGGGCATCGACGAGAAGGCCCTCATCTCCTACCTGGTCAGCGCCTACTACTCGGCCGCCGTCCTCGTCCCCGACGCGCTCGGGATGCTGGAGTCCGTCGAGATCGCCCACGGCGGTGCCGGGGCGTGACGGAACGGCGACTGGCCCTCGGCACGGGGGCCGCCCGCAACCTCGCGACCACGACCAAGTCCGTCCCGCAGATGCAGGGCATCACCCCGCGGTGGCTGCTGGCGCGGCTGCCGTGGGTGCGGGCGGACTCGGGCACCTACCGGGTGAACCGCCGGCTCACCTACCGGCTCGGCGACGGCCTGGTGACGTTCGTCAACGACGGCGCCGAGATCCGGGTGGTCCCGCCGGAGCTGGCCGAGCTGCCGCCGCTGCGCGGCCTCTCCGGCACCGGCGTCCTCGAAGGTCTCGCCGGACGGTTCGAGCAGCGCGAGTACGGCGCCGGCGAGACCATCGCGGAGGCGGGCCGTCCCGTCGACGCCGTCCACCTGATCGCGCACGGCAAGGTCGCGGAGACCGGACCGGGGGAGTACGACGCGGACGCCGGGATCGGCGTCCTCGACGGCGGCCGGTTCTTCGGCGACCGGGCGCTCCTCGCGGCGGACGAGCGATGGCCGCACACGTTCCGCGCGCTCACCTCCACCACCGTCCTGACGCTCACCCGGGAGGCGATCGAGGAGCTGACCGGCAGGTCCGAGTCCCTGCGCATCCACCTGGAGGAGTACCGGGACGCGCCCGTCCCGCCGCGGACCGGGCACGGCGAGGCGGCGATCGAGCTGGCGTCCGGGCACGGCGGCGAACCCGTGCTGCCCGGCACGTTCGTCGACTACGAGGCATCGCCCCGCGAGTACGAGCTGAGCGTCACCCAGACGCTCCTGCGCGTCCACACCCGTGTCGCCGACCTCTGCAACGGGCCGATGAACCAGGTGGAGCAGCAGCTCAGGCTCACCATCGAGGAGATCAGGGAGCGGCAGGAGCACGAGCTGATCAACAACCGGGACTTCGGGCTGCTGCACAACGCCCACCCGCGGCAGCGCGTCCAGACCCGCGGCGGGCCGCCCACGCCCGCCGACCTGGACGAGCTGCTGGCGCGGCGCCGCAAGTCGCGGTTCTTCCTCGCCCACCCGAAGGCGATCGCCGCGTTCGGCCGCGAGTGCACCCGCCGCGGCGTGTACCCGGCCGGCGTGGACGTGGACGGTCCCGGGGGCGTCCGGCAGCGCGTGCAGGCGTGGCGCGGCGTCCCGATCCATCCCTGCGACAAGATCCCGGTCAGCCCGTACGGGACCAGTTCGATCCTCGTGCTGCGCACCGGCGAGGACGACCAGGGCGTCATCGGCCTGCGCCGCACCGGGATGCCCGACGAGGTCCGGCCGGGCCTGTCGGTCCGGTTCACCGGCATCGACGACCACGCGGTCATGACCTACCTGGTCAGCGCCTACTACTCGGCCGCCGTGCTGGTCCCCGACGCCCTCGGCGTGCTGGAGAACGTCGAGATCGCCCGCTAGAGGACCGCCCGCCAGAGAACCGCCCGCAGCAGGAGAGGGGACGACATGCCCGTCTGGGGAGACGACCCGGCGGTGGTCCGCTGCGACCACCGTCCGCCAGCCCCCGCCCGCCACCAATCAAAGGACGAGCTCCGCTCGGACGGCCGTCCGCCAGCCCCCGCCCGCCACCAATCAAAGGACGAGCTCCGCTCGGACGGCCGTGCGGATCCGGGCGCCGGGGGCCGCCCGGATCCGGGCGATCCCCGGACGGGCCGCGCCCGCCCGGCGGCCGAGGTCCTCGGCTGGAGCCGCCGCCTGCTCCAGCCGGCCCTGCGCGACGCGGTCGAGACCCTGCCGGACGCGGCGCGCGGCATCGCCGCGTACCACTTCGGCTGGTGCGACGAGCGGGGCCGGCCCGCCGCCGGCGCGGGCGGCAAGGCGATCCGTCCCGCGCTGACGCTGCTGGCGGCGGAGGCGGTCGGCGGGACGGCCGCCGCCGCGCTGCCCGCCGCCGTCGCGGTCGAACTGGCGCACAACTTCTCGCTCCTGCACGACGACGTGATGGACGGCGACCTCACCCGCAGGCACCGCCCGACCGCCTGGAGCGTCTTCGGCGCCAACGCCGCGATCCTGGCCGGGGACGCGCTGCTCGCCGCCGCCTTCGAGGTGCTCGCCGACGAGCCGTCCCCGGTCATCACCCGCGCCGTCCGGACCCTCAGCGGGGCCGTCCTCGACCTGATCGAAGGCCAGAGCGCCGACCTCGCCTTCGAGGAACGCGCCGACGTGACGCTCGACGAATGCCTGGCCATGGCGGGCCGCAAGACCGGTGCGCTGCTGGGCGCTGCCTGCGCGCTGGGCGCGGCCTACGGCGGCGGTACCACCGGCCAGAGCGCCCGCCTCCGCACCTTCGGTGAGCAGCTCGGCCTGGCGTTCCAGCTGGTGGACGACCTGCTCGGCATCTGGGGCGATCCCGAGGTCACCGGCAAACCCGTCCACTCCGACCTGCACAGCCGCAAGAAGTCGCTCCCCGTGGTCGCCGCGCTCACCTCGGCCACCTCCGCCGGCGACGAACTCGCCGCGCTCTACCTCCGCGACGACGCCCTCACCGGCGACGACGCCTCCCGCGCCGCCGCCCTCATCGACGCCGCCGGCGGCCGGACCTGGGCCGCCACCCAGGCCGCCACCCTCCTCACCCAGGCCGTCACCGCCCTCGACGCCGCCGGCCCCGCCCCGACCACCGCCGCCGAACTCCGGACCCTCGCCCGCCTCATCGCCCACCGGGACCACTGACCCGGGCCTAGACTGCCGGCGTGGCTCCCCTCGATTCCGCCGATCCACGACAACTTGGTGCCTACCGGCTCACCGCGCGGCTGGGCGAGGGTGGGCAGGGGGTCGTGTACCTCGGGCACACCGACGACGGCGCCCGGGTCGCGGTGAAGCTGTTCCACGCGCAGCTGACCGGCGACCTCGGCTCGCTCGACACGTTCGGCCGCGAGCTGGAGGCGGCCAAGCAGGTCGCGCGGTTCTGCACCGCGCAGGTCCTCGACTCCGGGACGCTGGGGGAGCGCCGCTACATCGTCAGCGAGTACATCGACGGGCCGCCCCTCAACCGGGTCGTCGCCGAGGACGGTCCCCGCACCGGCAGCGCCCTCGACCGGCTGGCGATCGCGACCGCCACGGCCCTCGTCGCCCTGCACGACGCCGGCGTCGTGCACCGCGACCTCAAGCCGCACAACGTGCTGATCGGCGAGGACGGCCCGCGCGTCATCGACTTCGGCATCTCCCGGGCGCTGTCCGGCGCGCAGACGATGGTCAGCCGCGCGGTGGGGACGCCCGCCTACATGGCGCCCGAGCAGCTCCAGCCGGGTGAGCTCGGCCCCGCGGTGGACGTCTTCGCATGGGCGTCCACGATGGTGTTCGCCGCGACCGGGCGCCCGCCGTTCGGCAACGAGTCCATCCCGGTCGTCTTCAACCGCATCGCGAACGAGGAGCCGGACCTCACCGGCATCGAGGAGCCGCTGCGCGGCCTTCTCGCCGACTGCTTCGCCAAGGACCCGGGGCGCCGCCCGTCGGCGCAGGACGTCCTCGACCGTCTCGTCCGCCGTGCGGGCCGCGCCCCGGCCGCCCCGGCCGTCCCGCCCGCGGCTTCCGCGTCCCCGCCGCCGCTTCCGCCCATGCTCGCGCCGCCGCCCGTGCCCGCGTCCATGCTCCCGCCCGACTCCCTGCCGGTGGGGCCGCCGACAGACCCGTCGATGGGGCCGCCCACGGGCTCCACGGTGGATTCGGTGACCACGCCGCACGGGCGGGGAGGTCGGCGCAAGGCGGCCGTCCTCGCCGGTGCGAGTGTCGCGGTGGTGGCCGCCGTCGCCGCCGTGTTCGCGGTCACCTGGTTCGCGGACGGCGGTTCCCCGGGCGACGGCGCCCGCGCGGAGCCGCGGAGCTCGACCGGCGCGGCGGCCACGAAGTCCGCCGCCGCGCCCCAGGCGGGAAGCGAGGGCAGGGTTCCGGGGGCGAGCCAGAGCGCGTCGCCCACCGCCTCCCCGCAGCCGTCGTCGACCGCCTCGTCGGCGCCGTCGTCGTCGCCGAAGCGGCCGGGGACGTCGCCGACGGCCCGGCCGAAGCCCGTCCGGGTGGAGCTCGGCCCGGGTCGCTTCACCGCGTACTGCCAGAGCCTCGGCTGGGAGTGGGTCGAGTACCGGGAGACGCCGAGCACCGGCGCGTACTGCGTCAAACGCAAGGGCGACACGATGAAGCTGACGTCGGCCCAGCTCGACGGGGGATGTCGGTGGCGGTACGACGACCCCCGCGCCCGCCACTACTTCAAGGGCAAGTCGAACTACTGCTATGCGATGAAGCCCGCCTCGTGATCGATCACCTGTTCGAGTAGGGTGTCGTGCCGTGCAGGCCAACCGGGCGGGCAGCACCCGCGAACACGTGCCGTTCCTGTGCCCCGCCGGGCATCGCCTCGCCGCGGGGCGGGTCATCGTCGGCTGGTCGCCGTGCGTGTGCCCGCCCTGCGACGGGCGGGGCCGCGGCCTGCGCGGCCACCGGACCTACCTCTGCCTCGACTGCAAGGACGAGCACGTCACGACCAAGTGCTACTTGCCGCACCACGTCCCCGCCGAGGACGCCGCCTACCGCTGGCCCTGACGCGGGGCCGGCGCCGTCGCGTCAGACGCCGCGTTCCTGGGCGACCTGCGCGCGGACGACCGGTACGACCTCCTCGGCGAAACGTCTGATCTGGGTCTGCTGGTCGCCCTCCGCCCAGAGGATGAACGTGTCCATGCCGGAACCCACGGCCAGGTCGGTGACCTCGTCCGCCCACTGGGACGCGGGTCCGCGCAGGAAGCCCTCCGACGCGCCGTCGGTGATCGTGCCGTTGATGTTGTAGAGCCTGCGGACGTCCGCCGGGTCGCGTCCGGCGGACGAGGCGGCCTCGTCGATGCGGGCGTGCAGCCCGGGCAGCCGGTCGGGGGTGGCCCAGGAGGACGACGGGAGCCAGCCGTCGGCGGAACGTCCCGCCAGCGCGAGGCCGCGCGGGCCGCCGACGCCGAGCCACAGCTCCATCGGGTGCGCCGGGACGGGCCCGGCCTTGGCGCCCCTGAGGTGGTAGTGGTCGCCCTCGAAGCGCAGGTTGCGCTCGCCGCTCCACACCTCCCGGACGACGGTGACGGCCTCCTCCAGCGCGTCGGCCGCCTCCCCGCGGCTGCGGCGCGGGCCGCCGTACGCCTCGATCGCCTCCCAGAACCCGCCCGCGCCGAGGCCCAGTTCGGCGCGGCCGCCGCTCAGCGCGTCCAGGCTCGCGGCGGCCTTGGCCAGCACCGCCGGAGGACGCAGCGGCAGGCTCGCGACGTCGGGGAACACGCGTACCCGTTCGGTGACGGCCGCGATCATGCTCAGCAGCGTCCACGTGTCGACGTAGCGGCGCTGGTAGGGGTGGTCCTGCACGCCGATCAGGTCGAGTCCCGCGCGGTCGGCGGCGCGCGCCGTCTCCAGCAGCGGATCATCGGCGTTCGGGACGAGGAAGTAACCGAATTCGAGTGGCCTGCCGTAGTCGCCCATACCGCCGGAAACTCCGCTCCGTGGTCGGTTGTTCCCGGCCCGCCCGTCCTTGGTCAGCCCTTGATCTGCGTCCAGGCCTGGGCCCAGCGGGAGTACTCGACGCACGCGTTGCCGCGGTCGTCGCCGCAGTCCTTCACCGGGGTCTTCCAGAACGCGAGGCGCTCGTAGAACTCGGGGTCGCCCACGTTGTAGGTCGAGCAGAAGCCCTTCGCGGTGTACTTGCACGCCTCGGGGTTGGCGGGCGCCTCACCGAACCACTGCGCGACCTCGGCCTGCACCTTCGGTGTCGTGATCCAGTTCATCCACTTGTACATGCAGGTGGGATGCTTGGCCTTCGACGAGATCATCCAGGTGTCGGACCATCCGGTCGCGCCCTCGGACGGGATCGTCGTCGCGACCGGCGTCTTGTCGGCGAGCGCGAGGTTCGCGGTGACCTGCCATGCGGTGCCGGCGTAGTTGTAGCCGCTCTTGAACGACTGGAGTTCGTCCAGGTAGTTGGCCCAGTACTGGTTGACCATAGGGCGCTGCTGCTTCAGCAGCTCGACCGCGGCCTCGAACTGTTCCTCGTCCAGCTCGTACACGTCGGTGATCCCGAGGTCGGGGCGGTGCGCCTTGAGGTAGAGCGCGGCGTCGGCGATGTAGATGGGGGAGTCGTAGGCGACGACGTGCCCGGCGGCCGGGGAGTCCTTCTCCCACACCACGCTCCAGGACGTGGGACGCTGCGGGATCTTGTCGGTGCGGTACATCAGCATGTTCGCGCCGTAGCCGTGCGGGACGCCGTACATCTGGCCGCCGACGGAGTTGTACGGCTGGTTCTTCAGGTACGGGGCGATGTCGCCGTAGTTGGTGAGCAGGCCCGTGTTCACCGGTGCGACGAGCCCGCCGTAGATGAGGCGCAGGCTCGCGTCACCGGACGCGGACACGCCGTCGTACCGCCCGGTCTTCATGAGCGCGACCATCGAGTCGGACGTGTCGGCCACCTTCGTGTGGACCTTGCAGCCGGTGGCCTTCGTGAACGGGGTGACCCAGTCGACGTTCTTGTCGCTGGAGCCGTCCTCGGCGTACCCCGTCCAGGCGACGAGGTCGAGCCGGCCTTCGGGGGTGCCGAGTTGCTGCATCACTTGGATGTCGGGCGGCGCGGCGCGTTCCCCGGGGGCGTCGCTGCACGCGGTGGTCAGCGCGGCGACCGTGGACAGCGCGCCCACGGCGAGCGCGGCCCGCGACCGCCGGGGGCGGGGCCGTCGGGAGCGCTTTTTCGTCGCGGGTGGAATACGAGCCATCACGGTGAGGCATCATAAAGGTATTTCGGACCGTCCGTGCGTACAAACCGTGATGATACGGAAACTCTCGACACACGGCCGCGCTCGGTTCTAGGCTCTCCTCCGTCCCGTGCGGGCCCTCCGGTTTCGCGCAGATCCCCGTTTCCCGTCCCCTCCTCCCCGTTCCGCCGCCCCCGTCGTCCATACGAGTGAAGGTTCAGTCGCAGTGCCAAAACGAGGCCGCCCCGTGGACCCGGCCGCCGGTGACCTGCGGGCTCCCAGGGCCGCGCGGTTGCGCTCCATCCGCTTCAAGGTCGTCCTCATGGTCACCGTGTCGGTGGTCTCGCTCGGCGGGCTGTGGGCGTTCGCCGCGAGCATCGCGCTCGGGGAGGGCCTCAACCTCCGGCACGTCAAGACCGTCCAGGACCACTACGGGTACCCGTCCGGCGCGCTCGGCAGCGCGCTGCAGGCCGAGCGGCGGCTGTCCCTGGTCTACCTCGGCGGCGGCGCCGAGGGTGACCGCGCCGCGATGGAGTCCGGCCGACTGGTCACCGACCGGCAGGCCGACCTGTTCCGCCGACTGGCGAAGGACGAGGGCGCCCGCGCCGCCGCGCCCGCCGACGCCCGCAGGCTCGCCGACCGGATCCTCACCGAGCTGGACGGCCTGGACGGGCGGCGCCGCGCCATCGACACGGGCAAGACCGGCCGGGGCCGCGCGTTCGCCGACTACACCGCCCTGCTCACCGACGTCGGATCGCTGCAGGGCTCGCTCGCCACGCTGGACAACTCGCAGGTCGCCAAGGACGCCCGCAACGAGGCGGCGCTGGCCCGCGCCCGCGAGGCCCTCGCGCAGGAGGACGCGCTCCTCGCCGGCGCCCTCGCCGCCGGACGGATGACCCCCGACGAGCACGCCCGGTTCGTCCAGCTCGTCGGGACGCAGCGCGCCCTCTACGAGTTCGCGGCGTCGGAGCTGCGCGCCGCCGACCAGGCCTACTACCAGCGCATCGTCGGGATGCCGGAGTACGGCAAGTTCCGGGCCCTGGAGGACCGCTTCGTCGAGTCCGCCCGGCTCGTCAAGTCCGCGGCCGGCTCCGGCGTGCTGTGGAAGACGACCGCCGACTCCAACCTCACCCGGCTGCGCGGCCTGGAACTGGCGGTCGCGGCCGGCGCCGAGAAACGCGCCGAGCCGATCGCCGACGGCATCATCACCCGCGTCGTCGTCGCCGGAGTTCTCGGGCTCCTCGCCGTCGCCGCCTCGCTCGTCATCGCGGTGTGGGTCGCCCGCTCCGTCATCCGGGAGCTGGCGCGGCTGCGGCGCGAGGCGATCGACCTGGCCGACGTCCGGCTGCCCGGCGTGATCCGGCGGCTCCGCCGCGGTGAGGAGGTCGACGTGGCCGCCGAGGCGCCGCCGCTCTCGTTCGGCACCCGTGAGATCGCCCAGGTCGGCGACGCGTTCAACGCCGCCAGGCGGACCGCGATCCAGGGCGCGGTCGAGGAGGCCGTGCTCCGCCGCAACGTCAGCGACGTGTTCGTCAACCTCGCCCGGCGCAGCCAGACGCTCCTGCACCGCCAGCTCAAGCTGCTCGACTCGATGGAACGCCGCATCGAGACGCCCGACGACCTCGAAGACCTGTTCCGCGTCGACCACCTCGCCACCCGCATGCGCCGGCACGCCGAGGGCCTGATCATCCTGTCCGGGCAGGCGCCGGGACGCGGCTGGCGCAGCCCGGTCGCGATCGTGGACATCGCCCGCGCCGCCGCGTCCGAGGTCGAGGACTACACCCGGGTCAACGTCACGCCGATGGCGCGCGCCGCGATCGTCGGGCCCGCCGTCGCCGACGTCATCCACCTGCTCGCCGAGCTGATCGAGAACGCCACCGCGTTCTCGCCGCCGCACACCACCGTCCAGGTGCACGGGCAGTCCGTCTCGCACGGCTTCACCCTGGAGATCGAGGACCGCGGCCTCAGCATGGACGAGCTGAACCTCGCCGCCGCCAACGAGCGGCTCGCCACCGCCGCCGAGTTCGACCTGTCCGACAGCACGCAGCTCGGGCTGTTCGTCGTCGCGCGGCTCGCCCGCCGGCACGGCATCAAGGTCACGCTGCGGACGTCCCCGTACGGCGGGATGACCGCGATCGTACTGCTGCCCGAAGACCTCGTCGCCCCGGACGACATCGACTCGGGGCTCGCCACGCCGGCGCTCGCCACCCGCCGTACCGAGGACGCGCTCGTCCCCGCCGGCACGGTCGTCAGCGGGCGGCACGCCCTCCAGGCCGCCCCGTCCGCGCCGCCCGCCTCTGAGTCGCGGCTCCCGCGCTCCCCCCGGGAGGTCCGGCGGCGCTCCGCCGGTGCGTCCGGTCTGGCCGGGCGGCCGACGCTGCCCAAGCGCGTCCGGCAGGAGAACATGGCGTCCCAGCTGCGCGACGCGCCCCCCGCGGCGCCGCCCCCGGCCGAGCCGCGCGCCAACCGGACACCCGAAGAACTGCGGTCGATGATGTCGTCCATCCAGCAGGGCGTGCGGCGCGGCCGCGCCGAGGCCCTCGACAACGACGAGGACACGTGACGGGCCATGACGGGTCCTGGCAGCCAGTGGCTCGATGACGAGGCCGGGCCGATCGTCCGCTCGTACGCGCTGACCCGCGGCCGGGCCAGGCCCGCGACCGGCGAGCCGTTCGACATGATCACCATGGTGTCGACCGTGGCGCGGCCCCGGTCGGGCTCGCCCGGCATCGGCCCCGAGCACCTCGACATCCTGGAGATGTGCCTGCGGCCGCAGCCGGTGGCCGAGATCGCCGCGCGGCTGCGGCTCCCGCTGGTCGTCGTCCGCGTGCTGCTCGGCGACCTGCTGCACCACCGGCTCATCACCGCCACCCGTCCCCAACCGGAGAGCGGCACGCTCTCCAAGGAACATCTGCTGAGGGAAGTGCTCGATGGTCTCCAAGCCCTCTGAAGAAGCGGGGCCCGCCGAGGACGCGGAACCGGTCCCGGCGCCACCGATCGCGGTGAAGATCCTCGTCGCCGGAGGATTCGGGGTCGGCAAGACGACGCTGGTCGGCGCCGTCAGCGAGATCCGGCCCCTGCAGACCGAGGAACTGCTCACCGACCGGGGCGTCGGCGTCGACGACACCGCGGGCGTCGAGCGGAAGACCACCACCACCGTCGCGATGGACTTCGGCCGCATCACGATCCGCGACGGGCTCGTCCTGTACCTGTTCGGCACGCCCGGCCAGGACCGCTTCTGGTTCATGTGGGACGAGCTGTCGTTCGGCGCGCTCGGCGCCGTCGTCCTCGCCGACACGCGACGCCTCGCCGACTGCTTCCCCGCCGTCGACTACTTCGAGAACCGCGGCCTGCCGTTCGTCATCGGCGTCAACTGCTTCGACGACGGCTACGACTACACGGCCGGGGAGATCCGGGAGGCGCTCGACGTCGGCCGCGGCGCGCCGGTCGTCCTCTGCGACGTCCGCGAACGCGCGTCCGGCAAGGAGGTCCTGACCACCCTGGTGAAGCACCTCCTGGCCGTGCACGAGCGGCAGAACCGGGAGAACGCGTCGGCGCTGTAGGCTTCTGCGGAGATGCACAGGACACGTGCGCGGCTGTCGGACGGCCGCGAGATCGTCTACTACGACGAGGAGCCGGGCCGGACACCCGTCCCCGACCCGCGCGGGCTGCCGCCGGTCGAACCGGTCTGCGAGGTCCGCCGCGACCCGCTGACCGGCGACCACGTCACCGTCACCGCGCACCGCAACACCCGGACGTTCCTGCCGCCCGCCGACCAGTGCCCGCTGTGCCCCGGCGGCCCCGCCTCGGAGATCCCCGACGCGTCCTACGACGTCGTGGCGTTCGAGAACCGCTTCCCGTCCTTCGACGCCCGCACGCCGCCCGTCCCGCCCACGATCGACGGTGTCGAACGTGCCCGCGGTGACGGACGCTGCGAGGTCGTGTGCTTCACCGACGACCACGTCGCGTCGATGCCGGTGCTGCCGGTCTCCCGCGTCCGCACCGTCGTCGACGCGTGGGCGGACCGCACCGCCGAACTGTCCGCGCTCCCCGGCGTCCGGCAGGTCTTCGTGTTCGAGAACCGCGGCGTCGAGATCGGCGTGACCCTGCACCACCCGCACGGGCAGATCTACGCGTACCCGTTCGTCACGCCCCGCACCGAACGCATGCTCGCTCAGGCCGCCTCCCACCGCGACCTGTTCGGCGACGTGCTGAAGGCGGAGGCGGCGGGCGGCCGCGTCGTCCTGTCCGGGGAGCACTGGACGGCCTACGTCCCCGCCGCCGCCCGCTGGCCCGTCGAGGTGCACCTCATGCCGCACCGGCACGTCCCCGACCTCGCCGCCCTGGACTCCGCCGAACGCGACGAACTGGCCGTCCTCTACCGCGACCTGCTGCGCCGCTGCGACGCCCTCTACGACGACCCGCTCCCGTACGTCGCCGGCTGGCACCAGGCACCCGCCGGCGAGGGCCGCGACCTCATCCGCCTGCACCTGGAGCTGTTCTCCGTCCGCCGCGCCCCCGGCAAGATCAAATACTTGGCGGGCTCGGAGTCGGGCATGGCGGCCTGGATCAACGACGTCCGGCCGGAGGAGATGGCCGCCCGCCTCCGCGGCGTCACTGGCGGCGCAGCGTCCGGGTGATCCCGGCGGCGATCGTCGTCGCGAGCACCCACCCGGTGATGATCAGCGCGTAGGCGAGCCACTGGTGCCCGCCGGCCGGCTTGAACGCCTTCTCCTGCCCGAAGTCGATGATGGGCAGCAGCAGGTCGAGCGTGTAGAACAGCGCGTTGAACGGGGGATGCTCATCCGCCTTCAGCGGCTCCGGATGGCGTATCCCGAACACCGTCGTGCCGACGGCGAGCAGCCCGGCCAGCCATCCCGCCGCCCACACCGGCCGGAAACCGAACCCGACCGTCACGTCCTGCAGGTAGCCCCACAGCCGTGCGTACCACGGGCGCGTCGAACGGTGCCGGCGCTGCTTGGCGAGCTGCACGTTCCGCGCCGCCCGGTCGTCCCCGGCGTGCCGGTACGCGGCGGCGAGCTGCTCGTACGCGTGCGGGACGTAGCCTTCCGCGTCCCGCTCCAGCATCGCGATCCTGACCTTCGCGGGGAGCCGCGGAGTGAGCGAACCATAGGTCAGGCCGTCCAGCCACACCGCGCCGCCGAGCGCGCCGGGCGGGACGTGCAGGAGGCCGAAGCGGCCGCGGAGCATGTTCACCTCACCGTCAACTCTCGCCTCCCGCAGCCACACCTCCCCGATCGAGGAACTCGTCGCGCGCAACGCGCACCCGTCCGGCGCGGACAGCCGCGCCTCTGTGAGGACGAGCAGCCCCGGGATCGTCGCACCGCGCACGCTGACCTCACCTTCGAACCGGGCCCGCGTCGCATTCACGTCCGAACCGACGGTGAGGTTCTCGCCGTCGAAGACCCGCCCTCCCGGGCTGCGCAGGACGGCGCCCACCAGGTTCACGATGCCGGCCACCGACGCCCCGTTCATCCGGACCTGCCCGCACGCCACCAGCCCGGGACCCCAGATGTCGTCCTCAAGAACGGAATGGTTGAGGTGCAGGACCTCCTCATCCTGCCCGTCCTCCCTCCCCAAGCGCGCCCGCTCCATGAAGAGGACGCCGGACAACCGCGCCCCGCCGAGCCGCACCTGCCCCAGGACACGGCAGTCGGTGATGCGCAATACCCCGTCCATGCGCAACGTCGCCGCGTCGAGCCCCGGCAGGTAGGACTCGCTCAGGTTCACCTGCCGGGCGCGCGCCCCGTACAGCACGGGCGTCTCCTCGAAATGACACGCCCTCAGCAAGACCGGATGCTCGACCGTCGCGTACTGCAGGTTCAGCGCCCCGGAGATGCGCGCCCCCACCATGCGCAGCGCCGCGACCTCCCCGTCCACCGGCGGGCTCAGCAGCAGCTTGCGCAGCACCCAGGCCCGCACCGTCCGGCCGGAACCCCACGCGTCCCCGCGTTCGGGGTCGTCGTCCGTGCCGTCCCGGAGGTCGACCGGCGTCCCGGTGGGGAACGCCCGCCAGACCCGCCGCTCCACGGGTGTCAGATCGATCGGCTCCACGATCAAGGAACCTAGTCCAAACCCACCCGTCCCTCGACGTACCGGACGCCCCGCCGATGGGGTCATATCAGCACCCGGGCGCGGAGATCTGTCACACCTCGACCGAGTTTCCGTGACTCCGTGGAACGATCTCCGCCGGGTGCCTTACTCTCCCTCGCATGCCGGAAAGCGTGCTGGCGGACCTGCTGGCGCACGGGTCGTTCGACAGCGTCGCCGCCACCGCCGAGGGACCGCCGCTGGCCTTCGCCTCCCAGGCGGGCCCCGGCGCGAACGCCGGGCGGGCATGGGACCCGACGACGGGTCTCGCGCTCGGCCCGCCGATCCCCGACTTCCCCGCCGAACGCGCCGAATGGGCCTTCGGCGCCCCCGCCGGATCCCCGGTCGTCACCTGGACGCACCGCGACCGCGTCCACGTCCACGACCTGGGGACGGGCCACGAGCTGTCCCTGGACGGCCAGCCCGAACTCCTGGGCCTCGCCGTCCACACCGGCCGCGGAGCCGTCGTCGCCGTCTTCGGCCCGGCGAACGACGCCGAGGTCATCGTCTGGGACGCCCTCACCGGCGACCGCCTGACCGAGTTCCCCCTCTGGCTCGGCCACCAGACCGCGATAGACCGCTGGATCCTGCACGCGACACCCGTCACCGGCCCCCTCATCGGCCTGCCCGGCGACTCCGCCGTCACCCTCCTGGACGTGGAGCGCGGCGACGAGATCACCAGCCTCCCGGCCCGCGCGGTACTGGCCCCGTCCCCGGACGGCCTGGTCCTCGTCCAGCCGACCCCCTCCGTCCTGCGCGTCCGCGGCCTCGACGGCGACCCGGTCGCCGACCTGACGGCACCGGCCCCCTGCGACCAGGTCGCGGCGACCCTGGCCGACGGCCGCCTCCTCGTAGCCGCCGCCGTGGAGGACGACCCCGGAACCGTCCTGGCCTGGGACCCCTCGACCTCGGAGCCGTCCCACCGCGTCAAGATCCCGGCCCCCGTCAACGACCTGGCCCTGACCCCGGACGGCACCCTCCTGACAGCCACCGACGAGGGCCTCTACCAAACCCGCCTATGTGGCCGGGCAACGTCCCCCGCCCAGGCACCCGCAAAGCCGAACCCCTCCTCTACCTGGACATAGACGGCGTCCTCAACCCAGAAGCCCCGAGCCGGGTAGCGCGACGGGCGACCGGTCACGACGGACGTTCGCGTCGTTGTGCGGTCGTGGGCCGCGGGGTGCCGCGGGTGGGGGTCACAGGACGTGCCGGGCGTAGCGTGACAAGGTGAGGTCGAGGGCGGCCGGGCCGGGCATGGCCCACAGGCCGTCGTTGAAGATCTCTACTTCGATCGGGCCGGTGTAGCCGGTGGCGTCGACGGCCTCGCGGAAGCGGCGCAGGTCGACGCAGCCGTCGCCGAGCATGCCGCGGCCCGTGAGAACGCCCTCGGGGAGCGGGGTCACCCAGTCGGCGACCTGGAACAGGGCGAGGCGGCCCTCCGCGCCCGCGCGGGCGATGCCGTCCCAGGCGTCCGGGTCCCACCACAGGTGATAGGTGTCGATGATGACCCCGACCTGGGCGGGCGGGTGGGGTGCGGCGATGTCCAGCGCCTGACGCAGGGTCGAGACCACACACCGGTCGGAGCAGTACATCGGGTGCAGCGGCTCGATCGCGAGCCGGACGCCGTGCTCGCCGGCGTACGGCGCGAGTTCGGCGATGATGTCGGCGACGCGGGAGCGGGCGCCGTCAAGGTCGCGTGACCCGTCCGGCAGCCCGCCGCTGACCAGGCACAGGGTGGGCGCGCCCAGTGCGGCGGCCTCCTCGATGGCCCGGCGGTTGTCGTCCAGTGCGTCCCGCTCCTGGAAGAAGCCGCCCCGGCACAGGGACGTGACCGTCAAACCGTGGTCCTGGACGAGCTTGGCCGTGCGGGCCAGACCGTACTCGGCGACGGGTTCCCGCCACAGGCCGACACCCGTGACTCCGGCCGCCGCGCAGCCGGCGGCAAGGTCGGGCATGGGCCAGTGGCGGGTCGTCCACTGGTTGAGGCTGAGCCTCATCAGGCGGCTCCTTGGACGGTCAGCCAAGCGCGCATCCGGGTCGCGGCGAGGTCGGGGTCCGGGTAGAGCCCGGCGGCGTCGGCGAGCTGGAAGAGGCGGACCATGTGCGGGACGGAACGTGCGTTCTCCAGCCCGCCGACCATGCGGAAGTGCCGCTGATGGCCGGTCAGCCAGGCAAGGAAGACCACACCGGTCTTGTAGTTGAAGGTCGGGGCCTCGAACAGATGCCGAGCGAGCGGCACCGTCGGCGCGAATATCTCTTCGTAGGACGCGGTGTCGTTGCCGTCGAGCGCTTGCAGCGCGGCTGCGGCGGCGGGCGCGATGGGGTCGAAAACGCCGAGCAGCGCGTCGCTGTGCCCTTCGGCGTCTCCTCTGATCAGTTCCGGATAGTTGAAGTCGTCGCCCGTGTAGAGCCGGACGCCGGACGGCAGCCGCCGGCGGAACGCGATCTCCCGCTCGCCGTCCAGCAGTGAGATCTTGACGCCGTCGATCCGGGACGCGTGGCCGGCGATCAGAGCGAGGAGCGCGTCGGCGGCGGCGTCCAGGCCGGGTGAGCCCCAGTAGCCGTCGAGGGCCGGGTCGAACATCGGCCCCAGCCAGTGCAGCACGGCCGGCCGCCTGACCTGGGACAGCAGACGCCCGTAGACGGAGGCGTAGTCGTCCGGGCCGTGCGCGGCGGCGGCCAGGTGGCGGCTCGCCATCAGGACGGGGACGGCGTCGACCGACTCGATCACCGTGAGTTGCTCCTCGTAGGCGGCGACGATCTCCGCCGGCGAGGCCGGTCCCGGGGGCAGCTGGTCGGTACCGGCGCCGCAGACGATCCGGGCGCCGCCTGACAGCGCTTCCCTGCCGGCCCGGAGGATGAGCTCCCGGGTCGTCGTCCAGTCCAGGCCCATGCCGCGCTGCGCCGTGTCCATCGCCTCCGCGACGCCCAGCCCGTACGACCAGAGATGGCGGCGGAACGCCAGCGTGGCGTCCCAGTCGAGCGAGTCACCGGACGGATCCGGCACGACGTGCGCGGCGGCGTAGGCCACCCGCGACGTGCTCGGCCCCGGCGGAGGCGGGTAGGTGCGCGGCTCGCCCATCGTGTGAGGGGCGGCCAGGCCCGGGAGTTCGATCTTCATCGCGGCAGCTCCGGAACCTCCAGGCGGCGGCCCTCACGCCACGCCCGCAGCCCCAGCTCGGCGAGCTGCACGCCGCGCGCCCCCGCGTAGAAGTCCCACGGGAACGCTTCGTCGTCGGCCACATGCCGCAGGAACATCTCCCACTGCGCCTTGAAACCGTTGTCGAACTCGCCGTTGTCGGGAACCTCCTGCCACTGCGACCGGAAATCCTCGGTGGCGGGCAGATCGGGGTTCCACACCGGTTTCGGCGTCATCGACCGGTGCTGGACGCGGCAACGCCGCAACCCGGCGACCGCGGACCCCTCCGTCCCGTCCACCTGGAACTCCACCAGCTCGTCGCGGAACACCCGGGTCGCCCACGACGAGTTGATCTGCGCGACGATCCCGCCGTCCAGCTCGAAGATCCCGTAGGCGGCGTCGTCGGCGGTGGCCTCGTACGGCTTGCCGTCCTCGTCCACACGCCCGGGGATGTGCGTCGCCCCGAGCGCCTGGACGGACCGCACCGGCGCGACCACACCGTCCAGCACGTACCGCCAGTGGCAGAACATGTCGAGGATGATGCCGCCGCCGTCCTCCGCCCGGTAGTTCCAGCTCGGACGCTGCGCCTCCTGCCAGCCGCCCTCGAACACCCAGTATCCGAACTCGCCGCGCACCGACAGGATCCGCCCGAAGAAGCCGCCGTCCACCAGGCGTTTCAGTTTGAGCAGCCCCGGCAGGAACAGCTTGTCCTGGACGACGCCGTGCTTCACGCCCGCCTCCTCCG
Organism: Actinomadura sp. 3N407; assembly: GCF_052245875.1. NCBI lineage: Bacteria > Bacillati > Actinomycetota > Actinomycetes > Streptosporangiales > Thermomonosporaceae > Actinomadura > Actinomadura sp. 3N407. Next base: position 673,844 of record NZ_JBQQBP010000001.1, read on the forward strand.
CCAGCCGCGCCAGGTCGAGCGCGCCTTCCAGGTCCTCGGCCAGCGGCTTCTCGGTGTAGACGTGCTTGCCCGCCGCGACCGCCGCGCGGATCGCGGCGGCCCGCGCGCCGGTGACCTGCGCGTCGAAGTAGATCTCGGTCTCCGGATGCGCCAGCGCCTCGGCCAGGTCGGTCGTCCAGGCGGTGAGGCCGTGCCGTTCGGCGAGGTCGCGCAGCTTGGCCTCGCTCCGCCCGACGAGCACGGGCTCGGGCCACAGCACGGTGCCGCCGGCCGTGCGCACCCCGCCCTGCTCCCTGATCGCGAGGATCGAGCGGAGGAGATGCTGGCGATAGCCCATCCGGCCGGTGACGCCGTTCATGATGATCCCAATGGACCTGCGTGCCATCCCGTTCCTTCCCAGCCTGTCGTGTACCTCGCGGTCGGCCCGCAGTGCCGGACGCGGCTCGTGACGCGGCCGACCCCGGGCGGGCCGTGGTCGCGGCGTGGTCGCGCTCCGCCGGCGGGTCGACATCGTTCGCCTCGGCGATCGTGCCGGGCCCGCCGGTCGTCACCCCGACCCGGTTCGCCGGGTGCGCGGCCCCGGTGATCGAGTGCGCGACCGGCAGGACGGTCGTGCCGGCCTCGGCCTGAAAGCGCTTACCGACCACCGTGCCGCGAGGCGGGCCGGCGGCGGCGCGACGGGCCGCCACGATCGTTCGAGGCCGTCGCGGAACCGCTCGCCCGCGCCCGGCCGTCCGCGTCCGGCCGCTCCCGGCGCGTCCGCCGCCGGCATCGCGGTCGTCGTGCCCTGACTCGCCATGGTCTCCTCCGGAGCCGGTGTCGGGAAAGCGGTTCAGAAAGCGCTTTCTGATGTACCGTAAGGAGCGTCGCACGCGCGGTCAAGAGGGTCTCTCCGCAGGACCCGCCGCGCGGGACGGCGTCGAGGGGGCGGTGATGACGGAAGCGGCGGAGGAACAGCGGGCCGCCGGCCGGGCCTACGTGACGTTGCAGGACGTCGCGGGGGAGGCCGGTGTCTCGCTCGCCACCGCGTCCCGCGTGCTCAACGGAACCTCGCAGGTCCGGGCCGACCTGCGTGAGCGGGTGCTCACGGCCGCGGGCCGGCTCAGCTACACTCCCAACGCGCACGCGCAGGCGCTGGCCAGCGCGTCCAGCACGTCCGTCGGCGTGATCTGCCACGACGTCAGCGACCCCTACTTCGCCGCCGTCGCGCGCGGCGTGATGCACACCGCCGCCGAGCACGGCATGCTCGTGATGCTCGCCAGCACGTTCCGCGACCCGGCCCGCGAGATCGAGTACGTGGCGATGCTGCGCGCCCAGCGGGCCCGCGCGATCCTGCTCATCGGCTCCGGCTTCGAGAACCGGGACTGGGAGCGCTCGATGGCCGCCGAACTCGACCCGTACCAGCGCACCGGCGGCCGCGTCGCCGTCCTCAGCCGGCACCGCAGCCTCAAGGTCGACGCCGTCCTGCCGCAGAACCGGGAGGGCGCCGCCGACCTCGCCCGCGCCCTGCTCGACCTCGGCCACCGCGACTTCGGCGTGCTGACCGGCCCGCGCGCCCTCACCACCGTCTCCGACCGGCTCGCGGGCTTCACCGGCGCCCTCGCCGACGCGGGCGTCGGCGTCCCCGCCGAGCACATCGTCGAGGCCGCCTTCACCCGCGACGGGGGCTATGCGGCCGCGACCGAACTGCTCCGTACCAGAACCCGTCCGACCTGCGTGTTCGCGGTCACCGACGTGATGGCGATCGGCGCGCTCGCCGCGTTCCGCGACAACGGCGTGTCCGTGCCCGGCGACATCTCCCTCGCCGGCTTCGACGACATCCCGATCGTCCGCGACCTGACCCCGTCCCTCACCACCGTCGCGCTCCCGCTCCGCGCGATGGGCGAGCGGGTGATGGGTCTCGCCCTCCGCGAACCCGCCACCCGCCGCAGCCGCATCGAACACATCGCCGGCGAAGTCGTGCCGCGCGCCAGCACGGCCCCACCCCGATGACCCCGCGGCGCGCCCGCCGTCCCCCGTCCAGGACGCCGCCGGGCGCGCCGCCTCCGGGGAGGCGCGCATGAACAGCGAGCGGGTCGAGACGTTCTAAGGGCCATGACCTGCGCCGTCGCGCGTTCAAAGTCAAGATCGGCCTGCACGGCGAGCCACTGGACGCCGCCGTCGTCGAAGCCGTACGCCTCCGTGCCGGTGACGACGCGCCAGACCGTCCGCGGCCTTGCGGTGGGCGTCCTCCAAAGAAGAACCCGCCCGGAGATCCCGGACGGGTCCTCATCTATCTGTCGAGCGTGGCCGCTCAACGCGCGGCGAGGTCATCCTCTTTCGCCTCGGCCTCCACGGGACGCTCGGAGTCCGAATCCGCCGGCCGCTCGGGCCACGCGACGATCTTGGTGCGACGAGGGTTCGCCAGAGGGTTGCTCATCGTTGCTGCCGTCCTCCTTTTCGGGCCGAAAGAGCAAATGTTCCCGATGACCTGCCCGCTTCCGCAAAATGGTCTAGACCGCAAGCCGCACGGGCCACCGAAACCGGGGTCGCCCCCGCCTCTGTTCCCCGGCACTCTCTCTGCCACGGACGTAGCCGAGCTGATCCGCCCCCAGAACCCCGCGCCGAAGACGTGACCACCGGGCGAGGCCAAAACCTCCTGGGCTTCGCGCTAATGGCCGCACGCGACGCCCTCACCCCCTACGGAAGCGCATGACGTCCGAGGTAATCGATCCGCGCCGCTCCGCAATGGGATGGTCGGCGGCATGGAACGCGCAATGGAAGTGGCGGCGGGCGGCCGCGTCTTGCGGGTCGGCGGTGCGGCGCAGCGCGTACCCGAGTATCCGCGCTCGGTTGGCGGTGTAGATCTCCTCGAATCGGCGCCGCCTGTCACCGGGCGGATGGGAGTCCTCCAAAGGGGATGACAAGCCCTCTCCTTTCGTCGCACGCCCCAGGGGCGGCGAAAATGATCGGACGCAGGGCACATGTCCGGACCTCGCTCAGCATTTCGCCCCGGACGGTGCGCTCCGGGGCCTCCCTTCGTGATCGTTACGGGACGTAGCATGGGCGGGGCTGGATTCTGCGGGGTGGAGGACGGTGTATGCAGCGGCGGCAGGGGCCTGTTTTTCCTGGGTATCTGATGATCCTGCTGGTGGCGCTTCTGGGGCTTGCACTTCAGGTTTCCCCACAGACCACTCATATCGTTCAGGAGTGGGCGCTTCCGGTCATCGTGGTGTGCATGCTGCTGATCCCGCTCGTGCTGGCCTGGGAGAAGGGACAGGAGCGGCGGAATCTCGCGCGGCCGGGCTGGAAGACCGACCGGTCGCCGTATCCCGGGCTGGACGCGTTCACGGAGGACGACGACGGCGTCTTCTTCGGGCGCGACGGTGAGATCCAGGAACTGGTGGAGCGGCTGAGGCCGGGGAGTGAGCCGCGGTCGATCGCGGTGACGGGGCCGTCCGGCGTGGGCAAGTCGTCGCTGCTGCATGCGGGGCTCCTTCCGAGGCTGGTGCAGCAGCGGCGGTGGGTGGTGGTTCCGTCGATGACTCCGGAGGACGATCCGTTCCGGGGTCTGGCCCAATGCCTCGCGGACGTGCTCGGCGCGGACGCCGAGGAGATCGCGGAGGAGCTGCGGCGGGAGCCCGCGCGGCTCCGGCGGCGGGTCGACGCGCTTCGGCGGGGGCGGCGGGGGCGGTCCGTGCTGTTCGTCGTCGATCAGGCCGAGGAGCTTCTGACGCTGACGGAGGACGGTGAACGTGACGCCTTCCTCGGGATGCTCCGGGACGCGCTCGACGCCGATCTGAAGCTGTGGGTCGTCTTCGTGTTCCGGGCGGAGTTCCTGACGGCGTTCCTGAGCGGTGGGTCCGCCGACATGTTCCGGCATCCGTTCACGGTGACGGCGCTCGACCGGGCGGCGTTGCGGACGGTGATCCGGGAGCCGGCGGAGCGGGCCGGCATCACGTTCGAGCCGCCCGAACTCGTCGCGCAGATGGCCGAGGACACCCGGGACGGGACGGCGCTCCCGCTGCTCGCCTACCTGCTGCACGAGCTGTACCTGCACGTCGGCCGGAACGGCACCATCACGCTGGAGGACTACCGAAGGACGGGCGGGGTCGACGGCGCGCTGACGCGGCGGGCCGACCGGCTGATGCTGGAGCTGGAGGCGCTGGAGCCGGCGCCGCCCGTTCTGCAGACGCTCCTGAAGTTCGTCAAGTTCACCGAGGGGCGGCCGACGCGGCGGCGGGTGCCGGGCGGTGAGCTGGACGAGGCGGAGCGGCTGGTCGTGGACGCGTTCGTCCGGGAGCGGCTGTGCACCAGCGGGCGGGACGGTGAGGACGCGGTGTTCGAGGTCTCGCACGAGGCGTTGTTCTCCGCGTGGGCGCCGCTGCGGCAGACGATCGCGCTGCACGCCGAGGTGCTGCGCCGGATCGCGGACCTGGAGCAGTGGGCCGCCGAGTGGGACCGCTACGGACGCCAGGAGGCGTATCTGGTGCGCGGTGAGCGGCTGACCGGGGCGCGCAAGTGGATCGCCGAGGCGGAGGGGCTGGCCGCGATCGAGCCGCTCGCCATCGAGTTCGTCGAGATCTCCCACCGGTCGGACGGCGTGGCGATGCAACGGCTGGCGGACTCGATCGCGAGGCAGGCGCTCACCGCGTTCCGGACCGACCCGGAGCACAGCCTGCTGCTGGCGTTGGCGGCGCATGAGGAGTGCGCGCCGACACCGCTCGCGAGGCGGGCCCTGTCGGCCGGGTTCGCGGTGTCGCGGATGCGCGGTGTCGTGCGCGGCCATGACGACACGGTCTGGGCGGTGGCCTGGTCGCCAGATGGTTCCCTGCTGGCGACGGCGTCGTCGGACCGCACGGTGCGGGTGTGGCAGACCGCGTCGAGCGAAGCTCGTCGATTGGACGGCGGCGGGTGGGGGCCGGGGGACGGTGTCGAGGTCGCCGTGCTGCGGGGGCATGAGAACACGGTCTCGTCGGTGGCCTGGTCGCCGGACGGTTCGCGGCTGGCGTCCGCGTCCGACGACGGCACCGTGCGCGTGTGGGACGTCGCGTCCCGCACGCGGATCGCGCTCCTGCGCGGGCACGGCGACAAGGTGTGGTCGGTCGCCTGGTCGCCGGACGGCACGCGCGTCGCCTCCGCCTGCCAGGACGGTGACGTCCGGATCTGGGACGTGTCGGAGGGGACGGCCGCGACGCTGAGCGGCCATGAGAGCTGGGTCAGGGACGTGGCCTGGTCGCCGGACGGCACCCGGATCGCGAGCGGCTCCGACGACCGGACGATTCGCGTGTGGGACGCGGTGACCGGCCGTGAGCTGGCGGCCTGGCGCGGGCATGACGAAACCGTCCGGATGGTCGCCTGGTCGCCGGACGGCGCGAGGCTGGCGAGCTCCTCCTATGACCGCACCGCTCGGGTGTGGGACGCCGCGACCGGCGCGTCCGAGCCGGTGCTGCGCGGGCACGCCGACGTGGTGTGGTCCGTCGCCTGGTCGCCGGACGGCGGATGGCTCGCCACCGCGTCCTTCGACCGGACGATCCGGCTCTGGTCGGCGGCCGACGGCACCGAGCTGGGGGTGTTCCGCGGGCATGGCGACAACGTGCGCTCGGCGGCCTTCTCGCCCGACGGTGCCCGGCTGGCCAGCGGCTCCGACGACCGGACCGTCCGGTTCTGGGACACCGAGCGCGCCGCCGAGATCACCGTGCTGCGCGGCCACGGCCGTGCGGTCGTGGCGGTCGACTGGTCCGCTGACGGCCGCCTCGCCTCCGCGTCCTACGACCGCACGGCGCGGATCTGGGCCGATGGCGGACCCCTCGTCCTGCGGGGCCACACCGACGAGGTGTGGGACGTGGCCTGGTCGCCGGACGGGGGACGGGTGGCGACCGCGTCCAGCGACCGGACCGTGCGGATCTGGAACGGGGGCGACGGCGCCGAGGAGACCGTGCTGCGCGGGCACGGTGACTCGGTCCGGGCCGTCGCCTGGTCGCCCGACGGCGAGCGGCTCGCCTCGGCCTCCGATGACCGCACGGTCCGGGTGCATGGACGTGATGACGCGGAGCCGCTCGTTTTGCGCGGGCACGAGGACACCGTGCGCTCCATCGCCTGGTCGCCCGACGGTGAGCGGCTCGCCGGCTCGTCCCAGAGCGGGGCGGTCCGCGTATGGGAGTCCCGAACCGGCCTTGAGGTCATGCTGCTGAACGTGCCGCGGGGCGCGGTCCGGGCCATGGACTGGTCGCCGGACGGCCGATACCTGGCGGCCCTGTCGAATGATCGTGACGTGCAGGTCTGGGACGCCTCGCAGGGCACCGAGATCGCCGTCTTGACCGGGCATGACGGCTGGGTGTGGTCGATCGCGTGGTCGCCGGACGGGCAGGTCGTCGCGACCGCGTCCGCCGACCGGACCGTCCGGCTCTGGGACCCCCTGACCGGACGGGAACTGTGCGTGGCGGCCGTCCACACCGACGAGGTGTGGGACGTCGCCTGGTCGCCTGACGGAACCAGGCTCGCCACCGCCTCCCACGACAGGACGGTGCGGGTCTGGGAGGCCGTCACCGACGGCGCGGCGCTCGTCGAGCGGGCCCGCAGCCGCGTGTTCCGGCGGCTCACCCAGGACGAGCGCCACACCCTCATGATCCCGGCCCCGCGCCCCGCGCCGGAGGGCGAGCGGTCACCGGCCTGAACGGGTGAAGAGATAGAACGCGGAGGTGCCGAGGCCGGCGGGTTTCGGGACGCCGGGGAGTGCGTGTTCGCCATCCGGCCTTCCACCCGAGCCGTCACCTGGTGCGAGTGCCCGGGGATGAAGAGCGAACACGGTTCCGCGTTCGTCGTAGCGGTCGGTTTCCCGGTGCCACTTGAGGATTCCGGCCATCCAGTCGCGGAGTTCGCCGACATAGGCCGCCAGTGCGGTCCGGGCCGTGTCGTCCAGCTCCAGTTCGTCGGCGAGGGCGGGGAGTTCGTGCGTGACGAGGTACTCGAACTGGCGGCGGCGGGAGGTGATGAGGTCGTTGACGATGGGCAGGGCCTCGTCGCGGCCGCAGCCGAAGAAGTTCTCGATGGCCAGGACGCCGTTGTTGAGTTCGCCCTCGTACTCGATCTCCTTCTGGTAGGAGAAGCAGTCGTTCAGGAGGCAGGCGACGTCCATCGCCGAGACGTCGATCTCCCGGAGGGTGCGGGTCCGGAAGACGCGTGCCGGGATCTCGTGTGAGCGTTCGATCCGGGAAAGGCTCATCGTCATTTCGGAACCGAACGTGTGGCGGCGCATCTCGATGTAGTCGACGGGGTCGGGGATGCGCGACTGAAGGTGGTTGTTCAGCTCCCACAGCCAGCTTTCGACCATGTGCTCGACGGCCGCGCGGAATTCGCGGCGGCCGTGGTCGTCCATGGGGGAGGCGGTGCGGTGCCACACGTCGGCCAGGGCCGCTTCGAAAGGGTTCTCCGGGACGGGGGTGCCGCCGCAGTCCAGCGGCATGAAACCGGGGACGCGGGCGTGGAAGAGTTTCGCACCGGCCATGTCGCGGTCGCGGTTGAAGACGGCGGGGAAATAGTCGTCGCCGTAGGTGCCGCAGGCCAGCCACTGGGTCGCGAGGTCGAGGGCCTCCGGGCCGGCGTCCGGGTCCAGGGACGCGGCGCAGATCTCCAGCCCCATTCCGGTGAGCGTCTCGGCGCTCCAGACCGGGTCGGGCAGGCGGGGCTGGGGTGAGAACATGCCCATCTCCCGCGCCCAGGCGACGACGTTGCGGCCGGCGCTCTCGCGGTGCGGGTTGACGCGGGCCGGGTAGGGGATGTCGAACTCGGGCAGCGGCGTCGGCCCCACCTTCTGGAACGGGACGTGGGGGAAGCTGATCCGGACCGATTGCAGCAGGGCCGGTATCCGGGCGGCCGACATGCCGAGGGACTTCTTGTTCATGTAGCGGCTGGAGCGCATGTGCCATTCGTGGCCTCCGGACTGCCAGTCCTGGAGCGCCTTCACGTATGCGGCCACGCTCGCCCGTTCAGCGGGATCGAGGGCGTGGTCCTCGAAGGTCTGCGGCAGTTCGGTGAGGGCGGTGTTCTCGAACTGGCGCAGCCGCGAGGTCAGCAGGTCGTTGACGGTGTCGGCGGCGGCTTGGGGCGACACGTCCAGGAAGTGCTCCATCACCAGGACGGAATTGTTCACCTCGCCCTCGGACTCGGTCTCCCGCTGGTAGGAGAGGATGTCGTTCCGCAGATGCACGCCGTCGGCGAAGGTGTCCTTGAGGACGCGCAACGGCCGCGTCCCCACGACACGTTCGGGAAGTTCGACGCCCGCCGCGTGCTCGGCGAGATCGGCGGACCAGGGGGCGCCGCCGACCTTGCGGCGCATCTCGATGTACTCGACCGGGTTGGGGATGCGGCCGGTGCTGATGTTGGACAGCTCCCACAGCGACTCGCGAAGCAGGTTCTCGGTGCTTTCGGAGAAGCGGGCCCGCCAGGCGTCCGACTTCGACGGGACGGTTCGCGCCCACAGATCGGCGAGCCCGCGTTCGACGGCGTTCGCGGGCTCCGGCGGGTCGAGCGACATGAACAGCGGCAGCCGGTCGAGATATGCCCGCGCGCCGGGCTGGTCCTGCGGCTTCTTGAAAACCTCCAGGAAATGGTCGTCGAAGTAGAACACCCAGACGTACCAGTCGGTGATGAGGTCGAGTTCCGGTCCGTCGCAGTCGGGGTGGGTGTAGGCGCACAGGAGCGCGTAGTCCATCGCTTCGAGAGCGCGCTCGTCCCAGATGTCGGGTGTGCCGGGGTCCCTGTCGTCGTCCAGCATCTTCATCTCCCGCGCCCACGCCATCGTGTGCGCCCGTGCGCCGGGCAGGTGCGGGTTCAGCCGGGCGGGGTACGGGACGTAGAAGTCGGGGAGCTCGAACGGTTGCATCGACCGGCCTCTCTGTCGGGGTCCGGTCGGCAACTTACAGCACGCGCAAAGTTACTGACGGTGACACCTTGCTCTCCTGGTTCCTTCGTATCCCTGCGGGTAAGGCGAGGTCATGACGGAGTCGCGCGAACCCGCGGAGGTCGACGGCTCGCTGGAGCAGAACCTCCTGCTGGCCCGGCGGGTGGTCGACGCCGCGCAACAGGAGATGCTGGACAAGGCGCGGCAGCGCATCCCGGCGCTGCGGCTCGGCGCGGTCGCCGGGGCGTTCGGGATGCTCGCCACGGCCGCCGCCTACCGGATGAACGTGCTGTTGCTGGAGAAGAAGCTGCCGCCGGAGATCGCGTCGTTCGTCGCCGCCGCCGTGTACGGGGGCGGGGCCGGCGCCGCGGCGATGGCCGCGTCCCGCAAGTGGAAGGGACTGCCGCCACCGCTGCCCACCGACACGGCGCGCCAGGTCGTGGAGATCCTCTCCGACTCCGATGACACCGACTCCGGCTGATTGACACACGTTGATGATCATCAGCAGACTCGGCGGCGTGCGCATCAGCGATCTGGCCGACGTTCGGGCGGAGCGGCCGGAGGCGGTCGCGGAGGCCGCGGCGGGACGCGGGCGCCGGGACGCGCCGCCCGGCGCGTCCGGCAAACTGATGATCATCGCGGCGGACCATCCGGCGCGGGGCGCGCTCGCGGTGGGCGGCGACCCGGTGGCCATGGCCGACCGGGGCGAGCTGCTCGACCGGCTCTGCGCCGCGCTCGAGCGCCCCGGCGTGGACGGCGTGCTCGGCACCCCCGACATCCTCGAAGACCTGATGCTGCTGGGCGTCCTGGACGGCAGGCTCGCGATCGGCTCGATGAACCGGGGCGGGCTGGCCGGGACGGCGTTCGAGATCGACGACCGGTTCACCGCCTACGACGCCGGCGCGATCGCCGCGTCCCGGCTGGACGGCGGCAAGATGCTGCTGCGCATCGACGACGCGGACCCGGCGACCGCCCGGACGCTGGAGTCCTGCGCGCGGGCGGTGTCGGGGCTCGCGCGGCACCGGCTGATGGCGATGGTGGAGCCGTTCGTCTCTCACCGGGTCGACGGCCGCGTCCGGAACCTGCTGACGCCGGAGGCGATGATCCGGGCGGTGTCGGTGGCGTCCGGGCTGGGCGTCACGTCGGCGTACACGTGGCTGAAGGTGCCGGTCGTGCCGGAGATGGAGCGGGTGATGGCGGCGACGACGCTGCCCGCGCTGCTGCTCGGCGGCGAGGTCGTGGGCGACTCGCGGGAGGTCCTGGACGGCTGGCGGCGGGCGATGCGGATCCCCGGCGTGAAGGGCCTCGTCGCGGGACGGTCGCTGCTGTACCCGCCGGACGGCGACGTGCGCGCGGCCGTGGACGCGGCCGTGGAGGTCCTGTGACCGCTGACCCGGCCCGCCCCGGCCGGCGCCCTGACTCACTCCTGTGATCCGGGGTAGGGGCGGGGCATGTACAGCGATGTCACCCCGGTGAACGCCGAGATCACCTTGGCTGTGAACGGGACGGAGCACCGGCTCAGCGTCGACACCCGCGCGTCCCTGCTGGACGTGCTGCGCGAGGACCTCGGGCTGACGGGCTCGAAGAAGGGCTGTGACCACGGGCAGTGCGGCGCCTGCACCATTCTCATCGACGGGCGCCGCGCGAACGGATGCCTTGCGCTTGCCGTCGCCCACGACGAAGCCGAGATCGTCACCGTCGAAGGGCTCGCGCAGGATGGACGGCTCAGCCCCGTCCAGGAGGCGTTCATCGAGCAGGACGCCTTCCAGTGCGGGTACTGCACCCCCGGCCAGCTGTGCTCTGCGACAGGTGTGCTGGACGAGGCAGAGCAAGGCTGGCCCAGCGCGGTGACCGAGGACCTTGGCGCCGACCCCGTCCTGGACGACGACGAGATACGCGAACGGATGAGCGGCAACCTGTGCCGGTGCGGTGCCTACACCGGCATCGTCGCCGCGCTGAGGGATGCGTCCGAGAGGGAGCGGGCACGGCGCGGAGAGGCGGCGGAAACATGAGGCCCTTCGCATATGAGCGCGCCACCAGCGCCGAGGACGCCCTAGCGCGACACGACGGCGAAACCCTGTACCTGGGCGGCGGAACCAACCTCGTTGACCTGATGCGGCTCGGTGTCGAAGAGCCCGCCAGAGTCGTCGACGTCGCACACCTCCCGCATGACCAGATCCAGCTGAAACCGGACGGCGGCCTCAGCATCGGCGCGGCCGTGAGCAACAGTGCGCTCGCCGCAGACCGGACGGTCCGCGAAGGGCATCCCGTGCTGGCGCAGGCTGTTCTCGCAGGTGCGTCCGGACAGATCCGCAATCTGGCGACCGTCGGCGGCAACCTCCTGCAACGCACACGCTGCTCCTACTTCCAGGACGCTTCCAAGCCGTGCAACAAGCGGCGTCCCGGAAGCGGATGCCCCGCTCGTGAGGGCGAGCATCACAACCTGGCGATCCTGGGCCATTCGGAGGCATGTGTGGCGACCCATCCGTCCGATATGGCGGTGGCGTTGACGGCCTTGGACGCATCGGTCCGGGTCCAAGGCCGCGCGGGAGAAAAGACCATCCCCGTGGACGAGTTCCATCGGCTGCCCGGCAACGAGCCAGAACGCGACACCAACCTCGAACCGGGCGACCTCGTCACGGCGGTCGAGGTTCCACCGGTCGGCATGCCGTCCCGCTACCGCAAGGTCAGAGAACGCGCGTCGTTCGCGTTCGCGCTGGTCTCGATAGCGGCGGCGCTGGACGTGGAGGGCGGCGAGGTACGGGACGTCCGGCTGGCGCTGGGCGGCGTCGCGCACAAGCCGTGGCGCGCCCGCCGCGCCGAAGAGGCCCTGCGGGGGGCGCCCGCGACACGGGAGTCGTTCCTGCGCGCCGCCGAGGCCGAACTGGAGGCCGCCGAGCCGCTGCGCGACAACGCGTACAAGGTGCCGCTCGCGCGCAACCTGATCGTCCGGATGCTCACGGAACTGGGGGAGGGAGCGTCATGACCGAACGGCTGGAGAGCCGCGAGAAGGTGACGGGGGAGGCGCGCTACGCCTTCGAATACCCCGTCGGCGACGTCGCGTACGCCGCCGCCGTTCAGGCGAGCATAGGACGAGGTGAGGTCAGGTCCATCGACACCGAGGCGGTGCTGAGGCTGCCCGGTGTGCTCGCCGTCCTGTCCTGCGAGAGCGCCCCCCGGCTCGACGGCGACCCAGAGGGCGAACTGGCCCTGTTCCAGTCCCGGAAGGTCTCCTACCGTGGTCAGTTCATCGCGGCCGTGGTCGGCGAGACGTTCGAAACCGCGCGGGAGGCGGCACGTCTCGTCCAGGTCGAGTACGCGCCGGAGGCACCGGATGTGCGGCTGCGCTACGAACATCCCGGTCGCTACAAGCCCGACAAGGTGAATCCCGTCTTCCCGGCGGACACCGAGCAACGCGACCCGCAGGACGCCTTCGGCAACTCGGCCGTGCGAGTGGACGTCACCTACACGACCCCCGCCGAGCACAACAATCCGATGGAGCCGCACACCACCCTCGCCGATTGGAGTGAGGACGGAACCCTCACGCTCTACGACTCGACCCAGGGCGCGTCGAGCGTCCAAAGCACGATCGCCAAGGTCTTCGGCCTCGACCGGACGCAGGTGCGGGTCGTGGCGCCGCACGTCGGCGGAGGGTTCGGCTCCAAGGGGATCCCGAAGCCGAACGTCGTCCTCGCGGCGATGGCCGCACGCGCCGTGGGACGTCCCGTCAAGTTCGCCGTGCCCCGCCAGCAGATGTTCGCGACCACCGGCTACCGGACGCCGACGATCCAGCACATCAAGCTCGGCGCGGACACCGACGGGCGCCTGAACGCCGTGCTCCACGACGTGGTCGAGCAGACGTCCACCCTCCAGGAGTTCGCCGAGCCGACCGCGACGCCCACCCGCGTCATGTACCAGGCCCCGCACCGGCGCACGTCGCACCGCCTAGTCCGCCTGGACGTCCCCACACCGTCGTGGATGCGCGCCCCAGGCGAGACCCCGGGCATGTACGCGCTCGAATCCGCCATGGACGAACTCGCCATCGCCACCGGCATCGATCCCATCGAGCTTCGCATCCGCAACGACACCGATCACGACCCGGACAGCGGCCTGCCGTTCAGCTCCCGCAACCTCGTCGCGTGCCTCCGCGAGGGCGCCGACCGCTTCGGCTGGGCCGGACGCGACCCTTCGCCCGGCACGCGCTGGGAGGGCCGCAAGCGCATCGGCATGGGCGTCGCCGCGTCCACCTACCCCGCCTACATGTCGCCGAACGAGGCGACGGCCCGCGCCGAGCCCGACGGGACGTTCACCGTCCGGATCGCCGCCGCCGACATCGGAACCGGCGCCCGCACCGCCCTCGCCCTGATCGCCGCCGAGACGCTCAAGGCGGACCTCGGCGACGTGACCGTCGAGATCGGCGACAGCTCGTTCCCCAAGGCGACCGTCGCGGGCGGTTCCTCCGGCACCGCGAGCTGGGGGACGGCCGTGGTCCGCGCCTGCGAGGCGCTGCGCGGCAAGCTGAATACGGCGGTTCCCGGGGGGCATGGGGCGTCGTCGCACCGCACGGGAAACGGCGCAGTTCCGCCCGAGGGCATCGAAGCGTCCGCCGACACCACCGCGGAGATCAAGGAGCGGGACGCGTACGCCCGGCACGCGTTCGGCGCGCAGTTCGCCGAGGTCGAGGTGGACGCCGACACCGGCGAGGTTCGCGTCCGCCGCATGCTCGGCGTCTTCGCCGCCGGGCGGATCATCAACCCCACGACGGCCCGTTCCCAGTTCATCGGCGGCATGACGATGGGGATCGGGATGGCGCTGCTGGAGGAGAGCGTCATGGACGAGGAGTTCGGCGACTTCCTCAACCGCGACCTCGCCCAGTACCACGTCCCCGTCTGCGCCGATGTCCGCGACGTCGAGGCCGCGTGGGTGGAGGAGTCCGACCCGCACCTGAACCCCATGGGGTCCAAGGGCATCGGCGAGATCGGCATCGTCGGCGCCGCCGCGGCCATCGGCAACGCCGTCCACCACGCGACCGGCATCCGCGTCCGCGACCTGCCCATCACCCCGGCCAAACTCCTCCTCGACCTCTGACCCGCGGCCGGATTGGTTCGGCCGGATTGGTTCGGGGGCAGAGCGCCTATTGCCGGTAGCCCTCGACCTCGCCGGCGGGGCGGACCCGGGCCTCGTCCGGGTTCTGTCCCGCCGCGATGCGGGCCCGCCGCTGCCGGAGCAGATCCCAGCACTGGTCGAGCGCCACTTCGAGCTGCCGCAGCCGCTGCCGCGCGTCGGTGTCGCTGGTCTCGGCGCGCTCGTGGGCCCGCCGCAGCGCGTGCTCTTCTTCGATGAACTCGTTGATACGTTCCAGGATCGCCTTCTCGTCCATCAAATGGCTCCCGATCACGGTTTTCCCGGCTGGTGGGGTTCAGAAGGGGCCGACAGATGAGAGCCTGGCATATACGGGGCCGACCACGGTAGCGGCGCCCCCGGCCGAGGCGAGGAGCGGATGACGGTCTGGCGGATCACCGATGGTGAGGACGGCCTCGAATCCGGGGAGCGGGCGTCTCCCCGCTACGACATCGTCGAGCACGACACCGCGCTGCTGCGCGTCGCCGCCGCGGCGTCCTCGCCCCGGTTGCTGATGACCGGTGAGATCGACGTCTCGAACGCCCGCGACGTGACGCACGCCCTCCAGGCCGTCCAAGACCGCGTACCAGGCGACGTCCACGTCGACCTGGCCGGAGTCGACTTCATCGACGTCGCGGGCCTGCGCGCCTTCACCCTCGCCGCCCGGGACCTGAACGCACGCGACCGCATGCTCGTCCTGCACGGGGTGTCGTCCCACATCGACAGGCTCTTCAGGCTGATCGGCTGGAACACGACCCCGGGCCTGCAGATCCACTGCCGCCCCCGCAGCTGACGACCGGGACCCGCGCCTGACGGCCCGCGGGCTCAGGTGATCAGGAGGACGCCGACCACGATCGCCAGCGCCATGACCGGGAGGGGCGCGGCGAGGACGGCCCGGCGCACCGGCTCGTCCTCCGCGGACCGGATCACCACGGTTCCGGCGGTCCGGTCGTGCAGGCAGCGGCGGGTCCGCTCGTCCCCGTGGTAGGCGAGCAGGTCGCTCCAGGGGCCGGTGCCGGGGGAGACGTGGGAGCCCCAGGTCGGCCACAGGCGGCGGAACGCCTCCTTCCAGCCGGGGAACCGAAGGTCGTCCAGCCTGATCACGCGGATGCCGGCGATCCGCTGCCCGACCGTGCAGCCCCACAGGACCAGCCGGACGACCCGCAGGAACAGCCAGAGCCAGGTCATGGCGAGCAGCGCCGCCAGGGACATGGCCATCATCAGCTCGAAGGAGATCTCCTGGTCGTCCAGCCCGATGATCCCGGCCATCAGCAGGGTCTGCGGTGCAATGAACGCCAGCGTCACGGTCAGGGCGTCGATCAGGCGGGCCGCGGCCCGCTGCCGCCGGCTCGCCAGGACGATGACGGGACCGCCGTCCCCGTGCGGCGGTGCACCGGGCTCGACGAAGATCGGTCGGGAGCTCACGGTCGTTCATCAAACCACCACGCTCGGGTGTGGTGCGAGCAACCGGCGGCGGCGCCGCTCGAGGCTCACATCCGCGCGGTTGTTTGGCCCCTCAAACCACGGTTAGGGGAAACGCATGGCTCTCCGATTCCAAAGGGGGATCTCATGGCAAGGCGTAGAGAGCGTGCCGTTTCGCCGGAGGCCGGCGAGCGTGCAGGCACGACGCCCACCGAAGGAGTCGCCACGGCGGCGCCCGGAAGGGGCGTCCACGAGCCCGGCGAGCACGCGCTGTGGGAGGACAGGACGCGGGTCGTCCTGAGCCCGATCGCGGCGCCGTCCATCCTCGGGCTGTTCGGCTTCGCGGGCGCGACCATGATGGTCGGCGCCTGGCAGGCCGAGTGGTACGGCAACGCCCAGACCCCGCTGATCCTGTGGCCGTTCGCTCTGGCGTTCGGCGGGATCGCGCAGTTCGTGGCCGCCATCTGGGCCTATCGGGCGCGTGACGGCCTCGCGACCGCGATGCACGGCATGTGGGGCGCCTTCTGGATTGCGTTCGGCCTGCTGTTCATGCTGATCAGCGTCGGTGTCTACCCGGAGACGCAGGCTCCGGCGCTCGGGGCCGCCCATCCGGGCTTCGCGTTCTGGTGGGTCGCCCTCGCGGTCATCACCGGGCTGGGCGCGATCGCCTCGCTCGGCGAAAGCCTGGGCCTGACAGGGGTGCTGACCACCCTTGCGGTGGGCGCGGGCTTCACCGCGGCGGGATTCTTCGCACCGTCCATGTGGTCGCTGAACGTCGGCGGCTGGCTGTTCGTCGCATCCGCGGTCCTGGCCCTGTACGTGGCCGCCGCGATGATGTTCGAGGGCAGCTTCGGACGGACGATCCTTCCCCTCGGCAAGTACCGCGCGGCCGCCAACATCCCCGGCCGCCGGGCGACCCGGCCGCTGGAGTACGCACAAGGCCAGCCCGGCGTGAAGAGCGGCCAGTGACCTTCGGCGTGTCCGCTTGACATTCCCGTTGCCCTATCCTGGACCGATCCTTGGTGAGCGGCCCGGAAGGGGAGCGGGAATGTCATCTGCGGTCCGGAGGACGTGGTTCCGCCTCGTCCTGACCTATCATCGGCTGTGCGCGCGTGACGACGCCGCCGCGCACGGCTTCTCCGTGCCCAGCGGCGTCTGGGCATGCGACCGCTGCCACCAGCCCCATCTCGAGCTGTCCACGCTCGTTCACCATCTGCGCACCGAGCACGCCTGACGCGCCCGCGACTCCGCGCGGCTCACGGCGCGGCCCCCCTCCTGGCTCTCCGCACCGGCTCACCCCGACTTCACGCCACCGGCCGGTGACGTAAAGATATGCCGAGATTCTTATTGGCAGACCGCTAATAGCGTGTTAGAAGGTAACCAGGCACTTATTCATCGGGGGCCGAGCAGCCGGAGGTCGCCATGACGACACGCAGACGGTTCCTTCGAGACGCGGGGCTGGTGGGCGCGGCCACCGCCGGGGCGGTGGCCTTGGGCCCCGTCCCCGCGCACGCGGCGAGCGGACGCAAGGTCGCCGTCCTCGGCGCCGGGGTCGCGGGCCTGACCGCGGCGCACGAGCTGATCGAGCGGGGCTTCGAGGTCGACGTCTACGAGCGTGACGAGCTGGGCGGCAAGGCCCGCAGCATCTTCGTGCCGGGCACCGGGACCGGCGGACGCCTCGACCTGCCGGGCGAGCACGGATTCCGGTTCTTCCCCGGCTTCTACCACAACCTCACCGACAACATGCGCCGGACGCCGTTCCCGGGCAACGGCAAGGGCACCTGGGACAACCTCGTCCGCGCCGACGCCTACATGATGTCGAGGGAGGGGCGGCCCGACCTCACCGT
The DNA here is from genome assembly GCF_052245875.1 of Actinomadura sp. 3N407. Classification (NCBI taxonomy): domain Bacteria; kingdom Bacillati; phylum Actinomycetota; class Actinomycetes; order Streptosporangiales; family Thermomonosporaceae; genus Actinomadura; species Actinomadura sp. 3N407. The sequence continues at coordinate 691,115 of NZ_JBQQBP010000001.1, forward strand.
CCCGTTCCCGTTCCCGCTGCCACCGGAATCGCGCATCTGGGACCCGGACAGCTTCCTTGCGACGATCAAGTCGGGCCTGCAGACGGTGGCCAGGCTGTCGGTGACGGAGGCGGCCTTCGCCGCGCAGAAACTGCTGGTCTACGTCACCAGCTGCGACGAGCGAAAGTTCGGCCAGTGGGAGAACATCACGTGGGCCGACTACATCCGCGCCGACTGGTTCTCCGACGAGTACAACAAGTTCATCGCCGACGGCACCATCCGCAACCTGGCCGCCACCAAGTCCAAGGACGCCAGCACCCACTCGATCGCCATGGTCGGCGAGGCGACCGTGTGGAGCATCCTCGGGCTGGGCAACGAGCCCGGCTCGTCGGTCGACCGGGTCCTGAACGGGTCGACGTCGGAGATGTGGCTCGACCCGTGGATCGCGCACCTGACCGATCTCGGCGTCAAGTTCCACGTCGGGCACGACGTCGACTCGCTGGAGGTCTCCGACGGCAAGATCGTCGGTGCGGGGGTCTCGGGCGGCTCGACGATCTCCGCCGACTGGTTCGTCGTGGCGATGCCGTGCGAGCGGACCGCGGGCCTGCTCAGCTCCGACGTCCTGGCGGCCGACCCCTCCCTCGCGGGCATCAGGGCCCTGCGCACCGACTGGATGACGGGCCTGATGTTCTTCCTGAAGAAGAAGCTGCCGCTCGCCCCCGGCCACGTGAACTACGGGGACTCCACCTGGGCGGTCACCTCGATCAGCCAGGAGCAGTTCTGGAAGCGCGACTTCTCCGCCTACGGCGACGGGAGCGTCCGGGACTGCCTGTCGTCCATCATCTCCGACTGGTTCACGCCCGGGACCTTCAACAAGAAGAAGGCTTCGGACTGCACGCCGTCCGAGGTCGCCACCGAGGCGTGGAAGCAGATCAAGGCCCACCTCAACGACGGGGGCGAGGACGTCCTCACCGACGACATGCTCCACTCGTGGTTCCTCGACCCCGCGATCAAGCCGGACGGCTCCGGCGGGGTGACGAACGAGACGCCGCTGTTCATCCAGCAGCCGGGCTCGTGGAGACTGCGCCCGTCGTCCGAGACCGGGATCCCCAACCTGTTCCTGGCCGGCGACTGGGTGAAGACGCCGATCAACGTGACGACGATGGAGGGCGCGAACCAGGGCGGCCGGTCGGCCGTCAACGCGCTGCTGGACGCGGCCGGGTCACGCGCGTCGCGCTGCTCCCTCCACCGGCTGTACGAGTCGCCGCTGTGGACGGTGTTCAAGGCGAAGGACAGGATGCGCTACGCGCTGCGCCTCCCCCATCAGTTCGACGTCCTCGACACGCGCTGGCCCTAACGGAGCGAGCGGCGGGGCGGACGAGATCCATGATCTCGGCGGTCTGGGCGGCCGCGGCGGGAACGCCGGCCGCCCCGGTGATCTCCGCGACCGCCGTGATGCGGACGTCGGCGGCCTTGGCGGCCTCCGCGACCATGTCGTGCAGGACGTCCCAGCCGGCGGAGAAGGGCAGCAGAGCCGTCCCGCCCGAGGTGTCCAGGGCGGTGAGGGCGGTCTCGTCGGCGACGTCGTCCAGGACGGTGCGGACCCGGCGGATCTTGCGGCGGGCGGCGACCCTGGCGCGCTGGCCCGAGCCCGCCTCATCGAGGTGCGCGACTACATCAAGCGGAACGGCTGCTGGCCCATCCAGCCCGTCCTGCCGACGGACGCCGACTTCCTTCAGGGCGCCGTCAACGCGATGAACAGCGTCATCCGGCAGCAGACGACCGCGCACGGCGGCACCTACATCGACCTCGTCACGCCCAGCGCGGGCCATGACGCCTGCCAGTCCGCGTCCAAGCGCTGGATCGAGGGCTACGTCCCGGTCAACCTCGCCGCACCCCTGCACCCGAACGCCCGGGGCGAGGCCGCCTACGCGAACATCATCCACGGTGCCCTCAACGCCTGACGGACCGTAGGCTCTGAGGCCGATGGAGGGGACCTCAGAATGAACGAGCCTATGCGCGCCGGCACCGCCGCTTACGAACAGACGATCCGCTCCACGCTCGGCCTCGCCGCAACCCTCGGCGAGGCCGACTGGGATCTGCCGACCGAGTGTCCCGGCTGGACGGTCAAGGACCAGTTCGCCCACCTCGTCGGAGTCGAACTCGACCTGCTGGGCGACCCGCGGCCCGACATCGACGTCCCCGAGTTCGACCACATCCGCAACGAGTTCGGCCAGGTCCTGGAGAAGGCGGTGCACGTGCGCCGCCCCGTCCCGGGCCCGGCCGTGGCGGCCGAACTGGCGGACGCCCTCGAACGCCGCCTGGCCGAACTTCCCGGCATGGACCCCGACCGCCTCGTCATGTGCCCGGACGGCAGGGAAGGCCCCTACAGCCGCTTCATGCAGTTCCGCGCGATGGACTGCTGGACCCACGAGCAGGACGTCCGCCGCGCGGTCGGCCGTCCCGGAAACCTCGACGCGCCCGCCGCGCACTGCTTCTGGGACCTCCTGAGCGCCGTCCTGCCCCGCGTCGTCGCCCGCGCGGCCAAGCCCGCGCCCGGCGAGTCCGTGGCGCTGAAGATCTCCGACCCGCTCGACCTCCATGTGGCCGTCCGCGTGGACGACGACGGCCGCGGCCACTGGACCGGCCCCGCGGACCCGACGGCCGAGCTGGCCATGACCTGGGAGACCTACGTCCGCCTCACCGCGGGCCGCTGCGCTCCCGGCGCCGTCACCGTCGAAATCACCGGCGACCGGGACCTCGCCACCCGTGTCCTCGCCAACATGGCCATCACCCCGTAGCCGCATCCGGCCACCCGGGGCGGGCGCCTTTACAGAGTGACCTTGCCACTAAACACTGGCGCAGAACACAGGTCACTTTGCCCTCGTTGGGAGGCGCTGCCCCGTGAAACCCGGACTCGTCCGTCGTGTCGTACCACTCGCCGTGGCCGCCGTGCTGGTGAGCCCCATCCCCGCATTCGCCGACGCGCCAAGTGGGGAATGGAGGCACGTCCAGGTCACGGGGCTGGAGAGTCCCGCGCTGTACGGCGTCTCCGCGCCGAACCGGGGGCACGCCTGGGCGGTCGGCAGCCAGGCGTCGGGCAGTGAACCGCTCGTCCTGCGCTGGAGGCACGGCACCTGGACGCCCCAGTCCGTCCCCGAAGGAACGGCGCCCGAACTGGTGGACGTCGACGCGCGCCACCCCGCCGACGTCTGGGCGGTCGGGCAGGGCGGCGGCGACGCCACCGCGAAGTCACTGCACTGGAACGGACGCACGTGGACGGCCGTGCCCCATCCCTCGGAGACGCCCATGGCGGTGTCCATCGATTCCCGGGGTTCCGCCTGGTCCGCCGGAATCGGCGCCGACGGCTCCAAGGTGTTCCGGTACCGCGCGGGGGAGTGGGCCGACCAGGGCCTGACCGTGCCCAGCGGCGCCCTGCTGAACGCCATCGCCGCGCGCACCCCCGAGGACGTCTGGGTGGGCGGCGCGCCTTCGTCGGGCGGCGGAACGGCCCTGTGGCGCTACGACGGCGAGTCGTGGAACCACATGTCGTGGCCGAGCACATGGCCCCACTGGGTTCTGCAGATCGTCCCGGTGGGCCCGGACGACGTGTGGTTCTACACGCTTCCGATGGACCCGCTGTTCTCGGGGCCCGAACTCGTCCACTGGGACGGCAGCGCGTTCACCGCGACCAAGACGCCATCACCGTACGAACGGGTGGGCACGTTCGCCTCCGACGTCGGGTTCCTGGGGGACATCGCGTCCGACGGCCGAGGCGGTATCTGGCTGCAGGACAGCCAGTCCCGGTACTACCGGCACTACGACGGCGCCACATGGACCAACGTGCCGCGTCCCCCCGCCGCCGGCTGGCCCTACATGTACGACCTTGAGCAGATCGGCCGGACCGGCTCGCTCTGGGGCGCCGGCCTCGGCGCCGGGGACCTGCTCAACATCGATCGCTTCCGCTGACCGCGCACCCGGCGGGGTCTCGCGCCAGGCGGCCGAGGCTCCGTCAGTGGTGGCGGACGGCGTCCGGGAAGTGGGAGGCGAGGAGGTCGGGGGACTCCTCGCGGCCGTCGAGGACGCGGTTCGTCCGGTTGACGGCCCGCCAGCCGGCGGGGGTGCGGCGCAGATGCCAGTGGTTGGCGGTGGCGCGGCGCAGGACGAACCCGTCCGGGGTGTCGACGATCATGAGCGTGTAGCCGGCCGCGGTGGCCTCGTCGCCGTCGACGGTGACGTGCGGCGGGCCCGCGAAGTGGGCGCAGCCGCCGGTGATCCAGCGCTGGTGGGGTGCGGAGCGGACCATGGCCTCGATCTCGGCCCGGCCGGTCATCAGGAGTCCGTCCACGTCGTAGACGCCGTCCTCGTCCCAGAGTGCGGCGACGTCGCCGGCGCAGCCGCTGTCGACCAGGGGCCCGTAGGACAGGATCAGCCGGGTGATCTCCCGCTCGTCCTCCAGGGCGCGCAGGCGTCGTTCGATGGCGTCCAGGCGGGATTCGGCAGGGGTCACAGCTTCTCCTCGAAGGTCAGCGCGTAGGTGCCCGCCAGGTCGCGGAGCGCGGCGAGCTGCTCGCGGTGGTGGCCGGGCGACGAGGACGCCAGCCGGACGCCGGCGATCGTGGCGCCCGCCTCGCGCAGCCGTGCCAGCGCGGTGCCGGCGGCGTCCGGGTCGCCGATCGGGTCCAGCGGGCGGGACGGGGCGAGCACCACGTCGAAGCCGGGCGGAAGGTCGCAGGACGCGAGCATCTCCGCGAGCGCGCGCAGGGGGAGACCGAACGGGACCCAGCCGTCGGCGGTCAGCGCACGGCGCAGGGAACGGGCCGTCCGGCCGCCGATCCACAGCGGGACGTGCTCCTGGACGGCGTGGGGTTCCACGACCAGGCCGGAGAAGTCGTAGTGCGTGCCGTGGTATTCGGGCGTGCGGCGGCCGAGGGACGCGCGGAGCGCGGCGAGGGCGTCGTCGGCGCGGGCGCCGCGGCCGGCGAACGGGGCGCCGAGCAGGTCGAACTCCTCCTCCAGGCTGCCGACGCCGAGGCCGAGCGTGAGGCGCCCGCCGCTGACGCGGTCGAGCGTCCCGTACCGCTTGGCGATCGCGAGCGGATGGTGGTAGCCGAGCACGAGGACCTGGGTGGCGAGCCGGATGCGGGACGTCCGGGCGGCGAGATAGCCGAAGGTGGCGAGCGGGTCCCAGTAGGCGCCGCCGCGCTGTGCGGCGGCCTCGGCGGGCACGGCGACGTGCTCGCTGCAGGTCACATGGTGGTAGCCGAGCCGGTCGGCGGTCTCGGCGATCCGGCCGATCTCCTCGATTCCCGCGTCCCGCTCCCACTCGCAGTGGCCGGGTGGCTGCGCCACCACCGGCGTGACGAGGCCGACACGCATCGTTGCTCCCCTCTACGGCAGGAAAACGTTCTATCACGATGCCTCCGGCGGGCCGGGCCTCGATCCCGGCGGTTGAGACCTCACTGACCTGCTAGAACTCGCCCCCCTTCCCATGACAGCAAGCGGTTGCTACATTCACTAAACAAGAATTCATTTCAGTCATGTTCTGGGAGACGCGATGACCGAGGCCATGTTGGAGGCGCCAGCCCCGGCCCGCGGCGAGTCGCCGCCGTCGATGATCGAGCGGATGACCCTGATCCTCGACGCGTTCAACGGGCCGACCGCCCGGCTGACCCTGGAGGACGTCGCGCGCCGCACCGGGCTGCCGCGGTCCACGGCGCACCGCATCCTGGACCAGCTCGTCCGGCAGGGCTGGCTCGCGCACCACTCGTTCGGCTACGGGCTCGGCCGGCGCGCCCTCGGCCTCGGCGGGCAGGACGGCGGGCACGGCAAGATCCGCGAGGCCGCGGCGCCGCTGCTGCACGAGCTGCAGGTCACCACCGGGCTCGTCGCGCATCTGGCCGTGCTGGACGGCGCGGAGGTCTTCTACCTGGACAAGCTCGGCGGGCGGCTCGCCGCGTCCGTCCCGTCGCGGGTCGGCGGACGGGCCCCGGCGCACTGCACCGCGCTCGGCAAGGCGATGCTGGCGTGGCTGGAGCCCGAGCAGGTGGACGCGCTGCTCGGCGCCGGCATCAGCCGGTTCACCAGCCGCACCATCGGCGAGCTGGGCATCCTCCACCAGGAGCTGCACCGGGTCAGGCAGCGCCGCGGCCTGGCGTTCGAGCGCGGCGAGTCGTTCCCCGGCATCGCCTGCGTGGCGGCCGCGATCCGCGGCGCCGAGGGGCCGGTCGCCGGCATCTCCCTGGTCGGCGACATCCGCACGCCGCTGGAGAACGTGGCGCCGCTGGTGGTCACCGCCGCCCGCGAGACGTCGCAGATCCTCTTCCCCGGCTCGTCGTCCCGCGGAGAACGCGCGGGCGGACGTGCCCGGGGCGGTGCCGCCGCCCGGGCGAACCGGGAGACGACGTGGTCGCCGGAGACGATGAACCGGCTGCTCGCCGTCGACGGACGCGGCGACTGGATGTGACGCGCCCCCCTGTGACGCGGCGACCCGTGACGCGGGCTCCGGAGGTGGCGTCAGCCCCAGCCCCACCGGTCGCCCAGGCCCCACGGGTCCGGCGCGATCGGCGCGTCGGGCTCGCCGACGCCGAACCGGCTGCGGAAGAACACCATCGGACGCCGCCAGGCCCCGTCCCGCACCTCGTGCCGCTCGACCGCGAGGACCCGCCCGATCACCACTTCGTGGTCGCCGGCCTCGTGCACGTCGTGCACGACGGCGTGGACGCCCAGCAGGACGTCCGGCAGCGCCGGGGTGCCCCACTCGGACGTCTCCCACTCAAGGCCCTCGAACTTGGCGCCCCGGCTCGACCCGAAGCGTTCGCACAGCTCGCGCTGCTCCTCGCCCAGCACGTTCACGCAGAACCGGCCCGCCGCGCGGATCCGGGGCCACGACCGGCCCCGCTTGTCCGCACAGAACAGGATCAGCGGCGGCTCAAGCGACACCGACGCGAACGACTGGCAGGCGAAGCCGACCGGCTCGCCGCCGTCGAGTGCGGTGATCACCGTCACGCCCGTGGCGAACTCCGCCATCGCCTTGCGGAAGTCCGCGGGGTCGGGCGCGGCGGTGTCGGCGGGCGAGAGTCCGGTGTCGGCGGTGAGCGCGGGCTCGGCTGGCATGTGTTCACCTCGGGGCTCGGTGCGGGACACAATCCCTGTCATCAACGTCCTACTCAACAAAACGTCCAAGGAACAAAATCCACTAAGTGGCATGGACCCACCACCGGTCAAGTGGTCCGGTCCGCCGGAAACGTAGGCATGGCCCGGACGGGACGGCGCGTCCCGATCCCGATGAGTGGAAGCCGGCGCCGGACCGGCCCCAGGAGCGGGCGGTGAGACGTGCGTCCCGCTGATCGGGATCCGCCGGGTGACCTTGCCGCCGCGCGGATTACGTTCCCGTCAAGCCACCCTCGAAGGACTGGGAGATCATGCCCACGGAGCTGACCTACGAGTCGACGCTGCGCGAGCTCGCCACCGACCGGGGCGTCCTGCGCTACCACGAGGCCGGCGAGGGGCCGCCCCTGCTGATGCTGCACGGGTCCGGTCCCGGCGTGACCGGATGGCGGAACTTCCAGGGCAACCTCGCCCGGTTCGCCGAGCACTTCCGGTGCCTGGTCCTGGAGTTCCCCGGTTTCGGGGTCAGCGACCCGACCGACGAGCACCCGATGATGGCGGCCGGCGGCGCGATCGTCCGGTTCCTGGACGGACTGGACCTCGGCCAGGTCGACATGATCGGCAACTCGATGGGCGGGATCATCGGCGCCCAGGCGGCGCTCAGGCATCCCGACCGCGTCCGGCGCCTGGTCACCATCGGGGGGCTCGGGCAGAGCATCTTCAGCCCGTCGCCCGGCGAGGGCATCAAGCTGCTGATGGAGTTCACCGACGACCCGACCCGCGAGGGCCTGGTCCGGTGGCTGCGCTCGATGGTCTACAACCCTCGGCTGGTCACCGAGGAGATGATCGAGGAGCGCTGGCGGCAGGCCACCGACCCCGACACCCTCGCCAGCGCCCGCCGCATGTACGGGTCGAAGGCGATGGCGGCCCGCGCGAAGGCGATGGCGCAGTCGGACGAGCCGCCGTACTGGTCGATGCTGCACAAGCTCAAGGCGAAGACGCTGATCACCTGGGGACGTGACGACCGGGTCAGCCCCGTCGACATGGTCCTGGTGCCGATGCGCACGATCCCGGACGTCCAGGTGAACATCTTCCCCAACTGCGGGCACTGGGTGATGATCGAGCAGAAGTCCGCCTGGGAGAGCGCCGTGCTGGCGTTCCTGACCCGCAAGGACGACGCATGAGCGCGACCCCGGAGTGGGACCACGAGTACGACCTGGTGATCGTCGGCAGCGGAGGCGGTGGGATGGCCGCCGCGCTGGCCGCGCACGACGCCGGCCTGTCTCCGCTGATCATCGAGAAGGGCAAGAGGTTCGGCGGCTCCACCGCGGTCTCCGGCGGCGGCATCTGGATTCCGAACAACCCGACGCTGAAGGCGCGCGGCCACGACGACAGCCGCGAGTCCGTCCGCCGCTACCTGGACCTCCTCACCGAGGGACGCGTCCCGGCGGCGCGACTCGACGCGTTCGTCGACAACGGCCCCGCCGCGATGGAACTGATCGGCCAGAGCAGGTGGATGAAGTTCTTCTGGACGAAGGGCTACGCCGACTACCACCCCGAGTACGAGGGCGGGCGCCCGCTCGGCCGGTCCATCGAGGCCAAGCCGTTCGACACCCGCAAGCTCGGTGAGGACGAGAAGTACCAGCGGCCGAACAGCATGAAGGGCCCGCTCGGCCTGTGGATCACCGCGAAGGACTACCACGACCTCGCGATGGCCAAGCGCACCTGGGCCGGGCGGCGCGCGTCGATGGTCGCGGTGTGGCGCGTGTCGTCCAACATGATCCGCCGCCGCCACATGGCGACCGGCGGCCGGGCGCTGGCCGCCCGGCTGCGGATGGCGCTGAAGGACGCCGGGCTCCCGCTCTGGCTGAAGACCACCATGACCGAGCTGGTCACGGATGAGGACGGCCGCGTCACCGGGGTCGTCGCCACACGTGACGGCGCGACCGTGCGGATCCGCGGCCGCAAGGGCGTCCTCCTCGCGACGGGTGGTTTCGACCACAACCAGGAGATGCGCGACAAGTACCTGCCGAAGGGCGGGCAGCAGGACTTCGCCATGGGCGCCCGCGAGCTCACCGGCGACGGCATCCGCGCCGGTGAGAGTGTCGGCGCCGCGCTGGACCTGATGGACGACGCCTGGTGGATGCCCGCCGTCCGGCACCCGGCGGGGGCCACGATCCCGCTGCTGTCCGAGCGGTGCATCCCGCGATCGGTGATCGTGTCGCAGGACGGCAGGCGGTTCACCAACGAGTCGGCCCCGTACGTCAACTTCGTTCACGACCAGCTCGAAGGCGGGCACGTCCCCTGCTGGTTCGTGATGGACGCCAAGGCCCGCTCCCGCTACCCGTTCGCGCAGATCCTGCCGGGCGCGCCGATTCCGAAGGCGTTCTACGACGCGGGCATCGCGTTCAAGGCGGACACGCTCGAAGAGCTGGCGGGCGAGATCGATGTCCCGGCGGACGCCCTCGCCGCGACCGTCCGGACGTTCAACGGGCACGCCCGCGACGGCAAGGACCCCGACTTCGGCCGCGGCGACTCCGCCTACGACCGCTACTACGGCGACCCGAACCTGAAGAACCCGAACCTGGACGTCATCGACACGGCGCCGTACTACGCGTTCCGGATGGAGGTCGGCGACCTCGGCACCAAGGGCGGCCTCGTGTCCGACGAGCACGCCCGCGTCCTGCGCGGGGACGGGACGGTCATCGAGGGCCTGTACGTGACGGGCAACTCCTCGGCGTCGGTGATGGGCAACGAGTACGCGGGTCCGGGCGCCACGATCGGCCCGGCCATCGTGTTCGGCTACATCGCGGCCCGGCACGCGGCGGCCGCGGACGGGGACCCGGACTGGGACGCGGACGGGGACCCGGACTGGGACGCGGACGGGGACTCGGACGGGAAGGCCGCGGAACGGTCATGACGGGACTCAAGGTGCGGGTGGCGGAGGTCGTCCACGAGACGGCCGACGCCCACTCGCTCGTCCTGGAACCCGGCGAGGGCGACCGGGACCGGTTCGGCTACCGGCCCGGGCAGTTCCTCACCGTCCGGGTCCCGTCCGGGGAAGGCTGGGCGGCGCGCTGCTACTCGCTGTGCAGCTCGCCGGTCGCCGACGACCGGCTGAAGGTGACGGTCAAGCGGGTCGACGGCGGGCTCGGGTCCAACTGGATCTGCGACAACGTCACGGCGGGCGACGTGCTGGAAGTGCTGCGGCCCGCCGGCACGTTCACGCCGTCCTCACTGGACGACGACCTGCTTCTCGTCGCGGGCGGCAGCGGCATCACCCCGGTCATGTCGATCCTCAAGTCCTGCCTGGCCGGCGGGAGCGGCTCGGTCACCCTCCTGTACGCCAACCGGGACGAACGATCGGTGATCTTCGCGGGCGAGCTGCGGGAGCTCACCGAACGGCACCCCGGCCGGCTCACGGTCGTCCACCTGCTGGAGTCGGTGCAGGGCCTCCCGACGCCCGCCGCCCTCCGGTCCCTGGCCGCCCCCTACACCGGGCGGCAGGCGTTCGTGTGCGGGCCGGAGGTCTTCATGGACCTCGTCGCGGAGACGTTCACCGGCCTCGGTATGCGGGTCCACGTCGAGCGGTTCTTCTCGCTGGACGGCGACCCGTTCGAGGAGCCGGACGCCCCCGAGGAGATCGCGGACGACGGGGAGGCCGGCGAGATCGAGGTCGAGATGGACGGCGAGACCCGGACGGTGCCCTGGCCGAAGTCCGAGCGCCTCCTCGACGCGCTGCTGCGCGCCGGCGTCGACGCCCCGTTCTCCTGCCGGGAGGGTTCCTGCTCGGCCTGCGCCTGCGTGGCGCTGGAGGGCGAGGTCACCCTGGACGCCAACACGGTCCTCGACGAGCAGGATCTCGCCGACGGCCTCATCCTCGCCTGTCAGGCGAGGCCGGTCACCGACCGGCTGAAGATCACCTACGACGGCTGACGACACATCACGGGAGACAGGCGATGGCGAACCGCGTGCTTGACACGATCATGGAACGGGCGGACCAGATCCGCGAGCTCGGCCCCGCCAACGAGGCCCTCGGCAGGCTCGACGACAAGGCCGCGACGATCCTGCGCGACGCGGGGGTGATCCGGCTGCTGCAGCCGGAGGCGCACGGCGGCCTGGAGGTCCATCCCCGGGAGTTCGCCGAGACGGTGCTGGGCATCTCCGCGCTCGACGGCTCCACCGGCTGGATCGCCGGCATCGTCGGCGTCCACCCGTGGGAGATGGCCTACGCCGACCCGAAGGTCCGCGAGGAGATCTGGGGCGAGGACCCCGACACCTGGATCGCGTCCCCGTACGCGCCGATGGGCATCGCCCGCCCCGTGGACGGCGGCTACGTCTTCAACGGCCGCTGGCAGTTCTCCTCCGGCACCGACCACTGCGACTGGATCTTCCTCGGCGGCATGCTCGGCGACGAGGAGGGCAAGATGGCGCAGCCGCCGCGGTCGCTGCACCTCATCCTGCCCCGCTCCGACTACGAGATCGTCGAGGACTCCTGGGACGTCGCCGGGCTCAAGGGCACCGGCAGCAAGGACATCGTCGTCAAGGACGCGTTCGTCCCCACCTACCGGACGCTGGAGTACGCCAAGGTCGTGGACGGGTCGGCTCCCCGCGAGGCCGGTCTGACCAACCCGTCCTACCTGATGCCGTTCTCCTGCGTGTTCCCGCTCGGCATCAGCGCCGCGGTGATCGGCATCGCCGAGGGCGCCCTGTACCACCACATGGCCTACCAGCGGAACCGCGTCCAGATCACCGGGACGAAGATCAAGGATGACCCGTACGTGCTGTACGCGATCAGCGAGGCGGCCGAGGAGATCAAGGCGTCCCGCACCGCGCTGCTGGACAACTGCTCGCGCATGTACGACATGGTCGCCGCCGGGCAGGTCCCGACGTTCGCCGAGCGCGCCGCCGGCCGCCGCACCCAGGTCCGCGCGGCCTGGCGGGCGGTGCAGGCGATGAACGAGATCGTCGTCCGGTCCGGCGGGAACGCGATGCGCAACGACAACCCGATCCAGCGGTTCTGGCGGGACGCGCACGTCGGCCTCGCGCACGCCATCCACGTCCCCGGCGCCGTCTACCACGTCTCCGCGCTCACGGACCTGGACATCGAGCCCCCGCAGGGCCCGATGCGCTCCATGATCTGACCGTCCGCCCCCCGTTCAACGGACGAGCTTCGCTCGCATGCCCTTCCCGGAACCGGTGTGCCGGGGCCGTGAGCGCCTTCACGGCCCTCCGTGACCACGAAGCCGGGGTCGAGGTTGAAGGCGCGGACGCCGCGTCCCAGGTACTCGGCGTTGATCGCGCCGGCCAGCCGCCCGAACGCCGCCTTGGACGCCGAGTACGCCACACCCCAGCCGCCCTCACCGGGCGGCCCCGGCGGGTCGCTGGTCGCCGACCCGGAGCACAGGTTGACGATCGTTCCGCCGCCGGCCGATGCCCCGGCTCGCCCCGGTCACCAGCGCGACCTGTCTCTTTGCGGTCATCAGAGGATGATGACACCGGCCGTCCGGCCCGCCGCGCGACTCTCACTGAGCGGGAAGGCCCCGGCGGCGCTCCACACGATTTGACAGGTTGAGCATGGACGGCCGCCGCGCGGGCCGCGCTCTCCAGAGAGGACCGAGGACAGTGACGCAGATCCGAGGGCTGGGATATCTGAAGGTCCAGACCCGCCACATCGACCGCTGGCGCGAGTTCGCCCTCGACGGGCTCGGGTTCGCCGAGGGGAGCGGCTCCGACCCGGACGGCCTCTACCTGCGCATGGACGAGCGCCGGTCGCGCCTGCAGGTGCTGCCCGGCGACTCCGACAGGGTCTTGGCCGTGGGCTGGGAGGTGCGCGACCAGTACGCGCTGGCCGCCGTCCGCGAGGCCGTCGAGAAGTCCGGTACGGCCGTCACGACGCTGAAGCCCAAGGAGGCCGCGGAGCGCGACGCCGAGGAGGTCATCGCGTTCACCGACCCCGGCGGCACCCCGGTCGAGGTGTTCTTCGGCCCGGTGCTCGACCACAGCCCCGTCCGCACCGGTTTCGCGCAGAAGTTCCTCACCGGCGCGATGGGCATGGGCCACGTTGTGCTGCCCACCCCGAACTTCGCCGAGACCGTCACGTTCTACAACGAGGTCCTCGGCTTCCTGCCGCGCGGCGCGATGAAGGTCGGCGGCCCGGTGCGGATCCGTTTCATGGGCGTCAACCAGCGCCACCACAGCCTGGCGATCTGCCCGGCACCGCACGACGGCGACCCGGGCCTCGTCCACCTGATGGTGGAGGTCGACACCCTCGACGCCGTCGGCATCGCACTCGACACCGTCAAGGAGAAGGGCTTCTCCATCTCCTCGACGCTGGGCCGGCACACCAACGACAAGATGGTGTCGTTCTACGTGCGGGCGCCCGGCGGCTGGGACGTCGAGTACGGCTGCGAGGGCATGCTCGTGGACGAGACGTACTACACCGCCGAGGAGATCACCAAGGACAGCTACTGGGGCCACGACTGGTCGGGGTCCGAGCCGCTGGCCGCGTTCACCCCTCCCGGGAAGTGATCGGGTGAACCGTCCTCCAGCCCCCACCGACCACCAATCGATCGACTCGCGGCGTTCCTCGGTCGAGCCGTTCGCGCTGCGCGACATCGGCGAGTTCGACCATGAATGCGACGTGCTCGTCGCCGGTTTCGGCTGCGCGGGCGCCGCTGCCGCGTATGAGGCCGCCCGCGCCGGCGCTGACGTCCTGGTGCTGGAGCGGGCGAGCGGGCCCGGCGGCTCGTCCGCGCAGTCCGGCGGCGAGCTGTACCTCGGCGGCGGCACCGAAGTGCAGAAGGAGTGCGGCTTCGACGACGACCCCGACAACATGTACGCCTACCTGGAGGCGGCGCTCGGCCCCAACGCCGACACCGAGAAGCTCCGGCTGTACTGCGACGGGAGCGTCGAGCACTTCGAGTGGTTCCGCGAGTGCGGCGTCACGTTCAACCCCAGCCTCTACCCTGCGCCCGTGTGGATGCCCTTCTCCGAGGACGGGCTGATGTGGCTGGGCGAGAACTCCTGGCCGTACAACACCATCGCCAGGGCCGTCCCGCGCGGGCACCGTCCGGCGGCGCGCGGGTTCGGCGGTCAGGTGCTGATGGAGAAGCTTTCCGCCGCCGCCACCGACGCGGGAGCCGTCACGCACGTCGACACCGTGGCCACGAACCTCGTCCTGGACGAGGACGGCCGCGTCGCCGGTGTGGTGGCGCGCCGGTACGGCAAGCAGGTCACCTTCCGCGCCCACCAGGCGGTGGTGCTCACGACCGGCGGGTTCGTCGACAACGAGGAGATGCTGGCCGACCACGCGCCGGTGCTGCTCGGCCACGACAAGGTCAGCGACGGCCTCGACGACGGCTCCGGCATCCGGATGGCGACCGCGATCGGCGCCGCCACCCGCCGCATGTCCGTGGTCGAGATCGCGCTCACCGCGCTGCCCGCGATGGTGTGCCGCGGCATGCTCGTGGACGGGATGGGCCGCCGCTTCCTCAACGAGGACGTCTACCCGGGCCACTGGAGCGTCCACGCCGTCAGGCACCAGCCCGGCCCCTACTGGACGATCATCGACGAGGAGGGCTACGAGTCCGTCCCCGAGCCCGACCGGTGGGGCGTGCTTCCCAAGTACGTCACCGAGACCCTGGCCGAGCTGGAGGAGTCGCTGGGCATGCCCGCCGGGTCCCTGGAGACCACGGTCGAGACGTACAACCGGCACGCCGAGAAGGGCGAGGACCCCTACTTCCACAAGGACCCGAAGTGGCTGCGGCCGCTGAAGTCCCCGTTCGCGGCGATCGACCCCGCCGCGGGCTTCTTCGGCGCCGGCGGCACGGGCAAGGGCACCGGCGCGGGCGGGTTCACCCTCGGCGGGCTGCACACGACCGTCGACGGCGAGGTTCTGAACAACTCGGGCGAGCCGGTGCCCGGCCTGTACGCCGCCGGCCGTGCCGCCTCCGGCATGCACGGCGAGGGGTACATCAGCGGAACGTCCCTGGGCGACGGCACGTTCTTCGGCCGCCGCGCGGGCCGCGCCGCCGCCGCACTCGAAAAGGGCCCCGAATGAAGTACGCCGTCCTGCTGCCCGTGGCGGCGGGAGTCACCGCCGATCCCGCGTGGATCGGCGCGTACGTCCAGCACGCCGAAGCCCGCGGCTTCGAGTCGGTCGGCGCGGTGGAGCACGCGGTGGTGGCGAGCGGCTATTCGAGCGTCTACCCGTACGACGAGTCGGGCCGCATGGAACTGGCCGACGACCTCGACATCCCCGATCCCCTGGACCTGCTGGCGTACCTCGCCGGCCGGACGTCCCTGATCGGGCTCGCCACCGGCGTGCTCGTCCTGCCCGACCACCACCCGGTCGTGCTCGCCAAGCGGCTCGCGACGATCGACGCGCTGTCCGGCGGACGGCTCCGGCTGGTCGTCGGCATGGGCTGGATGCGCGAGGAGATCGAGGCGTGCGGCGCCGACTTCGACTCCCGCGGACGCCGCGCCGACGAGCAACTCCAGGTGCTGCGCAAGCTGTGGGCCGACACCGCGCCCGAGGGAGCCACGCACGACGGGGAGTTCTTCCGGTTCAAGGGGGCGATGAGCTACCCGAAGCCCGTCCAGGCGGGCGGCGTGCCGATCCACGTCGGCGGCCACACCAAGGCCGCCGCCCGCCGCGCCGGCCGCTACGGCGACGGACTTCAGCCCCTGGGCGTGGCCGGCGACGAACTCCGCGCCCTGGTCGCGCTGATGCGAGAAGAAGCCGAGGGGAACGACCGCGACCCGGACGCTCTCGAACTCACCCTCGGCCATTCCCTGTCGGCCGTCACCCCGGAGAAGTCGGAGAAGCTGTCCGCCCTGGGAGCGGGCCGTCTCGTCCTACGCGGCAAGCCGACCAAGGACCTGAACGAGGCGCGGGACGAACTCTCGGCGTGCGCCGACCGCCTCGGCCTGCCATGACGCTGGGGACCGGCGACCGGGTCGAACTCCTCGACCTGGTCGCCCGGTACGCGCTTTGCGCCGACCGCCGCGACCTCTCCGGTCTCGCGGACCTGTTCACCGACGACGGCGTCCTCGTCCTGCCGGACCCGCCCCGCTCACTCGGCCCGGTACGGACCTTCTCGGGACGGGACGAGATCATCGCGGCCCTGTCACCTCTGAACGACGTCCCGGTGACGTCCCACGAGATCGTCGGCCAGGTGCTCGATGGAGTGACCGGGCACATCGCCTGCGTCGCCCACCACCTGACGGAGCGTGAGGAGGGCAGGCCGTCCGACCTGGTCTGGCACCTCCGCTACACCGACACCTACCGGCGTTTGAACGGCACATGGCACTTCGCCCGGCGAGAACTCCAGATCGACTTCATCGAGACCAGAACCGTGCGGAGGTGGCGCGTTGCCTGAGGACGCCCGGGTCAGCGTGGTCACGGGCGGGGCGCTCGGCATCGGCGGGGCGATCTCCCGCCGCCTGGCCGCCGCCGGCGACCTGGTGATCCTCAACGACATCGACGTGGACGCCGCCGCCCGTGCCCGCGCCGACATCGGGGCAGCCGGAGGCCGCTGCGTCACCGTCATCGGCGACATCGTCGAGGACGAGACGATCGAGAGGGTGACGGCCGCAACGCGGGGCCGCGTGGACGTCCTGGTGAACAACGTGGGCGACTTCCGCCCCGCGTCCGCGTCCTTCCAGGACAGCACACCGGCCCAATGGCAGCGCCTTTACGAACTGAATCTCCTGCACGTCTTCAAGCTCACCCACGCGCTGCTCCCCACCATGGTCGAGCAGCGCTCCGGCAGCATCGTCAACAACTCCACGGTCGAGGCGTTCCGCGGCATCCCGCAGCACCCGGTGTACTCGGCGTTCAACGCGGGCGTATCCGCCTTCACCCGCAGCCTCGCCGTAGCGGTCGGCCGCCATGGCATCCGCGTCAACGCCATCGCCCCCGACCTCGCCAACACCGAGCAGACCCCGGTCGAGTGGATGCGGCGCGGCTACGACGAGGGCCTGGAACACACCTGGGTCCCCCTGGCCCGCTTCGGTGAACCCGACGACTACGCCGCCGTCGTCGCGTTCCTCGCGTCCGACGACGCCCGCTTCGTCACCGGCCACACGATCCCGGTCGACGGCGGCACCCTCGCCGCGTCCGGCTGGTTCGTCCGCGCCGACGACCAGGGCTGGACGAACCGACCCCACCGCGCCTAGGGAGTGCCATGCCCGCGCTGCACGACGACCGCCCCGCCCGCGAGGTCACGTTCGCCGAACTCGTCGCGGCCCGCGCGGACGACGACCGCACGGCCCTGAACTTCGAGGACGCGTCCTGGACGTGGCGCGAGATCGTCACCGAGGCCCGCCGCCGCGCGACACTGGCCCGCGCCGCGGACGGCCACGTCGGCCTGTTCCTGGAGAACGGCCCCGAGCACCTGTTCTGGCTTCTGGGCTCAGCGCTGGCCGGCGTCCCGGTCGTCGAGTTGAACCCGACCCGCCGAGGCGCCGAACTGGCCCGCGACATCACCCACACCGACTGCGCGCTCCTGGTCACCGAGACGTCCCGCGCTCCTTTGCTCGAAGGACTGGTGGACGTGCCGACGCTGACCATCGACGTCCCCGGCTGCACCGACCGCCTGGCGAAGACCCTCCTGGCGGACCTCGACTCCGTCAGCCCCGAGACGATCTTCTCCCTGGTCTTCACCTCCGGGACGACATCGGCCCCCAAGGCGGTGATCTGCACCCAGGGCCGGCTCGGCCGGATCGCCGTCCAGCAACGCGACCGCCGCGCCCTGACCCGCGACGACGTGTTCTACGTCGTCATGCCGATGTTCCACTCGAACGCCCTGATGGCCGGAATCGCCCCCGCCGTCGCAACAGGCGGCCGCATAGCCCTCCGCCGCAAGTTCTCGGCCTCCGGGTTCCTCCCGGACGTCCGCCGCTACGGCGTCACGTTCTTCAACTATGTCGGCAAGCCCCTCGCCTACATACTGGCCGTCCCCGAAAAGCCGGACGACGCCGGCAACACGCTCCGCATCGCCTTCGGCAACGAGGCGGCCGAGCGCGACATTGCCGAGTTCACCCGCCGCTTCGACTGCACCGTCATCGACTCCTACGGCTCCAGCGAAGGCGAGATCCGCCTCAACCGCGTCCCGGGAACACCGCCCGGCTCCCTCGGCGTCGCCGAGCCGGGCACCGTGGTCATCGACCCGGAAACCCTCCAGGAGTGCCCGCGCGCCGAGTTCGACGAACACGGCACGCTCCTCAACGCCGACGAGGCCATCGGCGAGATCGTCGACACGATGGGCGCCGCGAAGTTCGAGGGCTACTACAACAACCCCGAGGCGACGGCGAAACGCGTCCGCAACGGCTGGACGTGGTCGGGCGACCTCGCCTACCGCGACGCCGACGGCTACTGGTACTTCGCCGGCCGCGACGACGACTGGCTACGCGTCGACGGCGAGAACTTCGCAGCAGCCCCCGTCGAACGCCTCCTAGCTCGCTACGAGCCCTTCACAGACGTAGCCGTCTACGCCGTCCCAGACGAACACGTGGGCGACCAGGTGATGGCAGCCGTCACCCTAGCCGCCGATCGAACCTTCGACCCGGCGTCCTTCACGGCCTTCCTCAAGGCCCAACCCGACCTCGGCACCAAGTGGACGCCCCGCTACATCCGCATAGCGGACGCCCTACCCCGCACCCCCACCAACAAGGTCATCAAACGCCCCCTGCGCGCCGAAGCCTGCAACACAACAGACCCCCTCTACGAACACCACAACGGCACCTACGAACTCCGGTCCACGTGACCTACCGGCTGTCCCCGCCGACCTGGCGCTCGTACTCGTCCCACTGGCCGATTGACTCGATCAGCACGTCTTCGAGCTGTTCGGCCGCCGCCCGGTACGCCTGGGCCCGTCCGGCGCACATGCCCGCGTCACGTATCCGACCGTGCCGCAACCAGACCCGCGACCGCGTTGCCTCCATCTCCGCCAGGATTCACCACCATCAGCCCACGCGCGCCGGATGGTTGACGGCGGGGCGGGCAGAGCGGAGTATCGGTACTGCCGCATGCAAGTCGACGCATGCGCCTGTGCCGGAGGTCAGCATGGCTCTGGAGTTCTACGGCAAGGACGACACCAGCAAGAACCAGGGTTCGCCCGCCGTCTTCCTGGATCGCGCAAGAGGCGACCTTGTGCTTCAGGGTGGACGGAGAACGATGAGGCCGTGCTGGCTGAGATCTCTTCCTGCAGTCGCACGGCCGACGACGAGTCGTCGGTCCGAATTCCCGCGCGCATGAAGCCGATGATATTGAAGGCATTGGAGGCTCTCGATGGGGACGCCGCTGACCAACGAGAAGTTTGAAGACCTTCTCGCCGCGGCGACCAGTTCCGCCGTCCATCTGGAGTTGCGCGACGCCTATATGGCGGATGCTTCGTTCGCGCAGTGGCTTGAAACCGGCGTCGTGTCCCCTGATGTCAACGATGCATGGTGGATATCGACCGTCGGTAAGGCGGTCGCGAGAGGGGTCAGGGTTCAGCGGGCGCGGATTGTTTCCGAGCCGCTCTCTTCATACAGTCGCTGGCTCTGGGAATGTACGGCCCCGGTCAACTTGAAGGCAGGGGAACAAGTGCGATGGCTGCCACGCCATCTAACCGCCGGTCTTTCTGTTCCTCCCGCCGATTTCTGGGTTTTCGACTCCGCTGTTCTCGTATGGAACCACTTCGCCGGTGATGGCGAATGGGCCGGTAACGAAGTGACGCGTGACCAGTCCCTGGTCATGCAGTCCTCCGCCGCCTTTGCGGCCGTGTGGGAACGAGCGATCGACCACGGCGAGTACCGGCCTTCCTGACCTCCACCCATGCCGGTCCACCCTTCATCGTCCATCCAACAGGCTCGGGAGTCGCTGGCCGCCCGACTGCGAGAGATTCGCTTGGATGCCGGTCTATCGGCCAGGGAGGTGGCAGCCGCATGCGGCTGGCACGAATCCAAATGCAGCCGAATGCAGAACGGAAAGCAGGCCGTCGCGGATTCCGACATCAAAGCATGGTGTGCGGCGTGTGGATCAGATGAGCGGGTCGCGGCGGAACTTGTGTCGATCAACCGTCAACTCGACTCCGCATACGTGGAGTGGCGGCGAATGCAGCAAGGTGGCCTGAAAAGGCTTCAGGATGCTGTGATGCCGCTATGGGAGCAGACCACAAATTTTCGGATCTACGAGCCTGGTGTTGTGCCGGGTTTCTTCCAAACCCATGGCTATGCCTGCGCCCTACTCGCTCGGATAGCAGACTTCTTCTCACTTCCAGATGACGGTGATGAGGCAGCCATGGCAAGGATTGAACGAGAGCGACTGCTCTACGCAGGCGGTCACCGCTTCGCGGTCGTCATTGAGGAATCGGTGCTACGCACCAACATTGGTGACGTCGATGTAATGAGCGGCCAACTCGGCTATCTGCTCGATATAATGACGCTGCCATCGATATCACTCGGAATTATTCCATTCTCGGCTATCCGTGATATGTGGCCGGTGGAGGGGTTCTGGATTCTGGATGAGCAGCAGGTCGTCATCGAGACCGTTACCGCAAAGATCACGGTGAGGTAGGCCGGCGAACTGGACCTGTACCGGAGGACCTTCTCCGAGCTCTCCTCGATGGCCGTTCATGGCAGGGATGCTCGCAGGCTGATCACCGACGCGATCGCCCGCCTCTGAAGATCGTGTGCAAGTTCACGCAAGCATCTGGCGTGGTCGGTGGACAGCTTTCTAGTGTCCTGGTCAAGAGCTTCCGGGACCGAGTGGCGGGACAGCCGCCGCACGTCAACTGGTGATGAGGAGCAGCCCATGTCCGTAACGGCAGCGCATCCGACTCCGATGGTCACCGACCCCAAGAGGCTGATCAGCGACGATCTGTTCGGTCGGCTGGTCTCCCTGGAATCGCTGAAGGGGGAAACGCTGCTGCATTACGACCTGCACAGCGGGAACCTCCTCACCGCTAATCAGGAGACTTACGTTATTGATTGGTCGTTCGCGTGCCGGGGACAGCCATGGATCGATGCCGCGCTGCTCGTCCCCCGGCTGATCGAAGCAGGACAGAGCCCTGCGGCAGCGGAAGCGCTCGTCACAGCGCACCCCGGGTGGAGAACGGCCCCGGCCGACGCCGTCACCGGCCTCGGCGCATTGTGGACGATGTTCCGCGAATACAAGGCCATGCACGGGCCAGCGGCCACACGCGACTTCCGTGCCAGAGCGGCGCGAGCGGGTCGAGCCTGGATCGCCTACCGGACAGAATGACGGAAGGCGCGGTTGCGCATTACTTGGACGCAGCGGACGTTCGTCAAGGCTGCTCCGAGGTCTCTCCGGGCGAGGACGGCCAGGAGGTTTCTGCGTTTGTGTAGGAAGGTGACGTCGTCCAGCAAATGGGTCGCCCGCCGACAAGGTTGACTGCAAATTCCATGCCAGGTCGAGGATGAAAGTCATCCCCGACCTTGCCCCCGCGTAGGGAAGTGTCCGAGACCGTCCGTGAGCTCCTTGTCGTTCGGGCGCTGCGACGGGGGCGGGGCTGATGGGTCCGGCGGACGTGTGCCGTGTTGTTGTGGAAAGTTTGGTTGTGATCATCGGCGGGTGCGGGAGGGCGTGCGGGTGTCCAGCGAGAAACTGAAGCCGCTCCAGGCGGACGACGCGAAGCGGGTCGGTGAGTACCGGCTGCTGGCGCGGCTGGGGGCGGGCGGGATGGGCCGGGTTTACCCGGGTCGCTCGAAGGGCGGACGGCCGGTCGCGGTCAAGGTGATCCACCCGCACCTCGCTGAAGATCCGCAGTTCCTGCGGCGGTTCGAGCAGGAGGTCGCGGCGGCGCGGCGGGTCGGGGGCATTCACACCGTGCAGGTGGTGGACGCCGACACCGGCGCCGATCCGCCCTGGCTCGTGACCGAGTACGTCGCCGGTCCGTCGTTGCAGGAGGCCGTCGGCGAGTACGGGGCGTTCTCCGAGGAGTCGGTGGCGGGACTCGGTGCGGGCCTGGCCGAAGGGCTGATGGCGATCCACGAGCGCAACGTGGTCCACCGTGACCTCAAGCCCGGCAACGTGCTGCTCGCTCAGGACGGGCCCCGCATCATCGACTTCCGTGCTCGTCCAGGGCGGGGAGCCTCCGCTGCCGGAGCCGGTCACCACGATGATCGCCACTCGGGTGGCGGAGACCGAGGTGCTGCTGCCATCGCTGCGGGACAGGCTGGGAAAACCGCCGCGGGTTCCCTGGCCCGGACGTCCGGGGTCCGCGCTGGCCGCGGGAGCGGCGGCGGTGGCGGGTGTGCTGCTGGTCGCCTTCGCCGTCTGGGCCATCGCGGACGGCGGGAACGAGCCCGTCGGATCGGGTGCCGCCGCGCAGGTGACCACCTCCCGGACATCCGATGCCCCCCAGTCGCCCCTATCACCGACGTCCAGTTCCGAAGTTCGCGGGCGTTCGGCGGCCAGCCGTTCCATCACCGAGATCCACCGGATGCCGGACACGTCGGTGTCGTGCGGCGGGAACCACGGGAAGATCGCGAACTGCCCGGTCTCCACCAGGTCGCCGGTGAACAGCACTCCGGCGTCCGGGACCGTGATCACCTGGTCGCCCCTGCTGTGCGCTCGGCCGGTGGGCCGGAGCCGCACCGTCCGTCCGCCCAGGTCGAGGTCGTAGGAGTCGTCATAGACGACGTCCGGGGCGGGCACCTCGACGCCCTCTAGCCGCCGGGCGACCGGCTCGCCGAGCCCCCGGAACATGCCGAGGTAGCCGGCGCCCTTCGTGGACAGGTCCTCCGCCTGTGCCCTGTTGACCAGATACGTCGCCTCTTCGGCGAACGTTCGCGCGCCGAATGCATGCTCGGGGTGGAAGTGCGTGGTGGTCAGGTACAACTTGCGGCCGGCCGCGTAGTCCGCCGCGAACTTGAGCACGGTTTCGGCGTTCCCCGTGCCCAATCCCGTCTCGACCACCAGCACCGAATGCGTGCCGCCGATGACGCCGATGTTGGGCACCAGCTGCACCCGCCGGTTCGGGACGACCACCAGATCGTGAGCGATCTCCTGCACCTCCGTGATCTGGACGACGGGCTCGGGGTACGGGTATTCGTCCATGGCAACGACTCCTCACAAGACGGGCGGGCCGGATTCGTTCCAGTCCAGCGCGTGGCCGGCGGCGGCGTCCAACACCGAGTCCGCACACCCGATACTCCGCGGGTATCGTCGCCGGTGATGGACCTACGCTCGCTGCGCTACTTCGTGGCCGTCGCCGAGGAACGCCACTTCGGCCGCGCCGCCACCCGCCTGCACATGACCCAGCCGCCGCTGAGCCGGGCCGTCAAGCGGCTGGAGAGGGATCTCGGCGCCGTTCTGCTTCGGCGCTCGTCCGCGGGAGTCACGCTCACCGCCGCCGGGGCCGCCCTCTACGACGAGGCGCGAACGCTGCTGGAGCAGTCCGAGCAGGCACGAACCCGGGTCGCCGCCGCGGCCGGCGCCTCGGCCCTGACCGTGGGCACGCTCGCCGACAGCGCCCAGCAGGGCGGTACCCGGCTCGTCGCCGCCTTCCGGCGGACTCACCCGGGGGCCCACGTCCGAATCCGCGAAACCGACTTCACCGACCCACCACCGGGCTGCGGGCGGGCCTCGTCGATGTCGCTCTCACCCGTGCGCCGTTCGACGACACCGGGATCCGCATCCGCGTGCTGCGCTCCGACCCGGTCGGGGTGGTGCTGCGCGCCGACGACCCGCTCGCCCGCCGCGACACCCTCCAGTTGAGCGATCTCCGCGGCCGCCGATGGTTCCGGCTGCCCGACGGAACCGATCCGATCTGGCGCGCCTACTGGACACCCGCCGGTGATTTCCAGGACGGCCCCGTCGTCCGCACCGCCCACGAGTGCCTCCAGGCCGTCCTGTGGAACGGGACGATCGGGCTGACGCCCCTCGGTCACGAACTGCCCGAGGGGCTCACGGCCGTCCCCTTGGCCGACATGCCGCCCAGCCGCCTCATCGTTGCCTGGAACAGCGCCGACGCCGACCCGCTCGTCCGCTCGTTCGCCCGCCTCGCCGGGACGGCGTACTAGCCCGCGGCGTCCGGCGGCGCCGTCAGCAGGACGACCTTGCCGCGGCCATGGCCGGTCGCTACCTCGCGGTGGGCGTCGGCGGCGCGTTCGAGGGGGAATGCCGCCCGGACGTGGACGCGGAGGCGGCCCTCCTCGTAGAGGCGGGCGGCCTCGGCGACGCGGGACGCCGAGCGCTTGTCGGGTGTCGTCCGGACGCCGAGTTCCGCCGCGCGGCCGTGTTCGACCAGGGTGATGATGCGGTCCCGGTCCTTGACGAGGTTGAGCGACACGGTCAGGGCGTCGCCTCCGGCGCCGTCGAGCGCCGCGTCGACACCGGACGGTGCCAGAACTCGTACGCGTTCTTCCAGGCCGTCGCCGTAGGAGACCGGGATCGCGCCGAGCGAGCGCAGGTAGTCGTGGTTGCCCTCGCTCGCCGTGCCGATGACCGTGGCTCCGGCGATCCGGGCGAGCTGGACGGCGACCGTCCCCACCCCGCCCGCCGCCGCGTGGACGAGCAGTGTGTCGCCCTGCCCCACGGCCATCTCCTCAAGCGCGATGTGCGGTGTCATCACGGCGGCGGGGAAGCCGCCCGCCACGTCCCACGGCATGCTCGCGGGCTTGGCCGCGAGGGCCTCGGCCGGGACGGCGACGTACTCGGCGTAGGCGTTGAGGCGGCAGTTGCCGATCACCTCGTCGCCGGGTTTCACGCCGGTGACGCCCGCGCCGACCTCGTCCACGACGCCCGCGAACTCGTTGCCGGGGACGCGCGGGAAGCCCCCGGGCGTCCCCGGCGGCGACCATCCCTCCCGGATGGCCAGGTCATAAGGCTGCACGCCGGCAGCCCGGACCCGGACCCGGACCTCGCCGTGGCCGGCCTCCGGGGCCGGCACGTCCAGGAGCCTCAGTGCGTCCGGCCCGCCCGGCTCGGTGAATCCCGCAACCCGCATGGTGGTCCCCCTTCATCGTCGATCAAGAGGGACACTAGGACCTCAACTAAACTTGAGGTCAAACGTCCGGGTCTATGACGGCTTCGGGAGCAGGCGCTGCATCGCCTTGTGGGTTCCGGCGACCAGTCTGTCGCGGGGGAAGCCCGCGCGCTTCTGCGCCATGTCGTAGTTGCCGCCGGCGACCCAGACGGGGCCGTCCTTGAGGTGTTCGAGGCCTTCGCGGGCGATGTCGTCGGGTTCGGCGACGTTCAGGCCCGGGATGTCCATGTTGAGGCCGGCACGTTCCATCGCGGGGGTGCGGGTCACGCCGAGGACGAGTTCCAGGACGTCCACCCCGTGCTCGCGCATCTCCAGCCAGAGGCCCTCGGCGAAGACGCGGCCGAACGCCTTGACGGCGGAGTAGATGCTGATCTGCGGCTGGCCCATGTAGCCGGCGAGGGAGCCGACGAGCAGGATGCCGCCGCGGCCGCGGGTCTTCATCCGCGCGCCGAAGTGGTGCGTGAGGGCGAGCTGGGCGGTGACGTTGAGGTCGATGGCGCTCTGGAAGCGGTCCAGGTCGCCGGAGACGAACTCGTGGCCGTAGCTGTTCGCGCCCGCGTTGAAGACCAGCAGCCCGACGTCGAGGTCGTCGGTGACCTCGCGGACCGCCTTGAGCGGGTCCTGGGCGACCAGGTCGAGTTCCAGGGCGCGCACCTCCGCGCCCTTCGCCCGGACGGCGTCGGCGGTCTCCGCCAGGGGGCCGGGCTTGCGGGCGATGAGCACGAGGTTCAGGCCCGCGTCGGCGAGCCGGTGCGCGAAGGCGGAGCCGACGCCCTCGGAGCCGCCCGCGATGACGGCCCACGGGCCGTACTGGTCGATCATTGTTCTCCGTCCAGGTCCGGGGACCAGGCGACGCCGTTGATGTGCGAGCCGCCGTCCGCGAACAGGGTGTTTCCGGTCAGGTAGCGGGCGTCCTCGGACGCGAGGAACACCGCCACGGGTGCGATGTCGGCCTCCGGGTCGCCGAGGCGGCCCATCGGGTTGGCGTGGTCGGCGGCGGCCTCGGTCTCCGGATGCTCGGCCGCCATCCGCCGGAACGCGGCGCTCTTCGCGCCGGGGCAGATCGCGTTGACCACGACGCCCGCCGGCGCCCACTCGCGGGCGGCCGTCCGGGTCAGCGTCCGGAGGGCCTCCTGCCGTCGCCCGCGCCGGTCACGACCGCGACCGGCCCGTGAGCCGCCCCTCCGTCACTCGACCACCTTGATGGAGCCGGTCAGTGCCGCCTCCTGGATCGCCGAGCGGAGCGCCGGGCACGTGTCGTGCGGGTCCTGGAGGCCCACGCACGCGGCCCTGGCCTCGGCGTTCCACTGGATGCTCGTCTGCTCCCAGCTCGACTTGCGCACCAGCACCTCGGCGGCGCAGCGGCGGCAGCGGACGGGCAGCAGCGGGCCGTCGAGGAGGCGGTCGTCCTGCCGGGTCGTCACGCCGAGGCCCCTTCGGCCTGCCGGCGCGCGAGGTTCTCCTCGACCTCCTTCTGCCACGATTCGACCGGACGGGTCGTGTCGATCTCGAACTCGAACCGGTCGGTCATCTCCGGCTTGACGTCGGCGACGTCGACGTAGAACTGGTCGTACCAGCGGCGCAGCTGGTAGACGGGCCCGTCCTCCTCGCACAGCAGCGGGTTGTCGATGCGGGCCTTGTTCCGCCAGATCTCGATGTCCTGCTCGAAACCGAGCAGGATGAAGTCGGTCAGCTTCTGCGCGGTCGCCTCGGCCGCCTCGGCCGGCAGCGCGTCGCTGTGCTGCACGATGATGCCCGAGTGCAGCGAGAAGGAGTTCTCGTCGATCGGGTAGTGGCAGTTGATCAGGACGGAGTTCAGGTCGTACCCGTCGTAGTGGTAGGTCAGCTCGTCGATCATGAAGGAGGGGCCGTGGTAGGAGGCGACGGAGGTGTTGCCGAGCATCCGCGGCCCGCCGCCGCCGCTGCCCTCCCGCGCCTGCCGGGCGTCCTCCCGGGTCACGCCCTTCATGATCTGCGTGGCGACCTGGCCCTCGAAGATGTTCTTGAAGAACGTCGGGAACGACTTGTGGATGTAGAAGAAGTGCGCCATGTCGACGACGTTGTCGATGATCTCGCGGCAGTTGGTGTTGACCACCGTCTCCGTCCAGCGCCAGTCGGTCCAGTCGTCGCGAGTCGCGCCCTCGATCACCGGGATCGTCACGTCCGCGGGCGGCTTGCTCCCCTCCGGGTCGTTCCAGACGAACAGCAGCTTGTCCTGCTCCATCGTCGGCCACGAGGCGGTACGGGCCCGCAGCGGGACGCGCCGGGAATACGGGATCTTCTTGCAGCGCCCGTCGCCGCCCCAGCGCCAGTCGTGGAACGGGCAGGCGATCTCGTTGCCCTTGACGGTGCCCTGGGACAGGTCGCCGCCCATGTGCCGGCAGTAGCCGTCCAGGACGTTCGTCCTGCCGTCCGCACCGGTGAAGACGACGAGCTTCTGCCCGAACGCGTTGACCGTGTGGGGCTTGCCGTCCTTGAACTTCTCGGCCAGCCCGAGACAGTGCCATCCCCGGGCGAAACGGGAGGAGATCGCCTCCGCCTCGATGGCGCGGACGGCGTCCGACTCGGTTGCGGTCACGTAAATCATCCCTTCAGCGGGTGGACGGGTGATTCGAACGTTAGGTCGCAGGTCACCGTCCCGGCCCGCGAGTCCCGCTGGCCGGGACGTTCCCGACCGCGACGGCACCCTGACATGGTGTCCTTCAATGGCTGCACAAGGGAAGGAGCCGGGGATGAGCAACGAGGTCCTGGAGACCGTGCGCGGGCTGCTGCCGGGTATCGCCGAGCGGGCCAGGTCCGTGGACGAGAAGGGACGCATCCCCGCCGAGACCGTCCGTGAGCTCACCGCCGCGGGGGTGTTCCGGATGCTCCAGCCCACCCGCTACGGCGGCGCCGAGGACGACCCGGTCGCGTTCTACGAGGCGATCCGGACGATCTCGGGCGTCTGCGGCTCCACCGGCTGGGTCGCCGCCATCCTCGGCGTCCACTCCTGGCATCTCGGGCTGTTCGCGGACGAGGCGCAGCGCGAGGTGTGGGACGCCGGGCCGGACACGCTCGTCGCCTCCTCCTACGCCCCCATCGGGCGGCTCACCCCGGTCGACGGCGGATACGAGGTGACGGGACGCTGGTCGTTCTCGTCCGGTGTCGAGTTCACGTCGTGGGCGCTGCTCGGCGCGCTCGTCGTCGGCGCGGAGGGACGTCCCGTCGACTTCATGACGGTGCTCGTCCCGAAGGAGGACTACGAAGTCCGCGAGGTGTGGGACTCGATGGGCCTGCGCGGCACCGCCAGCGACGACATCGTCGTGGAACGGGCGTTCGTGCCCGCGCACCGCGCGATGCGCAACTTCGAGCAGGCGCAGCTGCGCAACCCGGGCCGCAAGGTCAACCCCGGTCCGCTGTACCGGATGCCGTTCGGGACGGTGTTCACCGCCACGGTCACCGCCAGCGTCATCGGGATGGCGGCGGGCTGCCACGACCACTACGTGGACAGGATGCGCGACCGGATCCGGCTGAGCCTCGGCGGCGGGCGGTTCGTCGAGGACCCGTTCGCGCAGGTCTCCGTCGCCCGCGCCGCGTCGGAGATCGACGCCGCGATCCTGCAGACCGACCGGAACGTCCGGGAGATCCACGAGTACGCGGTCCGAAACGAGAAGATCCCGATGGAGCTGCGGTTGCGCGCCCGCCGCGACCAGGTCCGCGGCACCGAACGCGCCATCCAGGCGATCGACATCCTGTTCAAGACCGCCGGCGGCAACTCCCTTCAGCGCGGCAACGTCATCGAGCGCGCCTGGCGCGACGCCCACGCCGGCAGCGTCCACGTCGCCAACGACGTCGAGCACGCCCTGTCGATGTACGGCCGCGGCGAGTTCGGCCTCAAGGTCGAGGACAACCTCGTCTGACCCGCTCGTTGACCTGCGGCGTGCGCCCGTTTCGCGCGGCCGCGCAAGGGCGGCACGCCGCAGGTGAAGGTGGTCCGGTCAGCAGGTGGCCGGTGGGGTGTCGCCGGCGCGGAGGTTCTGGGCGAACTTCAGGGACGTCTCGAACGAGGCGTGGATGCTGCCTCGGTGGTCGGCGCCGTCGAACGTCCGGTAGGCGATGTTCCCGTAGCGCTTGCAGAGGTCGTTCACGATGTTCCGTGTCGCGGCGGGGGCGACCTCACGGTCGGCGGTGCCTTGCACGACCAGCGTCGGGACCTTCAGGTTCAGCCCGAGCGCCTCCTGCGCGTTGTAGTAGGTCTCGAACGCCGTGAGGTCGGCGTCGGGGCGGAACACCTTGTTCAGCGGCAGGTTCGCGCTGAGCTGCTTGAGCTGGGCGAGGCACGCGTCCGTGCGTCCCGCCTCGGCCAGCGGCGCGGCCTCCTCGGTCAGCAGCTTCTCCGGGGCGAGCGACGGGTCGGCCGCGTAGGCGCCGTTGAGCAGGACGAACAGGAACGGCAGCGCGATCTCCGCGCCCGGGTACTGGTTCCTGACGTAGGCGGCGGTCTGGCTCATGTTCGAGCCCGGCGCGATCGACACGGCGCCCTTCAGCCGGACGTCCCGGGGCCTCTGCCGCGCCGCCGCCGTGTAGAGCGTCGCCTGGCCGCCCTGGCTGTGGCCGGCGACGAACCAGTCACGTCCGATGCGGTGGTCGGCCTTGCGGGCGGCGCGCACGATGTCGGTGACGGTGTTCGCCTCGCTGACGCCGTTCATGTACGGGTGGCCGCCGGGTGTGCCGAGGCCCTCGTAGTCGGTCTGGACGACCGCGAAGCCGTGCGACACCCACTTGTCCAGGTACGTCTCGGTGATCGACAGGTAGTCGTGCGCGTGGCCGCCGGCCGTGTCGGCGGACGGCGCGCACCTGTCGGCGGTGCCGGTCGTCCCGTGCGCCCAGCTGAGCACGGGCCAGCCGCCGCGCGGCGCCTCGCCCTCCGGGACCGCCACGGTGCCGGTCACGGTGATCGGCTTCCCGCCCACGCCCTCCGACGTGTAGGTGATCTTCCGGTTGACGGCGGCGCTCGGCAGCGCCGCCGCGTTCGTCAGCGGGGCGCCGGCCAGCAGCGTGCCGCGCCGGCCCGGCGGCACGCCGGGACCGCCGTGCTCTCCGGCCCGCGCGGGGACGGCGGCGATCCCGGCCGTCCCAGCGCAGGTGATGGCCGCGACGGCGAGCCCCGCCGCGCGCCTTCTGGCAGGTCTCATGGGTGGTTCCTCCTGATGTCCTGGACGGCGCGGTAGGCGAACGCCATCGCCGACCCGATCGGAATGCCCGGCCCCGGATAGACCGGGCCGGTGAACGAGGCACTGGTGTTGCCCGCGGCGTAGAGCCCGGGGAGGGGACGGTCCGAGCCGTCCAGGACGCGGCCGTCCGGGTCGGTGCGCAGCCCGCCCTTCGTCCCGAGGTCGCTCAGGACGACCTTCGCCGCGAAGTAGGGGGGTTCGTCGACGGCGACGACGCAGGACCGGCCGCCGGAGAAGTAGCGGTCGTAGGGGTCCTCGCCGCGGTGGAAGTCCTCGTCCACGCCCTTCTCGGCGAAGCCGTTGAAGCGTTCCACCGTCCCGGTGAGCGCGTCCGCCGGCAGGCCGGTCTTCGCGGCCAGCTCGGTGATCGTGTCCGCCCGGACCCACGCCCCCGACGCGAGCTGGTCGTCCGGCACCACGGGCGGGACGGAGATCGCCGGCAGCCCGCCGGACCGCGCGTCGAAGATCAGGTGGAAGGGGCCCCGCGCATCGGCCATCCGCCGCCCCATCCGGTCGTACGGGAGGGACTCGTTGGCGAACCGGCGTCCCGACCCGTCCACGATGAGCCCGCCCCGGAAGCCGAGCGTGAACGCCGGCCGTCCGTCCGGGGTCAGGAGGCCGGGGCAGAACCACGCCTGGTCGAGCAGCCCGGTGGACGCGCCGATCCGCACGGCCGCCTCGATGGCGTCGCCGGTGTTCGCGCCGTCGGGGGCCATCGTCCATTCCGCGTCGCCCGGCACGCCCCGCTCGTCCCGCAGCGCGGCCGACGACTCGAACCCGCCGGCCGCCAGCAGCACCCCGCGCGAGGCCCGCAGCCGGACGGGGCCGCCCGGCGCCGCCGCGCGCACGCCGGCGACGCGGCCGTCCTCGACGATCAGGTCGGTCAGCGCCGTCCTCGTGCGGACGGTGCCGTGGCCGGTCGCGTTGACCGCCAGCAGCAGCCGGCCGATCAGCGCCCGTCCCCGCGCCATCGGCTTGGACGAGTGCCCGCGTCCCGTCCGGTCCCGGTCGACCGGCGGGCGGACGAGCCCGGCCAGGTCGCCGAGCCGCTCCGCGGGCAGGTCGAGGGGGACGAACGACCGCCCCATGTCCAGGCGTCCGGGCGCGTCGAAGTAGTCGGGGAACGCCCGCCACTCGAACTCGATCTCCGGGTCCCGTTCCAGGAACTCGACCAGCTCGGCCGCGGTCTCCAGGAACGCCTCCCGGTGCGCGGCGTCGCCGTCGCCGATCAGCGCCCGCAGGTAGGCGCGGGCCGACTCGGTCGAGTCGCCGATCCCGGCGCGCTCCTGCACCCGCGTCCCCGGCAGCCAGATCGCCGACCCCGAATACGCGGACGTCCCGCCGAGCAGGTTCGTCTTCTCCAGTACGGCCGTCCGCAGCCCGCCCGACGCCGCCGTCAGCGCACCGGCCATCGCCCCGGCGCCCGACCCGGCCACCACCACGTCGTATTCGTCGTCCCACCGGGCATTTCCCACGTGACACCCCTCCCGATCTCGGCGCGCGCACAACGTAAACGCGGGCGGAGCCGGGGCGGGTGGCGCGGTCCCACTGACCGGTATCGCGGATCGCGGGGACGGCCGGGAGTCCGGATATTGTTCCCTGTCAGCAGCAGGAATGGACCCGGGGGGGAGGACCGTGGCGAGGATCGCAGCGGGCAGGCTGTCCGCCGAGCCGAGCTCTCCCGAGCAGCACGACCGGCGGCAGCGCATCCTGCGGGCCGCGTCCCGCATCGGCGCGGAGAAGCCCCTCGAACGCGTGCAGATGCACGAGGTGGCGAAGGCGGCCGGGGTCGCGATCGGCACCCTGTACCGGTACTTCCCGTCGAAGGTCCACCTGTTCACCGGGGTGATGGCGGCGCAGGTCGACCGGCTCCGCGACCAGGTCACCGAGCCGTCGCCCGGCACCACCCCCGAGGACGCGGTCGCCGGGCTGCTGGTGCAGGCCAGCCGGCACCTGATGGCGCAGCCCGTCCTGTCGACGTCGATGCTGCACGCGTCGAACACCGCGCACGTCGCGACCGTCGCCGACACCGTCCACATCGACAACACGTTCCGGGACATCCTGCTCCGCGCCGTGGGCATCGAGAACCCGACCGCGCAGGACGTCACCCTCGTCCGGCTGCTGATGCAGTGCTGGTACGGGGTGCTCCAGTCGAGCCTGAACGGCCGCGCGTCCATGGCGGACGTGGAGAGCGACATCCGGCTGGCCTGCCGCCTGCTGCTGGCGCCCCGCTCGAACGCCTCCCGGTGATCGGGATCGTCCGGGCGGGCGGTTGCGGGACGCGGCTAGCGTGCCGCCATGAATCGCTATGACGGCGTGAAAGTGCTGCTCACCGGGGCGGCGTCGGGCATCGGACGGGCCACCGCGATCCGCCTCGCCGCCGAGGGGGCCGCGGTCCACGCGGTGGACCTCTCGGAGAAGGGCCTGGCCGAGACCGCCGCCGCGGCCACCGGCCCCGGCACGATCACCACCCGCACGGCCGACGTCACCGACGAGCCCGCCGTGGTCGCCGCCGTGGCGGACGCGGCGGACACGCTCGGCGGCATCGACGTCCTCGTCAACGTGGCGGGCGTCCACAAGACCACCCCGATCGAGACGCTGACGGTCGACGACCTGAACCGGCTGTTCTCCGTCAACCTCGTCGGAACCGCGCTGTTCTGCCGCGAGTCGCTCAAGCACCTCCCGGACGGCTCCGGCGTGATCGTCAACACGGCGTCGCTGTCGGCGACGCAGGGCAACCCGTTCATGACCGCGTACTCGGCGTCCAAGGGGGCCGTGCTGGCGTTCTCGCTGAGCCTCGCCGCGGAACTGGCCGCCCGCCGCATCCGCGTCGTGCCGATCTCCCCGGGGGCCGTCGACACCCCGCTGATCAGGAACCCGGACATGTTCCCCGCCGGTCTCGACCTCGGCTACTTCTCCAAGATCCGCTCGTATTTCGGCGCCGCCGACCCGGAGCAGATCGCGTCCGCGATCGCGTTCGCCGCCTCGTCCGACGCGGCCTACTTCACCGGCGCCGACCTCCGCGTCGACGGCGGCTCACACCTCTAGAAGGGACCGCACATGGCCCGCACCATCGCCGTCAGCGGAACGGCGTCCGGCATCGGCGAGGCCCTGGCCGGGCTCCTGCGCGACCAGGGCGACACGGTCATCGGGATCGACTTGCGCGACGCCGACGTCCGCGCCGACCTCAGCGGCCCCGAAGGCAGGGCGCGGGCGGTCGCCGGAACGCTGGAACTCTGCGGCGGGACCCTCGACGGCGTCGTCGCCTGCGCCGGCGTCTCCGACTTCACCGTCCTCCCCGTCAAGGTCAACTTCTTCGGCGCCGTCGCCCTGCTGGACGGCCTGCGCCCGGCCCTGGCCCGTGCCGGGGCGCCGCGCGCCGCCGTGGTCGGCTCCATCTCCGGGACGCACCCGGTGGACGACGCGGTCGTGCGCGCCTGCCTCGACGGCGACGAGGACGCGGCGCTCGCGGCGGCGGCGAAGGTGGAGGAGAGCGGCGCCGGGGGACGGCTGTACCCGTCCTCGAAGTCGGCTCTCGCGCAATGGCTGCGCCGCGTCTGCGTCACCCCCGAGTGGGCGGGTGCGGGCATCGCGCTGAACGCGATCGCGCCGGGCGTCGTCCGCACGCCGATGACGACGCCGCTGTTCGAGGACGAGGCCATGTTCAAGGTCATGAACGAGGCCGTCCCGATGCCGCTGAACGGCTACGCCGGCCCCGAGGTGATCGCCGAGGCCCTGCGCTGGCTGATCGCCCCGGCGAACACCCATATGACCGGCCAGGTCATCTACGTGGACGGCGGCGCCGAGGCGACCCTCCGCGGCCCCGAACTGTTCTGAGGGAACCGGTGGCCGCCCTCGTGCCGGGGCGGCCGCCGACCGGAGGGGTCACCTCTTGCTGGTGCCGGTGTCGTCGAGCGCGGCGACGCCGTGGGCGGCGTAGGTCCGGTGCGGGTCGCGTCCCTCGAAGTAGGGGGTGATCTGCTCGCCGAGTTCCTCGACGGAGAACACGCCGCCGGCCGCGGTGAACTTCTGCTCCACGGTCGGCGCGGCCATCAGCGCCACCATGTCGCCGTAGACGACGAACACCTGCCCGGTGATGTTCTCGGACGCGGGGGACGCCAGGTAGCCGACGAACGACCCGACCCGCTCGGGCGCCATGACGTCGAGCCCGCCCGGGGCGGTGCCCTCGGCGAACGTCGCCTCGGTCATCGCCGTCCGGGCGCGGGGGCAGATCGCGTTGGCGCGCACCCCGTACCGGCCGAGGCCCGCGGAGGTCGACAGCGTGAGCGCCACGATGCCGGCCTTCGCCGCCGAGTAGTTCGGCTGGCCCGCCGACCCGAACAGGAACGCCTCCGACGCGGTGTTGATCACCCGGCCGTAGACCGGGCCGCCGGCGGCCTTGCTCGCGGCGCGCCAGTGCACGGCGGCGGCGCGGGACACGGCCGCGTGCCCCTTCAGGTGGACGCGGATGACGTCGTCCCAGTCCGACTCGGACAGGTTGAACAGCATCTTGTCGCGCAGCACGCCGGCGTTGTTGACGACGATGTCCAGCGAGCCGAACGTGTCGACGGCGGCCGACACCAGCGTGTCGCCCATCGACCAGTCGCCGACGTCCCCGGTCACCGCGACGGCCCGGCCGCCCGCCTTCTCGATCTCGGCGACGACGTCGCCGGCGGCCGGTCCCATGTCGTTGACGACGACGCCCGCGCCCTGCGCGGCCAGTGCGAGCGCCTCGGCACGGCCCAGCCCGGCGCCCGCGCCGGTGACGACGGCGGTGCGGCCCGCCAGGGAGAGGTCAGCGTTCATCGGAGAGCCTCCGGGTCGGTGTTCAGATGGCATGCCGGAGGCTAGTACGTATTCTAGTTTCGTCTCCGGCGCCGTCCCGCTGAGCGGGTCCGTGCGCCCGCCCTGAACGGCTCAGACCGCTGAGTGAGACCGCCCTTGCCTGCAAATCAGAACGAATTCTAGTGTCGCTCCCATGGCGCAAGGTCGCGCCCGGGGGCGCCGGTGGGCGAGAGCGCGTTGCCGGGTCGGTGCCTGACCCGGTCGCCCGGTCCGTTCGTTGTTCGAGGGAGATCTCATGGCTGAGGCCGTCATCGTCGATGCCGTCCGGACACCGGTCGGCAAGCGTTATGGCGCGCTGTCGGGCCTGCACCCGGTCCCGTTGCTCGGCCTGACGCAGCGGGGTCTGCTGGAACGCTCCGGCCTCGCGCCGGACACGGTCGGGCAGGTCGTCGGCGGGTGTGTCACGCAGGCGGGGGAGCAGTCCAGCAACGTGACCCGCAACGCGTGGCTGTACGCGGACCTGCCCCACCGGACGGCGTGCCAGGCCGTCAACGAGCTGGAGCGGTCGGACGGGTCAACCGCGCTCGTCACGATGTGCGCGGGCGGGGCGCACTCCACGGCCACATCATCGAACGGATCTGAGGAGCACATGACCATCGGACTGACGGAGGAGCACCGCGACCTGCGCGACGCCGTGCGCGCGTTCACGTCCCGGCAGGTGACGCAGGCGGTGGTCCGCGCCGCCGTGGACGCCGGACGGGAGCAGGTCCCGGCCTTCTGGGACGACCTCGCCGCGCAGGGGCTGCTCGGCCTGCACCTTCCCGAGAACGCGGGCGGTGCGGGCTACGGCCTGGTCGAACTGGCCGTCGTCGTGGAGGAACTGGGACGCGCCATCGCCCCGGGGCCGTTCCTGCCGACCGTCCTGGCGAGTGCCGTGCTGCACCGGGCGGGGCACGGCGACCACCTGCCCCTCCTGGCCGATGGCACGAAGGCCGGCGCGGTCGGCCTGGACGCGGGCGGGCTGACGCTGTCGCGCTCCGGCGACGAGGTCACGCTGACCGGCACGTCCGGCCCTGCCATGGGCGCCTCGCCGGCGGACGTTCTGGTGCTGCCCGCGAGGGACGGCGACGGGACGGCCTGGATCGTCCTGCCCCGGGACGCCGTCAAGGTGCACGAACTGCCCGGCCACGACCTGACCCGCCGCCTGGCCAGGATCGAGTCCGAGAACACAACCGTCCCCGCCCGTTCAGTCCTGAACCTGGACTCACAGGCCGTCCGTGATCTCGCGGCGGTGCTGTTCGCCGCCGAGGCGTCCGGCCTGGCCGACTGGGCGACGTCCACCGCCGCCGAGTACGCCAAGGTCCGCGAGCAGTTCGGCCGCCCGATCGGCCAGTTCCAGGGCGTCAAGCACCGCTGCGCCCGGATGCTCGCGCACGCCGAGCAGGCCCGCGCCTGCGCCTGGGACGCCGCCCGCGCGCAGGAAGGCGACCCCCGGGAGGCGTCGCTCGCCGCGGCCGTCGCCGGGGCCACCAGCGTGCAGGCCGCGTTCCAGGCCGCCAAGGACTGCATCCAGACGCTCGGCGGTATCGGCTTCACCTGGGAACACGACGCGAGCCTCTATCTGCGGCGCGCCCAAACCCTTCGCGTCCTGCTCGGTTCCACCGCGAGCTGGCGCCGCCGCGTCGCGAGCCTCACCCTGGACGGCGTCCGCCGCGAGCTCGGTGTCGAGCTGCCGCCCGAGGCCGAGCGGATTCGCGGCGAGGTCCGTGCCGAGCTGGAGCCCGCCAAGGACCTGGACGGCAAGGAGCGCCTCGCCTATCTCGCCGACCGGGGTTACACGTCCCCGCACCTGCCCGTCCCGTGGGGCAGGGGCGCCGACGCGGTCGCCCAGCTCGTCATCGCCGAGGAGATGCGC
Source organism: Actinomadura sp. 3N407 (assembly GCF_052245875.1). NCBI lineage: Bacteria > Bacillati > Actinomycetota > Actinomycetes > Streptosporangiales > Thermomonosporaceae > Actinomadura > Actinomadura sp. 3N407. The sequence goes on from NZ_JBQQBP010000001.1 coordinate 728,116, forward strand.
GCCGCCGGCCTCCGCGCCCACGACATGGTCATCGGCAACTGGGTGGTGCCGACGCTGATCGCGCACGGCTCGCCCGCCCAGCACGAGCGGTTCCTGCCCGGGTCGCTGCGCGGCGACATCCGCTGGTGCCAGCTGTTCTCCGAGCCCGGCGCCGGCTCCGACCTCGCCGCCCTCGGCACCCGCGCGGAGAAGGTCGAGGGCGGCTGGAAGATCACCGGCCAGAAGGTGTGGACGTCCATGGCCCGGGAGGCCGACTGGGGCATCCTGCTGGCGCGCACCGACCCGTCCGTCCCGAAGCACAAGGGACTGTCGTACTTCCTGCTCGACATGAAATCGCCCGGCATCGACATCCGCCCGCTGCGCGAGCTGACCGGCGACACCCTGTTCAATGAGGTGTTCCTGGACGGCGTGTTCATCCCGGACGACCTCCTTGTCGCCGCCCCGGGTGACGGCTGGAAACTCGCCCGCACGACCCTCGCGAACGAGCGGGTGTCGCTTTCCAACGACTCGTCCCTGGGCAGCGGCGGCGAGGCCCTTCTCGAACTGGCCGCCGAAGGCGCGGACGACGAGCGGCTCACCACCCTCGGCGGGATCCTCTGCGACGCCCAGTCCAGCAGCCTGTTCGGCCTGCGCACCACGCTGCGCTCCCTCGCGGGCGGGCAGCCGGGCGCCGAGTCCAGCATCGGCAAGCTGATCGGAGTCGAGCACATGCAGCAGGTGTGGGAGACCGCCGTCGACTGGACCGGACCGGACGCGCTGACCGGCGAGGGCAAGGGCGGGAGGGGGGACCCGATGTGGATGTTCCTGAACTCCCGGAACATGTCGATCGCGGGCGGCACCACGGACGTCCAGCTCAACATCATCGGCGAGCGGCTCCTCGGCCTGCCCCGCGACCCGGCGGCGTCATGACGCTCGACCTGCAGGCCGATGCCCGGAAGTGCGGCGTGGACGCGGCCTCCGCCGCGGCCCGCCGCGTCATCGACGCCCTCGTCCGGACGGGCGACATGACGGATGTCGACATGTCAGACATCGCCGACCGGCTCAACGCCGTCGCCGACGACTTGGAGGAGGCGGCGCCGTCACGGAACGACCGCCTCGTCAACATGTGGGTCGGCGACGGCAACACGCGCCACGATCCGGTGACCGGCCCGGAGAACCCGATCGCCCCGCCCCTGGAGTACGTCGGCGTCGACTCCCACACCATCGAGGCGACCACGACGCTCGGGCTGCCCTACCAGGGCCCGCCGTCCAGCGTCCACGGCGGCGTGTCCGCCCTGCTCCTCGACCACACGCTGGGCGTGGCGAACGGCTGGGCGGGCACGTCGGGCATGACGGCGGAACTGACGCTGCGCTACCACCGCCTGACGCCGCTCTTCGAACCGCTGACGATCACCGCCCGCCAGATCTCGGTGGACGGCCGCAAGATCCGCACCGAAGGCGAGATCCGGGCCGGCGGCGAATCCTGCGTGACGGCCGAGGGCCTGTTCATCGCCAAACACCCGCCCCGCCCCCGCTGACAGAGCCTCCGAACTATGTAGACTGAATCTACGTAGGTTGAATCTACATAGCTCGGAGCTACTGTGTTCATCGGCAGGAAGACCGAACTGGCGCTGCTGTCGAAGCGGCTGGAGCGGGTCTCCACCACCGGCACGGGGACGGCCGTCGCGCTCCGAGGCCGCCGCCAGGTGGGCAAGTCGCGGCTCGTACAGGAGTTCTGCGACCGCTCCGATGTGCCCTACGTCTTCTCCACGGCCACCAAGGGCGCTTCACCCATCGAGGCGGTGGCCGCATTCCTGCGCGACCTCAAAGAGTCGGCCCTGCCGACCGACCCCGAACTCGTCCCGCTCCTGGACAACGGCAGTTGGCCGGACGCACTCCGAATCCTGGCCTCGGCCCTCCCCGGCAGACCGTCCATCGTCGTCCTGGACGAGTTGCCATGGCTGGCCGAGCAGGACCCCCTGTTCGACGGCGCACTGCAAACCGGATGGGACCGGCTGTTGTCGTCCAAGCCCGTCCTTCTCCTGCTGCTGGGCAGCGATGTGCACATGATGGAAAGGCTCACCGCCTACGACCGGCCGTTCTATGGACGTGCCGACAACCTGGTACTCGGCCCGCTGAACCCGGCGGACACGGGCGAGGCCCTCGGGCTGGACGCGGCAGACGCCATTGACGCGCACCTCGTCTCGGGCGGCCTGCCCGGCATCATTCGCACCTGGCCGCACGGAACACCCGCCCTCGACTTCATCGAAACGGAATGCGCCGACCCGGCGGCGGCGCTTTTCAGTGTCCCGGAAGCGTCCCTGCTGGCCGAATTCCCCAACCCCGACATCTCCCGCCGGGTCCTGGAGGCCGTCGGCGCCGGCGACCGGACCCACGCCAACATCGCCGCAACCGCCGGCAGCCGAGAAGGAGTCCTGCCCTCGGGAACCCTCTCACCGCTCCTGCGCCGCCTCACCACCGAAAAGAACGTCCTCGCGGTCGATGAACCCCTTTCCACCAGACCGGGAAAACCCGCCCTCTACCGAATCGCCGACAGCAACCTGCGCCTCTACCTGACCGCTCTCCGAGCGGCACACGAACAGGCCCGCCGGGGCCGTCCCGAAGCAGGTTTCCGCCTCGTCCAGCGCCGCTGGACGTCCTGGCGTGGCCGGGCCGTCGAACCCCTGATCCGCCAAGCCCTAGAACGATCGGAACTGCCCTGGCCCGACGTCGAGAGGGTGGGCGGATGGTGGAACCGCCAGTTCAACCCCGAGATCGACCTCATCGGCGCCGACCGAGCCCCCGTCGCGAACCGCATCTACTTCGCCGGCTCGATCAAATGGCTCAACAGCCCTTTCAGTTCCCACGACCTGGCCGAACTCCGCCGCTCCGCAGCCCAGGTCCCCGGCCTGGACCCCGCAATGACCGGTCTGGCGGTGGTCTCCCTCTCCGGCATCGAGGCCACGGACCCGGTCGACCTGGTGTGGACACCGCGAGACGTCGTCGCGTCCTGGCGCTCCTGAGGAGTGCGTGGAACTGTCGCAGCTCGCCACCGACGTCGGCGTCCGGGGCGGCAAGGCGTCCGAGGCCGGAGTTCTTTCTTCGCCGAAGGCGATGTGGACGTCGTCGGGCACGGTCGTGTCGTTGACGTGTGTCATGCCGGCCTGGACGCGCAGCGCGAAGTGCGCGGTGAGGGTGCCGCCGGGACGTTCAGCACTCGGTTTCGATCGCGATTTCGATCCTCTTGACAGTCCCGTCATCGGTGACTTCGAGAGGAAAGCAGCCCGGCCTCGCCACCCAATAGCCACCGGCGAAGGCCATCCATTCCTTTTCTCCATCGCACCCATTGAAGCTGATGCGCTGTGCCGGATGGCTGGGGTTTCCTCCCCACCCGATCCATAGCTCACCGCGTACCTCGTCGGGCACGCTGATCTCCAGTGACGCTCCGCGCTGGACCTCAAGCCCGTTTTTGGCGAAGTAGCGGGTGGACCCGTCCGGCATTTCCGATGGGCGGGCCGCAAGTTGCAGGCCTCCCGCATCCGCGGAGGGTAGTGCCGCACCCAGTATAATGGTGTGCCCCTTTGACGGACTGTCCAAGGAATTGATCACGTTTTCGCACGGTATCTCCGAAGAGCTCGCCTTCCGCGCGGTGCCGGTCGGTGGCACTGCCGGTGATGAAGATCCGGAGGGCGGACTCGCCGAGCAGGCATTGCCGGCCAAACATAGTATTAGACACGCAAATACGGTTGAAGGCCGCACGGCCGCACCCTTTCAATAATGGGCGTCATGGTATCAAAGACATCCGTCAGCGACCTATGTCGCATCGACGATGCTCGTTGCGGCAGCGCTCCTGGGTCGGGCTCAAGCCATGTGACTCGCTCACGCGGTGCGAGGGCCGGTCTCACGTGCCGAGAGGCCCTCGTCGCGCCGGCCGCCGAAGGTGCGGACGGGCGTGAGACAACAGGCGGGAACAAGGACCGGGGTCAGGTGGTTACATCATGTGGTCGGTGTGTCCGGTGTCCCCGGGCCTCACCTTTCGCCTTCGCGGAATACCGTACGGCCGGAGCCGCGTCGCGCATCTCGCCGAGAGGCGACCCGCACACCGGCCCATGACCAGAACAGACCCCGGTCGGCGCCCCACTCGCCGCCGGGGTCGCGTTCTTTCCGGCCCCGGAACGGGAACGCGACGTCAGGACCGCCGCCGATCTGCTGAAGTCCCAAAGGGTCGGCGGCCGGGCGCCTGAGATCTCGAACACGCGGCGCAGGCGCGGACTGGTCGATCCGGACTTCCGAGGGGTGAGCGCGCCTTCGGGGAGACCGCCCGCCCGGCGCCGCCGAGAATGTCGGCGCCGTCGCCTAACCTCTCCACGAGACCGGAAGGGCGGGCTGCACGTCGATTTCACCCGGAGCCGGGCGGCAGGCGGCGTCTCGGCCGGGATCTGAGCAGCGGAAGGGGCTGGGTGTGGCCACATTCGTCTTGATCCACGGCGCGGGCGACGTCGGCTGGTACTGGCATCTGGTGGAGGCCGGGCTGCGTGCACGAGGTCATGACGTCATCGCGCCGGATCTCCCCTGCGACGACGACTCGGCGGGCCTGCCCGAGTACGCCGACACCGTGGTCGGTGCGATCGGCGACCGGACCGATCTGATCGTCGTGGCGCAATCGTTCGGCGGCTTCGTCGCCCCGCTCGTCTGCGACCGGATGGCGGTGCAACTGCTCGTCCTGGTCGCGCCCATGATCCCCGCGCCGGGCGAGGCGCCCGCCGACTACTGGGCCCATACGAGATATGGCGACGAGGTGCGAGGCCGCTACGACGATACGGTCGCCCTGTTCTACCAGGACGTTCCGCCGGAGCTGGCCGCCGAGGCGCTGGATCGGGGGCGCGACCAGTCTGTGGCCCGGATGGGGGAACCGTCGCCGCTCAAGACCTGGCCCGGCGTCCCCACACGGGTCCTGATCGGTCGCGACGACCGCCTGTTCCCCCCTGGTTTCCTTCACCGCGTCGCCCGGGAGCGCCTGGGCGTCACCCCCGATGAGATCGACGGAGGGCACACCCCCGCGCTGAGCCGCCCGCAGGAGCTGGCGGACCGCCTTGAGGCGTACGCCGCCGAGCAAGGACTGCCCGGCCCCGGGCCGTCGTGAAGGACTGCGATGCGACAGACTGCGGACGAACACACGCCCGGCACGAGCTACGACGCTGAACTGCGGCGGCACAACGAGGTACTGCGCCGGGCGGTCGGCTTCCAGCCGCACGACCACGTCCTCGACATCGGCTGCGGGACCGGGCAGACGACCCGGCAGGCCGCGCGGACGGCGCGGGCGGGCAGTGCGTTCGGGGTGGACGTCTCGGCGCCCGCGATCGAGCGCGCCCGCGACCTGGCGCGGGCGGACGGACTCCGCAACGTGGCCTTCGAGCACGCCGACGCACAAGTCCACCGCTTTCCACAGGAGCGCTTCGACCTGGCGATCAGCCGGTTCGGCACGATGTTCTTCGGCGACCCCGTGGCCGCGTTCGCCAACATCGGGCGGGCGCTGCGCCCCGCCGGGCGCCTGGTGATGATGGTCTGGCAGGCGGGCGAGCGCAACGAATGGGACGTCGCCATCCGCCAATCCATCGGAGGGCCGGTGGCCGGTGCTTCCGGGGGACCGGATCCGTTCTCGCTCGCCGACCCGCCGGCCGTGCGGGAGATCCTGCGGGCCGCGGGGTTCGCCGACGTCGCCTTCACCGACGTCCACGAACCGGTCTACTACGGGCCGGACGTGGCCGCCGCCCTCGACTGGGTCCGCGGTTTCATGTCCACCCGTGAGCTGCTGAAGCAGTTGGATCCCGCCGCCGCGACCCGGGCGGGCGAGCGGCTGCGCGAGGTGCTCGCCGCGCACCTGAACGACGACGGTGTCTGGTTCGACTCCCGCGCCTGGATCGTCGCCGCTCGTCGCCACCGGGCGGGAACATGACCGCGCTCAGCCGGATGATCAACCCGAAGGCCGCCGGCGCCTGAAGCCGCGACCGTGCCCATCGGGTTGCACCGGATTTCGGACGCTGCCCGGGGGCGATGTCACGTTTCGGACGGCCGGTCAGTCGTCAGGGGTGAATGCACGAACAAGCTCATCCGGCTTCGGGCCGCGCGCGTTTGGAGGAGTCATGATGTCACCCATCCTGGTCACCGGTGGTACGGGCACGCTCGGGCGGAACGTCGTCCCGCTTCTGCGCGAGGCCGGACGCGACGTGCGGGTGCTCAGCCGGCGCAGCCGTGAGGCGGGGGACGGCATCGAGTACGTGACCGGTGACCTGCTCAAGAACGAGGGGATCGAGGCGGCGATCGGTGGAGCCGAGATCGTCGTCCACCTCGCGGGCAGCGCCAAGGGCGACGACGAGGCCACCCGGAACCTGATGCGGGCCGTGTCGCAGGCGGACGTCAAGCACCTGGTGTTCATCTCGGTCATCGGCGCCGACCGGGTCCCGCTGTCCTGGCTCAAGACCCAGCTGGACGCGGAGCAGGCCGTGATCGACTCGGGCGTGCCGTGGACGATCCAGCGTGCCGCCCAGTTCCACGACCTCGTCATGAAGGCCGTGCAGAACATGGCGAAGCTCCCGGTCGTCCCGAACCCGGGCGGTCTGCGGTTCCAGCCGGTCGACGCGCGCGACGTCGCCGCACGGATCGCCGACCTGGCGCTCGGTGAGCCGTCCGGGCGGGTGCCCGACCTCGCCGGCCCGAAGGTCTACGGGATGGGCGAGCTGGTCCGCGGATACCTCAGGGCGCGCGGCAAGCGCCGCCCGATGGTGCCCGTCCGCATACCGGGGAAGGCCGGCCGCGCCTACCGCGCCGGCGACAACCTGACCCTGGACGGCGCCGACCACGGCACCCGCACCTGGGAGGACTTCCTGGACGAGCGGCTCGGGCAGGCGGGGAAGACGCGAGCCCCGGCCCACAGCCCGTCGCCCGGCAACGGCTGAGGCCCCGCACGCCCGTCGAGCCCCGGTTGCGGGCACCGGGCGGCGGGCGTCCGCTTGATCCGGGGGCGGGCTCCGGTAAACGCCGTGTCCGGCAGCGCCGTCTCCGCACGCGACATCTGGGCCGTGGGCAGCGACCGGTCGACCGGCTGCGGCGACCGCACTGTCGCGCACTACGACGGCAGATCGCGGCGCGCGGTCCCCACCGGCGACGCGTTGCCGCCCGACGTCCCGCAGCCCGACGAGGGCGGCCCGTACCAGTGCGTGCACCTGCGCGACGTCCTCGCGACGTCCCGCCGGGACGTGTGGGTGACCGGGAGCGTCTACCGGTCGGATGGGGCGGACCACAGCGAGGAGCGGCCCGTCCTGGCCCATTGGGACGGCAGGACGTGGCGGGGCGAAGACGTCCCGGGCAGGTGGCTGCCGGAAAGGCTCGCCTCCGACGGGCGCGGCGGGCTGTGGATCGCGGGTTCGGACGATCCGTACGGTCCGACGCCCGAGGACACGCCGTTGACGCACCGGGCGGCGGACGGCACCTGGCGAACGGCGGCGATCGACGCGGGAGGCCGTACCGCGCGCATCAGGGATCTGGCGCTGATTCCCGGGACCCGGTCGCTGTGGGGTGTGGGCCGGATCGTGACCCCCGAGGAGATCGACGGGGCCGTTTACCGCTACCGCTGATCCGTTCCGATCTGCGGCCGGGAACGCGGTGCGGGCGACAGCGCGGCCCGCGCGGGAACCGGATGTGAACGGTGGCCATCTAAACCGTGATCTCGCGCCCCGGTGGGGCGTTGTGCCGGGGGCGGCCGAACGGGGTTTGGCATGGTGCGGCGGGCAGGGTCCGCGAGCGGTCGGCGGAACGACCGGGGCGCCGGGGCGCTCGAATACGGTGCGCTCGTCGCCGTCGCCGCGATGGTGGTCGGGATCCTGTTCACCGCCGTCCCCGGTGTGGCCGAGCCCGGTATCAAGAACGCCGTCTGCGACCTGTTCGGCGGCGAGTGCGGGGACGGCGGGCAGGGCGGGGACGGCGGGGACGGCGACGGTTCGGAGCAGGGCGATGACCAGCGGGAGCCCGCGGCTCAGGCGCCCTGCGCGGTGTCGACCGTGGAGCGCAACAGCATCCGCCAGACCCTGCTGGGCATCGACACCACGACCGAGGGCGAGACGCACACGGTGCAGATCTTCTCCGACGGCGGGGCGATGCTGAAGGAGGGCACGGTGCACGGCTCGGGCACGTCGGTCGGTTTCTCGTTCGACCTGCCGAAGGGCGCCGGCGGGTCCGTCCAGCTGAGCAGCGGCGAGATCACCGAGCAGGGCGACATCCTCTACTTCCCCACGGGTGAGGACCGGGACAGCTACATCGCCTACCGCCGGGCCCTCCAAGACCTTGAGCGCAAGGTCTTCACGGGTGAGGTGACGCGGGAGCAGATGCTGGCCATGCAGAGTTCGCTGTCCGCCTTCCGGGCGGGAATGATCCAGTCGCAGTACACCAAGGTCGGCCACGAGGGGACAGTCAAGATCGCCGGTTCGCTGTTCGGGGCGAGCACCGCGGCCGAGCTGGGAATCGGCTCCTCGTCGGTCGTGGAGTACAACGGCGACGCGGGCGAGACCACGACGACGTTCCAGGTCGACGCGAAGGCGCTCGGGCAGCTCGGCATCATCGTGGCGGGCGAGGCGCACGGCCAGGTCGACGGGCAGGTCAGCCTTTCGGTCACCACCGACGCGGGGGGCCGCCCGAAGAGCCTGAAGATCGGCGGCCAGATGGCGTTCCAGGGCCAGGTCAACGGCCTGAACGGGGACCTCGGCGGTGTGACGGACTACGCGCCGACCGACAGGATGGGACGGCTCGGCGGCCTCATCGACGCGGCGGCGGTGAGCGTCGGGGTGACCCACACCGAGGACCCGCGGGGGATGCTCCAGGTCGACCTCGGGCTCGATCTCACCGACCCGCGGAACCGGGCGGCGTTCGAGAGCTTCCTCAAGAACCCCGGGAACCCGGACGAGCTGCTCACCCGGCTCGGCGACCAGGGCACTCTCGACCTGCGGGCATACGAGGGGACGTCGGAGAAGGAGGGCGCCGAGTTCGGCATCCAGGCCGTGTTCGGCATCGGCGCCAAGGCCGAGAACACCACGACCACCATGACCCTGACCGACGCGTACACGCTGGACGGCCAGGGCCTGCGCCGCCGCACCGACTGCCTCAGGTGAATGGCCGGGCGCCGCCCGGCCGCCGCTGCAGGGTCACGTGCGGCCGAGGACGGTCAGGGCGGTGAGGGAGACGGTGCCGACCAGGACGGTCGAGAGGGCGCCCAGGAGGAGGCCGCGCCGGCCCGTCCGCAGCAGGGCGCGGACGCGGACGGACGTCCCCAGGCCGAACATCGCCGCCGCCAGCAGCACCGTCGAGAGTTCCTTCGCGCCGGTGAGGACGGGGTCGGGGACGACGTCCGCGCTGCGCAGCAGCAGCATGGCCAGGAAGCCGGCGACGAACGGCGGCACGATCGGCGGGCGCTTCCGGCCGTCGGCCCCGCCGGCCCTGCGTTCGAGGACGCCCATCCCCGCGACCATCGGCGCGAGCAGCACCACCCGGGTCAGTTTCACGATCACGGCCGTGCCGACCGCCGCCGCACCGGCCGGGGACGCGGCCGCGACGACCTGCGCGACCTCGTGGACGCTCAGCCCGGCCCACATGCCGAGCGTCCCGGGGTCCAGGCCGAGCACGCTGGCGCCGAGGAACGGGACGGCGGCGATGGCGGCGCCGCCGTAGAGCGTCACGAGCGTCACGGCGGTCGCGACGTCCTCCTTCTCGCTGCGGGCGACGCTGTCCATGGCCACGATGGCGGAGGCGCCGCAGATCGAGAAGCCGGTGGCGACCATGAGGCCCAGGCCGTGCGACACGCCGAGCAACCGGCCGAGCGCGAGCGTCCCGGTGAAGGCGAGCAGGACGGTGACGACCACCACGGCGAGGAGGCCGGGCCCGAGGCGCAGCACCTCGGTCAGGCTGAGCTGCAGGCCGAGCAGCACCACACCGGCGCGAAGGAACGTGCGGGTCGCCTGCCGGAGGCCGTGCGCGGTGACCGCGGGCAGCGCCCCGCCGGCCAGCACGCCGATGAGCACCGCGACGGTGAGCGCGCTCAGCGCCGGGACGAGCAGGTTGATCGCCATCGCGACCGCGGCGCCGCCGGCCGCCACCGCGATGCCGGGCCCGGCCCGCCGCCGCCGTGCTCTCGCCCGCCGCGGGCGGATCGCTTCCAGCGTGCTCATGCGTCCGAGCCTTCCGCGGCGGCCGCGGTCCCGGTACCGGCCGATTCGACCTCACGTCATAGCCTGAGGGCATGACCCCGGAGTCCGACGCCGCGCTGCCCGACATCGAGTCGCTGCGGCTGCTCGTCCTGGTCGCCGAACGGCGGAGCCTGACGGCCGCCGCCACGGAGCTGCGGATCAGCCAGCCGTCCGCGAGCAAACGGCTGTCCCGGCTGGAACGCCGGCTGGGGGTCCGGCTCGTCGACCGGACCCGCCGCGGCTCGTCCCTCACCCCGGCCGGGACGCTGGTGACCGGGTGGGCGCTGCGCGTCCTGGACGCCCTCAACGCGCTCGCCGGCGGCGTCGAGGCGCTCCGCCGCGAGCACACCGGCCAGCTCACCGTCGCGGCCAGCCTCACCATCGCCGAGTACCTGCTGCCCGCCTGGATCGGGGAGCTGCGCCGCGCCGACCCCGACCTGCACGTCGGCATGCAGGTGACGAACTCGGCGCACGTCTGCGAGCTCGCGCGGCGGGGGGAGGTCGACATCGGGTTCATCGAGTCGCCGGGCCGCCCGGCGGGGCTGCGGTCCCGGTCGGTGGCGGGGGACCGGCTGGTCCTCGTCGCGGCGCCCGGTCACCCCTGGACGCGCCGGAAACGTCCCGTCCCACCGGCCGAGGTCGCCGCGACGCCGCTGATCAGCCGGGAGGCGGGCTCGGGCACCCGGCAGGCCGCCGCGCAGGCGATGGCCGCGCACGGCCTCGACCTCGCGCCGCCGCTGCTGGAACTCGGCTCCAGCACGGCCGTGCGCAGCGCGGTGGTCGCGGGAGCGGGTCCCGCTCTGATCAGTGATCTCGTCGTGGCGGCCGATCTGGCCACCGGGACGCTCGCCGAGATCCCCATCGAGGACGTGACGGTGGAGCGTTCCCTGCGGGCCGTCTGGCGGACCGGCACCACCCCGTCCGGTCCCGCCGCCGCGCTGCTGTCCCACGCGCGCCGCCCATCGGCCCGAGCCTGAGGGACGACGGCGCCCGTCAGGAGATCTCGTTCTCGACCTGCTTGCGCAGCACCTTGCCGGTGGCGTTCCTGGGCAGCGGCTCGGTCGTCACCTGCCAGCGGGAAGGGACCTTGAAGTAGGCGAGCCGTTCCCGCGCGAAGGCCGCCAGTTCCTCGGCCGGGGGCGCGGCGTCGGCGAAGACCACCACCGCCGCGACCTCCTGGCCGAGATCCTGGTGCGGGACGCCGACGACGGCGCACTCCCGGAGCCCCGGGTACTCGGCGAGGACGTTCTCGATCTCGGTCGGGTAGATGTTCTCGCCGCCGCGGATGATCAGATCGGAGCGGCGGGTGGTGAGCCGCAGCCGCCCCCGCTCCATGACGCCGATGTCGCCGGTGTGCAGCCAGCGGTCGCCGATGGTGCGGTCGGTGGCCTCGGGGTCCCGCCAGTAGCCGATCATGTTGTAGGCGCTGCGGGCGCACACCTCGCCCTCGACGCCCTCCGGGACCGGCCTGCCCTCGGCGTCGCGGATCTCCACCTGGACGCCGAGGTTCGGGCGGCCGAGCGTTCCCGGCGCCTCGGCGAGGTCCATGGGGGTGGCGACGGAGATGGCGGTGCACGACTCCGTCAGCCCGTAGCTGTCGACGAGGGCGCCGCGCGCGGGCGGGAACACGGCCTGGAGCCGCTCCTTGAACGCGGGCGAGGACGGCGCGGAGGCCAGCGCGAACGCGGTGAGCGACGACAGGTCGTACTTCGACAGGTCGCCGTGCTCCATCATGCGGTGCGCCATCGTCGGGACGGCGCCCCAGTTCGTCACCCGTTCCTTCTCGACCAGGCCGAGGACCCTGTCGACGTCGAACGCGCCCTCGGTCATGATCACGGCGGTGCCGGTGGCGAGCCGCGGGACGGCCAGGTTGTGCAGGGACGCGATGTGGAACAGCGGCAGCGCGAGCAGGTAGCGGCGCGACGCCGGGTCGATGCCGAACGCGCCCATCATGGCGTCGTTGAAGCGGTGGTACTCGATCACCGAGGTGAGGTTGCGGTGCGAGTGGACGGCCCCCTTGGGGCGTCCCGACGTGCCGCTCGTGTAGAGGATGATCGCGGGGTCGTCCTCGGCGACGTCCGGAACGTCCAGCTCGGCGGCGGGGTAGCGCCCCGTCAGCGACGGGACGTCCCTCTCGACCGTCAGGACGTCCTCGGAGATCAGCGCGGCCCGCTTCGCGTCCGCGATCACGATCTTGGGGTCGGTGTGGGCGAGCGCGTACTCGATCTCCTGCGGCGCCCACCAGGCGTTGTAGCCGACGGGGACGGCACCGGCGGCGATCGCCGCCCAGAAGGAGACGATCCATTCCGGGCTGTTGGCGGCGTTGATGGCGATGCGGTCGCCGGGCTCCACCCCGAGGTCGTCACGCAGCGCCTTCGCCATGGAGGCGACGGCGGCGGCGTGCTCGGCGAAGCTCAGCCGGCGGGACGCGGTGACGATGTAGTCGCGGTCGCCGTGCGACGCCGAGCGGGCGAGCACCTCGCCGAGACTGCGGGCGCGGCCCGCGAACACGGGCAGCCGGGTGCCGAGCACGTCCTCTTCGCGCAACTCGAACTCGCCGCCGGGACCGGTCAGCTTCTGGACGATCTCCATCGGACCCCCTCCTCCTCGCCGGGCGGTTCATTCTCGACCCGGGATCGCGGGCTTCACCAGCACATTCCGCTCAGCGGGACGGCGGAGGGCCTCCCTCGGCGGCGAAATTCCCGGTGAGCGGGACTGGGCCTATCACGTGCGCCGCGTCACATCACCATGACCGTCACCAGGACTGAGTGGACCGGACCTGCCGAAACGGCGGGGCGGGCCGGGCTGGGCGCGAAGCAGGACTGAGCGGAGTGGCAATGGGAAGCCTGAGCGACAAGGTCGCCATCATCACCGGAGCGGGGCAGGGCGTGGGGCAGGGCATCGCGCTCGCCCTCGCGTCCGAGGGCGCCGCGGTCGCCGTGCTCGGCCGCACGGAGGCCAAGCTGGACGCGACCTGCGAACTGATCCGGGATCGGGGCGCGAAGGCGGAGGCGTTCGTCTGCGACGTCGCCGACACCGAAGCGATCCCCGGCCTGGTCGGACGGGTCGCCGACACGTTCGGCGGCATCGACGTCCTCGTCAACAACGCCTATTCGGGCTCCTACGGCCCGCTGCTCTCGATGAGCGACGCCAAGTTCCAGAAGGGGTTCCTCACCGGCCCGTTCGCCGCGTTCGCCTTCATGAGGGCGTGCCATCCGCACATGAAGGCACGCGGCGGCGGCAGCATCGTCAACCTCGTCACCTCCGCCATGGTCCGCTGGGACCCGGCCACCTACGGCGCCTACGCCGCCGCGAAGCAGGCGCTCCGGTCGCTGACGCGGACGGCCGCGGCCGAGTGGGGCCCGGACGGGATCCGCGCCAACAACATCGCCCCGCACGCCCTCTCTCCGGGGCTGAAGTGGTGGGCCGACAACAACCCCGAGGCGGCGGAGGAGTTCCGCGGGACGATCCCGCTCGGCTACATCGGCGACTGCGAAGAGGACATCGGCCGGGCGGTGGTGGCCCTCGTCCAGCCGGCCATGCGCTATCTCACCGGCGCCACGGTGCCGCTGGACGGCGGCCAGGCCAACTTCGGCTGACGGCGGCCCGCAAGCGCATCCCTCGGCCAGGAACGTTCCACACGGCGCCGCGGCGCAGACGCCGCCTTTGCGCGCCGCTCCCGGCGACACAGACCACCGTCCCCCGCCCGACATCACCCACCCCACTCGCCGCCCACGCGGCCGGTGAAAGGAGTACGACCGATGAAGGTCGACAAGATGGGACGCCTCGCAGCGGGTGCCCTCGTGGTCGCGCTGGCGACCGCGTCCTGTTCCAGCAGCCGTTCCGGCGACGACGGGCTGTCCTCCGGCGACGCGGACGGCAAGCCGGCCGCCGCCGGGACGTTCGGGACGCTCCCGTCCCCGTGCGGGCCGGGCGACGCCAAGGGCAAGACCGACCAGGGCGTCACCGACGACCAGATCACGGTCGGGTTCGGCGACGACCGCGGCTTCCCGTCCGCGCCGGGCCTGTCCAAGGAGATGGGCGACGCCGTCGCCGCGATGATCGACTGGTGCAACGATCAGGGCGGCATCAACGGGCGCAAGATCAAGGGCAACCAGTACGACGCCGCCTACATGCAGTCCGCGAAGGTGATGCAGGAGGCCTGCAAGCAGGACTTCTTCCTCGTCGGGCAGGGCTTCGCGATGGACGAGGCCGCCGAGCAGTACCGGGTGGCGTGCAAGCTGCCGACGGTCGCCGGCTTCACGGTCGGCCCGAACGCCGCCATGGGGCCGATGAAGTACGAGGCCGTCCCGTACCCGGTGGACCTGATGAACATCGGCGGGCTCCGCATCGCGGAGAAGCTCTTCCCCGACTTCAAGGACAAGACGGACATCCTGCTGTCCACGTCCCCGGCCGTCAGCGCCGGCACCAACAAGATCACCGGCGCGATGAAGGAAATCGGCATGGAGCCGATGGAGTGCGGCGTCCGGCTGAACGACAAGGGCGAGAGCAGCTACATGCCGTTCGCCGAGAAGATCGAGGACTGCGGGGCGCAGTACCTGTGGTCGTCCGACTCGCCCGACCCCGGCCAGTTCAGCCTGCTGGAGTCGATCGAGCGGGCGGGCGCCGAGCCGAAGTACGTCTTCGAGGCGACCTGGTACAGCCGGCTGGTCTCCAAGTGGAACACCTCGGGCACCGGCGACAACATGCACATCGGCATGATCTTCCAGCCGCTGGAGAACGCCGGCGAGGTCCCCGCGGTCAAGCAGTACATGGACCTCGTCAACGCGAAGAAGGGCAAGGTCGCCCTGCTCGGCATGCAGGCCACCTCGTCGTTCCTGCTGTGGGCGCAGTCCGCGGACAAGTGCGGCTCGGACCTGACCCGGCAGTGCGTGATCAACGAGCTGTCCAAGGTGCACGAGTGGACGGGCGGCGGCCTGCACGCGCCGACCGACCCCGGCAACAACAAGCCGGCGTCGTGCGGGCTGATGGTCAAGCTCAACGGGACGAAGTACGAGCAGGTCCACCCGAAGAACGCCGGTGAGTTCGAGTGCGGCCCCGAGTTCGTCGTCAAGATCGACCAGAAGAACTGGGGGACGGAGCTGAACGGCGACCGCATCTCGACGAAGTTCCTGACCGGCGACGTCATCAAGCCGCAGACGTCCTGATCCGGCTCCTGATCCGGACGCCGGCGGAGGCGACCACATGGCGGTGAACACATGACGACGTTCCTGACCTACACGATCCTCGGCCTGGTCCTGGGATCGGTGTACTCCATCGCGGCCTCGGGGCTCGTGCTGACGTACAACACCTCGGGGATCTTCAACTTCGCCCACGGCGCGCAGGCGATGTTCGGCACGTTCCTGTACTGGCACTTCACCGAACGGTGGGGCTGGCCGGTGTGGCTCGCCCTGATCATCGTGATCGGGGTCGTCGGCCCCGCGATGGGCGCCGCGCTGCACACCGCGATCATGCGGGGCCTGCGCGGCACCGCCGACGTCACGAAGATCATCGTGACGGTGGCGGTGCTGCTCGGCACCGTGTACCTCGCGCAGTGGGTCTGGAACCCGGACGAGGCCCACACCGTGGACATGTTCTTCGGTGCGGGCGCGAAGATCACCGTGGCCGGGGTGGTCATCAGGTACCACGAGATCGTCTGCCTGGTCGCCGCCGTCGCGATCGCCGCCGGGCTGCGGGTGCTGTTCACCCGCAGCCGGGCCGGCGTGGTGATGCGCGGCTCGGTCGACGACCCCGACCTGCTGCGGCTGAACGGCCACGACCCCGAGCGCGCGGCGATGCTGTCGTGGGCGCTCGGCTCGACGCTCGCCGTCCTCGCCGGGGTGCTGATCGTGCCGATCAGCGGCGGCGGGCTGGACGCGAACATGCTGACGCTGCTGGTGATCGACGCGTTCGCGGCGGCGATGTTCGGCCGGCTGCGCAGCATCCCCCGCACGTTCGTCGGCGCGATGGTGCTCGGCCTCGCCGCGAACTACGTGCTCGCCTACCTGCCGTCGGCGGGCACGTTCACCGGCAACCTGCGCGTCTCGCTGCCGATGATCCTGCTGTTCGTCGTGCTGGTGGTGCTGCCCCAGGACCGGCTGCGCGGGGCCGCGATCCGGACCCGCGAGCGGTACCGGGCGCCGACCGTCCGCGCGGCGGCGGTCTGGGGCGCCGTGCTGATCGCGGTCGTGTACCTGTACAGCCTGCTGCTGTCGGACGGCGCCGTCACCACGTTCGCGCTCGGCATGACGTTCGCGATCATCGCGCTTTCGCTGACCGTGCTGACCGGCTACGCGGGCGAGCTGAACCTCGCGCCGCTGGCGTTCGGTGCGGTCGCGACCGTCGTGGCGTTCCACACCGGCGTGGAGGGCACCGGCCTCGCGTCGTACATGACCGTCCAGGGCCTGCTGCTGGCCGTGGTGGTGGCGGCGCTGGTCGGCGGGCTCGTCGCGCTGCCGGCGCTGCGGCTGCGCGGCCTGTACCTGGCGCTCGCGACGATGGCGTTCGGCGAGTTCCTGTCGAACATGGTGCTGCGCGACACCACCGAGCACGAGCTTTTCGGGTTCGAGTTCACGCTGTTCCCGGACGGCTCGCTCGTCGTCCCGCCGCTGAAGGCCGGCCCGCTCGACCTGCGGGACGGGACGACGTTCCTGATGACCGCCACGGTGCTGTTCGCCCTGATCGCGGTCGGGCTCGCCGCCCTGCGGGGCAGCGGGTACGGGCGGCGGCTCGCGGCGATGAAGGACAGCCCGGCGGCGACGGCGATGCTGGGGCAGAACCTCGTCCGGCTGAAGCTGAGCGTCTTCATGATCTCCGCGGCGATCGCGGGGCTCGGCGGCGTACTGATGTCGGCCGCGACCGGTACCGTCGCGCAGGAGAACTTCTCCTTCATCGGCAGCCTGTCGCTGCTGATGCTGGTCGTGGTGGCGGGCATCGGCTACATCAGCGGCGCCCTGTTCGGCGGCCTGATGGCGGGCGTCGGCGCGACCGTCCTGGTGGCGACGTTCGGTGACCTCGCGCTGGAGAACGAGGGCTTGGCCACCATCTACGACGCGCTCGGCCACCTCGTCCTGGTCGGGACGGCGCTGGTCGGGATGGGCGTCGGCAGGAACCCGAGCGGCATCGTCCACGACGTCATCGAGGGCTACCGGGCGATGCGCGGCGCCAGACCCGTCGTGTACGGGGCGGCGGCGTTCGGCGTAGTCCTGTACGTCCTCGCGCTGACCGGCGTGATCGGGACCTGGACGTTCGCGCTCATCGTGCTGTGCGTGGTGATGGTGCTGCCGGTCTTCGGCCGCATGTACCTGGACGAAGGACGGCGCACACGTCCGACCCCGCTGGAACTGGTCGGCGTGGACGAGCCCTACACCGACGAGCTCCGGGCACGGCTCGACCGCGAACTCGGCCTGCCGGTCCTTGAGAAGGGAGGGGCCAATGCCTGAAACGAGGATCCTGCTCGAAACGCGGGGCATCACCGTCCGGTTCGGTGGCAACACGGCCGTGGACGACGTCGGCGTCACCATGGAGGAAGGGCGGATCACCGGGCTGATCGGCCCGAACGGCGCCGGCAAGACCACGATGTTCAACACCATCACCGGCTTGCAGAAACCCGCGTCCGGCCAGGTGCTCTTGGACGGGGACGACATCACCAAACTGTCCCCGGCCAAGCGCGCGCGGCGCGGCATGGCGCGCACGTTCCAGCGGCTGGAACTGTTCCTTTCGCTGTCAGTGCGCGACAACGTGCGCGTCGCCGGCGACGTCCTGCGCAGCACCGGCCGCAAACGCTTCGACCTGGACGAGGAGACCGAAAAGGTCCTCGAACGGACCGGGCTCACCCACATCGCCGACCGCGACGTGTCCGACATCCCCATCGGACGGGCCCGCGTCGTGGAGGTGGCGCGCGCGCTGATGACCTCACCGCGCGTCCTCCTTCTGGACGAGCCCGCGTCCGGGCAGACCGAAGGCGAGACGGAGGCGTTCGCCGAGATGCTCACCGCCCTCGCCGGCGAGGGCCTCGCGATCTGCCTCGTCGAGCACGACCTGCCGCTCGTCATGAAGCTGTGCTCCACCATCCACGTCCTCGACTACGGCGCGCTCATCGCGTCCGGGACACCACCGGAGATCAAGGAGTCGCCGGAGGTCATCGCCGCCTACATCGGCACAGAGGAGGCCAGTCATGGCTGAGGTCGTTCCGCAGCCGCGTGCGGCGGACGATGACACCGCCGCCCACGACGGCACCGCCGCCCCGGACGACGCCGTGCCGCTGCTGGAGCTGGCCGGCGTCCGTGCGGGCTACGGCGCGATCGAGGTGCTGCACGGAGTCGACCTGGCGCTGAAGCCGGGTTCGCTGCTGGCGCTCCTCGGCCCGAACGGCGGCGGCAAGTCGACGACCATGCGGGTGTGCGCGGGCCTGCACCCGGTGTCCGGCGGTGAGCTCCGGTTCGCGGGACGCAAGGTGAACGGCATCTCGGCGCAGGACGCGGCCCGCGTAGGCGTGTGCTCCATCCCGGAGGGCCGCGGGATCTTCCCCAACCTGACGGTGCGGGAGAACCTGTGGGCCGCCACCGGGACCGGCGCCCGCCTGGAGGACATGGAGGAGAAGGCGTACGCCCGCTTCCCGATCCTCGGGGAGCGCCGCCACCAGCTCGCCGGATCGCTGTCCGGCGGCGAGCAGCAGATGCTCGCGCTGTCGCGCGCACTCGGCACCGATCCGGCGGTGCTGCTGCTCGACGAGCTGTCCATGGGCCTCGCGCCCATGATCGTCACCCGGATGTACGAGACGGTCGCCGAGCTCGTCGCGGGCGGCCTGTCGGTGCTGGTCGCGGAGCAGTTCGCCCGCGCCGTCCTGCCGATCGCCGACACCGCCGCGCTGATGCTGCACGGGCGCGTCGTGGCGGCCGGCCCGCCCGGCGAGTTCGAAGACCGGCTGTCCAGCGACTACCTGGGAGGTTGACCCCAATGCTCACTGAGGAACGGCGCCAGCGGTTCAAGGACGACGTGGCGCGGCAGAAGCTCAAGACCGATCAGTCCCGCTTCGACGGCGTGTTCCGCATCGTCGGCGTCGTCGCGATGGTCGCCGGTGTCGCCGGCGTCTTCGTCGCCTACAACGTCTCGCTGACGAAGGACGACATGCGGGACGTCGGCTCGTTGCAGACACTCGCGGTCGGTTTCCTGGCGGTGACCGTCCTCGGCGCGGCCCTGTACCTGGCCGCCGCGGTCACCCGCGTCCTGCGCCTGTGGCTGCTGCGCCAGCTGGCGGAGCAGCAG
Organism: Actinomadura sp. 3N407; assembly: GCF_052245875.1. NCBI lineage: Bacteria > Bacillati > Actinomycetota > Actinomycetes > Streptosporangiales > Thermomonosporaceae > Actinomadura > Actinomadura sp. 3N407. Next base: position 747,594 of record NZ_JBQQBP010000001.1, read on the forward strand.
TCCCAAGCCGACCAGATAGCCGAGGCGCTCAAGTCCCGTTGATCTGCGGCGTGTCGCCCTCGTCCGGCCCCTCGAAAGGGCGACACGCCGCAGATCAACGCGGTGGATGCTCCCGGTCAGCGGGACGCCGGGGGCTTGCCGGCGTCCCGCTGATTAACGTCTCGTCCAGATGGAGGACCCTTCAATGAACTTCCCGAAGCCCGATGTGTTCGCGCCGGCGAAGCTGGGGCCGGTCACGCTGCGGAACCGCGTCATCAAGGCGGCGACGTACGAGGGCCTGACCAGGAACGGCCAGGTCACCGATGCGCTGATCGACTTCCACGTCCGGCACGCGCGGGGCGGCGTCGGGATGACCACCGTCGCGTACTGCGCGGTGGCGCCGGAGGGCCGTACCGACCGCCGGCAGATCCACTGGACGGACGGGGCGATGCCCGGCCTCCGCGAGCTGACCGACGCCGTGCACGGCGAGGGCGCGGCGGTGTCCGCGCAGATCGGGCATGCCGGGCCGGTCGCCAACCCCAAGAGCAACAAGCTGCCCGCGCTCGCACCCGGCCGGCACTTCCACGCCACCACGCAGAGCTTCGCCAAGGCCGCCACGCCCGCGGACCTGGACCGCATCGTCGAGGCCCACGGCCGCGCCGGCAAGAAGGCGATCGAGGCCGGATTCGACGCCGTCGAGATCCACATGGGGCACAACTACCTGACGAGCTCGTTCCTCAGCCCGAAGATCAACCACCGCAAGGACGAGTACGGCGGCTCGCTGGAGAACCGCGCCCGGCTCGCGCGCGACGTCGCCCGCGCCGTCCGCGACGCCGTCGGCGACCGCATCGCGATCACCGCGAAGCTCAACATGGACGACGGCGTGCCCGGCGGGTTCTGGCTGGACGAGGCCATCAAGGTCGCGCGGTGGCTGGAGGCCGACGGCACGGTCGACGCCCTCCAGATGACCGCCGGCAGTTCCCTGCTCAACCCGATGTACCTGTTCAAGGGCGACGCGCCGCTGCGGGAGTTCGCCGCCGTGATGAAGCAGCCGGTCAAGCTCGGGATCAAGCTCGTCGGCAGGCGTTTCCTGAAGGAGTACCCGTACGAGGACCTCTACCTCCTGAAGGACGCCCGGCAGATCCGCGCGGCGGTCGACCTGCCGCTGATCCTGCTCGGCGGCGTCACCACCAAGGCCACCATGGACACCGCCATGGCGGAGGGCTTCGAGTTCGTCGCGATGGCCCGCGCCCTCCTGCGCGAGCCCGACCTGATCAACCGGATCAAGGACGAGCCCGCGACCGAGTCGCTGTGCATCCACTGCAACAAGTGCATGACCGCGATCTACGGCGGCACCCACTGCGTCCTGTCCGCCGAACCGGCCTGGGGGAGCGCGAGTGCGTGACGAGACGATCGCCGATCTGCTGCTCGCGCGGCTGAACGACGACCGTCCGGGCCTGCGCAGCCGCGAACGGACCTGGACGTGGGACGAGGTCGTCCGGGAGAGCGCCGCCCGCGCGTCGCTGGCGCGCGCGCTGCGCCGGGACGGGCCGTTCCACATCGGCGTGCTGCTGGAGAACGTCCCCGAGTACGTCCTGTGGCTGGGGGCGGCGGCGCTGAGCGGCGCCACGATCGTCGGCGTCAACCCGACCCGGACCGGCGCCTACCTGGAGCAGGAGGTCCGGCACACCGACCTTCAGCTGCTCGTCACCGACCGGTCCGGGCTGGAGCTGCTGGACGGTCTCGACATCGGCGTCTCGCGCGACCGTTTCCTCCTGATCGACGATGACGACTACGCGGCACGGGTCGCGGCCTGCGCGTGCGAGCCGAAGCCCGGCGAGTCCATCACCCCGGAGACGCAGATGCTTCTGCTGTTCACGTCCGGGACGACCGGGAAGTCGAAGGCGGCGCGCTGCTCGCAGGGCAGGCTCGCCGAGCTGGGCCGCAACAACAGCGCCAAGTACGACGTGAAGCGCGAGGACGTCTGCTACTGCCCGATGCCGCTGTTCCACGGCAACGCGCTGATGGCGCTGTGGGCCCCGGCGCTCGCCGCCGGCGCGACCGTGGCACTGGGGAAGAAGTTCTCCGCGTCCGGGTTCCTGCCGGACGTGCGGTTCTACGGCGCGACGTTCTTCACCTACGTCGGCAAGGCGATCGGCTACGTCCTCGCCACGCCGGAGCGGCCGGACGACGGAGACAACACGCTCACGCACGGGTTCGGGACGGAGGCGTCCCCCGAGGACAAGGCCGGGTTCCTGCGCCGCTTCGGCGCGAAGCTCGTCGAGGGTTACGGCTCCAGCGAGAGCGCCGGCATGATCACGCGGGCCCCGGACACGCCGCCGGCCGCGCTCGGACGTCCCGCACACGACGGCGTCCGGATCGTCCACCCGGAGACCCGGGAGACCTGCGCCCCCGCCGTCCTGGACGAGCACGGCCGCGTCACCAACGCCGAAGCCGCCGTCGGAGAGATCGTCGACGTGCACGGCGCCGCGAAGTTCGAGGGCTACTACGACAACCCCGAGGCCGACGCGGAGCGGGTCAGGCACGGCTGGTACTGGACGGGCGACCTCGGCTACGTCGACGGCGGCGGGTTCCTGTACTTCGGCGGACGGTCCGGCGACTGGATCCGGGTCGACTCGGAGAACATCTCCGCGCTGCTCACCCAGAACGTCGTCCGCCGCCACCCGAGGGTCGTGGACGCGGCCGCGTTCGGCGTCCCCGACCCGCGCTCCGGCGACCAGGTGATGGCGGCGATCGAGATCCCGGCGGGCGTCACGTTCGAGGACCTCGGCCTCGCGGCGTTCCTCGCCGCCCAGGACGACCTCGGCACCAAGGGCGCACCGCGCTTCGTGCGCGTCTCGCACGCGCTGCCGACGACCGGTTCCGGCAAGCTCAGGAAGAAGGAGATGCAGCTCGAAGGCTGGCGGACGAGCGACCCCGTGTACCGGTGGGCGGGCCGGGGGGAACCCGGGTACGTCCTGATGACCGAGGCGGACAAGGCGGCGCTCCGCGAGGAGTTCGCCGCCGCCGGCCGTGGCCGTTTCCTCCCGTGACCAAGGAAGGCATGTATGGATCTGCGTGAGTCCGACGCGCATCGCAGGCTGCGCGCGGAACTGAGGGCGTACTTCGCCGGCCTGCTTCCCGAGGACGTGCGGCGCCGCGCCGGCGAGCAGGGCGTGGGCGGCGACCGGTTCCGCGAGATCGTCAAGATGCTCGGCAACGACGGCTGGCTCGGCTACGGCTGGCCCGAGGAGTACGGCGGGCAGGGCAGGTCGATCGCCGAGCAGTACGTGTTCTTCGACGAGGTCCAGCGGGCCGGGTTGCCGTTCCCGTTCGTCACCGTCAACACGGTCGGCCCGACGCTGATGCGCTTCGGGACGGACGAGCAGAAGAGGCGGTTCCTTCCGGGCATCCTGTCCGGCGACATCGTGTTCGCGATCGGCTACACCGAACCCGACGCCGGCACCGACCTCGCGTCCCTGCGGACCAAGGCCGTCCGGGACGGCGACACGTTCGTCATCGACGGCAGCAAGGTGTTCACCAGCGGCGCCAACACCGCCGACCACGTCTGGCTCGCCGCCCGCACGAACCCGGACGCGCCGAAGCACAAGGGCATCTCGATCCTGATCGTCCCGACCGACGCCGACGGGTTCTCCTGGAGCCCGATCCAGACCGTCGGCGGGATGGTCGTGACGACGACGTACTACAACGCCGTCCGGGTGCCCGCGTCCGCGGTCGTCGGGGACGTCGACGGCGGCTGGGGCCTGATCACCAACCAGCTCAACCACGAGCGCATCGGGCTCGCCGCGCTCGGCGGCCGGATGATCCGGCTGTGGGAGGACGTGCGGGACTGGGCCCGCGAGAACGGCGTCATCGACCTGCCGTGGGTGCGCGCCGACCTCGCCCGCACGCACGCCAGGCTGGAGGCGATGCGGCTGATGAACTGGAAGATGACCATGGCCGTCGAGGCGGGGACGCTGACGGGCGCGCAGGCCGGGGCCACGAAGTCCTACGGGACGGAGACGCACATCGACGTGCAGCGCACGCTGACCGGCATCCTCGGCGCGGCGGGGCGGATCCGTCCCGAATCGCCGGGCGCGGTGCTGCACGGGCAGATCGAGCAGCTGTCGCGGCAGGGCATCGTGAACACGTTCGGCGGCGGCGTCAACGAGGTGCTGCGCGACATGGTCGCCGTCCAGGGGCTCGGGCTGCCGAGGTCGAGGCGCTCATGAGCGACCCACTCACGAACGACTACGAGGCCAGGCTGCGGGCGTGGGCCGGGCGGGAACTCGTCGCGCGGCGCCCCGGACCGGACCCGGTGAACGTCCCCATGATCCGCCACTGGGTCGAGGCGATGGCGGACGACAACCCGGTCTACCTGGACGAAGAGGCCGCCAGGGCGACCGGGCGTGACGGCATCGTGGCGCCCGCGTCGATGGTCCAGGCGTGGACGATGCGCGGGTACGCCGCGTCCGTCCGCGCGGACGACGCCCCCGCCGACGCCGACGAGCTGAAGGCGCTCCTCGCCGAGGGCGGGTACACGTCCGTCGTCGCCACCGACTCGGAATTCGAGTTCCACCGCGAGCTGGTGCCGGGCGACCACGTCAGCATCGAGGAGACCGTCGAGTCGATCTCCCCGGAGAAGACGACGGCGCTCGGCGCGGGACGTTTCGTCAGCACGGTCAAGACGTACCGGGACGCGTCCGGCGAGATCGTCGCCACCCAGAAGTGGCGGCTGCTCCGCTTCCGTCCCGCCGAGAAGCCCGCGCCCGCCGAACAGGCACGGCCGGAGGCGCTGCGGCCGAGGCCCGCGATCAATCCCGACAACGCGTTCTGGTTCGACGCGGCCCGCGAGCACCGGCTCGTCATCCAGCGGTGCGCCGACTGCAAGTCGCTGCGGCACCCGCCCGGCCCGTGCTGCCCGCAGTGCGGCTCGTTCGGCTGGGACACCGTCGAGGCGCAGGGCGAAGGCCACGTCCACAGCTACGTGGTCAACCACCACCCGCGCCACCCGGCGTTCGACTATCCGCTGGTCGTCGCGCTGATCGAGCTGACCGAGGGCACCCGGCTGATCACGAACATGACCGGGGTCGCGCCCGAGGACGTCGAGATCGGCATGCCCGTCGTCCTCGACTGGCTCGACCCGGACCCCGACCTGTCGCTGCCGGCGTTCCGCCCGGCCGACGCGAAGGAGCGCTGATGGACTTCACGCTGGGCGAAGAGCTGGAGGCGGTCAGGGACCTGGCCCGGCAGATCTTCGCCGACCGGGCCGCCCAGGCGCGGATCAAGGCCGCCGAGGAGTCGGAGGCGGGTTTCGACGAGGGCCTGTGGGCCGAGCTCGGGGAGACGGGCCTGCTCGGCGTCGCGCTGCCGGAGGACGCCGGCGGGGCCGGGCTCGGAGCCGCCGGGCTGGCCGTCCTGCTGGAGGAACAGGGCCGCACGGTCGCGCCCGTCCCGATCTGGCCGTCCGTCGTCGCCGCGTTGACGATCGCCGAGCACGGGACGCCCGCGCAGCGGGACGTTCTGGACGGCCCGGTGCGGCTGACCGTCGCGCTGGAGGAGTTCGGGACCGCCGACCCCGCCGCGCCGCGCTGCACCGCCGTCCACGACGGGGACGGCTGGCTGCTGACCGGCACGAAGGCCGCCGTCCCGACGCCGTCCGGGACGAGCCACGTCCTGGTGGCGGCCTCCTCCCCGGACGGCCCCGGCCTGTTCCTGGCCGAGACCTCCGCCGCCCGGACCTCCTGGGAACGCACCGAAACCACCACCCACGACAAGGCCGCACACCTCACCCTCGACGGAGCCCCCGCGCAAGCCCTGGGGGACGGGGCCCTGGCGACCGCGCTCCGCCTCGCCCGCATCTCGCTGGCGGCCGTCCAGATCGGAGTGGCCGAAGGCGCGCTCCGCCTGGCGGCCGACCACCTCACCGGACGCGAGCAGTTCGGCCGGCCGCTCGCCACGTTCCAGGCCGTGCAGCACCAGCTCGCCGACTGCTACATCGAGATCGAGGCGCTCCGCGTCTGCCTCTGGCACGCGATCTCCCTGATCGCCGCGGGGGAGGACGCCGAGACCGCCGTCCTGGTCGCCAAATGGTGGTCGGACGAGGGCGGGCTGAACGTCGTCCACCGCGTCCAGCATCTGCACGGCGGCATCGGCGTCGACGTCGACTACCCGGTGCACCGCCACTTCCTGTGGGGCAAGCAGATCTCCGGGACCCTCGGCGGCGCCTCCTTCGACCTGGACCTCCTCGGAGCGAAGCTGTGAACCACCACGAGGTGAAGCACTACGAAGACGTGGCGGTGGGGGAGGAGCTCCCCGAGTTGAGCATCCCGCTCACCCGCACGATGATCGTCGCGACGGCCCTCGCCAGCCGCGACTACCAGGACGTCCACCACGACCCGTCGCTCGCCGCCGAACGCGGCTCCAAGGACGTCTTCATGAACATCCTGACGACCAACGGGCTCGTCGACCGGTACGTGACCGGCTGGGCCGGTCCGGCCGCCGTGGTGAAGGCCATCAGGATCCGGCTCGGCGCGCCCAACTACCCGGGCGACACGATGGTCCTCACCGGCACCGTCTCCGCCAAGGCCGACGACCGCCGCGTCGAGATCTCGGTGCGCGGCGTCAACGCCCTCGGCCCCCACGTCACCGGCACCGTCGTCGTCCAGCTGCCCGTCCTCCGACCGCAGGGGAGCGGTTCATGAGCGTGCTGCCAGGGGCGGCCGCGATCGCCGGGATCGGCGCCACCGAGTTCTCCAAGGAGTCCGGCCGCAGCGAACTGCGGCTGGCGTGCGAGGCGGTCCTCGCCGCCGTCACCGACGCCGGCCTGGAACCGTCCGACGTGGACGGCATGGTGACGTTCACCGCCGACACCAGCTCCGAGATCCACATCGCCCGCAACCTCGGCATCGGCGAGCTGAAGTTCTTCTCCCGCATTGGGCACGGCGGCGGCGCCGCGTGCGCCACCGTCCAGCAGGCCGCGATGGCCGTCGCGACCGGCGTCGCCGACGTCGTCGTCTGCTACCGCGCGTTCAACGAGCGCTCCGGCGTCCGCTACGGCCTCGGCCAGGCGGACCGCCCGATCGACGTCAGCGCCGACCGCGCCGCCTACTCGTGGATGACGCCGTTCGGCCTGGCGACCCCCGCCCAGTGGGTCGCCATGTTCGCCCGCCGCTACATGCACGAGTACGGCGCCACGAGCGAGGACTTCGGACGCGTCGCCGTCGTCGACCGGGCGCACGCCGCCAACAACCCGGCCGCGTGGTTCTACGGCCGCCCCATCACCCTGGAGGACCACCAGGCGTCCCGCTGGATCGCCGAACCCCTCCGCCTCCTGGACTGCTGCCAGGAGAGCGACGGCGGCCAGGCACTCGTCATCGTCTCCGCCGAACGGGCACGCGACCTCCCGCACCATCCCGCCCTGATCTGGGGCGCCGCGCAGGGGTCCGGCAACGACCAGCACATGATGACGAGCTACTACCGCTCGGAGATCAGCGGGATCCCGGAAATGGGCCTGGTGGGGCGGCAGCTCTACGCGCAGTCCCGGCTCACCCCCTCCGACGTCCAGGCCGCGATCCTCTACGACCACTTCACGCCGCTCGTCCTGCCGCAGCTCGAAGAACTCGGCTTCTGCGCCAAGGGCGAGGCCAAGGACTTCGTCGCCGACGGCAACCTCGGACTCGGCGGGCGCCTCCCGTTCAACACCCACGGCGGCCAGCTCGGCGAGGCGTACATCCACGGCATGAACGGCATCGCCGAGGGCGTCCGTCTCGTCCGGGGAACGTCGGTGAACCAGCCCGGCGACGTCCACAACGTCCTGGTCACCGCCGGAACGGGCGTCCCGACCAGCGGCCTGATCCTCGGCGCCGACGCGTAGACGAACAGCGGGCCGGGGGGCCCGCTGTCGGCACGGGCGGCTAGGGTGACCGGCGTTCGCGAGATGGACGGGGAGAGCGATGACGGCCGCCGGGCTTGAGGGCATCGAAGACATCGACTGGGCGTCGCTCGGCCACGCGTACGGGGCGGCGGAGGACGTGCCGCGGACGCTGGCGGACGCCGTCGGCGAGGACGACGAGTTGGCCGGAGAGGCGACCGAGTACCTGTTCGGCAGCATCTTCCACCAGGGGACGCTGTACTCGGCGACGCCGTGGGCGGTGCCGTTCATCGCCCGGCTGGCCGCCCACCCCGGGACGCGCCGGCGCGAGATGCTGGTGTCCCTGCTCGGTGCGATCGCCGCCGCCCGGGACGCCGTCCCGCAGGTCCTCGCGGACGTGGGCGCGGCCCTGGCCCGCGAGACCGGGCTGCTGCTGCCGCTGCTGGACGATCCGGACACCGGGATCCGGCACCACGCCACCTACGTGCTCGGCCACCTTCCTCGCGACCGCGCGGCCGAGGCGGTGCCCGCGCTGCGGGCGCGGCGGAGACGGGAAAGGTCCCCGCGCGTGCTGGCGGGCCTGCTGGCCGCCGCCGGCCGCCTCGACCCGCCGGGCAGCGCCGCATGGCTGGCCGATGAGGTGGCGGGACGGTCGCCGGCCGTCCGGGCCGGCGCGCTGTGGGCGATCGCCGCCAACGGGCTCCCGTGGTCGGACGCGGCTTCGGACGCGGTCGTCCAATGCTGGATGAGAGGGGAGCCGCTCAAGGGCTGGGTCTGGGCGGACGACCCGTTCGGCGACATCACCGCCCGGATCGACGGCGCGTCGTTCTCCGCCCTGGCGCGCACACTGTTCGACCAGGGCACTGCCGATTCCGCGCGGACGGCCATCGACGCCGCCTACCACCGGTGCGTGCGGTCACGCCCGGCCCGTGCCGAGTCGGCGGCGCTGCTGGCGGCGGGCGTCCGGCATCCCGACATCGGCGTCCGCGTCACCGCGGCCACCGCGATCCGTGACGTGTCCGAGGCCGCCGCGGCTTCCGTCGAATCCCTGGCGCAACAGGTCGCCGACCCGCCGCCCGCCGCGTTCGAGGACGTCGACTCACTTGAGGCACGGGTGTTCGGCGCGGCCCTGGAGACGCTGATCGCGCTCGGCGATCCCCGCTGGCGCACACCGTTCATGACCGCGCTCATCGCGGGCGGGATCACCGCGGACGCCCTGAACCTGCTCATCGACACCGGCGTGACCGCCGACCCGGAGCTGCTGGCCGCGGTGCGGCGGCGGCTGGCGGCGCTGCCTCCCGAAGGGCCCGAGGAGTCCGGCGGCCACGCCGCCCACCTCGGCAGGATGCGGTGGCACAACGAGGTGAACGGGCTGACGCGGCTGCTGCACCGCTGGGGGGCGGACGCGGCGGGCGCGGTGCCCGAACTCGTCGCGCTCGTCCCGTCCGACCGCTGGTGGACGGTGCGGGCGCTCGCCGCGATCGGTCCCGCCGCCTCGGCTGCGGTGCCCGTGCTGACCCTGGTCCGCGACGACCCGGAGGCCCCCTGCGAGCGGCGCCTCGACTGCGCGCGGGCTCTGGCCGCGATCACCGGGGACGCCGGCCAGTTGAGCGCCTGCATCGCCGAAGCCGTTGCCGGCGGCGAGCCACTGCCGGCGGCGCGAACGGCGGTCGAGCACGAACTGCCCCTAGACGATCTCCTTCCCGCACTGCGCGACGTCGCGGCCACGCCCGGCGGGGACGACCCGTCCGCCGTCCGGCGCCGGATTGAGGCGGCACGGCTGCTGCTGCGCGCCGGGGAGACCGCAGCGCCGCTGCGGGCCGCCGCCGACGCGCTCGACAGCGGCAGGTACACGGCGGACGCGGCCGAACTCGCCGGCCTGATCGGGCCGGCCGCGGCGGACCTCGTCCCGCGCCTGCGCAATCTGCTCGCCGGCCGGCGCGACCGCGCCGCCGCCGCACTGGCGATCCGCCGCGTCACCGGCGAGGCCGCGCCGCTCGTGGAGGCGGTCCGCTCGCGGCTCGCGTATCCGGGAGCAGGGCCGTGGCTCGTCGAGCCGCTGCGGGAACTGGGCGCGGACGCCGCCCCGCTGCTGCCCGAGCTGCGCGAACTGGCCCACGGCGATGCCGCGATACCGGGCGTCGGCGTCTATGGCCGGCAGGTCCGCCAGGACGAGGAGGAGCGCCGCCGGCTTCTCGCCGCCCTGGCCGAACTCGCGGCCTAGAAAGAGAAACCGCCCCCGCCGCTCCCCTTCCCCGCGAATCCAATCTAGTCATTGACAAGATAGCCTGCGGCTCATATCTTGTCAGTGACAAGTTCAAGGGGGATCGACATGGCACCATTGATGTTCTTGATCGGGGGCACGCTGGCCGGGCTGGTGGCGGGCCGGGCGGGCGTCCGGCGGCTGCGGCCGTGGCCGGTGCCGCTGCGCGGCGGGCTCGCCCTGATGTTCACGGTGACCGGAATCGCGCACTTCGTCGGCATGCGCCAGGAACTGATCGACATGATCCCGCCCGCGCTGCCCGCACCGGGGTTCCTGGTGACCGTGACCGGCGTGCTGGAGCTCGCCGGCGCGGCGGGGCTCCTCTGGGGGCGGACCGCTCCGTGGGCCGCGGGCGGCCTCAGCCTGATGCTGGTCGGGATGTTCCCGGCGAACGTGCACCTGGCCCTCAACGGAACCGACCTCCCGTGGGACGACCGCCTGGCCCCCAGGACCGCGATGCAGGTGGTCTTCCTGGCCGCCACGCTCGCCGTGGTCGCGCACTACGCGCGGGAGGCCCGCCGGGCGGAGCCCGTGGACGCTCAGCCGGAGGACCGGCGGATGAAGGTGTGAGCCGGCGGCCCGGACCTGGGCGCGGACGCCTGAACGCGAACGCGCCCCTGCGGTCCGGGCCCGGGTGTTCGACGGCGCGATTCCCCCGGTGCGGACGGGGTTCAGCGAGTTTTCATCTGCCGTGACGGGCTCGTCGCCCGCAGTGTCGCGGCAGGTCACAGAGGTCGGGACGGGGATTTACGGCAGCTTCCGACCAAAGGCGGGGGCACAGCTGGGCAACGCGTGACATTTATTGGTATTTGTCCCAAATGTCACCGTCGCAGTGCCGCCGTTCCCGCCCCGCTCAGGGCGCCCCCGGCCCTGGCAGGGAACGGCCGCGGAAGGGCTCCCCCCGATGCGACGACCGTTCCTGTTCCTGCTGCCCGCCGTGCTGGCCGCGGCGCTGATCGGCGTTCCCGCCGCGCCGGCGTCCGCGACCCCGCCCAACATCCCGTCCGCCTCCACCGCCGCGTCCCGGCTGGCCGCGCTCACCGTCGCCGCCGAGTCGCACGCCGGCAGCTACGACCGCGACCTGTTCCCGCACTGGATCACGATCTCCGGGTCGTGCAACACCCGCGAGACCGTCCTCAAGCGGGACGGCCGGAACGTCTCCACCAACTCCTCCTGCTACCCGACCTCCGGCTCCTGGTACTCGCCCTACGACGGCGCCACCTGGTACGCGGCGTCCGACGTGGACATCGACCATGTGGTGCCGCTCGCCGAGGCGTGGGCGTCGGGTGCCTGGGCCTGGTCGACGTCCCGCCGCCAGACCTACGCCAACGACCTCGGCGGCCCCGAGCTGTGGGCCGTCACCGACAACGTCAACCAGGCCAAGGGGCACAAGGACCCCGCCGAATGGCAGCCGCCGCGCGCCGCGTTCCGCTGCACCTACGCCCGAGCCTGGATCCAGGTGAAGTGGTACCACGACCTCACCGTCGACGGCGCCGAGAAGAGCGCCCTCTCGGCGATGCTCGGCACCTGCTGAGCGCGGGCACCGCCGCCCCGGCCCACGCGGGCGGGGCGGCGGAACCCGTCCTGAGACGACAGCGGCCCGGCCCACTGAACTCTAGAGAAGATCTCTAGAGAGAGTCTCTAATAACCGCTACGCTCTCGTGCCGTGAACGAGACGCTGAACGTGGTGGTGACCGGTGGGAACCGCGGGGTGGGACGGGCCGTGGCGGCGGAGGCAGCCCGGCGGGGCCACCGGGTGACGATCCTGGCACGGCGCCCGGACGAGGGGCGGGCCGCCGCGCGCGAGATCGGCGCGGAACTCGTCGTCGGGGACTTGTCGAGCCTCCGGACGGCGCGGGCCGCCGCCGAGGAGATCGCCGCGGCGCTCCCCGCCATCGACGCGCTCGTCCACAACGCGGCGCTCTGGCCCAGCCACCGCGACCTCAACGAGGACGGGTTCGAGCAGGCGTTCTTCACCAACCACCTCGCGCCGTTCTTGCTGAACCATCTGCTGGAGCGGCAATTGCGGCGGGTCGTGCAGGTCAGCGCGGGCCTGTACGTCATGGGGAAGGTCGACCCGGAGCGGACCCCGGCCGGCGAGGACTTCAGCGCCACCAGGACCTACGCCAACACCAAGCTCGCCAACCTGCTGATTGTCCCGCTGTTCGCCGAGAGGTGGAAGGAGGCCGGCGTGACGATCGACGCCGTGCACCCCGGCGTCCTGCGGACCGGCCTCGGCGAACGCAGAGGCTTCCAAGGGCTGCTGCTGCGGACGGTGAAGCGGACACTGAAATCCGCCGAGGCCGGCGCCGAACCCGTGGTGAACCTGCTGACCGCCGAAGGCACCGGCCGGTACTTTCACGGGCGGAAACAGCAGACGCTCAGACCCGTCGCACGCGACACCGTCCTCGCCCAAAGGCTCTGGGACGACGCCGTGAAGGCAGTCGATGTCGCGTAGGCACCAGGGCACGGACGAGACCGTCGCCCGGATCCTCGACGCGGCCCTCCAGGTGCACGCCGAGCAGGGACGCGAGGGCTTCACGATGAAGGGCGTCATCGAGGCCACCGGGATGAGCAGCGGCAGCCTCTACCACCATTTCGGCTCCTTCGACGGCCTCGCCGCCGCGCTGTGCGCACGCTGCCTGGCCGACCTCCTGGACGCCCTGCTCGACGCGCTCACCGGGATCACCGAGGCGCGGGCGGGCGTCGAGGCGGTGGCGCGCGCCTACCTGACGTTCACCCGGGAGCACAGCGACGCCGCACGGTTCATCCACGCGTCGGCGCACGCGGCGTTCCTCCCGGCGCACGCGGACGTGGTCGCGGAACGGAAGGCACCCCGCATCGCGCGGCTCGCCGAGTGGATGGCCCCGCACATCAAGGCGGGACAGGTGGCCCCGCTCTCACCCGCGACGATGGAGATGCTCCTCATCGGCCCCGTCGCCGAGACCGCCCGCCGCTGGCTGTCGCGCGACCCCGCCATCGACCTGGACGAGTCCGCCGACGTCCTCCCGCCCCGCATCTGGCGTTCCCTCCAGCCCTGACCTCCGCCCAACGGACAGACGACGCATGGCCCGGTCGCGGTGAAGCTGATCCGCCCCGAGCACGCCGGCGGCGGAGCGACCCCGCCTCGGGCGCTACCGGTGACAACGCGGCCGCGGAAACGTCCGCGGATACATCTGGTGCTTAAGAAGCCCGTCGATCCGCTCGGCCGCCGCGTCGGCGTCTCCGCACCCGATCAGAAACTCCGACCGTCCCGTCTCGACGGCGAAGTAGCCCCAGGTCCCGCCGGGTGCGGCCCGGACGGCGATCACAAGCCCGACGTCGCGCTCGATACCGCTGGCGTACACCCGAAGCAGCGGAAGCGAGACCGGGAACTCCTTGCGCCGGTAGTACCGGAGCAGCCGCCACCCGCGGGGTTCGAGCGCGACGGCGAGCGACTCCAGGTCCCGGACCATCCGTCGGCGCCCCACCCGGCTCCGCCACCGCAGCACCGCCCTCAACGGAGCTTCGCCCACGTGACCTTGCCGCCCTCGTTCAGGGGCCGGACGCCCCACCTCTGAACGATCTCCGCCATGAGCAGCAACCCCCGCCCAGAGGTCGCCGCGTAGTTCTCCGGCGGTATGAGGGGAAGCCCCTCACCGGCGTCCTCGACCTCCACGACGACCAGGCCGTCGTGCTCGTCCCGAAACACCCGCACGACGATCGGCCCCTCGCCGTGCAGGTAGCTGTTCGTGACCAGCTCGCACACCACGAGCCGTCCCACGTAGTCGTCGCCGACCCCCCACTCCCGGAACCGTTCGGCGAGAAACCGCCGCGCCAGGCGAGGCGCCCGATCGTCGGATTCCAGGACGAGGGTCGGTATCTCCTCCACACGAGCCGCTGCCGGCATTGCGGTACGTCCTTCCGCTCTGTGTCTGATTTGGCGTGCCCATTGAGCCACCGAGCGTGCACCGTGCGTAACAAACCGCAGGACTCCTGGCCACAAGTCGCGTAGTTGACCCCCTCCGCGCTTGAGTGCGGTTGGGGCGCGCTTGAGGCCGTACCCCCCGTAGGAGAAGTCGTCATGAGCAGCCGACGCAGAAGGAGCACGACCAGCCCGACCCTCGTCGCCTTCGGAAGGCGCTTTCGGCGCTTCCGCGACGCCAAGAACCTGACGCAGGATGCCCTCGCCGCACGCGCGCACAACGGTGCCGGTGTCAAGCCGCAGTACATCGGGGCGATCGAGAACGGACGGGCCAGGTGCACCGAGAAGTTCGCCGCTGAAATGGATGAACTACTCGACGCGAATGGGGAACTCCTGAACCTGTGGCACGACCTCGCCATGGATTCGGCGTTTCCGGCTTGGTTCGACTGGGTGACCGTGGAGGGCGATGCAGTGATGCTCGCGTCCTACAGCCTCGCCGTCGTCCACGGTCTTCTCCAAGTCCCGAGCTACGCCGAGGCGATTCTGCACGGCGACAAGGATGCGGTGACAGCGCGCATGTCCCGGCAAGCCATCTTCACGCGATCGGACCCACCGCCGCCAGACGTCTCCTTTCTCCTGGACGCGCAGGTACTGACCCGGCCGGTGGGCGGGCGGGACGTCATGGTGGAGCAACTCGAACATCTCGCCGCCAAGATCGAAGACGGAATGCAGATACAGATCGTTCCGTCCGATGGGACGCACCTTGGCAACACTCACTCGTTCACCATCGCCACTCTTGACGACATGCAGCAGGTGGCGTATGTGGAGACGATCGCCCGGGGCTACACCATGGCCGAACCGTCGGATCTTGTAGCCTTCGCCAAGGCACTCCGGCAAGTCCAGGGCCTCGCGCTTCCCTTGGCGCAGTCGCTGGATGAGATCCGTAGGACGGTGGAACGTGGAAGTAGACAAGACCGCCTGGCGGAAGGCCAGCCGTAGCACCTCGACCGGAGGCGAATGCGTTGAACTGGCCGAATTCCCGGAAGGAATCGGAATCCGTGACTCCAAGCATCCGGGCGGGCCGAAGCTGGTCGTCGGGCGGGAGGCCTTCCGTGCTCTGGTGGCCGAGTTGAAGCGGTGACCTAGGTCGCCCTGTCCACGCAGTCGAACGGACACCGATAGGTCCGCCCCCGTCACTCGACGAGATTTCGGCTGACCTGGCAGGTTGCCGGGGTTTCGGTGGCGCTGGTCATGTGAAGGCGGTGACGCCCTCGTATTCGGCTTGGCGGGCTTGGCCGGTCACCTCGTATTCGAGGAGGAGCAGGCCGTTCGGTGTGGCCTCGTGGTGGAGCAGACGGAGGCCGGACGGGATGCCCGCGCCGGCCAGCAGGCGCCGGCCGGTCCGGAGGACGGCGGGGGCGACCACGAGGCGGAGCGTGTCGATCAGGCCCGCCGACAGCAGTGAGTCGCCGAGGCGGGCGCTGCCGTGGATCTGGAGTTCCCGGCCCGGCCGCGCCTTGAGGTCGGTGACCGTGTGGGCCGGGTCTCCCTTGAGGACGGTCGTGGGATTCCACGTCCCTTCGGTGAGGGTGTTCGACACGACGTACTTCGGGAGGGCGTTCATCCGCTCGGCGAACGGGTCGGCCGGGTCGGTGATCTGCGGCCAGTCGCGTGCGAACGCCTCGTAGGTCCGACGTCCGAGCAGCAGGCCGTCGGCGAGGTCGAGCCAGTCGGACGCGCGCTGGACGAACGTCCCGTCCATGTGGGGGACGAGCCAGCCGCCGCGAGTGAATCCGCCGCTGGTGTCCTCCTCCGGCGAGCCGGGCCCCTGGCTGACCCCGTCGAGTGTGACGAACTCGGTGAGGGTGATCTTCATCGGTTGCCCTCCGCGAATGCGGCCAGCTGGGCGGCGACCGTGCCCCAGCCGTCGGCGAAGCCGAGCTTGTCGTGATGAGCGCGAGCGTCCGGGGTGCCGTGCTGGACCACGATCCGGTAGTCCGTGCCGTCCGGATGATCGCTCAGCGTGATCGTGGCGGTCATCGCGACCGGGGCGGGGCTCGCGGGGCGCCATGTGCCGTCGATCGCGTTGGTGAACACGATCCGTTCGAGGTCGTCGACGGCGAGGAAGCACGCGTCCATGTGCGGGACGAACTCGGCGCCGTCGTCGCTCAGCCGCGTGACGAACGCCCCGCCGGGCCGCAGATCCAGGCGGTCGACGCGGCAGCGGGACGGAGCCGGGACCCACCACCGCTCAAGCCGGGACGGCTCGGTCCAGGCGCTCCACACGGTCGCGCGGGGCGCGCGGATGATCCGCTCCAGGCCAAGGTCGAGGTCGGGATTCATCGTGTGTTCTCCTTCGGGTCGGTGACGAGCTGTTCGAGGCGGTCGGTGCGCCCCTCCCAGATCCGGCGCTGCTCCGCGAGCCAGTCGTCGACCAGGGCGAGCCGCTCGCGGTTGAGCTCGCAGGTGCGCACCCGGCCGGACTTGACCGTGCGGATGAGCCCGTTCGATTCGAGGGTCCGCACGTGCTTCATGAACGAGGGGAGGGTCATCGGGAACTCGCGGGCGAGGTCGCCGACGCTCGTGGGCCCGTGGCCGAGGCGCCGGACGACGGCGCGCCGCGTCGGGTCGCCGAGGGCGACGAACAGCCCGTCGAGCTGCGCCGAATACTGTGCCATGAGGCTAAGTATTGTGTTCGTCGACAGTGAGCGCAAGGGCTGAGTGTCGAGCCGCACAGTGTCCTGGCGGCCGGGTTGAAGCGCTGCCCCTCCTCGCGGTGGCATGTCGGGCGGGCTCTAGAGTCGGGGCACGCTTGGTGAAGGGGAGGTGGCCGGATGGCGGTCGATCCGACTGGCGACGGGCTGAAGCGGTATCTCGCCGAGGATCCCGGAGGGCCGGTGGTGATGTTGAACCTGCTGCGCTTCCGCGAGGGCGGGCAGGCGAGTTATGCCCGGTACTCCCGGGCGCTCAGCGAGACGATTCTCCAGCGGTACGGTGCCGAGGTGCTGTTCTACGGCAAGGGCTCGACCGCGCTCGTCGCCGAGGACGGGCAGGCCTGGGACGCCGTCCTGCTCGTGCGCTACCCGTCGCGGGAGGTGTTCTCCCAGATGGTCGCCGATCCCGATTTCCAGGCCGTCGCCCACTTCCGCACGGAGGCGCTGAGCGAGGCCGTCCTCCAGGCGACCATTCCCGTCGGCTCCGGCTGACGGTTCATAAGGCGCCGCCGGGTCGTCAGCCGGCCGCGCTGGGCGGCTGAGCAGGTTCAGGTTTGCGGGACGTCCTTGATGAACACGATCCCGTCGATCTCGGCCAGGTGGGCCGGGTCCAGTGAGGCGTAGCCGAACCAGGGCGACACGCGGTGGGCGGGGCTTGCGTCGCCGAAGGCTGCGGCCAGCCGGCCGGCGTCGACGACGTAGCGGTCCTCTGGGAGCGCGTACAGGAACCCTTCGAGGGTGTCCGGGGGCGGGGTGTCCACGCCCTGGCGCCGGATCGTGCCGAGGGCCGTGGCGAGGAACGCGTACTCCTCGCCCAGGTGCGAGCTGACGATCGCGCCGGCGCTCCACCACTCCAGCGGAAGGTCGCCCATCCGCATCGAGCTCTTGCCCCGCTGGAGATGGCTGTTATGGGCGTGGACCAGCGCCGGGCCCCACTCGATGACGGCGAGGAGGTTGGCGGCCATCATCGAATCCCGCTGGGCGCACATCCGCGTTACGCGGGCTGGGGAGGCGTCGGCCATCCAGAAGTGGTAGCCGAGCAGGCCGGTGGCGGTGCGCCCGTACAGGCGAGCCCGTTCCCAGCCGTGTCGCGAGGTCGCCGCGATCAGGTGCGGTGTCTGCGCGTCCAGCAACGCCACCAGGTCGTCGGCGAGCAGCCGCAGCTCCCTGGCCTCGGTCGACCGCCCCACGGACTGGGACGGGTCCATCACCGTGGCGGGATTGGACCACCGGTCGTCGCTGCCGAGTAGGCGGTCGAGCGTTTCCGCCGTGCAGGGGAGCAGGTCCGGCTCCACCCAGGCCGCGAGGTAGTTGTGGAGTGCGGTGAGGGCCTGCCGGGGGCTCGCGGCCCAATACTCCAGTGGGCCGTCGATACCGGCGAAGCGCAGCCGCTCGGACGCGGGCCGCCCGTCGTTGTAGGCGCGCATCCAGCGCACGAGCTCGCGGTTGCCCGCCTGCGTGCCCCACTCGTGGCTGAATCCATGCTCCATGACCGCGTCGAGGGTGCCCGTGCCCGAGGTGACGTAGTCGTCCACGACCAGGCCCATCATGCAGTCGCTCTCGACGGAGATCGACCGGTAGCCCTCCTGCTCGACGAGCTGCCGGAAGAGCTCGTTGCGCAGGTCGAGCAGAGTGTCCTCGCGGTGGGCGGGCTCGCCCAGGGCGAGAACCCGCGGCCGGGCCGGGAGCAGCCTCATGACGGCGGCGGCCTCGACGGGATGGGTGCTGTCCGTGATGTCGGTAGCCATGCCTTCAACGGTATCGTTGAACCTTCGGTTGAAACTTTTCCGCGATATCGGCAGGACTATGGGACGAGACCTTAAAAGCGGTGAACGGCTCAGGCCGATTGACCTGGCGCGCGGGCACGGTCTGTCCACGCAGGCGATCCGGAATTACGAGGACGCCGGCATCCTTCCGGCCGCCGCTCGCACGGTCCATGGCTACCGCACCTATACCCCGCTGCACGCGCGGGCCCTGCGCGCGTTCCTCGCCCTGGTGCCCGGCCACGGCCACCAGACGGCGACGTCGATCATGCGGGCGGTGAACGAGGACGCGTCCGAGAAGGCGTTCCGCCTCATCGACGTGAGCCACGCCCAACTCCTGGACGACCGCCGGACCCTCCAGGCCGTGGAGAGCGCCCTCCGCGACCTGGGGCCCACCACGGCGTCCGGGCGCACCACGGCGTCCGGGCCCGGCGCGGTGTCCGGGGCGGCCGCGGTGTCCGGGCCCGGCGGCACGTTCATCGGGCCGCTGGCGGACGAGCTCGGAATCCGGCCCGCGACACTGCGCAAATGGGAGGGCGCCGGGCTGGTGCGCCCGCGCCGCGACCCGCGGACCGGCTACCGCGTCTACGACGAGGCCGACGTGCGGGACGCCCGGCTCGCCCACCAGCTCAGGCGGGGCGGCTACCTGCTGGACCAGATCGCCCCGCTGATCGCCCAGGTGCGGTCGGCCGGCGGGCTGGAGCCGCTGGAGGACGCCCTGCGCGACTGGCACGGCCGGCTGTCCGCCCGAGGGCGCGCGATGCTGGCCGGGGCCGCCGAGCTGGAGGCCTACCTCCGCGAGCGTGAATGACATGGCCGTTCGAGCCAGGGTCGGCTTGTCCTGTCACCCCGATCCGGTTTCGGTGCGGTGCCACATCTGGAGGTAGGCCTCGGCGCCCCGGGCCAGGTCGTCGATGATCTCTTGGCCGCCGACGTTGCGGACGTCGGCGAGCCAGTCGGGGACGAGGCCGTAGTTGGCGACGCCTTCGGTGTTGAGGTCCCAGGTGCGTGTCCCGGTGCGCAGCCGGTCGAGCTTCACGGTCGGGTCGAACGGTGAGGTGTACGGGTAGCGCAGCGGGTCGGCGCCGCCGTTGCGCGGCGGGGGCAGTGCGCCCATGCCGTTGGCGTCGAGGCCGTAGCCGTAGCCGAAGGCGGTTCCGGGGGTGTGGTGCGCCTTGTTGCGCTTCCACTGCTGGACGAAGGCGTCCGCCGCGTGCCCGTATCCGGTGATCATGCCGCCGAGGGCGTAGACGCGGGGCTTGTAGGTGTCGTCCATCCAGCTGTGGGACGAGATGACGCCCGAGTAGCGGGCCTCTTCCAGGAGGTCGAGGGTCGCGTCGGCGGCCTTCACGCTCATGTGGTCGATCTCGACGATCATGTTGCGTTCCATCAGGCCGCGCACCATGTGCTCGCCGAGGTCGGTGAGTCCGTTGACGTTGCAGTGCGGCGCCTCCGGATACAGCGGCAGGGTGATCCCCGCCTGCCCGAGCAGGCGCAGGAGTTCGGCGACCTGCCCGTTGACCGCGCCGGCCGGTTCGATGGTGTTGTCGTGGGCGGCGCCGGTGCAGGTCTCGGCCTGCCAGAACCGTCCGGTGGAGAGGAAGTTGCCCGCGTTGACGAACGCGCCCGTGGTGCCGCCGTCGAAACGGATTCCGCACAGTGCGTTGTCGTACTTGTGGCACACGAACATGGTGGACACGCCGAGCCGTTTCATCTCGTCCAGGCCCCGGTCGATGTCCTGGCGCGTGCACTGCGGCTCGCCGCCGATCGTCCGGCAGCCGAACGGTTCGGAGGTCTCGACGCCGAGGACGACGGCGAGCTTGCCCGCCTCGATCACCCTGCGGGCCTCCGCGGAATCGCGCACGATCCGGAACCAGCCTTCGCCGGGTCCGCCGCTGCGCCGGTCGATGCCCTCCTCCATTTCCCGCATCCGCTGCGCCTGGAGCCGGATGACGTCCATCTCGTCGCACGAGTTGCGCTTGAGCGGATAGATGTCGCAGAGCTGCCGGTTCGCCACCAGATGGTTGACGAGGACGCGCTGGCCGGCGCGCCAGGAGCGTTCCAGCCAGGTGTAGTGGGCCTGCTGGTGGGTGCGGGAGTCCCACGCGGGCCAGTCCTTGAACGTGGGCCAGCCGGTGGGGTCGTGGGTGCCGAACGGTGTGCCGTGCCTGGTGAAGTTCTCGAACCAGGCGAACATCCCGTTGCCCGCGTGGTCGGGGCAGTCGCGCAGCGCCTCCTGGATCCCGCGCGGGTCGAACGGCTTGCCGCACAGCAGTTGCCCGCCGAACGCCTCGTACGACATCAGGTGGGTGTGGGCGTCGAGATAGCCGCGCACCTCGCCGCCGGTGGTCGTCCCGGTGGACGGGGCGGCGGGGGGCGTCGCCGCCTGCGCGGCGGGTGTCAGGAAGGAGGCGATGAGGAGGAGGACGAGCGGCAGCGACGCCGTACGCCGGAGGGGGTGGGTGGGGGACATCCGGCACCTCGTGCGGGGGGAGCGGTCGGACGGAGCTGAGGTGCCTGATACATGCCCGCTTACGGAAGAAAGTGAACGCTTGCTTGAGGCCTGTTCCGGCCCGTCAGATCAGATGGGCGCGGCAGGGGTGCGGACGCTTCCATTCGTTCTCCCAGGTGTCCAGCGCCGTCGACGCCGCCTCCCTTCCCGGGCGCAGGAAACCGAAGTAGGCCATGACGACCTCGTGGGCGTCCTCGAACGAATAGTCCTCGCTCCAGTCGTCGGAGTAGAGATCCTGCAGGTGCATGCCGCGCTCGTCGATCACGACGCGCCAGGAGTTCCCCTGCCAGGAGTTCTGCGTGTCGGCGCCGTGCCACACGTCCTCGGTCCAGGCCAGCACGTCGAGGCAGGAGGTCGCGTCGCTCTGCACGTCGCTCGTCAGCATGGACCCCAGGGCGCTGTAGTCGGGACTGGACGGTTCGCTCGCGACCACACCGAGTTCGTTGCGGAAGAACCTGATTTTCGTCGTTGTCATCTTTTCGTCTCAGAGATCAGAAGACCGGCCAGGCCGAGTTCCAGTCGCGGCCGGAGCGGTTGAACGAACCCTCGACGACCAGGCCGTCCGCCATTCCCTGCCAGCGGCGCGGGTTCCCGAACCTGTCGTGCGCGGTGACCGTGTGGTTGTCGAAGGCGTTCCGGATCGTACGGTCCACGCTCCGCGGCGTCCAATTGTCGGGGAAGAACGTGCTGGCGAAAGGTTTGTCGACCCATTGCCCGTTTCCGTCCCGCATTTGCACCCGGGCCCGGTAGGTGCCGTGCGGGCCGGTCGCGGTGACGGGGCCGATCCTGCGGTCCGGCCAGTCCTGCCCCATGAAACGGTGGTGGTACCCGCCGGGTGTGCGCTGGCCCGCGTTCGGACCGCCCCTGGACGTCCTGATCTCCCCGCGGAAGACGTGGTGGTGCCGGCTGCTGCTGTTCACCTTGCGGCGCATCCATTTGATCGCCGGTTCGAACAGGCCCGCGCCGCCGCTGCCGCCGCCGCGGGACCGGCCCCGCAGCAACAGTCCCGTGACGAGAACGCGGATCAGGAGCATCGCCCGTCGCATGACGCCGCCCGCCTAGCCGTTGAAGATGGCCTGGAGGGCCATGTCGATGAGCAGGTCGATGGCGATGCCCGCGAGTTCCTTGAAGATCGGGATCTCCAGCAGCGAGGCACCGAAGGTGACGGCGGCCGTCGCGATCGCCTGGGCGATCTGGATCGCCAGGATCGTGAGCTGGATGATCACGTTGATCTTGAGGGCGAGGACGATGCCGCCGCAGACCATGAGGCCCGCGCCGATGATGGTCGCCGCCGTCCCCAGATCCTCGAGGTTGCTCTTCGGGGAGTCCTCTTTCGTCCATTCGGCGCGGAACGCCTCGATGTCGTCGCCGCGGTTGCCCTGCATGATGCGCTGGGCGTTGCCGTCCGCCTCGCCGAGCGGGCCGCCGTGCGCGCCGGCGAAACCCAGCCAGGCGCCGCCCATCGCCAGCAGCTTCGTCTCGTCGGCCTCCGGCCAGGTGTAGCCGAGCATCGACAGAAGCGAGATCAGTTCGCCGGGGAGTTGCAGGCCCATCAGCCGAGTACGTCCCGGACCCGGTTGATCTCCACGACGTTGCTCTGCTCGCCCGCGACATGGTTGGCCGCGACGAACTTCATCGCCTGCGCCTGCCCGTCCAGGGCGGTCAGGTTGTCCTCGTAGCACTCCACGGCGACCTGGTAGACGGCCTGGTAGCACCCGCCGATGAGGAAGCCGATGTCGTCCTGCCCCCACGGCTCCCCGAAGCCCGCCAGTTCCTGCTGGAACGCCTGCCAGTCGGCCGCCAGCCGCTGCGCGGCCGTGCTCATGCCGGCGCCCGCGGACCGGATCAGCTCCGGATCGACCTCGTACCCCGGCATTCCCATGGGTTCCCCCTCCGTCAGTGGCGTTCGAATCCGTTCATGAGGTTCTGCATCGATGTCACGTAGGCGCGCATCTGCGTCAGGCTTCGATCCCGGAGTTCGCCGAGCCGTTCGGCGAGTTCCGCGGGGTCGGCGGCGCCTTCCGCGGCCGTGGCCTGTTCCAGCGCGTCGAGGGCCGCGTTGATCGCGGCGGCGGCGCGGTCGGCGATCTCGTGGGAGCCGAGGCGCAGGGCGCGCGGTGCGATGCGGACCTCGTCGATGCGCCCGCCGGCGGTGACGCGCGCCGTCACCAGGCCGTCGGGGTCGTGGCCCTCGACGGCATCGTGGGACGCTCCGGAGGGGGCGCCGCCGGCCTGTTCGGCGAGACCCGACGCGCGCCGGAGGAGGCCGTCGAGATCGTCGGCCGCGGTGTCGCGTGTCATCGCGTCCTCCGTCATCGCATCCTCGCCTGGACGCGCGCGACGGCCTCGTTGATCGACTCGTCGATGAGCGCCATCTGCCGCAGGCCCTCGTCCTGGACGTCGCGCAGCGTCGCCGCGAGCGCCGACGGGTCCGCCGGGGGCGCCTCCGCCGAGTCCGCCCGGGACCGCAGGTCGTCCAGCGCCGCGTTCGCCGCCTCGGCGATCAGCGCCCCCAGGTCCTCCGGGGTGCGGCGCAGGGCACGCGGGTCGAGTTCGAGTCGGGCCACCCTGCCGCCGGAGGCGGTCACGCGGACCTGCTCGTCGCCGGCGCGGCCGGTTCCCTCGGGCGCCGTGCCGGGGGTGCCCGCGCGCAACTCGGCCAGGCGGCGCTGCGCGTCCGCCAGTCGTGCCCAGCGATCATCTCCGGGCATTTCGCTCATCGGCCCATTCCTCGCATCGAAGATCAAGTTGCAAGGGCAACCCTAGCAATGAACGCGAGAATGGAACATCCGGGCGTTTAGGTACAGACCGGGTTCGGGGAACTGCCTCGGTCGCCGATGGTTCCGCGATATGCACCGCTTTCTCTTGAGTCACTCTGCTTTGGTCCCCGCCACCTGGGGCGTGCTCCTTTCCCGTTCGCCACTCGCCGTGACAGGGCCGCCCCGGTCCGCCGGGGCGGTACCGATGAGCGGGACGGCATGGCCCGTCCGGCCCCGCGGCGGCCACTATGGAGGGTTATGAGCGAGCTGACGATCGCGGGAGTGCTGGCACGGGCCGCCGAGGAGTCTCCGGACATGGAGGCCGTCGTGGACGGGGACGTCCGGGTGACCTACGCGGAGCTGCGGAATCGGGTGCGCGAGGCGACCGGCGCGTTCATCGGTGCCGGTGTCGAGCCGGGGGACCGCATCGCGATATGGGCGCCGAACAGCCTCTCCTGGATCGTCGCCGTGCTGGGCGCCCTGGGCGCGAGGGCGACGCTCGTGCCGCTCAACACCCGGTTCAAGGGCGACGAGGCCCGGTGGCCGCTCTCCAAGGCGCGGGTGAAGGTCCTGTTCGTCGAGGACGGGTTCCTCGGCATCGACTACCCCGCCATGCTCGGCCTGGACGAGTCGGGCGCGATCCCCGGGCTGCCCGAACTGGAGGCCGTCGTCACGTTCAACGGGGCGGCGCGTCCCGGAGTCGTCACCTGGAGCGAGTTCACCGGCGAGGCCGCCTCGGGGGAGGAGGCCGACGCTCGGGCGGCGGCCGTCGAGCCCGGGGACGTGGCCGACATCCTGTTCACGTCCGGGACGACCGGGCGCCCCAAGGGCGTCATGTGCACGCACGAGCAGAACGTCCGCACGTACAACGCGTGGACGGGACGGACGGGCGTCAGGGCCGGCGACCGGTACCTCATCGTCAACCCGATGTTCCACTCGTTCGGCTACAAGGCGGGCGTGCTGGCGTGCGTGCTGAAGCGCGCCACGATGGTGCTCCAGCGGACGTTCGACGTGCCGGAGACGCTGCGGCTCATCGAGCGGGAGAAGATCACCGTCCTGCCCGGCCCCCCTACGATCTACACGTCGCTGCTGGACGCCCCCGGCCGCGGCGAGCGCGACCTGTCGTCCCTGCGGCTGGCCGTGACCGGCGCGGCGGACGTGCCCGTCGCGCTGGTGCGGCGGATCAAGACCGAGCTGTTCCCGCAGGTCGTCACCGCGTACGGGCTGACGGAGTCGTCCGGCACGGTGACCGCGTGCTCGGTCGGCGACGATGACGAGACCATCGCCACCACCTGCGGCAGGCCCATCGCGGACGTCGAGGTCGCCATCGTCGACGAGAAGGGCGAACCGGTTCCGGCGGGCGCGGACGGCGAGGTCCTCGTCCGCGGCTACAACGTGATGGCGGGGTACCTGGACGACCCGGAGGCCACCGCGGCGGCCGTCCGCGACGGCTGGCTCTACACCGGCGACCGGGGACGGCTGGACGAGCGCGGCAACCTCGCCATCACCGGGCGGACGAAGGAGATGTTCGTCGTCGGCGGGTTCAACGTGTACCCGGCGGAGGTCGAGGACGTCCTCGCGCGTCACGACGCCGTCGCCGAGTCGGGCGTCGTCGGCGTCCCGGACGCCCGGATGGGCGAGGTGGGCCGGGCCTACGTCCGGCTGCGCCCGGAGCGCGAGGCCACGGCCGGGGAGCTGATCGCGCACTGCCGGGAACTGCTCGCGAACTTCAAGGTCCCCCGGGAGGTCGTCTTCGTGGACGACCTCCCGAAGACCGCGTCCGGCAAGGTCCGCCGCGTGGAGCTCAAAGAGCGGCCATGACGCGCGCCCTGTGCTCGGACGGCGAGCCCCACGCCGAGTACAGGGCCCGCGCCTTGCGGATCCACAGCGACGGGTCGTACTCGTCGGTGTAGCCGATCGCGCCGTGCACCTGCAGGGCCGTCTTCGCCAGCCCGTAGGACGCCTCGGACGCGGCGACCTTCGCGGCGGACACGTCCCGCGTGAAGTCCGGCGTCCCGTACGACAGCGCCGCCCCGTACACGAGCGGGCGCGCGAACTCCAGCTCGACCAGCGCGCTCGCCAGATGATGCTTGATCGCCTGGTATTCGCCGATCGGGCGGCCGAACTGCTCCCGTGTCTTGGCGTACTCCACGGACACGTCCAGCAACGCCTGACCGACACCGATCTGCTGCGCCGCGCACAGCAGCGCACCGAAGCCGGTGAACCCGCCGCCGCCCTCGGCGCGGAAGAGCCGCCGGGCCGGGTCGAGGGACGTGAGGCGCTCGCCCGCGTGGGTTTCGGCGCCGTCCGCGGTGAGCACCAGGTCGGCGACGTCGGCATCCAGCGCGTGCGGGACGGCCATCGACACGATCGCCTCCCCTTCCGCCATCCGGGACAGCCAGGGCGAGTCGCCCAGCAGTTCGGCGGCGGCGAGGGTCTCGACGTAGGGGCCGGGCGCGGCGGCGCGTCCCAGCTCCTCGACGGCGACGGCCAGCTCGACCGGCAGGAGACCGGCTCCGCCGTGCGGCTCCGGGACGCCCACCGCGAACACCCCGGCCTCGGCGACCGACGACCACAGCGCGCGTCCCGGGCCGCTGTCCCCTGCGGCCCAGGCGCGGACGGTCTTCGCGGTCGCGGCCTCGGCGAGCAGCTTGCGGAGCGTCTCGCCGAACATCCGCTGCTCGGCGGAGAGAACGAACTTCACCGCTCACCTACAGTGTGGAGGCCCCGTCCTTCAGGGCGGGGGGGAAACGCGGCGCGATGCGGCATGGTGATCGTCCTTCCTGGTTGGGTGCGGTGCCGCCGCGGTGGGGCGACGCTGTGTGATTTCGTCGGTGTCTGCCGTTACCTTCGTGGCGTGAAGATCGTGGTGCGGGTGAAGTTGCTGCCGACGGCTGAGCAGGCGGTGGCTCTGGCGGCGACCCTGCACGCGTGCAACACCGCCGCGAACCATGTGTCCGCCGTGGCGTTCGACCGGGAAGTGTTCTCCCGCAACGACCTGCAGAAGATCATCTACGGGGAGGTGAAGGACCGATTCGGGTTGTCGGCGCAGCCGACGGTCCGGACGGTGAAGAAGGTCGTGGACGCCTACACCACACTGCGTGCCCAGATCCGAGCCGGGCTGTTGGGCGCCGAAGGCTCCAAGCGGCGCGTCAAGGCCGAATCGAAGCCGATCCGGTTCCGCCCCGATGCGGCGCAGCCGTTCGACGACCGGTGTCTCAGCTGGCAGTGCGATGCCCGCACCGTGTCCATCTGGACCGTCCACGGCCGCATGAAGGATGTGCTCTTCACCGGGTCGACGGCGCAGCTCAAGACGCTCGCCGAGCACCGGCAGGGTGAATCGGACCTGGTGTGCCGGAGCGGCAAGTGGTTCCTGGTCGCCACGTGCGAGGTACCTGAAGCGCCGCTGAACCAGGACCCGGCCGATTGGGTCGGCGTAGATCGCGGCATCATCAACCTGGCCACCACCTCCGATGGCGACAACCACCAGGGTCGGGGCCTGAAGCGGTACCGCAAACGGCAGGCGCGGATCCGGGCTGAGTTGCAGGCAAAGAAGACCCGCTCGGCGACCCGGCGCGCCAAGCGGATGGCCAGGCGGGAGGCTCGGCACGCCGCTCACGTCAACCACAGGATCAGCAAACAGATCGTGGCCGTCGCCGAACGCACCGGACGCGGGATCGCCGTCGAGCAGCTCGACGGCATCCGTGACCGGGTACGGCTTCGTGGCGACCAGCGGGCCGAGATCTCCTCGTGGCCGTTCCACCAGCTCGGCGAATACTTCACCTACAAGGCGCGCAGGGCCGGGGTGCCAGTGGTCGAGGTGGACGCGCACTACACCTCGCAGAGGTGTCCGCGCTGCGGCCACACGGCCAAATCCAACCGTCCCACCCGGGACGACTTCCGGTGTCGAAGGTGCGGGCTCGCTGGCCCCGCCGACCACATCGCCGCCGTGAACGTACGCGACCGCGCACGCACGGCCTGGGTGTTCGTCAACGCACCCGTACCACAAAGGACCTGACACCTCCTTTCGCTGGTAGATGCGACCCGTCACCGCCCCACCGTCGGGGCGGTCAGGGAGCGCGACCCGGCCTGAAGGACCGAGCCCACAAGCTCGGCCTTCAGGGCCGAGAAGTTGACCGGGACCCCCTCGGGAGGCCGAGCAGCCGCTCGGCGATCACGTTGCGCTGGATCTCGTTGGTGCCCGCGTAGATCGGGCCGGCGAGAGAGAACACGTAGTTCTCCAGCCACTCCGACTCCAGCTCGCCGTCCGGTCCGAGCAGGTCGAGGGCCGTCTCGTGCAGCGCCACGTCGAGCTCCGACCAGTAGATCTTGTTGAGGCTCGACTCGGACCCCACGTCCTCGCTCCGCGAGATCGTCTCGAAGCCCTTGAGCCGGTACGCCCGCGACCTGATCCAGATGTCGGCGACCCGGTCCCGCAGCGCCGTGTCGGACGGGTCGGCGCGCTCCCGCCACAGCTCGACGAGCCGCTCGGCCGCCGCCGTGAACCGCCCGGGGCTGCGCAGCGTGAGGCCCCGCTCGTTGCCGGCCGTGGCCATCGCGACGCGCCAGCCGTCCCCGGCCGCCCCGATGACGTCCTCGTCGGGAACGAACACCCTGTCGAGGAACAGTTCGGCGAAGGCGGGCTTGCCGTCCAGCCGCCCGATCGGACGGACCGTCACGCCCTCCGCGTCCAGCGGGAACATCAGGTACGTCAGCCCGCGATGCCGCGCCGTGTCCGGGTCGGAGCGGAACAGCCCGAAACCCCGGTCGGCGAACGCCGCCCGCGAACTCCACGTCTTCTGCCCGTTGAGCAGCCAGCCGCCGTCCGTCCGGGTGGCGGTCGAGCGCAGCGCCGCCAGGTCGCTGCCCGCGCCGGGCTCCGACCACGCCTGCGCCCAGATCACCTCGCCGGCGGCCATCGGCGGCAGGATCCGCGTGAGCTGCTCCGGCGTGCCGTGCCTCAGCAGCGTCGGCGCGAGGAGGTTGATGCCGTTCTGGCTGACCCGCCCCGGCGCGCCCGCCGCGTAGTACTCCTCCTCGAAGACCAGCCATTGCAGGACGGAGACGCCGCGCCCGCCGTACTCCTCGGGCCAGGAGACCACCCCGAGCCGTGCCCCGCCGAGGGCGCGCTCCCACTCCCGGTGCGCCGCGAAGCCCTCCTCGGTCTCCAGCGATGGCAGCGGTTCCGCGGGGACGTGCTCGCGCAGCCATGCCCGCACCTCGGCGCGGAACTCCTCATCCGCCGCCCCGAACTCGAGATCCATCTCGCCTCCCTTCTTTCTAACAACTGTTTGGTAGAGTAACGGCTCTCCCGGCCGCCGCCACCACGGCGTCCCGCCCAGTCGGATCCGACCGCCGTCGCCCGCCTCCGGGCCGGCCGTTCGCTCAGGGGCGGCGGGCGCCGGCGAAGACGCCGATCCCGTTCGCGACGGCGCGTTCCGTCCCGTCCGATGGCGTGTTGCGGACGGTCACCGACCTCTCACCGCGGCGGCGTGCGACGAACGTCGACGAGCCGCCGCCGTCGAGATTGACGGCGTCGTCCACACCGGCCTTGTCCAGGAGAGACGCCAGCTCGGCGACGGTCACGCCGGCGCTCTTCGCCGACCGGCCGTCCGCCACGACCAGGTACACGCGGCGGCCGTTGCGGCTGATCCCGGCGGCCGTGCGCGGCGCCGGGCCCCTCGGGCTCAGGCCGTCCAGCGGCTCGCCGTCCCGCAGGATCGGGAAGCCGCCCACGGCGAAACGGAACCGCCTCGGGCCGGTGAAGCGGTAGCCGACCCGCACGCGGTCGCCCGGACGGAGCTTGCGCAGCGCGTTCGCGCCCTTCTCCCGCCCGACCAGCACGGTCGTGCCGCGCGGGATCGCGCCCGCGCCGACCCCGTCCGCCACCGCGACGACCACGCCCCGCCGGACGGTCACCTCGGCGGTGTTCGTGCTGCACGGCGCGTTGCGCGCGGTGTCCGTCCCGCACACCGCGCGCAGCCGCGACACGCTGCCCCAGTCATGGGTGAACGCGCCCGCGCTCCCGACCGGCAGCGCGTACTGGTTGAGCCCGCGCAAGGCGATGGTGGTGCGTTTCGATCGAATGGTCCCGGTCAGATGGAGCCGCCCCAGGTGGCCGCGCCGGTCGGTGCCGATCCCGATGACGTCCTCGGCGGACGTACCGGGCGGCAGCGCCGGGCCGAACCGCTGCCCGTCCGGCACCGCCCCCTTGAGCGGGCGGCCCGCGTCCACCTCGGGGCCGGACGACGACCCGGTCGGCACGACCCCCGGACGGGTCTCGCTGATGTTGAAGTAGTCGCCGTTCACCCCGGCCAGGGCGCGCCGCGCGTCCGCCATCGCCGAGACCGTCCGCCTCGCCGCGACCTTCGGCGGGTGCAGCAGCCCCACACGGACACCCGGGGCGCGCAGATCGACGTCCAGCAGGTTGCCGAGGACGGGGCCGCCGACCCCCGACGTCTCGAACGTCCTGGACACCACCCCGGGCGCCAGCCGCTCGGACGACGTGAACCGCAGTTCCCCGACCGTCCTGGACGGTGGCAGCGCGAGCGCCCGCGCGTCCGGCCGCTCTCCCGATCCGGCGCCGTCGACGTCCGGCGGGCGCGGCACGTCCGCACGGGCCGGAACGGCGCCGGCGGCCACGACCCCGGCCGCGATCGCCCCGGCCACCATCCTTCGCATCACGTGCGGGCGCCCCTCACAACGGAAACAGAATCCCGCCGATCATGACGCTCACCACGTGAAATCCAGGCGATCCGCCCGCCAACACTCCCCGAAGATCCGGCGTCCCCGGCCGCCGTGGCTCCGGATCACCCCGCGGGGGTGACCGCGACGGCCTCCAGATAGGTCGACGGGACGTCCACGGTGCCGTCGCCGGCGAGGTTGTGGCCGGTGACGTACCGGGTGAGGTCGGCGGTCAGAGCCGCCCGCCCGTCACCGTCGAGGGTGTCGAACGCCACCGTCAGCGGGCCGAAGTAGGACCGGAACCAGCCGATCAGGTCCGCCGGCGAGCGGAAGCGGAAACGCCACTGCCGCTCGGTGCAGTCGAGGGCGGACACGTGCGGGCCGAACAGTTCCTCCATGTGCTTCGCGGTGCCCCACAGCGTGGGCGGCGGGGGGCCGGCCGCCCCGGCGGTGTACTGGTCGACCAGGCGCAGCAGCTCGCCGAGGTACCCGTCGGGCGCCCAGCTCGCCACCGCGATCCGCCCGCCCGGCCGGACGACGCGGAGCAGTTCGCCCGCCGTCCCGCGGTGGTCCGGGACGTACTGGACGCCGAACGTGGAGACGGCGACGTCGAAGGATCCGTCCGGATGCCCCAGCCGCCGGGCGTCACCGGTCTCGAACGTCACCTCCAGCCCTTCGGCGGCGGCGCGGACCCTGGCCCGCTCCAGCAGCCCCGGCACGTAGTCGACCCCGGTGACCACGCCGGAGCGGCGCGCGGCGGCCAGCGCGGTGTTGCCCGTCCCCGTCGCCACGTCGATCACCCGGTCGCCGGCCCGGACCGGCGCCGCCTCGCAGAGCAGCTCGCCGACGAGGAGCCACAGGTTGCCGACCCGCGCGTAGTCGCCGCTCGCCCACGTGTCCCCGCTCCCGGTGTCGACCCCGGTGATGTCCTCGCGCATTCGCCCGCCTCCAGCCGGCTCGAACTGACCCTGGTGATCGTCCGGCATCCGGAAGCGGGCGACAACCTTCTTGATCACAACCCCAGGTCGCCCGGTGTGTCGCGGTCTGGGGCGATCTGACCTTTCCGTCCCTGGGGTCCGCGCTCTGTGGGGATCTCGCTTTCCGCCGTGCCGACTCTTCGTCGGACATGCTGTCCGCCGGCCCGCACCCCTGCCGAAGTCGGCGCACCAGAGTTAGGATCGCGATCTAGAATCAGGTTCGGGTGTGCCGGAGGAGTCATGGCGAAGATCATCGAGCACGGCACCTGGAACCTGAGGCCCGCGGACGAGGACCTGCACGACCCCGGCCCGGAGCCGCTGTGGAACGAGTCCTACTACTTCGACTTCGCCGCGCCGGACGGCTCCGTCGCGGGCTACATGCGGCTCGGCCTGTACCCGAACTGGGACCGCGCCTGGTACTGGGCCGCGCTGGTCCGCCCCGGCCGCCCCGCCCATTTCCCCCGCGCCCTGTGCCGCTTCGACATCGAGGACGGCCGCACCGGCCACGGCTGGACGGAATGGCACCAACCCCCCGACTGGCAGGACCACGGCTGGTCCCATCTCGCCGAGGAGAGCCCATGACCCGACCGGTCTCCGGCGCCGGCGACCTGACCGCGTCCTGGGTGAGCGACGCCCTCGCCACGAAGGTCACCGCCGTCCGCGCCGAGCCCGTCGGCACCGGCCAGGTGTCCGACAGCCTCCGGCTCTTCCTCACCTACGCCGGCCCCACCGGCCTACCGGCCACCATGGTCGCCAAGGTCCCCGCCGCCGACCCGTCCAGCCGCGCCGCCGCCCGCGCCATCCGCACCTACGAGGTCGAGTCGAGCTTCTACGCCGAGATCGCCGGCCGTCTCGACGCGGGCATTCCGACCTGCTACTTCGCCGCCTACGACCCCGAACCTGACGAGTACGCCGTCCTCCTGGAGGACCTCGCGCCCGCCGTGCCGGGCGACCAGCTCGCCGGCGTCACCGCCGAGGACGCCGCCGCGGCGATCGACGAGATGGCCGCGCTGCACGCCGCCGGCTGGGACGACCCCGCGCTCGCCGCCCTGCCCTGGCTCAACCGCCACGACGCCGAGTCGGCCGCCTTCACCGCCGCGATGGTCACCGGCCTGTACGACGGCTTCAAGGAACGCTACGCCGCCGACCTGGACGCCGGCGTCATCGCCCTGATCGAAGACTTCCTCCCCTCGATCGGCGCCTACCTGGCCGACCGTGAGGGCCCGTCCACCCTCTTCCACGGCGACTTCCGCGCCGACAACCTCCTGTTCGGCGGCCCCCGCACCGCCGTCCTGGACTGGCAGACCTGCGCCTACGGCCCCGGCCCGGCCGACCTCGCCTACTTCCTCGGCTCCAGCCTCCCCACCGAGTCCCGCCGCACCCACGAACGCGCCCTCGTCGAGCGCTACCACAAGGCCCTGACCGCCCGCGGCGTCCGTCTCACCTGGGACGACTGCTGGGACGCCTACCGCCGCCACGCCTTCCACGGCATCGTCATGGCCATCGGCGCCTCCATGATCGTCGAACGCACCGACCGCGGCGACGAGATGTTCCGCACCATGACCACCCGCCACGCCCACCACGCCCGCGACCTCGACTCCCTCACCCTCTCGCCCTGAACGCACCGGCGACCGCCAATGCTCCAGAAGATCAGGGACTGGGGGAGGCCGAGACCACGCGGACCGGCTGCAGACCCTTCCCGCTTTCGGCAGCAGCCCGCCCCGGCGCGAACGAAAGCAGCGGGGCCTGCGCTGGGCCCTGGGGCCCTGTTTTCGGGTTTCGCCTTGACATGAATGGACGTCGTCCAATCTACTGGGAGCGCTCCCAAGGATTGACGTCCGCAGGCGTTCATCCGA
The DNA here is from genome assembly GCF_052245875.1 of Actinomadura sp. 3N407. NCBI lineage: Bacteria > Bacillati > Actinomycetota > Actinomycetes > Streptosporangiales > Thermomonosporaceae > Actinomadura > Actinomadura sp. 3N407. The sequence continues at coordinate 780,878 of NZ_JBQQBP010000001.1, forward strand.
CGTGGGAGCGCTCCCATGATTAGTTGCAAGTGGGACCACGGGGCTCGGTGCCCGCCGTTGCGCGGCGCCGTGGGAAAGGTGTCGGACAATGACCGTAAGCGGCGGGGCCTCGGTCTCTCAGGCACCACCCGGTGACGGTGGGCCGGATTCGGCGGGCGATGACGCGGCGCCGGCCGAGTCCGGCCGATGGGGGGCGCACGCCTGGTGGATCGCTCTTGCCGCAGGTGTGCTCGGCGCCTCGGCCGTGTGGCTGTTCCTGCCGCGTGGGCGTGACATCCAGGCGGTGTGGGAGCTACCGGTCAAACTACTGGTGTTCGCATGTCTGGCCTGCGGAATCGCGCTCTTCCCGTGGCCGTCCAGGGTCCCCTATTGGGTGCTGTACGCGCCGTTCGTATTCTTTGTCGGCTACCTCTTTCCGCGGATCAGCGGCTTCTACTACCTGGATGGCGAACGCGCCCACGGCGACAGTTTCTACACCCATCTTTACCTGCTGCTTTATCCGGGCGCGGTACTCACCATCGCCGCCGCGTACAGGCTCGGCGGCGGGACGCCCGGCCGGTGCCTGAAGGTCGTCTTCACCGGCATCGCCGTCATCTTCTCCGGCTTCCTGGACCTCATGTGGTACGTCGTCAACCCGGTCGGCGTTCCGCAGGAGATCGACGCCCCGCACATCAATCTGATCACCGGCGGACCGATCTCGTTCGGCGCGACGGTCGTCTTCGCGCTGGCCCATATTCCGATCATCGTCGGGTTCAACCTGCTGCCCCTGGACCGCTGGATCGGGCGCCTGCTCGGCATCGGGCGGGTCCGTACCTGAGCGGGAAGGGAACACCATGCCTACGTACGGGGACGCGTCCGGCGCCATCGAGATCTCCGTGGCGGCGCCCGCCTACAACGAGGCGGAGAACATCGCCGCGGCGGTGACCGAATGGCGGACCTACCTGGAACGCGACACGGCGATCGCCGCGTGGGAGATCGTCGTATGCGACGACGGAAGCACCGACGCGACCGGTGACATCCTCGAAGAGCTGCGCGCGGACTGCCCCGAACTGGTCGTCGTCCGGTTCGACCGCAACCGGGGGGCGGGCGCCGCGATCCGCGCCGCGATCGCGCACACGCGGATGGAGTGGGTGCTGCTCTTGGACTCCGACGGCCAGTTTCCGATCGCCAACCTCGACCGGTTCCTCGGGCTCGTCCGGGCCGGTGAGGGGACGGCGTTCTCCGGCGCCCGGATCCGGAAGGCAGACGACGCCGCCCACCGGTGGGGCTCGGCGGCGAGCGGCGCGGTCAGCAACGTCCTGCACCGCACCCGGTACCGCGACTTCAACTCGATCTTCAAGCTGGTGCACGGCCCGCTGCTGCGCGCGCTGCCGCTGGAGGCCGGCGGGATGAACTGCTCGACAGAGATCACCGCCCGGGTCGTCGAGCTCGGCCGCACCTGGGTGGAGATCCCGATCGAGCACCGGGCACGGGCCGGCGGCGGACGCGGCTGGCGGTACTGGCGGGGCGCCCGCGACCGGGCGCTGCTCGTCGGCTACCTCGGCTACCGGCACTGGCTGCTGCGGCGGGGAGTGCTGCGCGCCCCGCCCGCCGGCGACCTGGAAGGGCGCGCCGCCGGGGAGATCCGGTGAGCACCGCGGTCGCGATGTTCAGCGGCGGGCGGGGCGGCGCCGCGATCGCGCGCCGGCTGCTGCGCACGCCCGGGATCCGGCTGTCCCTGCTGATCAACGGCTATGACAACGGGATGTCCACCGGTGCCCTCCGCCGCTATCTGCCGGGGATGCTCGGGCCGTCGGACTTCCGCAAGAACCTCCTGCTGCATCTGGACGCCCGCAATCCGGGGCAGGCGGCGCTGGCCTCCGTCCTGGAGCACCGCCTTCCGGACGGCACGACGCCGCGCGATCTCGCCGAGTTCGTCGACGGGCTCGCCGTCGACCTCGTCGAGGGATGCCATGCGCTGCCCCGGCGGCCGCGCCTGGCGGTCGCCCGGGACCTGGCGGTCTTCCTGGAACGGCTCGGCACCGGCGCCGGCCGTTTCGACCTCGCCGACTGCGCGCTCGGCAACCTGGTGTTCGCCGGCGCCTACCTGCGGCTGGAGGAGGACTTCAACGCGGCGGTCCGCTCGTGCGCCCGGACGTTCGGGTCCCCGGTACGGCTGCTGAACGTGACCGGTGGTGAGAACGCGCACCTGGTGGCGCTCAAGGAGGACGGGCGGCTGCTGGCGGACGAGGCGGAGATCGTCGCGCCGCAGGACCCGTCGCCTATCACCGACCTGTTCCTGCTCCGCGAGCCGGTCCGCGACCGGGACGAACTGGAGGCGATGCCCACCGGGCGGCTGCGGCGGGTCCTGGCCGGCCGCCGTGCCGAGGTGTCGCCGCATCCGGAGGCGCTGGAGGCGATCCGGGACGCCGACCTGATCGTGTACGGGCCCGGCACCCCGCATTCGTCGCTGTATCCGAGCTACCTGACGCCGGGGGTCGCGGACGCGGTCACGGCGAGCCGTGCCGCGGCGAAGGTGCTGGTCGTCAACATCCGGGAGGACCACGACGTCCGGGGGCTGAGCGCGTCGGGGCATGTCGGCCGCGCCCTGCTCCACCTCGGCGACCCGTTCAACGAGCGGCGGACCGTCACCCATGTCCTGTGCCATGCGGGGGCGGACGTCCCGGCGGTGCCGGTGGACGTCCCGGAAGGCGGCGCCTGGGCGAGGGCCCGGTGGGTCAGCGCGGACCTGGAGGATTCCGCGCGTCCGGGTACCCACAGCGGCCGGCGCACCGTGGACGTCCTCACCGCCCTGGCGGGCATTCCCGCCGAAACGCCGCTGGAGGAGGCCGGATGATCTGGCTCTGTGACCTCGACGGGACGCTCGTGGACTCCGCCCCCGCCCACGACGCGGCCTTCCGCGCCGCGCTCGCGGAGATCGCGCCCGACCTGCTGGGTTCTTTCCGCTACGACGATCACGCGGGCGCGGGCACCGACGAGGTCGCCGCCGTCCTCGGGCTCGGCACGGACGACGCCCGGCGGCTGATCCGGAGCAAGCGACGGCACTACCGCGCCCATGTCGACGCGGGGAAGGTGGCGCCGTTCCCGGGGGCGCACCGTTTCCTCGCGGCCCTGGCCCGGCGCGATCAACCCGCGTACCTGGTGACGAGCGGCAGCCGCGGCTCCGTGGAGCGGGTGCTGGCGGCCTGCTCGCTGAACGGGTGCTTCCGCGGTGTCCTCACCGGCGACGACGTCCCGGTGAGCAAGCCGAATCCGGCGTTCTACCTGCGCGCCTGCGAACGGTGGGGCTTCGGGCCGGCGGAGGCGGCGGCCGTGGAGGACTCCGTCCACGGGGTCGCCTCCGCCGTCGGAGCGGGGCTGGTGACCTTCCAGGTGCACGCGGCCGGGCCCGCCCCGGGCGCGATTCACGTGGGCGGACTGGACGACCTCGTGGCCCTTGCCGACCTGGCGGTCCGGCCGTGACCGGCTCCGTGTGCGCGGTGATTCCGGCGGCGGGACGCGGGACGCGGCTCGGCCTGGACGTTCCGAAGATCATGCTGGAGATCGCCGGCGGCGTCACCGTGTGGCATCTGCTGTACCGCCGGCTGCTGCCGTACACCGGCCATGTCCACGTGGTCGTGGCGCCCGAGGCGGAGGGGCCGTTCCGGCGCCTCGCCGCCGACGAGATCGGCCGCGGCACCGTGTCCGTGAGCGTCCAGCACGAGCCGACCGGTATGGGCGACGCCGTCTTCGGGGCCTCCGGGCACTGGGAGTCCCATGACGGGATTCTGGTCGTCTGGGGCGACCAGGCGAACCTGTCCGAGACGACGGTGCGCCGCGTCGTGGACGCTCACCGGCGGGCGCCGGGGCTCACCGTTTCGCTCGTGCCGATGCCCGATCCGTACGTCGAGTACGAGTTTGCGGGCGGTCGGCTGCTGCGGGTACGGCAGTCCCGCGAAGGCGACGATTGCCGTTCCGGCGGGCTCAGCGACGTCGGCGTGTTCTGCCTGAGCACGGACGGGCTCGAAACGGCCTGGAAGGACTACCTCGCCGACGCCGCCCGGGGCACGGTGACCGGAGAGATCAACTTCCTGCCGTTCCTGGCGTACCTGTCGCAGAACCGTGGCCGTGTCGTGAACCCCGTGCACGTGGACGATCCCGACGAAGCGCGCGGCATCAACACCGCGGAAGACCTGGAGTTCGCCCGGCGGGTTCACGCGGGGTCCGCGAAGTGAAGCCCGCGCGGACGGGATCGCTGCTCGGCGGGCACGGATGGGCGGCCGGGCCGACGCTGCTGAGCAGCCTGGCCAGCGGCACGGCCGCCGGCACCACGCTCGTCATCGCCCGGGGCGCGGGCCCGCGGGAGTTCGGGCACTTCACCCTGGTTCTGACGATCGCGCTGATCGTCGCCGTGGGCATGCTGATGAGCCTGCACTACGTGATGCTCCAGGAGTTGCCGCGCGCCGAGCCCGCGGACCGTCCGGCCCTGGTGGCGACGGCGTTCCTGTCCACGCTGGCGCTCGGCGGCGGCCTCACCGCGGCCGGGGCCCTGCTCTCCCCGATCCTCGCCGTTCCGGTGGGCGTCGACGCTCGGACGCTGTGCCTCTCGTTCGCGCTCGGGCTGTCCCTGGCGTTGAACCAGCTGACCGAGGGCCTCCTGCGCGGCCTGAAGCGGTACACGTTCGTGGCCACCCTCAAGCTGGCCGTGGCCGTCGCCTACCTGGCCGGTTCGTCGTTCTGCCTGCTGGTCCTCGACATCCGTGACGGCGAGGTCTACATCTTCGCGCTGATCGCCACGAACGTCGCGTTCGTTCTGGTGGCGGTGCCGAGCCTGGGGATGGTCCCGCGCTCGTGGTCGTGGACGTCGGCGCGCTCGCAGTACCGGCTCGGCGCCTACATGACCGTGATCGCCGCGCTGACCGGCGTCCTGTTCGGGATCGACGTGATCTTCCTGAACCACTGGGCGGGGAAGGGTGACGTCGGTGTGTACTCCGTCTACAACGGCTTCCCCAAACGGCTGCTCGGGGTGCTGTTCACCGACGGGATCGGCTTGGTGCTGCTGCCGGCCCTGGCGGTGGCTGACAAACCGGCCGTGATGCGCCGCATCGCCCGGATCACGCCGCTGGTCGCCGCGGGGACGGCGGCTGTGGCGTTCGCGGCGAGCACCGTCTTCTTCTTCCTGCTGGGCGGCGGGTATCCGTACTCGCTCGGGCTGATGGCGCTGTCGTCGCTGGGCATCGGACTGCACACGGTCTTCAACCTGTACTCCGTCGCCCTGTCGATGGACGGAGTGCGGGGCGCGCGGCTCCTGGTCGGCTGCCTCGCGGCCGGCGCGCCCGCCGCGCTCGCCTGCCTGGCGGCGTGCGTCGCCTGGTGGGGGCTGACCGGCGCGCTGGCGGGCTTCGCGCTGGGCAACGCGGTTCTCGTTGCGGTGGTGGGCACCGCCGCGGCCAGGGCGTACCGGCGGACGGACCCGCCCCGGCGGCCCGCCGCGCAACAGGCGGAGACCGAACGCGTGGAGGCGCAGCGGTGAGGATCGCCTACATCGTCAACCAGTTCCCGCCGAGCGTCACCACCGGGCTCGGCCGGTACGTCGAGCTGATCACGCCGTATCTGGCCCGGGAGCATCGGCTGGCCGTGTGCACGCTGAACGACGGCCGCGGGCCCGTGCACCACGCGAGCGGAACGGTCACCGTGTACCGGCCGCTCGGCCGCGTCCTCGGCGCGATCAACCGCCGGCGGCGGCTCAACCGCACCCGCGGGATCGAGTTCCTGCTTCTCACCCTGAACGTCGTGGTGAGCAACTGGCGGTACTTCCTGCGGCTGCGGCGCCTCGGCCGGGACGAGCGGCCCGACCTGGTCGCCGTCCACGACACGACGAACTTCCTGTGCGGCCTGCTCTGCCACTACGTGCTGCGGCTGCCGGTCGTGCTGCACGTCCACACCACCGAGTACGGAATAGCCCCGCAGCGCAGCATCTCCGACCCACTGCGCGTGTTCGCGGCGGTCGAGCGGTGGCTGGCGCGGGTCGCGCGGCGTGTCGTCGTCCCCACTCCCGAGGTGCGCGACCAGCTGACCGCCGCCGGCTGGGACCGGACGCCGATCGACGTCGTGTACCTGGGCGGGACGTTCGAGCGGGTCCTCGCCGATCCCGCGCTCGACCGGGACGAACTCCGCCTCGGCGCCGCCGCCCTGCGGTCACGCCTCACGATCCCGCCGGACGACCCGGTTCTCCTCTTCGTCGGGCGTCTCGAACGGCAGAAGGGGATCTACGAGCTGCTTGAGGCGATGCGGAGCGTCCGCAAGGACGTCCCCGGGGTGCGCCTGGTGCTCGTCGGGGAGGGAGACGACGCGGGAGTCGCGCGCATCGTCGCCGAGACGGGACTGGACGGGCACGTCCTCACCTCCGGCGGGTTCGTCGGCGGGCGGGCGCTGCTGGAGTACTACGCGATGGCCGACGCCTGCGTGTTCCCTTCCCTCTTCGAGCCGTTCGGGCTTGTCGCGACCGAGTCGATGGCGCTGGCCAGGCCGACGATCCTCGGTGCCGGGTTCTCCCGCGTCTTCCTCGGCGACGCGGACCGGCCCGCGGCACGCTTCATCGCCGGCACCGGACCGGACGCCGTCGCCGACGCCGTGACCGAGGTGCTGACCGACCCGAAGCTCCGAGCGGCGCTCGCCGAGCACGGGGAACGGCTCGTCCGGGAACGGCTGAGCTGGGCAAGGACGGCCAGTGAGACCCTCGCCGTCTACCGTGCGGCGCTGGGCGGCCGGCCATGACGACCGTTTCCGTGGTCGTCCCCTGCTACAACGCGGCGAAGACGCTGCGCCTGTGCCTGGAGGCGGTGCTGGCCCAGACCCGGCGCCCGGACGAGATCGTCGTGGTCGACGACGCGAGCGGCGACGACTCCGCCGCGATCGCCGCAGGGCTCGGCTGCCGCGTCCTGCGGCTGCCCGTGAACCGCGGCGTCTCGGCCGCCCGGAACGCGGGCGTCGGCGCCGCCATGGGGGACGTCCTGTTCTTCCTCGACTCCGACGTGGAGCTGCGCCCGGACGCGGTGGCGAACGCGCTGCGGATCCTGAAGGACGATCCGGAATGCGGGTGCGTCCAGGGCGTCTACGAGCCCGAGCCCCTCATCGACGACGGGCCGGCCGAGTGGTACCGCATCCTGCACGCCGCACACTGGCGCCGCCGCCATCTCGGCGATGTCACCGGCGTCGTGTTCGCGCTCGCCGCCATCCGCCGCGACGTGCTGCGGGCCGTGGGCGGGTTCGACGAGACGCTGCGCGACTGCGAGGACGTCGAATACGGCGGCCGGCTCGCGGGCACGTGCCGGGTCGTCCTCACCGACGAGGTGCGGGGACGCCACGACGACGCGAGCCGCCTGCTGCCGATCCTCGCCGAGCAGTGGCGCCGGGCCGTCCCGCTCATTCCGCTCGCGCTCACCGCGTCCAGGCGGGGCGGCGGGCAGCCGGAGCACGCCAACCGTCCCGCCGGCATCCTCGCCTGCGCGCTCGCGGTGGCCTCTCTGCCGCTGGGCCTGCTGCACCCGGCCCTCTTCGCGCTGCCCTTCGCCCTGCTGGCCTGCTTCGCCGCCGTCGATCCGGCGCTGCTGCGCTTCGTCCACCGGCACCGCGGACCCGCGTTCACCGCCTATTTCGTGACGGTTCACTTCGCGGTCCACGTGGTGCTGGTCTCCGGCCTGGCCTTCGGCTCCCTCCGCCTCCTCCCGGGCCTGCGGCGGCCGTCGGCACGGCGGTTCAGGCTTCGGTGGCGCCGGTGAGGCCGTAGCGTTCCTGGTCGCAGGGGCGGGGCGCCTCGGGGCCGTCGCGGCCGAGGCGCAGCATCCGGGAGACGCGGACGGTGCGGAACTCGCGGCCGCGCGCGGTGATGTGGTGGCCGGGCGCTGATCGGATCTCCGTGGCGAGCGCGGTCCACTCGGCGAGTTCGGCGGGGGCGGCGGGGTCGCCCTGGAACTCGCGGAGCCGGGGGAGCAGGTCGGTGAAGTGGCGTGCCAGCCGGTCGCGGGCCTCGGCGGGATCGTCGCCGCCGGTGATGGGCGCCCAGGAGTCGCCGTCGGTCTCCACGACGATGAAGGTGGGCGGGAGCAGGACGACGCCGGGGTGCGTCTGGATCGCGTGGCGCGCCTCGGCGCGGACCAGGTCGGGGACGGTGCCGGGCACGGGCATCCGCGCGACGAGGTTCAGCCGCAGTTGCGCCTCCCACTGCCCGCACGGCGCCGGCGGGTCGATCAGGTGGCCGCGCAGGAGTTCGTCGCCGGCGAGGTCGGCGTCGGTGGAGCGGGGCGGCTCCATGACCCGGTCGCCGATCAGGACGAACTTCTCGACCCGGATGATCCGGTAGCGGCGGTCGACGATCTCCCATTCGTCCTTGGCGAGCTGCTCGCCCTCCTCGGGGTCGAGCCGGCCGGCCGCCGCCAGCATGGCCTCGGCGGTCTCGGGGTCCTTCTCCTCGGCCGCCGCCGTCCGCAGGTCCATGGCGAGGCCGTACCGGGCGGCGGACGGATCATCGGAGCCGAGGGATCCAATTCGCCACTCTTTTCCTATTTGTACCGCATGCCCAAAATTGGGGGAGCCGGCGGGGAGAATCTTGGGATACTGGAGAATTCGCTCACCGAGTTCCCGGTCGCGCACCGCCGCGACGGGATCGAGCTGGGCGACCACATTGATGTAGTCGTACCCGTGCATCAGCGGGAAGGTCATGCCCGCATCCTGGCCGGACGGCCCGCCCGCGCGCATGATTTTGGCGATATCCACCGGCCCGCCTCGCGGCAATTAACCGGAAATGGCGATATTGTGCATCGGCCTGCCGGACGCGGCCATAGGGTTAGGAATCGATGGTGTCGGAATCTTCGGATTGTTCGGCCGGCGGCGCGGCGTCCGTCCCATTGCGGGATCTGCCGAACCAGGTCGGGACCTCGCGTTCGCTGTCGAAGCCCCGCGCCACGATCACGTCGGTGGACGAGTGCGCCAGGATCGACAGCGCGATCGTCACGGCGACGAGGTGGAAGATCTCGTCGGCGGCCGAGATGCCCGATTTCAGGACGATCAGCCCGTACACCACCGAGGCGAACCCCTTGGGCCCGAACCACATCACCGCGGTCTGCTCGCGGGCGGTCAGCTTCGACCCAAGGAACGACACCCAGATCGCCACCGGCCGCGCGACGACGAGGGCCAGCACCGCGAACACCCAGCCCGTCCAGCCGACGTCGCCGAGGAACGTGGGGGACAGCAGCGCACCGAACACCACCAGCGCGGCGAGCTTCAGCAGCTCGGCGATCAGCTCGCCGAACTCCTCGAAGGACTCCTTGTACTGGTCGCCGACCGTCGCCACCGTCACCCCCGCCGCGAACGCGGCGAGGAACAGGTTGCCGTGCGTGGCCTGTGCCAGCGCGAGCACCAGCAGCCCGATCGCGAGGGCGTTCAGCGGCTTGTACTTCGGCGACACCGCGAACAGCCGGGTGCGTTCCAGCGCGAGCGCCGCCAGCGGCACCGCCACGCCGATGACCAGCCCGCTGGCCAGCTCGGCGCCCAGCGTGCCGATGTGCAGGTCCTCCGAGCCCTGCGCGACCGCCAGGAACACGATCACGAACGGCAGGATGAGGCCGTCGTTGACGCCGGACTCCACGTTCAGCAGGTGGCGCAGCCGCGGCGGCACCTTCTCGTTGCCGACCAGCGCCGCCGCGAACACCGGGTCGGTCGGGGTGAGCACCGCCGCGATCAGCAGCGACTCGATCCAGTCGAGGCCCACCACATAGTGCGCGAGGAGCGCGGTGATGAGCAGTGTCAGCGGCAGGCCCCAGCCGAGTGCCCGTCCCGGCAGCCGCCACGCGCTCCGCAGGTCCTTCCAGCCGGCGTGCATGCCGTCGGTGAACAGCACCGCGAACAGCGCCAGCTCGGCCAGCGTGTTGACGATCTCGTCGTCCGGGCTCAGCGTGATGACGTTGCCGATGCCGTCGCCCAGCAGGAAGCCGCCCACGAGGAACAGCGCCGCCGTCGACAGGACGGTGCGGTGGGCCAGGCTCGACACCAGCACCGCCAGCAACAGCAGGGCGGCGAAAACCAGCAGGAGGTTCGTCATCACCGGAATCCTTCAGGGGTCGACTGACGTACTGCCGACCAGACTTCCCGGCGCACCGCCCAAACTCTAACGTTCCCGTCTCCTCAGACGTAACGCCGGGCTCAGTCGTTCAGGGTGATGGCGACCTTGACGTCGTCGGGGCGGGGCGTGAACGCGTCCTCGAAGCCCTCTAGCGGGACGCGGCGGGATACCAGCCGCCCGAGCCAGTCCAGGTCGGCCCGCGCCAGGGCCCGCGCCGCGTCCTCGTAGTGGCCGAGGCCGGCGTTGACCGACCCGATGATCGCGTCGTTCTCCAGGACGATGTCGCGGTTGAGGCCGCCCGCGTCCACGGTCACGTGGCGGCCGGCCGACGACACCCCGGTCAGGCAGACGATCCCGTACGCGGCGTTGTTCGCCATCGCCCCGAGCACGAGCTCGGACGCGCCGGTCGCCTCGATGACCACGTCCGGCTCCGTGCCGCCGACCGCGTTCTCCAGGCCGTCGTGATGGTAGGCGGCGCCGAGGTCGGCGACCAGCCCCGGCTTCGGCCCTTCGGTGACGCGGTCGAGGACGTGCACGTCCAGGCCGCGCTGCACGCCCAGCAGCGCGGCCAGCAGCCCGATCGGCCCCGCGCCGGTCACCAGCACCTTGCGCGGCTCGAACCACGCCCGCCCGCCGACCTTCTCGATCTGGTCCCACGCCTTCGCGACGATCGTGGCCGGCTCCATGAGCACGCCCACCTCCGCCAGCCGCGGGTCGAGCGTGACGGCGTAGTCCGCCTCCACCGTCCACACCCGGCTCGCGAAGCCGTGGAGTTCCTTGATGCCGCGCTCGGTGTAGCGGCCGTTGCGGCACATGTCGAACTCGCCGTGCGCGCACGCCTCGCACGGCACCGGGTCCGGCCGGCGCACGACACCGACGACGAAGTCACCGGGGGAGAAGCCGCTGCCGAACGGGGCGTCCCGCACCCGGCCCAGCGACTCATGCCCGATGACCAGCCGGTCGTGGCCGGGCGGGGCGAAGCCGTACTCGCCGGCCGCGATCTCCCTGTCGGTGCCGCACACCCCGACGGCGAGCCCGTCCACGAGAAGGTCGTTCTCCCCGGGCTCCGGCTCGGGGACGTCCGTGACGGCGAGTGAGCCGGGCTCGCCCGGCAGGACGGTCAAGGCGCGCATGGCGTTCTCCTTCCACGACTACGGGCGTGATGTCTTGGCCGAATCCAGCCAGGCGGGGCGTGTGCCGCTGAGATGCCGCGCGGTGTTGACCAGCCCGACATGGGAGTACGCCTGCGGCGTGTTCCCGACCTGCCGCCCCCGGGCGGTGTCGTACTCCTCGCTGAGCAGGCCGAGATCGTTGCGCAGGTCCAGCAGCCGCTCGAACAGGTCGGTGGCCTGCTTGGTGCGGCCGATGCCGTGCAGGGCGTCCGCGAGCCAGAACGTGCACACCAGGAACGCGCCCTCGTCTCCCGGGAGCCCGTCGACGCCGCCGTCCGAGCGCGTGTCGTAGCGCAGCACGAACCCGTCGCGGTACAGCTCCCGCTGCACCGCGTCGACCGTCCCGACCACGCGCGGGTCGTTCCACGGCAGGAAGCCGACCTGCGGGATGAGCAGCAGCGCCGCGTCCAGCCCGCGAGAGCCGTAGAACTGGGTGAACGTGCCGCGGTCCGCGTCGTAACCCTGCTCGCACACGTCGGCGTGGATCCGTGCCCGAAGCGCCCTCCACTTGTCGGCGGGCCCCTCCAGCCCGTACCGCTCGACCGCCTGGACGGCCCGGTCGGCACCCGCCCACGCCAGCACCTTGGAATGGACGAAGTGGCGCCGGGCGCCCCGCACCTCCCACAGGCTGTTGTCGGGGTCGCTCCAGTGCCCTTCGAGGAAGTCCATCAGGGCGACCTGGAGGTCCCAGGCGTTCTCGTCCGCCCCGATGCCGGCGTCCCGCGCCAGGTGCAGGCCGTCCAGCACCTCGCCCCAGGTGTCGAGCTGGAACTGGCCGGACGCGGCGTTGCCGATCCGGACCGGCGACGACCCCTCGTACCCGGCCAGCCAGTCCACGGTGAACTCGGTGAGCCGGCGCGTCCCGTCGATGCCGTACATGATCTGCAGGGCGGCGGGATCGCCGGCGACGGCGCGCAGCAGCCACTCCCGCCACGCCTTCGCCTCGGCGACGAACCCGGTGCCGAGCAGCGCCTGCAGCGTGAACGTCGCGTCGCGCAGCCAGCAGAACCGGTAGTCCCAGTTGCGCGGTCCGCCGAGCTGCTCCGGCAGGGACGTGGTCGCGGCGGCGACGATCCCGCCCGTCGGGGCGTAGGTGAGGGCCTTCAGCGTGATCAGCGACCGGCGGACGGCCTCGTCCCACCGCCCGCCGTAGTCGTAGCCGCGCATCCAGTCCGACCAGAACAGCTCCGTGTCCCGCAGCGCGTCCTCGGGCTCGACCGCCAGGGGGCGCGGCTCATGCGACGGCTTGTACGTCAGGACGAACGGGACCCGGTCGCCGGCCGACACGCTGAAGTCGCCGTACGTGGTCATGTCGCGCCCCTCCAGCTCGACGGGCGTCTTCAGCCAGGCGGCGTCCGGGCCCGCGATCGCGTTGCGCTCCCCTTCGCGGTGCCGCATCCACGGCACGATCCGCCCGTAGTCGAACCGCAGCCGCAGCGCCATGTGCATCGGGACCCGCCCGCTGACGCCCTCCACGATCCGGACGACGTCGGCGGCCTCCCCGCGCGGCGGCATGAAGTCGATCAGCCGGACGGTGCCCTCCGGCGTCTCCCACTCCGATTCCAGGATCAGCGTGTCGCCCCGGTACCGGCGCCGCGTGCACAGCCCGCCCGACGCGGGCGCCAGCCGCCAGAACCCCGCGTGCTCGTCGCCGAGCAGGGACGCGAAGCACGCCGGGGAGTCGAACCTCGGCAGGCACAGCCAGTCGATCGACCCGTCGCGGCCCACCAGCGCCGCCGTCTGCGAGTCCCCCAGCAGCCCGTAGTCCTCGATTCGCAACGCCAAGACGCACCCCTGCTCTCATCCCGATCCGGCTCACTCCGAAGTACCCGTGATAGTGGATGTATGCCGGGGCGTCCGCGGTTCCCCCGACCTCTTCATGCCGATCCGGCGTTCGACGGCATTTTTGATCATGGCCGGATCGTGACAGCGGAATGCCGGCCGGAAGCCACGCTCGCGGATTGGCCGGGCCGTCCTTATGCTTGCCGAAAACGGGGACCGGCCCGCAGGCCGGCAGGAGTAGGGGGAAGACGCCTTTGAAAGGTGTCGGCGACCGCATTAACGCGGTCCTGGAGGCCAGGCGTGCGCAGGTCCCGGTCGTCGAGCGGGAGATCTCCCAGTGGGAGAGCGTCTTGCGGCTCCTGGACGACCTCGGCGCGACGCTCCGGGAATTCGATTCCGCCGAGGAGGGCAAGGACGCGGCCTCCGCGATCGCCGGCCTGGACGTCGCGGCGCTGAGCGCCCGGGCGGCCGGGGCGCTCGGGGCGCTGGCGGCCGTGCGCGCCAAGGTTGGGCGCCGCACGGTGAACATCGGGGTCAGCGGCCGTGCGCGCAACGGCAAGAGCACGTTGCTGCAATCATTGTCGGGCCTGTCCGACGAGCAGATCCCCACCGGCCGCGGCCAGCCGGTGACCGCCGTACGCAGCCGAATTCACCACTCGGTAACGCGCGCGGACGCCCAATTGACCATGCATTCCGAACAGTCGTTCTGCGATGAGGTGCTGGCGCCTTACCACACCGTTCTCGGATTTTCATCCCCACCGCGGACACTGGACGAATTCGCCGCCCATCGTTATCCGAATGAGGACGGCACGCAGAACGATGCGCAAGGGGAGGGGCTGCGCGGCCACCCGCGGTTCGGCCCGGTGCTCGCCCGGCTCGGGGAGATGCGCGAATCGCTGGACACCTTCCGCGGCCACCTGACCGGGGGAACGCGGGGGGCCGACCTCGGCGAGCTGCGCGGCTGGGTCGCCTACCCGCCGGCCGGGGGCGCCTCCGGCGGCCCACCGGACCGCCGCTACCTCGCGGTCCGGGACGTCGTGATCAACTGCGCTTTCCCGATCGAGGACGTGGTGGCGCTGGGCCTGGTGGACCTGCCCGGGCTGGGGGAACTCGTCCCGAACGCCGAGGAGCACCACCTGGCGGGCCTGGAGAACGAGGTCGACTTCGTCCTCATGGTGAAGCGGCCGACCGACACCGGCGCCCTCTGGTCGGTCGAGGACGCCCAGGCGCAGGAGCTGATCAGGCGCGCCGGCGGGGCCGTCGCCGACCGCGACTTCATGGCGATCGTGGTCAACACCGGCGGATGCGAGCAGGTCAACATCGACGCGCTCAACGCCGACATCGACAAGCGGCTGAACGAGGGCGTCCCCGGCCGGTTCCACCACGTGATCAACGTGGACGCGGCGGACCGCGCCGACGTCCGCGACCGGGTGCTCACCACGGTGCTCGACCATCTCGCGACGGCGCTGCCGCGGATGGACGCCGCCTCCGTCGGCCGGGCGCTGGACACCAGCGCGGCGGCGCGGCGGGACGTGCTGGCCTCCGTGGAGGACGCCCTGGCGGGGCTGCGCTCCGTCATGACGCCCACGGCCACCGAGGAGCTGATCGCCCGCGCGGAGGCGCTGCGGCTGGAGGCGGCCGAGTCGCTGCAGGCGTGGGTGGACGTGCTGCGCGAACGCGCCGGCGAAGGCTACGAGGACCAGGAGTTCCACGCCCGCGTCAAGGAGGTCGCCGACGACGTCCGGGCCTGGATACTCGACGGGTTCGGCGAGGGCGAGGACGCATGGACGCGGCGGGCGCTCGGTCAGATGCGCCTGCACAAATCCGGCGCGTCGTTCGCCGAAGGCGCCCTGAACGGCATCCGTGTGGAGGTGTCCCGCCGGTTCAGCGCCATCGACGACCTGCTGCTGCGGCGCCGCGAGCGGTTCTGGACCGAGCTGATCGACGCGCTGGGCCCCCGGCTCGGGCGGCTGGTGGAGGACGAGGACCCGCAACGGGCGCTGCGCGGGCTGGCCGAGCGGCTCCGGGAGGCCCCCGACCCCTGCCCCGTCCTGGCGGAGTCGCTCGACCTGGTCCTGGACGTCCGGCTCGACTACCGCACCCGCGTCCTGCCCAAGGTGCGCCGGGCGCTGGAGGTGCTGCTGCCGCAGTCCCGCGGGGACGCCGCGGAGCTCGCCGCGATGCTGACGGTGCCGCGGACCCCGGAGGGCGCGGCGGAACTGTTCGTCGCGGTGTCCCAGCTCGCCCGCCAGGCCGCCTACGACGCCGGCAAGGTCCTCGCGGGCGAGCCGAACGTGAGCGCGGCGGCCCTGCACGCCTACGGCGAGCAGTTCGAGGACTCGGTGATCCGCTCCGGTGCGTCGGAGGCCGAGTTCCGCCGGATCGCCGGCGCGTTCCGCGACCAGCTTTGGGACGAACATCCGTCCGGGGCCGCCACCGCCCGCGTCCAGCGCGTCCGGGGCGCACTGACACGGCTCAGGCAGACGCTGCGCGACGCGGCGGCGACCACTCACGGGGGTGCGGGGAAATGAGCGAAGCGTTCAAGGTCGCGGTGGTCGGCCCGTCCAGGGTCGGCAAGACGACGCTGCTGACCGCGATCCTGTCGGACACCGCCGATCTGCTGGCGGGCACGCCGGTCAACGTCGCGCTGGACGAGGCGACGGCGAGCCGGGTGCGCCGGCAGAAGAACCAGCTCCGCGGAGCGATCGCGGCCGGCGAGTTCGACGCCGCCGCGCTGGGCGGCACACAGTCGATGTCCTCGTACGAGATCAAGCTGCAGGCCGACGGCGACGTCGGGCTGGAAATCCCGTTCCGCATCCTCGACTACCCCGGCGGATGGCTGGACCCGGACAGGCGAACGGAGTCACCCGCCGCGCAGGAGCAGTGGCCGCGCTGCGAGGCGCACATCAAGGACAGCATCATGCTTTTGATGCCGATCGACGCGGCGGTGCTGATGGAGGCGTCGACGCCGGCGCAGCGCGCCGCCGTCCCGGACCTGCTCGGTCTGACGGACGTCGAGGCCGTCGCCGAACGGTGGGCCAAGACCCGCAACCAGCGGCCCGCCGAACCGGCGGTGCTCCTGCTGGCGCCGCTGAAATGCGAGAAGTACTTCGCCGACAACGGCGGCGCCGGGCACGAGGCCGGCAGGGTGCGCAAGGAGGTGCGCGAGAAGTACAAGGAGGTCAGGCGGATCGTCGAGGCCGAATGCAAGGACCGGCTGGTGCACGTCGTCTACGCCCCGATCGACACCTACGGCTGCGTCGAGCTGATGGAGGCCGAGTGGCCGGAGCTCGAGCCCGGCCGGCTCGACTTCCGCGGGCACTACCGGTTCCGGGGACGTCCGCCGACGATCAGCGTGAAGGCCGCGGGGACGGTCATGCAGGAGCTGTGCCGCGCCATCCTGGACAGCCAGATCGGGAGGACGACCAAGGAAATCGACGCGAACCTGACTACTTACACCAGGCTGCTGGAACGCAGGGCGGGGGAGAAGGGCTTCTGGGGCGCGATCAGCTACTACCTCGGTGGTGAGGCGCTGGACAACCGGGCCCAACGGCAACGCAGCCAGCGGGAGATCGCGCAGGGGCACCGCCAGCGGGAGCAGCTCCGTGAGGCCGTCGAGAAGCTCGTCGCGGCACCGACCGACGACCGCGTGGAGGTGTGGTAGCCGATGCGGGCCTACCTGATGACGCGCGGGATCCGGCGCGATCTCGACTACGACTTCGTCGGCGCGTCGCCGCCCGACCGGTGGTGGCGGTCCCTCGACGACCGTGACCTCGTCGTCCTGGAGGAACCGGCCGTGCTGGCCAGGAACGCGGAAGGTTCGACGGGGATACTGGTCAGCGGCCTGCCCTCGTCCCGGCGAGACGTGCTGGGAACCCGCATCCGGCACACGTTGGTCGTGGACGGGCTGGAGGCCGACTCCGCACTGGCCGGGCGGCTGGCCGCCACCGCGCTCGACCCGGACGGCCGTCACCGGCTGGGGAAGGAGCTGGACGGGCTGCTGCCCATCGAGGCGGTCGAGGCCGCCCTGTCCGGGGACGCGGGCGGCGCCGAGATAGGCGAGCTGCTGGAGAACCTCCTCAGATCCGCGGGCTGGGCGACGGAACCGGCCGGGGACGTCGCCGACCGCGAAGGGTCGTGGGCGGCGTCGCTGAACGATCCCCGTGGCCGTGCCGACTTCCTGGCCCGGATCGCGGCGTTGGCGGACGGGCGCGAGGGGCACGCGTTCGTCACGCATTCGCTGACGACCACTTCCGGAGCCGGACGCGCCGCGGCGGAACTGCCGGGCGACACCGCGATACTCCTCGCGGACGGGGAGATCGGCGGGGTGGTGGCGCTGGGAAAAGGCGTGGACGCCGTGGCGGGTCCGACCCGTCCCGGCGTCCCGCTGACGGCCGGGCTGACCGCCGTGGCCCTGATCGCGGTGATCGTGCTGACGATCCTCTTGCTCTGATCGCCCCGGACGAGGAGTTCCGCTTGAGCCTCCAGGCCGGTGCCCGCTGGTGGACGGGATTCGTGAGCGTCTCCCCGCCCTTCCTCCACGGGACCGTCACCGCGTACGGGACGACCGACGAAGTCCCCGTCGAAGGCTCGTTCGCCCTGGAGAGCGCGATCTCGCGCGAGATCGCGCGGGTTCAGAGGCTTCCCGGTGGAGATCTGCTGAATCCCGTGGTGAAGGCGAAGGGGCGCGTCGACCTTCGTTTCGACGAGTTCCGGCTGCGCGGCGCGATCGACGGGCGCAGATGCAGGAAGACCGAGGTCCGGCGGCATGGGCACGTCCAGCGCGGCATGCTGGAGTGCGCCGAACTCCTGGACCGGCTGGGCGAGCTGACCCGGGCGGTGTCGCTGGAACTGCACCGGCTCGGCGAGCACGATCCCCGGGACGCCCTCGAGAAGGCCCTGCGCAGCTGGCGTATCGCGCGGCTGCGGCTCGGGATCGGGGAGAGGCAGCCGGGCAGCGACAAGGCGAACGACGGTACCCGCATCCTGCGCAACGCCCTGGACGGCGAACCGCTCACCGATCCGCGCCTGCGGGAACTGGCCGAAGAACTGATCGGCAGGCTGGAGACGATCGAGCACCCGACGCGGGCGGGCCGGATCCGGGATCTGCTCGGGGACCTCGCACGGTGACCGAGGATGTGATGACGCGGGCGATGGCCGCGGTCGCCAGGCGGATCGCGGTGCTGATCTGCCTCGATGACCGGCGTGCGGTGCTGGACGACGCCGCGATGGAGGATCTCGCGGTGCTCGACGAACTGGCGCGGCGGCCCACCCGGTCGGGCGGGGGCTCCTTCTCCGTCTACCTGACGACGTGGCTGCTGCTCGCGCGCCTCCAGTCCGACCCGCACCTGCCGACGGCGGAACTCGAACGCCGGACGGCGGACGCTCTCCTCGCCCAGTTCCGGGAGAAGTCGCCCGGCATGTTCCCGGACGCCGCCGACGAGGTCATCAAGGGCACCGCCACCGCGTTGCCGCCCTCACCGACGTTGTGGGCGTTTCTGACGGACGTCCTCACCGCGACCGGGGGCGCCGCCGACAGGAGTCTCGCAACGCAGCTGATCATGCAGCGGGCGACGGTTCTGGCGGGCCGCTATATGGCGCTGCGCGAGCCGGACGACCTTGACGCGGCGATGGCCCTGGTGGGCGAAGCCTTGGAGGCCACCGAACACGACGGCCCGGAGCTGGGCATACGCCTGGCGACCTCCTCGCATCTGCACCAGCTCCGGTATGAGCGGGACGTCGAACCCACCGACCTGGAGGAGGCCGTCCGCGCCGGTGAGAAGGCGGTGGCCCTGCTCACCGGGGACGGCCGCAGCTCCTTCGCCCTCAACGCCGCCGGGCTGGCGATGCTGGAGCGGTTCCGGGTGGACGGACGTCCCGAGGACGCCGACCAGGCGGTGGCGTGGCTGCGCATCGCCGCCGGGGACCGCGCATCCAACGAACCCGCCGCCGACCTCACCAACCTGGCGGTGGCCCTGCGGGAACGCGACCCGGTCGGGACGGTCCGCCCGGACGACCTGACGGAGGCCATCGCGCTCTACGAGAAGGCCCTCGGCAGAACGTCCGAGGACGACCCGTCCCTCCCCGGCCTGCTGGCCGACCTCAGCGAGGCGCTGCGCACCGCAGCCGAACAACACTCCGACCCGGCACTGCTGGACCGCGCCGTGGAAACCGCCGAAGGGGCGGTCGCGCGCGCCGGTGAGCATGCGAACGGAATGCTCCAAGCGAACCTGTGGGCCCATCTCGGCGCCGCCCGCGGATTGAGGGCTCGGCAGACGGAGTCCATGGAAGGCTTCAACCGGGCGGTCGAGGCGAAACGACGGGCCATCGAGATCTCCTCGGCGGGCGGCCACCCCGGGCTGCCCGCCCATCTCCACAATCTCGGCATGTGCCTGCACGACCGGTTCCACCGCTCGCAGCAGCTTGACGACCTGGAGGAGGCCACACGCGCACAGGAGCGCGCCGTGGAGATGACCCCGCCGGACGCACCGGACCGGTACGAGCGGCTGCACGGGCTCAGCATCACCTCGCTGACGCACTACTCCTGGAGCCGCGACCCGGCGAGGCTGGAGCGCGCGGTGGAGGCCGCGGGCGAGGCCGTGACGGGTACATCGCCCGGCGATCCGATGTTCCCCTCCCGGCTTCAGCAGCTCGGCACGGCGGTGGCGAGAGCGGCGAGGCGGCCCGACGCGGCATCGGGTGCGCTCGACCTCGCGGTCACCTGCATGACCAGGGCGCTGAACCTCACCCCTCCCGAGTCGCCGTATTACGTCGGACGGCTGGTCGCCACCGCCGAGGCGCTCACGGACGCCGGCGACCGGGCCGAGGCGGAACGGCTGCTGGCCGAAGCCGTCGAACGGTCGCCCACCACGGACCCTCGACGGTGCCTCGCGCTGGCGTCCCTGGCCCGGATACGGCTCGAACGGGCGGCGCGGGAGCGGGAGGACCGGCCGGCGGCGATCGATCCGGCCCGCGAGGCCGCCCGAATGGAACACGGCCCGGTCGTCAACCGGCTTCTGGCGGCGGAGGTGTGGGGGGTCGCCGCCGGCCTCCAGGAGGACTGGACCGAGGCCGCCGAGGCCCATGCCCTCGCCATCGACCTGCTGGCGATGACGGTCGGGATCGGCCAGGACCGCCGCAGCGCCGAGGCCGGTCTGGCGCGCCGCCCCACGCTCGCCTCCGACGCGGCCGCCTGCGCGATCGCCGCCGGCGACCCCCGTGCGGCCCTCGACGTGCTCGAACGCGGACGAGCCGTGCTCTGGGCGCAGATGCTCGAACTGCGCACCGAACTGGACGCCGTCGAGGCCGCAGACCCCGACCTCGCCCGCACCCTCCGCGAGGCCGCCGCCGTCCTCGGCCGCGATCCCGCCGAGGAGCGCGAACGCGGCACGAGCATTCCTTCGCCCCGGACGGGGCCCGTCTCCTCTGGACGGGCGGCCGTCCGTCCGGAACCGCTCACCACCGGCCGCGCGGACCGGCGTATCGAGGCGGCCGAGACCTGGTGGCACGGGGTCGCCCGGGCGCGAGCCGAGTACGGCCTGATGCGGCCCCCGGACCCGGCCGAGATGCGCGCCGCGACATCGGGCGGGTGGCACATCGTGATCAACGTGAGCGAATGGCGCTGCGACGCCCTCGCCGTCCGCGACGGGCGCATCCAGGTGATCCCGCTCGACGTCGGCGCCGAGGAGATCAACGAGCGGGTGGACCTGCATGTCGCCGCGCTGGCCGCCTTCGAGGAGGCGCCGGGCGGGCTCGCCGCCACCGTCCCTTTCGGTGCGGCCGTGGCCGGAACCGTGGAGTGGCTGTGGGACGCGGTCGCCGGGCCGGTCCTGGAAGCCCTCGGCCTCGGCGTCGTCACCGGCGACGACTGGCCGCGCGTCTGGTGGTGCCCGACCGGCCGGCTGGCACTGCTGCCGCTGCACGCCGCCGGCCATCACGGCGCGCGGGACGGTCGCGCGGTCATCGACCGGGTCGTCTCGTCCTACACCCCGACCCTTGGCACCCGGATCGGCGCCCCGGAAGCCTCAAGGGCCGGTCGGATGCTGGTCGTCACCGCGGGTGCCTCGGAAGGCGAGCGGGCGCTGCCTTACGTCGCCGAGCAGCTAGCCGTCCTGGAGCGAACGTTCCCGGAGGGCGCGCGCACCGTCCTGACCGACGAGAACGCCACCGCCGACCGGGTGCGGGACGGGCTGGCCACGCACACGTGGGCGCATCTGGCCTGCCACGGCGTCCACGATCTGAGCGACCCCGCGCGGGGCGGCATCGTCCTCCATCGCGAACGGATCACCACCCCGGAACTGGCCGCCGAATCGTCCGGCCACGGCGAGTTCGTCTGCCTGTCCGCCTGCAAGACGGCGATGACGGGCGACGCCCTGGCCGACGAGATGGTCACGGTCGCTGCCGCCTTCCACTACACGGGCTGGCGCCACGTGGTCGCGGCTCTCTGGTCCATCGACGACAAGGACGCGTTTCGCGTCGTGGACCTCCTCTACGGAGGGGAGTTGGCCCCCCGGCCGGGCGTCCTGGAGCCCGGGAACGCGGCAGCCGCTCTGCATCACACGATCCGCACCCTGCGCGACACGAAGGCCCGCGGCGGCGTGTGGACGTGGGCGGCCTACGTCCACATCGGTCCCTGAGTGAGAAAGGCGTTCGATGACCGATTTCAACATCCTGCAAGACCCGGACATGGGGGACGAGCCGCCGCGCGACGCGCTGCACGTCTCCCTTCCGTCCGGCATCTCCTTCGCGGACGGCCTCGGAGTGGTCGAAGCCGTGCTGGAGGCGGACACCTCGCGGCATGAGAGCATCGTCGTCAGCATCGGGGACACGCCGCAGGCGATGACGTCGCGCACGTTCCTGGCCGCGAACTTCGACATGACCGGCCTGATGGGCCCGGGGGCGGCTCAGCGCCAGGAACTTCCCGGGCAACCGGCCAAGTACGTCCCGCTCCACTACAGCTGCCCGGTGTGCGGGGCGGAGCAGTACCGTGTGCGCGCGCTCGCTGGACTGCGGTGCCCCAATGATTGCGGCCCCATGGTCCTGGATTCCCAGTGAAGTTCGACGCGACCGCGAAGCCGCCCCTGGAGGCCTTCTCCAACCGGTTCTTCCTCGTCGGCTACTTCCCGTCCTACGCGGCGGCCCTCTACATCCTGATCCTCGTGTGGGCGGGCGCGCCCGCCGACCGGGTCTCCTTCTGGCGCGCCTGGCAGACCGCCACGCAACTCGGCGTCGGCGAAGCCATCTTGATCTTTGTCGCGGTCGTGCTGGCCGCGCTGCTCCTGCAGCCGCTGCAACTGTCGCTGACCCGCCTGCTCGAAGGCCAGTGGCCGGTGAAACGGATGCGGGAGGCCGGACGCAAGTACCAAGCGTGGCGGGCTCGCCCGTTGCGCGAGACCGCCGACCAGCCGGTCGGCGTCCTGCCGGACGGCAGGCCCAACCCCGCCCTGCAGGAGGCGGGGGCCGCGGACGCCGTGTACTACAGGCGCTATCCCCAGGACGAGAACCTCATCCGCCCCACCGCCCTCGGCAACGCGCTCACCGCGATGGAGGCGGGTGCGGGCGACGTCTACGGCTGGGACGCCGTGGTGGCGTGGCCCCGGTTGTATCCGCTTCTCGGTGATCGGATGCGGGCTCTCGTCGACGAAGCCCGCGACACCCTCGACATGTCCGTCCGCCTCTGCGTGGTCACGGCGCTTCTGGTGCCGGTCAGTCTCGGGCTGCTGCACGAATCCGGCCTGTGGCTGCTGCTCACCCTCCTGCCGCTGGCCGTGTCGTGGACCGCCTACACCGGTGCGGTGCGCGCCGCGCAGACCTACGCGGGGACCGTTCACGCGGCCTTCGACCTGCATCGCTTCGACCTGATCACGGCGTTGCGACTGCCGTTGCCGCTCTCGTCCGCCGGGGAACGCGAGCAGGCGAAGGCGCTGTGCCGAATGTGGCGCCAGGGCGTGCCGGTCGACTCACGCTACGCGCAACCTCCACAACAGTGACCGGCACGGCGGCCTGGGAGCTGCCGCCGTGCCGGTTGTCAGGGGGATGGGGGGCAGGGTCAGGGAGTGCTGCAGGTGAGTGCGGGGTTGGACACGTTCCCGTTCGAGGCGCTCGCGGTGAACCCGAACGAGGCGGACGCGCCCGGTGCCAGGCTGGAGTTCCAGCCCGCGGGCTTGACCGTGATGACGTTGCCGTTCTCGGTCGGGCTGCCGTTCCAGAGGGACTGCACGTCCTGCCCGGAGTTCATGGTCAGGACGGCCGTCCACGAGCTGACCGCGCTGCTGCCGGCGGTGATGGTGACCTGGCCGTTGAACCCGGTGTTCCACTGCGCGGTGCGGGTGTAGGTGCAGGTGACGCTGCCGTCGCCGTCGCCGTCCCCATCTCCGTCGCCGTCGCCGTCTCCGGGGGTGCCGCCGAGGGCCTCAAGCGTCGCGTCGTACGCCGGCTTCTTGTTGTAGTTGTCGTCGAAGAGCAGCGCCGCGCCCTCGCCCTCGAAGACGTCCGGAACCCAGGAGTACTTGTCGGTCACGCCCCACACGGTGATGCCCTTGCAGCGCGGCACGGCCAGGCACGCGGAGGTCACGGCACGGTAGTCGCTCGCCTGCTGGGCCAGCTTGGAGCTGTTCGGCGGGGTCTGCATCCGGATGTCCAGCTCGGTGATGTAGACGTTCACGCCCAGGTCCGCGAAGCGCTGGATGTTGGCCTGGATGTCACCCGGGATGCTGCCCACGATCAGGTGCGCCTGGAGGCCGACGCAGTCGATCGGGACGCCGCGGGACTTGAAGTCCTGGACCATGGCGTAGACGGCGTCGCTC
Organism: Actinomadura sp. 3N407; assembly: GCF_052245875.1. NCBI lineage: Bacteria > Bacillati > Actinomycetota > Actinomycetes > Streptosporangiales > Thermomonosporaceae > Actinomadura > Actinomadura sp. 3N407. The sequence goes on from NZ_JBQQBP010000001.1 coordinate 804,736, forward strand.
TTCGCGTTCCGGCCGTCGATGTTGTAGTCGTTGTAGCAGAGCTCGGCGCCCGGGTCGGCCTGGCGAGCCGCCCGGAACGCCTCCTCGATGTAGCCGTCGCCGATGACGCGCTGGAAGACGGTGTCGCGCCGCGCGCCCGACCCGTCCTGGAACGCCTCGTTCACGACGTCCCAGTACTCGAGGTCGCCGCGGAAGTGGCCCGCGACGTTCGAGATGTGGTTCCGCATGACGTCCAGCAGCTCGGTGCGCGAGGAGATGCTCTCGACCCAGCCGGGCAGCTGGCTGTGCCAGACGAGGGTGTGCCCGCGCACCGCCATGGCCTGGGACTGGGCGTGGCTGACGAGCTGGTCGGCCGCGCCGTAGCTGAACGAGTTCCGGGACGGTTCCGTGGTCTCCCACTTCATCTCGTTCTCGGGGGTGAGCTGGTTGAACTCGCGGTTCAGCGTGTTGACGTACGCGGATTCGCCCATGTGGCTCTGGGCGGCGGCGGTACCGAAGACGATGCCCTTGGCGGCCGCCGCCTCCTTCAGCGTGCTCGCCGCCGCCGAGGCGGGGAGCGCGCCGGCCACCAGCATCGCCAGGAGCAGTGTGACCGCTCCAAGCACCGCGGTGAGTGCTCTTCTCATGGTTTCGATCCTCCTTGGGGGTGGGGGCCTTTTCGTCCGGGCGCTTCTCGGGGATGCGGATGAAAAGGGTCAGGCGGGGGGTCAGCGAAACCCGGCCCTCCGGCTTTCGGGGGGCCCGAGATAGGAGGTCCTGAGTCCTCCGGTGTCGACCACGATCTTCTGCAGGACGACGGTCGGGTCGACCATCCAGAATTTCAGGGTGTGCGTCCCCGCTCCGGTGATGGTGTGCGTGGTGACGGTGCGGTTGACGTTGTCGGAGGTGTTCCGCTCCCATTGCTTGTTCATGGTCGTGTCGTTCGCACCGGTCGCTTCGGTGACGTTCACGACCTGGGGCTCGTCGCCGTCGATCGAGACGGCGTACTTCAGCCCCTCGGTCGAAAGGACGCTGTTCCTCGGCGACAGGTAGGCCCAGACCTTCACCGGGCCGGTCGTCGTCAGCGTCATGTCGTATTCGAGGCGCGGGCCTTCACCGGGCTCCTGGCTGGGCGCGGTGACGGGGAACGGCTCCATTCCGGCGTCCGTCCGCCCGACGCCCGGGACGCGCTTCCAGTGGGCGTCGCCCGTGCGGGTCGCGCGGGTGTAGCCGTCGGCGTCCATGGAGACGTAGCCGCCGGCCTCCAGGAAACCGCGGGCCTTGAACGATTCCGGCTTGTCGACGACGGCATGGACGGTGACGGTGCGGCCGTCGGCTCCGGAGATCTCGATGGGCACGCGGCTGGTCCCCTCGGGCGCACGCCGCCAGTCGACCCGCACCGTCGCCCGTATCTGCTTGTCGACGCGGCCTCTGGCGTGGGTGACCTTCACCCACGGCTCGGCGGGGGAGATCCGGTAGGCGAAGGGGTCGGAGCCGCGGTTGAACACCTCGATGTACTGCTGGGGCGCGCTCTGGTACGGGCTGAATTCCGGCAGGACGGCCTCGGACTTCTCCTCCGGCCACCACTTGTCGGAACCGTCGATGGCGACGCCCATCTCGGAGCCGTCCGGTACCTCGATCCGCTTGAGCTCGGGGAAGATCTTGTCCGGCAGGGCCACGTGGTCCTTTTCGGGCTGCTGCCAGGGCGCGTTCGGGCCGTAGCGTTCCACGTCCCCGTAACCGATCTTCGGCTGGCTCTGGAAGCCGTTCCATTTCCCGCCGGCGAGCTCGTTGTTGTAGTAGTCCGACATCGCCTGGTCCTCGTTGAACCGGGCCGCGGCGAGGGCGGCCTGGTCATTGGTGGCCGCCCGTCCCTGCTCCGCGTAGAGAATGTTCGTGAATTCGGCCTCGCGCAGCTCGTACAGGTTGGCCGTCGCCTTCACCCGGTAGTGGACGAGCTGGTAGTAGGCGTCCTGATACTCCTCCGGCAATCGGTGGCGTATCCGTTCGGCCTTCCTGGCGAGCCGTTGCCACCGTGCGGTGACCCTGTCCATCTCCCGGTACCGGTTCAGGTAGAACGGCGTTTCCTCGTCGTCGTAGACGACCGCGGACGGGTCGGTGGAAATGTCCTTCTCCGGGTCGACGGTGATGCGGCGGTTGAGCAGCTCAGGCTTGCGGAGCGCCTGGAGGTCGCCGTAGGCGTTGAGCACCTCGGCGATCTCGCCCGCGTGCTTGGAACCGAAGTTCTGCGCGGCGAACTGCCGTTCCCATTCGTCGAGCTTGTGCAGGGGCCAGCGGTCCGGGTCCCAGGCGTAGTCGAGGAAGAACTGCAGCGGCAGCTCGTTGCTCTTCATGTCGCCGACGTTCGCGACCCACAGGTTCCGGATGCCGTACTGGTACGACTGGTGCAGCTGCTCCCACGTGTTGCCGAGCTGCGCGGTGTCGACCCATTTGTAGTTGCGGCCGCCGCCCACATAGTCGAAGTGGTAGTAGAGCCCGTATCCGCCGGGGCGTTCCGGCAGCCCCCGCTCGGGCATCTTGCGCATGTTCCCCCAGTTGTCGTCGGTGAAGACGACGGTCACGTCATCGGGGACGCGCATGCCCCGGTCCCAGTACCGCTGCACCTCCTTGTAGAGGGTCCAGACCTGCGGGGTGGCGGACGCCTCCTCACCGGTGGCCTCTTCCAGGATCGCGCGCTCGCTGGCGATGATGTTCTGCATCAGTTCGATGCCGTCGCCGTCGGGCAGGCTGGTGTCGCCGTTGCCGCGCATGCCGAGGGTCACGACGCCCTCGAAGTCGTCCCGGACCATCCGCTCGATGCCGTCTTTCCAGTACTTCTTGATGGCGTCGGAGTTGCGGCGGAAGCTCCACTCGCCCGTCCCGCCGTACGGGTCGCGGCCCGGCTTGGTGATGTCGCCGTTCTCGTCGCGCTCCGCCGGGACGGCGTGCCGGTTCCACTCCTCGATGCCCCGCATCATCGGCGCCTCGTGGGACGTCCCCATGACGACGCCGTACTTCTTCGCGGTCGCGTGGTTCAGCGGATCGTCCTCGGCGAACGCCCGTCCCCATACCGCCGGCCACAGGTAGTTGGCCTTCAGCCGCAGCATGGTCTCGAAGATCTTGGCGTAGAACTCGTGGTTGAAGCCGTTGGGATAACCGGGTGCCTTTCCCTCGCCGAAGAACTTCGGCGCCCACCGGTTCAGTGCGGGGTTCTCGTCGTTGATGAAGAAGCCCCGGTATTTGACGGCCGGTGTGCCCTGGGTGTGGCGGCCCGGCTTGACGTACACCTCGTCCCGCTGCCGCGACGGGGCGTCGGCCCAGAAGTACCAGGGGGAGACGCCGATGTTCTTGGAGACGTCGTAGGCGCCGTAGATGGTGCCGCGCTGGTCGCTGCCGGCGATGACGAACGCGCGGCGGACGCCCGGCATCGGGTGGTCCACCACCTGTTCGAGGGTGGTCTCCCATTTGCCCGCGATGCCCTTCACGTCCAGCTTCCCGGAGGAGACGAGCCGGTCGATGAGCGGGCTCTTGCCGATCGTGCCGATGATGACGACGGCGCGTCCGGACGGGACGTCGCCGTCGGTGGAGAGCGCGGGGCGCTCGCCGGTCACGCGCTCGATGTCGGCGCGCAGGTCTCCGGCGACCCGTACGACGCCGGGATGGTCGGCGCCGCTGACCACCAGCGGCGCGGCCTTCCCGTCCGCGACGAGGGGGAAGTGCCCGCGCCCGTCCCGGAACGAGATGTAGGACGAGGGGTCGGCGGGCCTGTCGTGGCCGTGCCCTGCGCGGTCGGCGGGGAGCGCGGCGGCGGGCTGGGCGGTGAAGGCGATGACGGTCGGTATCAGGGCCAGGAGCGACTTCCACGTCCGACTCGATCTGCCCATCGGCTGTCTCCTCACTGCGGGAGCGTCATGGCTTCGAAATATTTCGATACTTTTCGAGAGCCGACAGGAAAATAACCCCAGGAATCCCTTTCGTCAACCACCTCTTTCACCCTGGAGTGAGGCAAAGGGCTCTGATCAGGCCGCTTGCGGTCACGACTCGTCCATCGAAACATTTCGAAGAGGGTGGGACGATCAGAAAAGGCCGTGCGCGGCCGGCCCCGCACATTTCGTTCCGCGGAAAGATCGGAACGCAATATGCTCTCTCGCAGGTGGCCGCGATCCCTCGCGGTGGTGGGTCGGCGATCGCTAGAGAGGGCCCCGAACAGTGACCAACGATGAGCAGGCTCACGTCGACCTGAACGTGGACGTCGCTCACCCCGCCCGGATGTACGACTACTACCTGGGCGGAAAGGACAACTACGAGGCCGACCGCGTGGCCGCCGAAGCGTCACTGGAGGCCGCGCCCGAGCTTCGCGCGATCGCGCGGGAGAACCGCGCCTTCCTGCACCGCGTCGTCCGTCACCTGGTGAACGCCGGGGTCAGGCAGTTCCTCGACATCGGCGCCGGGCTCCCCACCCAGCGCAACGTCCACGAGGTCGCCCAGGAGATCGCGCCGGAAACACGCGTCGCCTACGTGGACAACGACCCGATCGTCCTGGTCCACGCGCGGGCGCTGCTGAGCTCCCACCGGCTCGGCCGCACGGCCGTCGTCCAGGCCGATGTCCGCGACCCCGAGGCGATCGTCGCCGACGACGGCGTACGCTCGCTGATCGACTTCGGGCAGCCGCTCGCGGTCATGCTCGTCTCGGTGCTCCAGTTCGTCCCCGACCGTGAGCCGCAGGACATCGTCGCCCCGCTGCGGGACGCGATGCCGGCCGGCGGCTACCTGGCCGTGTCGCACCCCACGCAGGACTTCCGCGCCGGCCAGGTGACCCAGGTCGCCAGCACCTACAACCGCGCCAAGGCCCCCGCCGTGCCGCGCCGCAAGGCCGAGATCGAGCGCGTCTTCGACGGCTTCGAAGTGCTGGAGCCCGGCATCGTCCAGACGCCCCTGTGGCGGCCCGACGGCCCGGTCACCACCAACCTCGATCTCATCTGGATGTACGGCGCGGTGGGCCGGAAACTCTGAGCCGGCCAGACCCGGCCGCCCGGCCGTCTCACCGCGCCCGACCGCAGAACCGCAGAACCGCAGAACCGCAGTCCGACCCGACCTGACCCCGGAGAGGTGACATGGACGTCATCGAGGCCATGAAGACAACGGGAACGTGCCGCTACTTCCGCAGTGACCCTGTGCCGGACGAGGTCCTGATGTCGGCGTTCGAGGCCGCGAGGTTCGGCCCGCAGGGCGGCAACCGGCAGCCCGTCCGCTGGGTCGTCGTCCGCGACGAGGACCGCAAGCGGCGGCTCGCCGAGTGGTACCTGGCGCCCTGGAAGGCCTACCTGGAGGGCATCGGCACCGGGGACATCGGCGTCGGCACCCTGCCCAAGGCCGTCACCGACGCCGACCACTTCGCCGAGCACCTGCACGAGGTCCCGGCCATCGTCGTCCTGTGCGCCGAGATCGACGGCCTGCACCCCACCGACCTGGAGCTCGACCGGTTCAGCGTCGTGGGCGGCGGGTCGATCTACCCCACCGCGCAGAACTTCTGCCTCGCGCTGCGCGACCAGGGCGTCGCCAGCGCCATGACCACCCTCCTCGTCCACGTCGAGCCGCAGGTCAAGGAGCTGCTCGGCATCCCGGACGGCGTCATCACCGCCGCCCACATCGCGGTCGGCTACCCGGAGCACGGCTTCCCCGCCCGGCTGACCCGCGCCCCCGTCGATGAGATCGTCTTCGACGAGACCTACGGCACCCCATTCACCGGCGCACGCTGAAGCATGGTGGAGTGGAGGGGCCGATACCGAGGAGCGTTGATGGCACCGTTGCCGCTACTGCCCACGTCGCTGGTCGGGAGTTACGCCCAGCCCGAGTGGCTGATCGACCGGTCGAGGCTCGCCGGGCGGTTCCCGCCGCGCGTCCGAGCCAAGGAGCTGTGGCGCGTCGCGCCCGACCTCCTCGCCCGGGCGCAGGACGACGCGACGCTGCTGGCGATCCGGGCGCAGGAGGAGGCGGGGCTGGACATCCTCACCGACGGGGAGATCCGCCGGGAGAGCTACTCGAACCACTTCGCGACGGCGCTGGAGGGCATCGACGTCGACAACCCCGGCACGGCGCTCGACCGCAGCGGTCACCCGAACCCCGTCCCGCGGATCACGGGGCCGATCCGCCGGCCGCGTCCGATCGAGGTCGAGGACGTGCGGTTCCTGCGGGCGCACACCGACCGGACGATCAAGATGACGGTGCCCGGGCCGTTCACGATGTCCCAGCAGGCGCAGAACGAGCACTACCCCGACGCGGAGGCCGCGGCGATGGCCTACGCCGAGGCGGTCAACGCCGAGATCGCCGACCTGTTCGCGGCCGGCGCGGACGTGGTGCAGATCGACGAGCCCTATATGCAGGCGCGTCCCGACGCCGCCCGCGCGTACGGGCTGAACGCGCTGAACGCGGCGCTCGACGGGATCACCGGCACGACGGCGGTGCACATCTGCTTCGGATACGCGGCGATCATCCACGAGCGCCCGGAGGGCTACTCGTTCCTGCCGGAGCTGGCCGGCTGCCCGGTCGGCCAGATCTCCATCGAGACCGCGCAGTCCGGGCTCGACCTGGGTGTCCTCGCCGACCTCACCGACAAGACGATCATCCTCGGGGTGATCGACCTGTCCGACGAGGCGGTGGAGACCCCCGAGACCGTCGCCGGGCGCGTCCGCCGCGCCTTCGACCGGGTCCCGCCCGAGCAGATCGTCATCGCCACCGACTGCGGGATGAAGTACCTGCCGAGAGAGTCGGCGGAGGGGAAGATGCGCGCGATGTCCGCCGCCGCCGACCTGCTCCGCGGGGAATTCGGAAGCTGACGGCGGCATGCGTACGGCCCGTACGCATGCCGCCGCGCCGGTCAGCCGTGGTGGGACAGTTCCTTCTGCGGCTGCGGGACGGTCTCGGCCATGCCCTGGTCCGCCAGCCACCGCTCGGCGTCGATGGCGGCGGAGCAGCCGGTGCCGGCGGCGGTGACGGCCTGGCGGTAGACGTGGTCGACGACGTCCCCGCAGGCGAACACGCCGGGGATCCCGGTCGCGGTGGCCGGCGCCTCGACCTTCAGGTAGCCGTCGGCGTCGGTGTCGAGCCGGCCGGCGAACAGTTCGCTGCGCGGGTCGTGCCCGATCGCGATGAACAGGCCCGTGACGTCGAGGCGGCTCTCCTCGCCGGTGCCGGTGTCGCGCACCTGGACGCCGGTCAGCCGGTCGTCGCCGAGCACCCGCACCACCTCGCCGTTCCAGCGGAAGGTGATCTTCTCGTTGGCGAACGCCCGATCCTGCATGATCTTGGACGCGCGCAGCCGGTCGCGGCGGTGGATCACGGTGACGGAGCGGGCGAACTTGGTGAGGAGGATCGCCTCCTCGATCGCGGTGTCGCCGCCGCCGACGACGGCGACGTCCCGGTCGCGGAAGAAGAAGCCGTCGCAGGTCGCGCACCATGACACCCCGTGGCCGGAGAGCCGTTTCTCGTCCTCAAGCCCGAGTTCGCGGTAGCCGGAACCGGTGGCGATGATGACCGCCCGCGCCAGGTGCACGTCCGCGCCGACCTTGACGACCTTCGGGTCGGCGGTGAGGCCGACCTCGGTGACGTCGTCGGCGACGAGTTCGGCGCCGAAGCGCTCGGCCTGCCTGCGCAGGTCGTCCATCAGGTCCGGACCCATGATCCCGTCCGGGAAGCCGGGGAAGTTCTCCACGTCGGTGGTGTTCATGAGGGCACCGCCGGCCGTCACCGAACCCTCGAACACCAGCGGCTTGAGGTCGCCCCGGGCCGCGTAGATCGCGGCCGTGTAGCCCGCGGGGCCCGAGCCGATGATGATGACGTTACGGACGTCGCTCACTGTTCTGCGCCTCTTCCACGTGATCGCCGTTCACTGGTTCATTTCCTGCCGGCCGTACACGGATTCGCGCCAGGGGATGGCAAAACGCTTCAGTCCGTTGACGGCGAAGTACGGCAGCAGGCCCAGTGCCGACGGCAGGATGATCGTCGCGAACGGCGCGGGCGCGCTCAGCTCGTTGAGGGGTGCGGACCACCGGGTGGCTCAGCGGCGGCCCGTCACTGCTCGCGCTCCTGGGGATGGGTCGCGAGGGGCTCCACCGTGACGTCCAGCCATGGCGCCATGGGCAGGGACATCAAGGCGTCGTGCAGCTCGGCGGGGTCCGCCGCCTCGTAGAGGCCGATCGTCGCCGTACGGCCGGGCACCCGCCACAGCCTCTTCAGGACGCCGGACGCCCGCAGCTCCATGGCACGCTCGCGCTCGGCCTTGCGCAGCCGCTCCCGCTCGTCGGCGGGGGTGGCCGGGGGCAGCCGGTTCTCGGCCCGGACGAGGAACTCCACGTCGTTGTCCTCTTTCTCGTCTGTGAACATGCGTTTCTCGTCTGTGGACACGCGGTTCAGAGGTCGGCGAGTTCGAGCAGGACGTCGGCGAGCGCCTTGGGCGCGGTGACCATCGCCTCGTGTCCCGTCTCCAGTTCACGGACGGGCCACCCGCGCCGCCGGGCGCGGTCCGCCTGGGCCCGGAAGACCCGCATCCAGCTGACGCACTCGACGAACGCCGCCGGCACGCCGTCGGCCGCGCCGGTCAGCCGGAGCGGATCGGTGTAGGTCTTCCACGGATGCGGGGTCAGCCTGGGAATCAGCCAGTCCACGTCGTCCTGCTCGTTCACGCCGAGCACCGACAGCGACCGGACGGGGACCAGCCATCCGAACCCCGCGGTCGCGGCGGAGTCGGCCCAGTGATGCGCCACCGTCTCCGGCAGCAGATCCCGGGCCGCCTCACCGTCCGCGCCGGCGAAGGCGTCGAGATGGACCCGCCTCGCGATGGCGTCCGGGCGGCGGTCGGCCACGGCCGTGACGATCTGCCCGGCGTAGCTGTGCCCGACCAGCACCACGTCGCGGAGCCCGAGGACGTCCAGGAGCCGGACGACGTCCTCGGTGTGCGTGTCCAGCCCGACCTGGGGAGACAGCAGATGCGCCCGCTCGGACAGCCCGGTCAGTGTCGGCGCGTGCACCTCATGCCCGGCGGCGCGCAGCGCGGGGACGACCCGGTCCCAGCACCACCCGCCATGCCACGCGCCGTGCACCAGTACGAAGACGCTCACGTTGTCGCCGACCCCCTAGCCGGTGGTTGAGCCGGGCACGGCGGGGTCACCGCGCCCCTGCACAACCGTAGGAAAAGGCCCGCAACGGGTGGTCGGCCAGATGTCGGCGCCGTGCGGCCGATTCGGCGCACCGGCACTACGACATACGTCTCGGACGCACGTCCCGGTCAGGACTGCGGCGAGATGAGCCCTTCCCGGATGGCGAGCAGCGCGGCCTGCGTGCGCGAGGAGAGCTGGAGCTTCGTCAGGATGTTGCTGACGTGGGTCCGCGCCGTCCGCTCGCTGATCATGAGCTTGCCGGCGATGTCGCGGTTGGAGCCGCCCTGCGCGAGCAGGATGAGGATCTCCCGTTCCCGCGCGGTCAGCGACGCCAGGCCGACATGCGGGGCCGACATCCGCCGGACGAGCCGGCCGGCCACGGCCGAGTCCAGGTGGACCTCGCCGTCCACGGCGGCGCGGACGGCGGCGACGACCTCCTCCGGCTCGGCGTCCTTGAGCACATAGCCGGTGGCGCCGGCGGCGAGCGCGGCGTGGACGCGCTCGGCCTCGCCGAAGCTGGTCAGCACGACGATCTTGGCCGACGGGTGGCGGCGGACGATCTCCGCGGTCGCCTCCACGCCCCCCATGCGCGGCATCTTGAGGTCCATGAGCACGACGTCCGGCATCGGCTCGCCCAAGGTCTGCCACTGCCGCAGCCGCTCGATCGCCTGCCGCCCGTCGGCCGCCTCGCCCAGCACGCGCAGCCCCGGGACGGTGTCGGTGTAGGCGATCAGGCCGCGCCGCACGATCGCGTGATCGTCGACGATCATGACCCGGATGACGCCGGCGGAGGTGTCGTCGGTCATCGGTCCCCTTCCCGTCCGGCGCGCGTGCCGGGCAGCCGCACCCGGACCGTCCAGCCGCCCGCCGCGCGGGGACCGGCGGTGAGCAGACCGCCCCAGCGTTCGGCGCGTTCCCGCATCGACACGAGCCCGAGCGCGGACGCCTCCGGATCCGCGGTCTCCGCGCCGGGGCCGCGACCGTCGTCGGTCACCTCGATGTCCAGGCCGCCGCCGGCCGTCCGGTCGAACCGGACGACCGCCTTGGCCGCCCGCGCATGCTTGACCACATTGTGCAGCGCCTCCTGGACGATGCGGTACAGGTCCTCCTGGAGTTCGACTCCCAGGTCGGGCTCCCCGCCACCGCCCGTCAGGACGTCCACGGCCAGTCCGGTGCGCGCCTCCAGGCCGGAGGCGTGCGCCTGGACGGCCTCGACCAGCCCTCGCTCGCCCAGGTCCAGCGGGCGCAGTTCGAAGACGAGCCCGCGCAGATCGTTCAGCGCGCTCTGCGACAGCTCCGCGAGTTCCTCCGCGCCGTTGCGGACGACGGCCGGATCGGCGCCGGCGCCGTCGAGCTGCGCCCGCAGCGCCTTGGCCTGCATGCGCATCGAGAACAGCTGCTGGACCACGGAGTCGTGCAGGTCCCTGGCGAGCCGGCGGCGCTCCCGCGACCGCGCCTGCGCCAGGAGCGCGGCGGTGTCGATGGCGACCGCGGCGTGGTCGGCCATGGCCTTGAGGAAGGCCAGGGAGTCGGCTCCCGGATCCTCGCGCGGAACGTAGTACGCGTTGATCGCGCCGAGGGTGCGGCCGCGGATGACCATCGGCATGGCCACGAACCCGTCCCAGTCGGGACGGTCCATGATCTCCCACAGCGGCTCCCACACCGGATCCGCCATGATCATCGGTTTGCGGTGCGGTACCACGACCGGCTCGCCCCGCTGGAAGGCGTCCAGGAAACGGACCCTGGCGCCCCGCCGGCGGCAGGCGCTCAGCCGCTCGGTGAAGTCGCGGGCGTCGCCGAACCCGGCCATGCCCAGCACCCGCACCGCGTCGTTCGGGTCGTCGATCGCGAGGATCTGCACCGCCGCGATGTTCGCCGTCATCACGATCTCCCGCGCCACGGCGTCGAGGGTCGCCCGCAGCGAGCCCGCGTCGGCGACGCTGGAGGCGGCCCGCACGATGGCGGTGAGACGCGCACGCTGCCGCAGCGTCTCGGTCACGTCCCGGAACCAGACCGCGTACCCGTTGCCGGGCACCGGGGCGAGACGGTATTCGAGGTCGCGCTGACGCCCGTCGGGAGCCGTCCACGGCGTGTGGCACAGGTGCCCGGGGACACCGACGTCGAACGGCGCGGAGGCGCCTAGGAGCTCCCGGGAGGAAATGCCGAGGATGTGCTCGGCGGTCGGGTTGACGAGGGTGAAACGGGCGTGGCGATCGAGAACCGCCATGCCGTCGGCGGACACCTCGAGCATGACGCGGAGTGCGGACCGGTCCGCGTTTCCGGATTCCCGGGCAGTGCCGGCGGTGGATTCCAACGTCGTACCGTACCTCTCCAGGCCGAACCGCCAGAATACCCACCGATTTCCACATGTTCCGGCCCTTGGCCTGCGGCGGAGAGCAATCGCGACAAATGACGTAGCCCGGTCCGGGACATCCGATCCCCCCGAGGCGGTCATTCAGCGGATACTTCCGATTTGCGGGCCGACTACTCTCCGAGCCAAGCCTCGAACACCCGGGGCCCGTCTTCCCCGTCTCCGATCGCCGAGGTGTGAGCGCCGATGATGCCGCTGGATCAGCTTCCCGAGATCAAGACCGACCTCTTCATCGACGGCGAGAGCCGGACGGCGGACGACACCCTGCGGGTCATCGACCCCGCCGACGGGGTGTCGGTGGTGGGGTACGCCGCGGCCGCCGGCGCCGAGCAGGCCTCCGACGCCGTCGCCGCGGCCGACCGGGCGTTCCCCGCCTGGGCCGCCCGCACCCCGCGGGAGCGCGCCGGGCTGCTGATCGCCGCGCTCGCGCCGCTGGAGGCCGACCGGCCGGTGGCGGCGGAGATCCTCACCCGGGAGAACGGGAAGATCCGGATGGAGTCGGTCATCGACTGCATCGTGTTCGAGAAGCGCTTCCGCCTGGCCGCCGAACTGGCGGACCAGGTCGGCCACGTGACCCGGCTGGCGGCTCCGCCGGTCCGGACGGAGATCTCGTATCTGCCGCTGGGCGTCGTCACGATCATCGTGCCGTTCAACTGGCCGCTGGCGATCCTGGCGGCCTCGCTGCCCCAGGCCCTGCTGGCCGGCAACACCGTCGTCGTGAAGCCGCCGCCCACCACGCCGCTGGCCGCGGTCCACGTCGTCCGGCAGGTGGCGCAGGCGCTTCCCCCCGGGGTCCTCAACGTCGTGACCGGCGCCGACGACGAGATCGGCGCCGCGCTGATCGAGGACGCCCGGGTCAGGAAGGTCTGCTTCACCGGCAGCGTCGCCGGGGGCAGGCGGATCATGTCGATGGCCGCGCCGTCGCTGACCCGGGTGGCGCTGGAACTGGGCGGCAACGACCCGGGGATCGTCCTGGCCGACGCCGACCTCGGGCCGGAGCCCATGCGGCGCCTGTTCTCCGGGACGTTCGACTCGACCGGCCAGATCTGCATGGCACTGAAGCGCCTCTACGTGCACCGCTCCCGCTACGACGAGGTCGTCGAGGGCCTGTCGGCGCTCCTGGAGACCACACGGCTGGGCCACGGCCTGGACGAGCAGGTGACGATGGGGCCGCTGCACAGCCCTCGGCAGCTGGACTACGTCCGGGAACTCCTCGCCCAGGCCCGCGACAGCGGCGCCGAGGTCCGCGAGTTCGGCGAGGCGGCCGACGGCGCGGACCTGACCCGCGGCAACTTCATCAGGCCCTCACTCGTGCTCGACCCGCCGGGCGACGCCCGCGTCGTGACCGAGGAGCAGTTCGGCCCCACCCTCCCGATCCTGCCGTTCGACGACGCGGTCGCCCGCGCCGACGACGGCTGGTCGGGGCTGTGCTCCTCGGTCTGGACGTCCGACCTGGACCGCGCCGCCGCGCTCGCGGCACGCCTGCGCACCGGCTACACCTTCGTCAACGCCCACGGCGCCGGCCACCTCGACGAGCGCGCGCCCTTCGGGGGCTTCAACCAGAGCGGCATGGGCCGGGAGATGGGCATCGAGGGGATCCGCGAGTTCATGGACACCCACTCCGTCGGCTTCCCCGCGTAGCCCTCGAAACCGCGACGGCATACACCGAACCGCTCGTCGGCTCCGTGCGGGCGAGGCGGGATACCGGCCCGGCTCCCTGGCGGCGGTCGCCCCGGCGACCGGCTGGATGACGCCGGCGCCGGCCTCCCCGACCGGGAGACCGGCGCCGTCGTCTGCGTGCGGGGTCAGACCTTTGCGGCGGTGCGCCATCCGGGCTGGTAGGTCTCCCGGGCCATGACCGTGTAGGGGGCCGGGCTCACGATCGCGCGCACCGCGAGCTGCTCGTGCGGCTGGACGGTGGTCTTCCTGGAGCCGCCGTCCGGCTCGCCCCAGATGACGCGCACCTCGGCGCCGAGCGGGACGTCCGGGTTGACCGTCGCCAGCGAGAGCGCCTTGCGCTCGTTCGCGCTGTAGCCGGTGAACAGCGACAGGCCGACGGTGTTCCCGTCCGCATCCAGTACCGCGTCGAAGTTCGACGATCCGTAGTTGGCGTTGGGCAGGTCGAAGAACTGGTAGCCGGGGCCCTCGGGGTCGACGGGGGAGGCCAGGAGCTTGGCGACGTCCTCGGCGTTCCACGCGAGGGTGACCTTGCGCCGCTGGGTGTCCGGGTCGACGGCCTCCAGCGCGCTCCGGCCGACGAAGTCGTGGTCGTACTTCACGAACCCGCCGTAGCCGAGCTCCCACGGGTTGAGGTAGTAGTCCTGGATCCTGTCAGAGATGAAGCTGCCGGCCAGGGCATTCACCGCTTCGTAGCTGTCCGCGCCCAGCCACTCGCGGTAGGGGCGCAGCTCCTCGCCGGTGTAGATGGCGGGCAGCGGCGACGGGATCCAGCCGGACTCCAGGGTGTTGCAGGAGTACGCGCGCGCACCGGCCGGCTCCATGCCGAACTCGCGGCCGGCCTCAAGGATCGCCTCACGGACCTTGTCGTAGGTCTCGTACGGACCCCAGAGCTCCAGGCCCGGCGCGCCGGCCATGCCGTGCCGCAGCGTGCGGACCCGGTCGCCGGCCACGTTCAGGTAGCCCATCTTGAAGAAGCGGACCCGCTCGACAGGTCCTCCGTTGACCTTCTCGATGACGTCCCACGCGCGCGGCCCCTGGATCTGGAAGCGCCAGACGTCGCGGGTGACCGGCTTGCCGTAGGGCCGCGAGGGTGAGCGGTCATCCTGGCGGATGTCGACGTTGTATCCGCTGCTCCCCTTGAACGTCAGCCAGTTGGCCACGGGCGCGCGGCCGACGAAGACGAACTCCTCCTCGGCGAGCCGGAACAGGATGCCGTCGCCGATGACGCCGCCTTCCGGTGAGACTGGGACGAACTGCTTGGCGGAGTCCACCGGGAACTTCGCCGTGCTGTTGACGCCGGTGTCGGTGAACAGCTTCAGGGCGTCCGGCCCGGAGATCCACAGGTTGACCATGTGGTGGGTCTGGTCGTAGAGGACCGCCGTCGTCTGCCAGGCGATGACCTCGCGGCGGAAGTTCGTGAACTCGGCCGGGACGACCGGGTAGATGTAGGCGCCCAGCTGGGAATTCCGGAGCAGTTCAACGGTGTCGCCCGACCGGTCCAGGACGTCCTGCAGGTTCTTCGCGCTCATGTGCTACCCGTTCTCACTCGCGTTGCCATGGTCAGCGGCCTACTGGCCCACGCTAGGGACGCCGCGAGCCCCGCAGAACCGAGGAATGGCGGAAGCGGGACGGCCAGGATGGAACCCGCGGCCGCGACAAATGACGTAGAAAACGGCGGGTACGTCATTTGTCGCGGCCTCTACTCGGCAGGGCGGCCGCCCGCAGTCGGGACAAGTGCGTGATGGCTGGACGTCCGCTCCGCCTTAGCGTCGGAGCCGACCGCCGCCGCGGCCTCCGCGCCGCGCGCAGCCCGAGTCAGGGGAGCGCCCAATGAGCAGTCGGAGCAGGCCGGACCTGCCGGGGACCTACATCTTCGACGGCCCCGCCGGCCGCCGCGGGCGCAACATGAACAGGCTGTTCATGTCGCTGCGGGACCAGGCCGCGCGGGAGGAGTTCCTTGCCGGTGAAACGGCCTACTGCCACCATTTCGGCCTTTCGGAAGAGCAGACGGAGGCGGTTCTCGGCCGCGACTGGCAGGCGATGCTCGACCTCGGCGGCAACATTTTCTACATCTACAAGCTCGCGATGATGGACGGCCTTTCCATGCAGTACCTCGGCGGAGTCTTCACCGGCATGACCGAGGACGACTTCAAGGCGGCCATGCGGGCGGGAGGACGGACCGATGTCTGAGGTGATCTGGGGGCTGGCGACCTCGCACGTCCCGTCCATCGGCGCCGCCATGGACCGCGGGCTGACGGGGGACCCGCTCTGGGCGCCGCTGTTCGACGGTTACGGGCCGGCCCGCGACTGGCTCGCCCGCAACACCCCTGACGTGGCCATCCTGATCTACAACGACCACGCCAACGGCGTCGACCTCGACATCGTGCCCACCTTCGCCATCGGGACGGCCGACAGGTACCGGGTGGCCGACGAGGGCTTCGGCCGCCGCCCCGTGCCCGACGTCGACGGCGCGCCCGAGTTCTCCTTCCACATCCTGGAGAGCCTGATGGACGAGGGCTTCGACCTGACCGTCTTCCAGGACCTCGACGTCGACCACGGCTTCACCGTCCCGCTGTCGGTCTGGACCCCGGACCCGGGCGACGCCTGGCCGTGCCCGGTGATCCCGATCATGGTCAACGTCATCCACTACCCGCAGCCGACCGCCGCGCGCTGCCACGCCCTGGGCAAGGCGCTCGGACGCGCCATCGCGGGCTTCGACGGCGCCCGGACGGTCGGCATACTCGGCACCGGCGGGATGTCGCACCAACTGGCCGGAGCGCGGGCCGGGTTCATCAACCCCACGTTCGACCACATGTTCCTTGAGGCCATCGAGAAGGACCCGGAGAAGCTGGCGGCGATGAGCCGGGAGGACTACATCCGCCAGGCCGGCTCCGAGGGCATCGAGCTGATCATGTGGCTCGTCATGCGCGGCGCGATGAACGAGCAGGTCCGCAAGGTGCACACCGTGTACCACGTGCCCGCGTCCAACACGGCCGCGGGCCTGGCGCTCTTCGACAACCGCGCCGCGCGGACGGCTTGATCCGGGGGTCACGAGGTTCATGATTTCCGAGAGTCTCCCGTCGGCCCGGCCGGCGAAGGCCGACGTGGCCGACGCGCTGAAGAACGCCACCTACGAGGTCCTGCCGTTCAAGACCGCGGAGGAGAAGGTGCTCGCGCACGTCCCGGCGGACGTGGCGCTCACGGTCACCACGACCGAGGCGAAGGGCCTCGGCCCGACCATCGACCTGGCCGTGCGGCTCCGGCGCCACGGGTACCGGGCGGCACCCCATCTCGCGGCGCGGCTGGTACGGGACGAGGCACACCTGACCGACATCGCCGCGCGGCTCCGCGAGGCCGGTGTGGACGACGTTTTCGTCATCGGCGGCGACGCGCCGGAGCCCTCGGGGAGGTTCCCGGACGCGCTGAGCCTCCTGGAGGGCCTGAAGAACACCGGGCACACGTTCGCGTCCGTCGGGATCGGCGGCTACCCCGAGGGGCACGGGCAGATCGGCGGCGACCTGATCGAGCGGGCCCTCGAAGCCAAGACGCCGTACGCGACGCAGATCATCACGCAGCTGTGCTTCGACGCCGCGACCACGGTCCGGTGGGCGCGCAAGGTGCGATCACGCGGTGTGGGACTGCCGATCCGGGTCGGTGTCCCCGGCGCGATCGGCCGGCAGAAGCTGATCCGCGTTTCGGCCGGTCTGGGGCTGGGGCAGTCCGCCCGGTTCCTGAAGAAGCAGCAGAGCATGTTCTGGCGCTTCTTCCTGCCCGGCGGTTACAGCCCGAACAGGCTGGTCGAGCGCCTCACACCCGCGCTCAGTGAAAGCGACAACAACCTGCGGGGCTTCCACGTGTTCACGTTCAACGAGCTGGAGAGCACGGAGGCCTGGCGCCAGGGGTGGCTCTCCCGCCTGTCCTGACCACCGCCGCCGGGGACCCGGCATCCACGACGTCCCACGGGCCGTCCCCGCCGGTGATCGCGCCGGCCCGTGAGCGTCCATCCCCGAGGAGCTGCAGAACTGATGAGCGCTCAGGTACCCGGCGGGGTGGGCCCGGTGACCGACGTGGGTCTCCTGCGCAACACCGTCGCGGCGGCGCGGCTGCTCGCCGGGCGGCCGGCTGACGGGACCCCGTTCCCCTGCCCGATTCGAACGATTCGCTCTTGGAGGCGCCATGACCCTCACCACCGACGCCCCGCACGGCGTCCTGCTGCTCTCCTGCCCGGACGCGCCGGGCATCGTCTACACGATCTCCGAACTGCTGGTGCGGCGCGACTGCACCATCGTGCAGAGCCAGCAGTTCGGAAGCTCGACCAGCGGCACGTTCTTCATGCGGGTCGAGTTCGCCCGCATTGACGGGGCGCCGCTCGACTTCGGCGTGCTGCGCCGGGACATGGAGGACATCGCCGCCCGGTTCGGCATGACCTGGCGGCTGGCCGATACCGCCGAGCGCCTCCGTGTGGTCGTCATGGTGAGCAGGTTCGCGCACTGCCTCAACGACCTGCTGTTCCGCAACTCGATAGGCGAGCTCGACCTCGACGTGGTGGCCGTCGTGTCGAACCACCCCGACCTCGGCCGGCTGGCCGACGGCTTCGGAGTGCCGTTCCGGCACATCCCGGTCACGCCGGACACCAAGCCGGAGGCCGAGGCGGGGCTGCTCGACATCGTCCGCGAGGAACGCGTCGACCTGGTCGTTCTGGCCCGCTACATGCAGATCCTCTCCGACGACCTGTGCAAGCGGCTGGAAGGGCGGGCGATCAACATCCACCATTCGATGCTGCCGAGCTTCAAGGGCGCCCGCCCCTACCACCAGGCGCACGCGCGCGGCGTGAAGTTCATCGGGGCGACCGCGCACTACGTCACCGCGGACCTGGACGAGGGCCCGATCATCGAGCAGGAACTGATCCGCGTGGACCACTCGCTGAACCCGGACCAGCTCGCCACCCGCGGCCGGGAGGCGGAGTGCCGCGCCCTGGCGCGCGCGGTGCTCTGGCACAGCGAGAACCGGATCGCGGTCAGCGGCAACCGGACCGTCGTCTTCCAATGATCGACCGCCCTCCGCATTGCGTCATCACCCCGCTGCTCCGCCTGCCCGGCGTGCCCTTCCCCGAGGGTCAGCCGGCGGGGAAGTGGCTGGTCGCCCAGGAGGAGAGTTCGGCGCGGGCCGCGGCCAGCTGAGCGGGCGTCACCGGTGAGCCGGTCGTGGTGTTGACGACGAGCGCGAAATGCACCGCCGCCGCGGAGTCGCCCGCCGGCGTGAGCTGCAGCCGGTGCGCCGAGGACGAGCCGGGTTCGCGCGTCGCCTTGATCGGACCGGACGCGGGCAGGCCGCTGAGCGCGCCGAGGTCGCTGACGACCGTGGTGCCGGCCGGGGCGAAGGACCCCGGAAGGTGCAGGTCGGTGGGGGCCTCGGTCGCCGACCCCTTCCATGCGAGGACGCCGAACTGGCGGCCGCCGACCAGGTCGGCCACGGCGGGCAGCGAGGACGGGACGGTGAGCCACGCCTGCTGCTGCCCGGCGCCGCCGTAGCCGGAGCGGGCCAGGTCCTCGAACGCGAACGCCAGGGTGTCGCCGTTCACGGCGGCGGGGTAGAGCCGGTCCAGGACGCGCCGGTCCAGCCTGAGCGTGACGTCGCCCTCGTCGTCGACGGCCACGACCGAGTGGTTCTCGTCGTTCCACCCGTCGCCGTCGGTCTGCACCTTGCGGGGGTTGCCGTTCATCAGCTCGTGGTGGCGGTCGTGGTAGATGTCCCAGTGCCACTGGATGGCCGACAGGACGGTGCCGCCGTCGGCCGGCTCGTTCCACCAGGTGCGGCCGGGGACGCCGTGGTCCATCGCCTGGTACATCGCGCGGATCATCCACGGGGTGCGGTCGTCGTCGAGCTTGTTGCCGAACTCGGAGATGAACGGCGCCGTCCCCAGTTCCGTGGCGCGCCGCCGGATCTCGTTCATCGGCGCGGCGTAGGTTCCGTCGGACGCGGGGGACGGGTCGAGGGTCATCCGCGCCCCGTCGTAGTAGTGGCTGTTGAAGACCATCCGGGTCCCCAGCCGGCCGATCGACGACATGCCGCCCTGCTCGAAGAAGCCGGTGTTCCAGAAGACCAGCGGCTCGACGAAGGCGGGCTTGGCGGCCCAGCCCGATTCGTCCATGGCGGTGCGGAAACGCTGGTAGAAGGGCATCAGGTATGCCTTCTCCCAGTCCAGGCCGGACCCGCCGTCCAGGCCGCCGTCGAACGGCTCGTTGAAGGGGTCGAACCCGACGATGCTGTCGAACGCCTGCCGCGGAAGCCGCTGTTCGAGGTAGCTCATGGTCGCCTTGGCCTGGGTGATGAAAGCGTCCTGGACGCCGATCGGCCCGGCGGACGTGGTGAGCACGCGGTTGCGCCAGAAGTCGTAGGCGGCCTCGCGCACGGCGGCGTTGGTCTGCATGTTCTGCCCCCACAGCAGGCAGATGCCGCACGACTCCTTCGGATAGTCACCCGCCTCGATCACCCATTCGGGGGCGCCGTCCCCGGTGTACCAGCTGCCCTCGTTGAACAGGTGGGAGGAGTACAGGTCCTGGTGGTAGTCCAGGAGCACACGGAAGCCGCGGTCGGTGAACGCCCTGATCTGCGCGATGGCCCGGTCGAGGTAGGCGTGGTCGATCCGGTCGGGGGCCGGCTGGACCCCCTCCCAGCTGATCAGGAAGCGGATCGCGTTGGCCCCGGTCAGATCCCGCATCGCCTGCGCCGACTCGGCGGCGTCCGCGGCGCTGCGGAAGGGCAGCAGGTCGTTCTCGTAGAGCTTGGTGCTCCCCGAGACGTTGAAGCCGCGCAGCGTCACCTCGCGGCCGTCGCCGTCCCGGAACACCCAGTTCTGCTCGTCGGGTGAGACGACGATGACCCCTGCCGGGTCCGCCGCCTTCGCGGGGGGAGCGGTGACGGCGGACACACCGGCCATCGCCAGGAGTGCGGCTGACACGAGGCGGACGGAACGTGGCGGCGCGTGGAGGACACGGGACACGGGCATGGCGGGGGCCTTTCCTCTCCGGGGCCTCTACAATGCAAGAAGGTTCTTGCATGCGCAAGAGGTACCTTGCGTCCGTGTCATCCACCACGCGCGAACGCATCCTCGACGCGGCCCTGGCGCTGATCCAGCAGCGCGGTTTCGGCGGCACGACCGTCACCGACATCGAGGAACTGGCCGGGCTGTCTCCCGGCAGCGGCAGCTTCTACCGGCATTTCAGGTCGAAGGAGGACGTGTTCGGCGAGGTCTTCGAACGGGAACTGGGCCGCGCCCAGCAGCACCGCCAAGCCTTCGAACGCGGCCCCGTCACCGCCGACCCTCGGGAGGCGCTCACCCGGCGCCTCCTGCAGCAACTCGACTACCTGGCCCAGATCAGGCCGCTGATCACTCTGCTGGCCCGCGAACACGGCAGGTTCCCCGAACTCACCCGCAAGATCCGTGGCGCGCTCCTGGACGAGGGCATCGCCGAGGAGGCCGAGCACCTGACGCGGGACCTGCCGGACCTGCCCGGCCATGAGGACCCGCACGCACTCCTCGCCGTCGTGGTCTCCGCCCTGACCGGATACCACCTGTCCCGCGAGTTCTTCGGCCGCCCCCCGGCCGACATCGACCCCGACCGGTTCACGGCAGCCCTCGCCGCTCTCCTCACCACACCCCGCTAGCGCGCACGTCAGGCACGGCGCACGTCAGGCGGCACGGTGCACGTCGGTCAGGGGAGCTTGGCGAGGCCGCCGTAGGCGGACACCTGGGCCGGCGTGGGGGCGGACGGCTCGGCGGGATCGCGGCGCCACCGCGACACCAGGACCACCCCGGGCTGGACGAGTTCGAGTGCCTGGCCGGTGAAGACGAGCCGCTCGAACTCGGCGGCGGTCCGGGGCTGGGTGCGCACGCCGTCGTCGCGGTATCCGGCCGACGCCGAACGCAGCGCCGGTTCGTGCTCGGCCGTCACGTGGCTGGCGAGCACGTAACTGCCCGGCGGCAGGGCCTCCACGAAGGTCCGGAGGATCTGGTCGGGCCGCTGCTCGTCGGGGACGAAATGCAGGATGGCGCTCAAGATCAGTGCGATGGGCTCGTCGAAATCCAGGATCTTGCGGACGAGGTCGCTGTCGACGATGGACCGGGGCTCGCGGATGTCGGCGTCCAGATAGCCGACCTGCCCCCTGGGGTCGGAGACCAGCAGGGCGCGGGCGTGCACGAGCACGATCGGGTCGTTGTCGACGTAGGCGATCCGCGCCTCGGGCGTGATGTCCTGCGCGACCTCGTGCACGTTCGGTGACGTCGGAATGCCGGTGCCGATGTCGAGGAATTGCCGGATTCCGGCCTCGGCGGCGAGGTACCGGACGCCGCGGAGCAGGAATCTGCGGTTCTCCTGGGCGCCGATCCGAATGGCCGGAAAGGCTTGCGCGATTTTTTCCGCGGCGACCCGGTCGGTGGCGAAGTTGTCCTTGCCGCCCAGCAGATAGTCATATACACGCGCGGACGAGGGATTGGCGGCGTCGACGAGCGGACGCCGGGCCGCGGGCTCCACCGGGCTCCCGGAGAGCGGCGTTCTCTCTTCTCGTGGGGTTGGCACGTTCGGTGACTCGCACTCCTGGCGGCGGCAGAGGGGAGTAGTTTACCGTGACGGGCAATGCCGGAAGGAATGACCCGGAGAATGTTGCCTCCCGTAATCGACCGATCGGGGACCGTGATGAGGATCGCCATAGCCAGCGCGTCCGGGCAACTGGCCCGCGGTACCGCGAAATACGTGCTGGAAAAGGTCTCTCCCGATGACGTCGTCCTGGTCACCAGGAACGTGGACGCGCTCGCCGGGTTCGCGGACCACGGCGTGGCCGTGCGGCACGGTGACCACGACCGGCCGGAGACGCTGCCCGCCGCGTTCGAGGGCGTCGACCGGCTGTTCCTTGTCAGCCTGCACGAGCTCGGCCACCGCGTCACCCAGCATCGCAACGCCATCGACGCGGCCGTGGCGGCCGGGGTGCGGCACATCGTCTACACCTCCTACATCATGGTCGATCCCGCGTGCCCCTCCACGGTCGTCCCCGACCACCTGCGCACCCACGAGCTGCTGGACGGCTCCGGGCTCGACGTGACGTACCTGCGCAACGGGCTTTTCGCCGAGACCCCGGTCACCCAGATCCTGCCGCCGGCGATCGCCCGCGGCATGCTGGTGGACAACACCGATCACGCCCGGGGAGCCTTCGTCCACCGCGACGACTGCGCCGCCGTCGCCGCCGGGGTCCTGACGTCCTCCGGTCACGAGGGCAAGACCTACGACGTCACCGGTCCCGAGCTGCTCAGCTTCGCCGACATCACCGCGCTCGCCGCCAAGGTGTCCGGCCGCTCCGTCGGCTACCTCAGCGTGGGCGACGAGGAGTTCGACGCGCAGTTGCGCGCCGCGGGCGTCCCCGACGAGGTTCGCGGCATGATCGTCTCCTTCGGCGTGTCGCTGCGCGCCGGCTTCGGGGAGCCGCTGACCGACACGGTCCGCCGCTTCACCGGCCGCCCGGCCCGCCCCATCACCGACCTGATGGAACAACACCGCGCCCTGCTCGCAGGCGGGACGGGCGAGTGACCCGCCCGTCCGTTCGTTGACTCCCCGCCTCCGGTGAGCGCGGGCGGAGGCCGGCACTTTCGTTCCCGACGAGCGCCCGTCGAGTCGGCGAAGCGATCGAGCGGATCGGCGGTGCGCGCACAAGCAAGCGAGCGCTTGCTTGTGGTACCGGTAACCTTTGGAGCGTTCCCGCGTTCGCGACGATGCCCGCGAGCAGGGAAGTCGTCCGCCGCCGGCCGCCTCCGGCGGCCTCGCTCATTCGGCCCGCGCACCGAATGATGTGACAGGGGTATTGACAGAGGCGAGGTGTTATCGCAAACATTCATGCACGTCGCCTTACGGCAACGAAGCCGCGCGACGGGTCGGCATGCGCGTTCCCCGGTTCTCCGCCGATGACGCCGGCGCACCGGACATTCCCCTGCCGCAGGGCGGGCCCGACGAACGACGTCGCCGCCGCACCGAGCAGGACGCCCGCCTCGACGAGTGCACCGTCGGCAACGTCGAGGCCCTAAGTGAAAGCGCTTTCACGCCGAGGCCAGGAGGAACCGTGAACGAATCCGGAAAGGTCGACCGCCGGGCCGTACTGCGGACGCTGGCGGCGATGCCGGCCGCCGCCGCCGGGGTCGCGGCATGGCCGGACGCCGCCGCGGCCGCTCCCGCGCCGCCGGGCGTGCGCTACACCAACCCGCTGGTGCGGCAGCGCGCCGATCCCCACATCGTCTGGCACACCGACGGCCACTACCACTTCACCGCGACCGTGCCGGAGTACGACCGGATCATCCTGCGCCGTGCCACGACCATCCAGGGCCTGTCCAGCGCGCCGGAGAAGGTCATCTGGGTGAAGCACGCGACCGGTGACATGGCGGCGCACATCTGGGCACCCGAGATCCACTTCATCGACGGCCGGTGGTACGTCTACTTCGCCGCCGGGAGTTCCGACGACGTCTGGCGCATCCGGATGTACGTCCTGCAGAGTTCCGGCGCCGACGCGTTCGCGTCGACCTGGACCGAAAGAGGCCGGCTGGCCACCCCGTGGGACACCTTCTCATTGGACGCGTCCACCTTCGTTCACAACGGCACGCGCTACCTGGTCTGGGCGCAGAAACCACCGGGCAGTGACGTCAACTCCGGCCTCTACATCGCGCGGATGAGCAGTCCGTGGACCATTACCGGGACGCCCACGCTGCTGAGCACGCCGACGCTGCCCTGGGAGACGATCGGCTACAAGGTCAACGAGGGGCCCGCCGTGCTCGTCCGCAACGGGCGTGTGTTCATGACGTACTCGGCCAGCGCCACCGACGCCAACTACTGCATGGGGCTGCTCACCGCCTCCGCCTCGTCCGACCCGCTCAACGCCGCGTCCTGGAGCAAGAGCCCCGACCCCGTCTTCACCAGCAACGACGCGACGAGCCAGTACGGGCCGGGGCACAACTCCTTCACCGTCGCCGAGGACGGGAAGAGCGACGTCCTCGTCTACCACGACCGCGACTACCGCGACATCAGCGGCGATCCGCTGGACGACCCGAACCGGCGCACGCGCATCCAGAAGCTCTACTGGAACGCCGACGGCACGCCCAACTTCGGCATTCCCGTCAGCGACGGCGTGACGCCCTACCGCCTCTCCTCCTACAGCAGCCCAGGCCTGTACGTCCGCCATTACGGATTCCGGGTCCGGCTCGACGCGGACGTCGCCGAACTCGCCGACTCGCAGTTCCGGATCGTGCCCGGCCTCACCGGCGACGGGACGGTGTCACTCGAATCGGCCAATTACCCCGGCCACTATCTGAGGCACCGCGACTTCGAGATGTGGGTGGAGCGCGACGACGCGACCACGCTCTTCGAGGCCGACGCATCCTTCCGGCGACGGCCCGGGCTCGCCGACCCGGCCGGGATCTCCCTGGAGTCGGTGAACTTCGCCGGCCGCCACGTCCGGCGGCGTTCGTCCCTCCTCTACCTGGAGGCCGCCGACTCCACCGCCGCCCGCGGCGACGCCACCTTCTACCTCGAATAGGAAACCGCGCATGGCTCCCGAACTGCGCCGACCACTCTGGATCATCGTCCTGGCGGCACTGCTCGCCGCGCTCACCACCGTGCCCGCCGAGGCGCACCGGGCCGCCGCCGCCCGCCAGGCCGAACGGCTCGACCGCGGCCTGATCGGCGTCCGGTCCGGCAACGGAAACTACGTCGGCTGGCGGCTGCTCGGCACCGACCCGCCCGGCGCCGCCTTCGCCCTCTACCGCGGGACGACCCGCATCGCCACCGTCGCCGGCTCGACCAACCACTGGGACGAGGGCGCCCCCGCCGGCGCCTCCTACACGGTGCGGCCGATCGTGAACGGCACCGAGGGACCGTCCTCCGAGCCGTCCCTCCGGTTCGGCGACGGATACCTGGACGTGCCGATCCAGCCGCCGGGCTCCGGCTACAGCGCCAACGACGCGAGCGTGGGCGACCTCGACGGCGACGGGCGCCTGGAGATCGTGCTCAAGTGGGACCCGTCCAACTCCAAGGACAACTCGCAGAGCGGCTTCACCGGCAACGTCCACATCGACGCCTACCGGCTGAACGGCGCCCGCCTGTGGCGGCTCGACCTGGGCCGCAACATCCGCGCCGGGCAGCACTACACCCAGTTCCAGGTGTACGACTACGACGGCGACGGCCGCGCCGAAGTGGCCATGAAGACCGCCGACGCCACCGTCGACGGCACCGGCAGGGTCATCGGCGACGCCGGCGCCGACCACCGCAACTCCAGCGGATACATCCTCGACGGCCCCGAGTACCTGACCATGTTCGACGGCCGGACCGGCGCCGCCCTCCAGACCGTCGACTACGTGCCCCCGCGCGGCGACGTCTCGGACTGGGGCGACTCGTACGGCAACCGCGTGGACCGGTTCCTGGCGGGCACCGCCTACCTGGACGGCGTCCGGCCGAGCCTGATCATGGCCCGGGGCTACTACACCCGCAGCGTGATCGCCGCATGGGACTGGCGGGACGGCCGCTTCACCCGCCGCTGGACGTTCGACACCGACAGCTCCACCAACACCGGCCGCGGCTTCGACGGCCAGGGATCGCACAGCCTGTCGGTCGGCGACGTCGACCAGGACGGCCGCGACGAGATCGTCTACGGCGCCATGACCGTGGACGACGACGGCCGCGGGCTGTGGACGACCCGCACCGGGCACGGCGACGCCCAGCACCTCGGCGACTTCGACCCCGCCCGCCCCGGACTGGAGTACTTCAAGGTCAGCGAGTCCACCGGCCAGCCGTCCTCGCTCTACATCGAGCCCCGCGACGGGCGGATCCTGTGGTCCACGTCCGCGTGCTGCGACAACGGCCGCGGCGTCGCCGGTGACATCTGGGCGGGGCGGCTCGCGTCCGAGTTCTGGTCGGCGTCCGTCCCCGAACTGCGCAGCGTCACCGGCAACAACGCCGGCCGCAAGCCGTCCTCGGCCAACTTCCTGGTCTGGTGGGACGACGACCCGGTCCGCGAGCTGCTGGACGGGACCCGCATCGACAAGTACGGCCCGTCCGGCGACACCCGGCTGCTGACCGCGCAGGGCGTGCACTCCAACAACGGCACCAAGGCGGTCCCGTCGCTGAGCGGCGACCTGCTCGGCGACTGGCGTGAGGAGGTCGTCTGGCCGACGACCGACAACACCCGGCTCCGCATCCACACCGCGCGGCAGGTCACCGGCCGCAAGCTGTACACCCTCCTGCACGACACCCAGTACCGGACCGCGCTGGCCTGGCAGAACAGCGGCTACAACCAGCCGCCGCACCCGAGCTTCTTCCTCGGGGACGGCATGTCCACTCCGCCCCAGCCGCAGATCTACGTGCGCTGACGAGGAGACGACCGGCCACGAATGGGGTGACAACAGGCGGCTCGGCTGCAAGGCTTTCCTCGCACCCGGGCCGCCTCTTCGTGGCGACCGGGTGCCTTCAGGCCGGTGCGCTTTGGGGTGCGGCACGGCACAGGGGACAGCAAGGAGGCGACGGCTGTGACCGTCTCGATGGTGAAGGGCCAGCGGATCTCGCTGGATAAGCCCGGCGGTGTGCTGAGCATGGTCCGGATGGGCCTCGGCTGGGACGCGGTGAAGAAGAAGGGCTTCTTCGGTTCCCGGGAGCGGGACATCGACCTCGACGCATCCTGCGTGCTCTTCGCCGACGGCAACATCGCCGACGTGGTCTACTTCGGCAAGCTGGTCAGCGACGACGGCTCCGTCCGGCACACCGGCGACAACCTGACCGGGCAGGGCGACGGCGACGACGAGTCGGTGGTGGTCGATCTGAGCCGCCTGCCGGTGCACGTCACGTCGCTGGTGTTCACGGTCAGCTCCTTCAACGGGCAGACCTTCAACGAGGTGGACAACGCCTTCTGCCGGCTGGTCAACGAGATGGACGGCGGTGAGATGGCCCGGTACACGCTGAGCGGCGGCGGTACCCACACCGCCATGGTGATGGCCCGGATCTACCGTCACGGCGACGGCTGGAAGCTGAACGCGATCGGTGAGCCGTGCCACGGCCGCACGTTCCAGGACATGCTGCCGACGATCGCCGGGCTCGCCTGACCGCCGATGACCGAACTCTCGCCCGGCGCCAACGCCCCGCTGTCCGCCCGGCGGGTGACCGCCACCGTGTCCTGCGCCCTGCCCGTGGACGTCAGCGCCCTGCTCGTGGGCCCGGACCTGCGGGTGCGCTCCGACGCCGACCTGGTGTTCTTCAACGCGCCGGAGGCGCCCGGCGTCCGCTGGGTCGACGGCGGTGGCCGCCAGCGCCTGGAACTCGACCTCGACGCGGTGCCCGCCGACGCCCAGGCGGTGCTGATCGCGGTCAGCCTGTCCGGGACCGGTTCGTTCGGGTCCATGCCGCCGCCGCAGGTCCGGCTCGCCGGAGACGGGGACGGCGACGGCCCGGCGGCCCTGTTCACCGTCCCGGGACTGGGCCCGGAGAAGGCGATCATCGGACTGGAGGTCTATCGCCGGGCCGACCGGTGGAAGGTGCGCGCCGTCGGGCAGGGCTACGCCGGCGGGCTGGCCGAGCTGGTCGAGGCGCACGGCGTCGAGGTGGACGATCCGGGTGAACCGGCCGGCGGGGCCGGGCGGCGAAGCATGGGCGCCCCGCCGCCGGGCCCCGCCGTCGGGGCGCCGCCACCCGCGCAGCAGGTCCCGCCTCCGGCGCAAGGAGGGGCACCGGGGCCGCCGCAGATGCCGCCCCCTCCGCAGGCGCCGCCCCCTCCGCAGGGGGCGCCCGCGCCGCAGGCGCCGTCCAGCGCGGAGGTCGGCTATCTGGAACGGTGCTGGCTGGTCTGGGAGGACGCCAGCCGCTCGCTGGCCTCGTTCCGCGCCGCGACCGAGCACGCGCTCACGCTCCGCAACGAGGAGATCTCCGGGCGGGCGCCGCGCGGGCGTTTCGAGCAGCTCATGGCGGCGGCCGACGAGCGGCTCCGGGCCGACGCCGGGCAGCTGCGCGACGAGCTTGCCCGGGTCGAGCCGCAGGTCACCGCGGAGGTCGCGCCGTTCGACGCGCCGTCCTGGCTGACCTGGCAGCCGCGCGCCGACCTGGCGGAGGGGGTGCTGGTGGGCCGGCTGTCCACCGCCGAACTGCCCGATCTGCGGGTGCCGCTCGTCCTGCGGGTGCCCTGGCGGCGCGGCATGTGGATCTCGACGGGCACGATGCCCGGCGACTCGGCCGCCTTCGCCTGGTCGCTGGCGACCCGGTTCCTCGCCGCCGTCCCGCCCGGGGTGGCCGGGCTGGAGGTGATCGACGCGGCGGGTCTGTCGGGCGCCGGCTGGCTGCACGGGTTCGACCCGGTCACCAGCGCCCGGCTGCTCGGCGGCGGGGTGGCGACCGGGCCGGCGGCGGCCGAGCGGCTCCGGTACCTGCTCGACCTGGTGGACCTGCGCCGGATCGGCGGCCAGGACGACGACCTGCCGTCCGGCGCCGGCGGCCCCCCGGTGCGGCTGGTGGTGATCCTCGACGCCGGCGCCGCCGTCGCCGGGGAGCAGGCGCATCAGCTCCTGCGCCTGGTGGAGGACGGGCCGCTGGTCGGGATCCCGGTGCTGCTGGTGGAGACCGACACCCCGGCGGACGAGTCGGTGCGCGCCATGCGGGTCCGGCAGTCCTGCAACAACCTCTCCTCCAGCGAGGGCGCCATCGCCGACTCGTGGGTGGGCACGGACTGGACGCTCACCCCCGAGGTGCTCCCGGACGCCGCCGGCGGCGCGCGCGCCCCGGCGCTGTTCGCTCACGTGCTCGGCGCCCACGCCCGCACCATCGCCTCGTACGACTAGGCCGGCCTGCTGTTGCACAGCACCGGGCCCGGGGACGGGAAGGCCGGTGTCTCAGGCGCAGCCTTCGAATTCCGGCACGGTGGTGGTGACTTCGAGACCCGACGTGGTGAACCACTGGCCGAGCAGCGTCTCGGCGGTCCCGTTCTGGTACATCCCGGTCATGATCCTGTTGACGGCATGGCAGCCCTCCAGGTCTCCCTTGCGCGGCCGATCCCGTACCGCTCGTCGGAGAACGGCGCGTTGACCATGGTGGTGGCGGAACCGGCGGCGAACCCGGCGAGGATCAGGTCGTCGGTGGACACGGCGTCGAGGCGTCCACCGGCCAGCGCCTCGACGCACTCGCTCTAGGAGCCCGCCGGGACCGGCTCGGCGCCCACCCCCCGCTCCTCGGTGACACGGCGCCAGGAATTCGACCCCGCCACCTGGCGAGCCTCTTGCCGCGCAGGTCCCGCACGTTCTCGATGGACTGTTCCCCCTGCCGGACGAGGATGTCCTGATGCGCGACGTAGTACGGCCCGGCGCGCCCGTCACCTGCGCTTCTTCGCGCTCATGGCGCTCGTCCGGCGCCGCGGAGGTTAAGAAAACTTGACATCATGTCCGCTCTGTTTTACATTCCTCGCATATGTCAAGTTTGTTTTACATGAGGTGGATCATGGCCTACGAGGAGAAGCGGGCGTGGATCATGCTGGTGGTCTCGGCCATCGCCTACGCCGGTTACGCGGCCGTCACGCTGGGGCGGGCGGGGCCTGAGCCGCTGGCGGAGGTGCCGTACGCCGCGACGCTGCTGTGGAGCATCGGCGCCGCGATCGCCGCATCGATCGCGCTCACCGTCGCGGCGGGGGCGGTCGCGCCCGAACGGGCCAGGAAGGACCAGCGCGACCGGGAGATCAACCGGCTCGGCGAGTACATCGGCCAGTCGTTCGTCGCCATCGGCGGCGTGGCGGCCCTGGCCATGTCGCTGGCCGAACTCGACCACTTCTGGATCGCCAACGTGATCTACCTGACGTTCGCGCTGTCGGCCGTCCTGGGCTCGGTGGCCAAGATCTTCGCCTACCGCAGGGGTTTTCAGTCGTGGTGAAACCGACCAGGGTCACCAACTCGATCCGCGCCCTGCGGTTCGCGCACGGGCAGATGACCCAGGCGGACCTGGCGGAGCGGATCGGAGTGACCCGGCAGACCGTCATCGCCATCGAGCAGGGGCGCTACTCGCCGTCCCTGGAGATGGCCTTTCAGATCGCACGGGTGTTCAAGGTGCCTCTGGACGAGGTGTTCCAGTACCCCGACGGACAGGGAGAACAATGAAGGCCATCATCGGCGACGGCTACGGTCCGCCCGGCGACCTGCGGCTTCGCGACATCGACACGCCCGTGCCCGCGGCCGGCCAAGTGCTGGTACGCGTGGCCGCCGCCGGCGTGCACGTGGGCGACTGCTTCGCCGTACGGGGCGCGCCGCTCCCCGTCCGCTTGGGAACCGGCCTGCGCAGACCCAGGTACGGGCCCGGACACGATCTGGCCGGCCGCGTCGAGGCGGTCGGTGAAGGCGTCGAGCGGTTCCGGCCGGGCGACGAGGTGTTCGGCACGGGCGACGGCACCTGCGCCGAGTACGCCCGCACCACGCAGGACCGGCTCGCGCTCAAGCCGTCCGGCCTCACCTTCGAGGAGGCCGCGGCCACGCCGACCTCCGCGGTCACCGCCCTGCGCGCCCTGCGCGAGGTGGGGAAGCTCAAGCCGGGCCAGGAGATCCTCATCAACGGCGCCTCGGGCGGCATAGGGACCTTCGCCGTGCAGATCGCCGCGTCGCTCGGCGCGCGGGTGACCGGCGTGTGCGGCCCGGCGAACCTGGACCTGGTCCGGTCGCTCGGCGCGCACCACGTGATCGACTACACCCGGGAGGACTTCACCGAAGGTGCCCGGCGCTACGACCTCATCCTCGACAACGTGGAGAACCGCTCGCTGGCCGACTGCCGCCGCGTGCTCGCACCGTCCGGGACGCTCCTGCTCAACAGCGGCACCGGCGCGCGCGGAATCAGCATGCTGATCCGCCTGGCCAAGCCCCTCCTGCTGTCTCCGTTCACCCGCCAGGGCCTGCGCCGGTTCGTGGTGTCGCCCAAACGGCACGACCTGGCCGCACTGACGGAACTCCTCGAATCCGGGAAGGTCAAGCCGGTCATCGAACGGACCTACGCGCTGCCGGAAACCCCCGCCGCCCTCAGCCACATCGAAGGCGGCCACGCCCGCGGGAAAGTCGTCATCACCATGTAGGGACGCTCTCGCCGTGCGGGGGTGTGGCCCGAGGGCCGGCGCCCGGACCCGGGCCCGCTCGCCGGAACGAGCGTCAGTACCGGTTCGTTTCGGCGTCCAGGGCGAGGCCCTCGTCGATCGCCTCCGCGGAGTTCTCGATGCCCATGTGGTCCTTGGCGATCCGTCCGAGGGTGGGCAGGCTCTTGCGGTCCGGCCAGGTTTCGGGGTTCCAGAGCGACGAGCGGAGGAAGGCCTTCGCGCAGTGCATGTACAGCTCTTCGACGTCGATGAGGACCGCCAGCCGCGGACGCTTCCCTTGGACGGTCAGGTCGTCGAAGAACGGCGCGTCCGACACGAGCGTCGCGCGCCCGTTCACCCGCAGTGTCTCGTTCATTCCCGGCACGAGGAACAGCAGCCCGACGTGGGGGTTGTGCAGCACGTTGCGGAAGCTGTCGATCCGGTGGTTGCCGGGGCGGTCGGCGAGCGCCAGCCGGTGGTCGTCCAGGACCAGCACCGACCCGGCGGGGTCCCCCCGGGGCGAGACGTCGCAGGTCCCCTCCGAGTTCGAGGTCGCCAGCAGCACGAACGGCGAGTGCGCGATGATCGTGCGCGCGTGCTCGTCGATCCGGGCGATGTCCTTGTCCCAGAGGGTCTGCGAGGGTTCTTCGACGATCTCCCGGAGCTCGGCTTCGGTGCTCACCGTACGGATCTCAGAAGGATGCACCGTCCGAATATAAGGTAAACCTCACCAATAGGGCGCTTTGGGATGTTCGTTGCGGGGTCCGTGGAGCGTCCGGCGCTCAGGGGACGCGGCGAGGGACCACGCCACGGGGGAGCCGGCGCCGTGGCCGGAGGATCCCGTCAAGGCGCCGGGCTGTCGCCGCAGTACAGGGGTGAGGAATTGCCGCTCGTGCCCGACCGCGTACTCCCATGACGACGGAGAACCGCACGCTGCCCGCCCTCGCGGCGGGGCCGATCGAGATGCCGTCCGCGATCCTGAGCTGGAGCGAGGACTTCGCCCGCGACACCGTGTGGAACGAGCATTCTCACCCTTTCCATGAACTGCTCTGGAACGAGCGGGGCGCGTCCACGGCCGTGGTGGGGCCGCGGGTCTGGACGATCACCCCCGCCCTGGGCCTCTGGATGCCCGCGGGCACGCTGCACTCCGGCTCGGCGACCGCCGGCACCTGGTGCCGCGCCGGATTCTTCGGCTTCGGCGCCATGTCCTCGATCTCGTCCACACCCGTCGGGGTCGAGATCACGCCGCTGCTCCGGCTGCTGCTGGAGCGGCTCGCCGACACGGAGCTGTCATCCGGGTCGCGGGCCGTGACCGAGGCGATGGTGTTCGACGTGCTCACGCCCTCCTCGCGTGAACTCCTCGTGCAGATGCCCGTCTCCGATCTGCTGCGCCCGATCGCCGACGCGGTCCGGAGCGATCCCGGCGATCAGCGGACGCTGGCGCACTGGGCGTCTCACCTGGGTGTGAGCGCCCGCACGATCACCCGGGCGTTCAACGTGGAGACGGGCACCAGCTTCGCGCGGTGGGTCGCGGCGGTGCGCGCCCAGCATGCGGTCGAGTTGCTCGGCCGGGGCTGGGAGATCGACGCCGTGGCGGAGGAGGTCGGCTACCGATCGGCGAGTGCGTTCGGTGTGGCCTTCCGGCGGACGACCGGGCTGACTCCGGGGGCGTTCCGGGCGCGTTGAGTCATCGGGGCACCGAAGGCCGCCTTCCGGTGCGGCGCAGGGGTTGCGGATACGTCGCCGCCCTCGCGTCGGATGGTCTTCGCCCGGGTTCGATGTCCTGATCTCGATAACGGATGTCCCAAAAGCTTGATTGCGACATCTTGGGCATTCCTCTTAAGGTGCCACCAAGGCAAGCCTTACCTAACTAGATCTGGGCTTGCGGCCGTACGGTGTACCGCTCCACGGACGCCACCCGCGATCCAGACGTGCGACGGCCCGGCGCCAGAGGATCCCTGAACATGGAGCACGGATTGAAACGTCCACACAGCCTGCGCGTCCTCGCCGTCCTGGCGATCCTGCTGGGCGGCATCGTGGCCTGCGGCAACTCGCCGGAGAGCCGGGAGGTGAGCACGAGCGGCGGCTCGAGCGCCTTCCCCATGACGATCAAGCACGCACTGGGAACGACCACCGTCAAGGCCAAGCCGAAGCGGGTGGCCACGGTCAACTGGGCCAACCACGAGGTGCCGCTGGCCCTCGGCGTCGTCCCGGTCGGGATGGCCGCCGCGAACTTCGGCGACGGCGACGGCGACGGCGTCCTGCCCTGGGTGTCGGAGCGCCTGAAGGAACTCGGCGCCGAGACCCCCGTCCTGTTCGACGAGACCGACGGCATCGACTTCGAGGCCGTCGCCGACACGCGCCCGGACGTGATCCTGGCCGCCTACTCGGGCCTGACCCAGCAGGACTACGACACGCTCAGCGAGATCGCCCCCGTCGTGGCCTTCCCGGACGCCGCGTGGGCGACCCCGTGGCGCGAGATCATCCGGATGAACGGCAAGGCGATCGGCCTCGCCGCCGAGGGTGAGAAGCTCATCAAGGACATCGAGGGCGACATCGCGGCGGCCGTCGCGAAGCACCCGCAGCTCAAGGGCAAGTCGGCGATGTTCCTGGGGCACATCGACCCCAACGACGTGAGCGAGATCGGCTTCTACACGACGCACGACACCCGCACGCTGTTCTTCGAGGACCTCGGGCTGACGACCCCCGGCAGCATCGCCGAGGCGTCCAAGGGCACGCAGAAGTTCTCCCTGTCGCGGAGCGCGGAACAGATCGACGTGTTCGACGACGTCGACATCATCATCGGATACGGCGACGAGAAGCTGCTCAAGAAGATCAGCGAGGACCCGCTGCTGTCGAAGATCCCCGCCGTCGAGCGCGGCTCGGTCTACTTCCTGCCCGGGACCAAGCCGCTGGGCACCGCCGCGAACCCGACCCCGCTGTCGATCTCGTGGGTGCTGGAGGACTACGTCAAGGCGCTCGCCGAGGCCGCGGACAAGGTCAAGTGACGTCGGTCGACGCCGACCCGCCGGTCGACGCCGACCGCCCGCCGGACGCCGCCCTCGTGCGGCGTCCGGCGCGCGTCCGCGTCCTGTGGCTCCTCGTCACCGCCCTGGTCCTGGCCGCGCTCATGGTGGCCTCCGTCGCCTACGGGTCGCGGGACGTCGCCTGGTCCGACGTCTGGGCCGCGCTCGGCGGCGCGGACGACACCCTCGAACGGGCGGCCGTCACCAAGCGCATACCGCGCACGCTGCTCGCGGTGCTGGTCGGCGCCGCGCTCGGCCTCGCGGGCGGCGTCATGCAGGGCGTGGCCCGCAACCCGCTGGCCGACCCGGGCATCCTCGGCATCAACATGGGCGCGTCGCTCGCCGTCGTCACCGCCGTCGCGTACTTCGGGCTCACCTCGCCGACCGGGTACATCTGGGTCGCGATGGCGGGCGCCGCCGCCTCGGCCGCGTTCGTCTACACGGTCGGATCCCTCGGACGCGGCGGACCCACGCCCCTCAAGGTCACGCTCGCCGGCGCCGCCACGTCCGCGGCCTTCGCCTCCCTCGTCAGCGCCGTCGTCCTGCCGCGCAACGACATCGCCGGGGGCTTCCGGCTCTGGCAGATCGGCGGGGTCGGCGGCGCGTCCTACGAGCGCATCGGGCAGGTCCTGCCGTTCCTCGCCGCCGGCTTCGCCGTGTGCCTGCTGTCCGCGCGGGCGCTGAACTCGCTCGCCCTGGGCGACGAACTCGCGGCCGGACTCGGCGAGCGCGTCGCCGTCATCCGCACCACGGCCGCCCTCGGCTCCGTCGTGCTGTGCGGCGCGGCGACGGCCGTCGCCGGGCCCATCGGCTTCGTCGGGCTCGTGGTCCCGCACGCGTGCCGCCTCCTGGTCGGCGTGGACCACCGCTGGCTGCTGCCGTCCTCCGCCCTGGCCGGCGGGGCGCTGCTCACCGCCTCCGACGTCGTCGGCCGCGTCGTGGCGCGCCCCCAGGACATCGAGGTGGGCATCGTGACGGCGCTGATCGGCGCCCCGTTCTTCATCCACATCGTCCGCCGCCAGAAGGTGCGTGAGCTGTGAGCGCCCCCGCCCCCGCCCCCGCCGCCGTCCAGGCGGTCGCCCGCGGCCGCCGCCGGCGCGGCTCCCGGCGCCGCCTCGTCGCCGGGACCCTCGCGGTGCTCATCGTCGCCGGGTTCGCCGTGACGCTGATGGTCGGGCAGACGTTCTACCCGCCCGGCGACGTGGCCCGCGTCGTCCTCGGCGAGCAGGTGCCCGGAGCGTCCTTCACGGTCGGGCGGCTCCGGCTGCCGCGGGCCGTCCTCGCCGTCACCGCGGGGTTCGGCTTCGGACTGGGCGGCGTCACCTTCCAGACGATGCTCCGCAACCCGCTGGCCAGCCCCGACATCATCGGCATCAGCGCGGCGGCGAGCGCCGCGGCGGCCGTCGCAATCGTGACGCTGTCCCTCGGCGGCACCCAGGTGTCGATCTTCGCGATCGTCTCCGCCCTCGCCGTCGCCCTGCTGATGTACGTCCTGGCCTTCCGGGACGGTGTCGTCGGCACGCGGCTCATCCTGATCGGCATCGGGATCGCCGCGATGCTCCACAGCGTCATCTCCTACGTCCTGTCCCAGGCCGCCGCGTGGGAACACCAGGAGGCCATGCGCTGGCTGACCGGCAGCCTCAACGGCGCGACGTGGGAGCAGGTGCTGCCCGCCCTCATCGCCGTGGCCGTCCTCACCCCCGTCCTGCTTCCCCTGGCGCGCGACCTGTCGGCGCTGCAGCTCGGCGACGACACCGCCTCCGCCCTCGGGGTCCGCGTCGAACGCACCCGCGTCGCGGTGATCGTCGCCGCCGTCGGCCTGATCGCCTTCGCCACGGCGGCGGCCGGGCCGGTCGCGTTCGTGGCGTTCCTGTCCGGCCCCATCGCGGCCCGGCTCGTCGGCACGGGCGGCTCCCTGCTCCTGCCCGCCGGATTCGTCGGCGCCCTGCTGGTCCTCGTCGCCGACTTCGCCGGCCAGTTCGCGTTCGGCACCCGCTACCCGGTCGGCGTCGTCACCGGCGTCCTCGGGGCGCCG
Organism: Actinomadura sp. 3N407; assembly: GCF_052245875.1. Classification (NCBI taxonomy): domain Bacteria; kingdom Bacillati; phylum Actinomycetota; class Actinomycetes; order Streptosporangiales; family Thermomonosporaceae; genus Actinomadura; species Actinomadura sp. 3N407. The sequence continues at coordinate 841,087 of NZ_JBQQBP010000001.1, forward strand.
TACCTCGTCTACCTGATCGTCCGCACCCACCGGGCCGGAGGCTCACTGTGACCACGTCCCACTCCCTCGTGGCCGAGCACCTCACCCTCGGCTACGGCGACCGCGTCGTCGTGGAGTCCCTCGACCTGACCGTGCCGCCCGGCGAGATCACAGCGGTCGTCGGCGCGAACGCCTGCGGGAAGTCGACGCTCCTGCGCTCCCTGTCCCGGCTCCTCGCACCCCGCGAGGGCCGCGTCGTCCTGGACGGCAGGCAGGTGCACCGCACGCCCGCCAAGGAACTGGCCCGCACCCTCGGACTGCTACCCCAGTCGCCGGTCGCGCCCGAAGGCATCACCGTGCTCGACCTCGTCTGCCGCGGACGCCACCCCCACCAGGGCATCTTCTCCCGCTGGAAGGGCGAGGACGACGCCGCGGTCGCCGCGGCGCTGGAGGCCACGCGGACGACCGACCTCGCCGACCGTCCCGTCGACGAACTGTCCGGCGGCCAGCGCCAACGCGTCTGGATCGCCATGGCGCTGGCCCAGCAGACCGACCTGCTCCTCCTCGACGAACCCACCACGTTCCTCGACGCCAGCCACCAGATCGACGTCCTCGACCTGCTGACGGACCTGAACCGCACCCGCGGCACCACCATCGTGATGGTCCTGCACGACCTCAACCTCGCCGCCCGCTACGCCGACCACCTCATCGCGCTCGCCGACGGCCGCCTCCACGCCTGCGGCACCCCGGCCGAGGTCCTTACAGAAGAATGCGTCCGCACCGTCTTCGGCCTGGACTGCCGCATCATCGAGGACCCCGTCTCCGGCCGGCCCCTGATGCTCCCCATAGGCCGCCACCACGCCCGGCCCCACCCCGTCCCGGCCCCGGCCCACGCTCGGGAGGGCCGCCTCGGTCAGGACGCGGGCGTGAGGCGGACGGACGCCCCCGGAGGCTGAGTCATCGCCGGTCCGGCGCCGCCGGACCGAGCGCGAGCCCGCGATGCCGTGTTCGCCTGGGTCCCCGGAAATCGGGCAACTGACCGGCGATGAGTTCGGCGGCCCGCCGGGGTCGGCACCGAGAGCCTGAGGGGGAGCGATGTGCTGTGAGGACGATGGTGCTCCGCACCTGCCGCCGGCCGCGGTGCGACGCTGGCGCACGAGGTGCGTCTCGGGGAGACCGGAACCTGGCTGGCGGCCGCGGTGCACGGTGGCGACGGCGACCAGTACACGGTGGGCGCCCCCGTTTTCGCCCACACCACGTCGGCGCCTGGCCCCTTGCAGGTGCGGCGCGTCAGCTTCGGGCCATTGCGGCGAACGCCTCCAGTTCGCGGGGGACGTCCGGGCCCGCCGGCTGGAAGACGACCTCGGTGGCGCCGCCCTCCTCCAGCTGCGCGAGCTTCTCCCGCCACCCGGCGGGGCCGAGCGCCATGCCGAGCCCGTCCAGCAGCTCGCCGGTGACGAAGAGCCGGTCGCGTTCGTTGATGGCGACCAGATGGCCGTCATGCATCGCCAGGTGGCGATGCTCACGCGGTACCGCGTCGTAGGCGGCCGCCCATTCCCGCCCGCCGGGGATCAGGTCGAGCTGGTCGAACTCGGCGGCGAAGTGCAGCAGCACTCCCGCCGCATGCCCCGCCGCCGCCAGTGAACGTTCCGACCCGGGATCCTCGCCCTCGTCGAGCACGGTGCCGAACGTCAGCACCGCGCTCCAGTCGAAACCGGGCACGGGAATCGGCGCGCCGAACGCTCCGTCACCCACTTCCCGGGCCACCGCGAGGCCCTTGGGTCCCTGCGCGCCGATGAGGAACGGCACCTCGATGGGACGGGGCGGCGCGAAACCCTGATGGTGCAGCATTTCGATGACGGCGTCGTCCCAGCGCACCTGCTCGCCGCGCAGAAGCGCCTTGACCACGCGGACGTACTCGGCGACCCGCGCCCACGGCATCGGGCGTTTGCCGAGGGCGAGCCGTCCGGTGAACCCCGACCCGACGCCCACCGCGACGCGTTCCTGGCCGACCAGCGAGACAAGGGTGGCGATGGCGGCCGCGCTGACCATGGGGTGACGCAGCGCCGGGACCATGACGCCGGGGCCCAGGCCGATGCGGTCGGTGCGCTCTCCCGCCCGGCACAGCTGCGTCCACACGTCCGGATACAGGGCTGGGGAGTCGTAGAACCACGCGCGTTCGTAGCCGAGCTGGTCGGCGATCCTGGCGTGCTCGTGGCTGTCGAGGGAAGTGGCGAAGGCGCACGACATTCTCAGGGCCATCTGGGTCCTCCCGGCGTCGTTTTGACCGTGAAGTTACCTTGGAGTCGTCGTGCTCGCGTATACGCGCGCGCAAGGAAGTTTTCGTTACACGCGAAGGCCTGGTCAGCGGTCGCCTTCGTACCGCACGTCCCGCGGGCACTGCCCGTAGCGCCGGCGGAACGCGGTGCTCAACGCGCTCGCGGAGGAGAAACCCGACGCGTACGCCAGGTCGGCGATGGACATGTACTGGTACGCCGGGTTGCGCAGCCGTTGCTTGACCAGCCGCAGCCGCTCCTCGCGGATCAGGTCCCGCGGCGTGGTGCCGGCTTGCTGCAGGGCCAGCTGCACCTGCCGCAGCGACCAGCCCAGGTCCTGCGCCATCGTCGCGCCGGTCAGTTCCGGGTCGGCCGCGTGCCGCCGCACGTACCGGCGGACCAGCGACTCCACCTCGGCCAGATGGCCGGGGACGTCGGGACGGTCGTCGCCGACCGCCAGCATGCACAGCAGCTCGACGATCCGTTCGCAGACGGCGTCGAAATGGGGTCCGGTGATCCTGTCCTGCTCATGCGACAGGCCGGTCACCATGGCGTTCACCACATGTCCCAGCCCGGTCGTCAGGTCCAGCCCGGCGGCCAGCGGCGAGGTCCGGTTGAGGGGGTCGTCGATCTCCCGGGCGGGAATGGTCATGATGAACGCCCGTGTGGACGAGTCGTGCCGCAGCTCGAACGGCTCGCCGAGCGCGAACAGGGCGCCGCTGCCGGGTGTCAGCCGGGCCTCCTGGTCGTCCTGGCGCACGACCAGCTCTCCCTGGGCCGGCACCAGGAACCGGTAGTCCTCGTCGGGGTCCTGCCGCACCTGGCCGGGGGTCCGCACGTACCGGATCTCGTCCGACCAGAAATCGACGATCTGGTAGGAGTCGGTGCACTGCCGGATCGTCCCGCCGCGGAAACCGCCAGGCTGCACGAACCGGTAATCCAGCCGGCAGTGATAGGACGTGACGTGCTCACTCCAGAAGTCGGCGCGTTCCCCCGACCACAGCTCCGTGGTCTCGGCCGATTCCACGCGATAGGTTTCTCCAGCCACCGAAGCCACCTTTCACCACAGCACGCAACCGGCGATCACTCACCGTCGCTCCAGGCTAATGCGAACGGGCCTCTCCCGCTGGGGAATTCGCCGGGTTCTGCGCCATGGCGGCTTTTGTACGCGCAGACAATAAGTGCCACGCCGGTCGGTCCGTGCCCCTGTCCCGCCACGATCGCAGACCGGCCGGGCCCGGCCTGCGCCACCGCCGCCCCGACCTGGTCCTGATGTGGTCCATGTCCAGGCGACTCAGCACGACATTGCCGGTGTTCTGCGGGGCGGTCACTGACCTGCAGAAGCTTGCGCCCGATGAGAACGAGCCCTGCGCGCGTGCACAAGACCGCCGCCGGGCGCCGGTCTATCGTCGCCAGTGCCCCTCCTCGACATGGGAGAACACCGCAAATGAGTGGATCTCTCCAAACGCTCGATATCAGCGAAGACAGGTTCGTGCACTGGTCCGGCGACTCGCCCAACGTGGCCCGGTTCTACGACGCGATGCTGTCCGGCAAGGACAACTTCGCCGTCGACCGCGCCGTCGCCCGCGAGGTGGCGATGCTGGCTCCCGGCGTGCCGCGGCTGTTCCATGACAACCGGACCTTCGTGGCCCGAGCGGTGCGCCACATGGCCGACCAGGGGATCACCCAGTTCATCGATCTGGGGTGCGGGCTGCCCACCGCCGACAACACCCACCAGATCGCCCAGCGATGCGATCCGGCCGCCCGCGTCGTCTACATCGACCGCGATCCGGTCGTGGTGCTCCACGGCTACGCCTTCCTGGCCGACAACTCCCAGACGGCGGTCGTCGGCGCCGACGTCCGCGATCCCGGCCAGGTGTTCGGGGCCGTCGACGTGCGTCACCTTCTCGATCTGTCCCGCCCGGTCGGGGTCCTGCTCACCCTGACGCTGCACCACGTCCACGATGACGACGACCCGCACGGCCTCGTGCGGTCCTACATGGACCGGCTGCCCGCCGGCTCCATGCTGGCCCTCAGCCACTTCCACGCCGCGGAGACCGAGCCCCCCTTCGACGGCCGCGCCCGCGAAGTCGAACACCTCCTGCTCGCTGCTCTGGGCTCAGGGTGGTTCCGGTCCCGGGCCGCGATAGCCGCGTTCTTCGACGGCCTCGACATCGACCGGCACGGCCTTCGTCCTCTGGAGCACTGGGGCGGCCACCGCGTCGGCAACGGACGTCCCCACGGCTCCTCCATGGCGCTGTGCGGGCTGGCCCGCAAGCCCTGAAAGCCCGCAACCCCTGAGAGGCAGTCCGGGCAGGCCCGCAGCCGAGAAGGCCTGATGGCCGGCCGCCCGGGAGCGGCTGTGCCGTCGCGGGTGGCGGCGAAGCGGACCCTTGCCCGACGGGCCGGCCCTGGTGCCGGATGGCGTCGTCGGTTACCTTCCGCCCGAGCCCGCGTGACTGCGCACGCCATCGTGAGGACCTCATGCTCCCTGACAGTGCGTTCGACCGCCGTCCCGTGCCCCAGGGCACCGCCACCGCCGGCCACCGCGGGACACGGCCCGCCGTCACGTGTCCCGAGGACGATGCCCCGCGAGGCGCACGATGACGCGCCGGTCCCTTCCCGCGCGGCCTTGGAACCGGCGCCGGGAACACCGCGCGGCGAGGTCCGCCACCACACCCGGCGGGCACACGCCGGACGACGACGCCCCCACCGGAGGACTGGCGCTCGCGCTCCTGGCCACGTGCCAGCTCGTGCTCGTGGTGGACGCCTCCATCGTGAACATCGCGCTGCCCAGCATCCAGCGCGGCCTGGGCTTCACCGACGCCGGCCTGTCGTGGGTGGTCAACGCCTACACGCTCGCCTTCGGCGGCCTGCTGCTCCTCGGGGGACGGGCCGGCGACCTGCTCGGTCACCGGCGGGTGTTCTCGGCGGGCGTCGCCGTGTTCACCGCCGCCTCGCTGGCCGGGGGCCTCGCGACCACGCCGGGGTGGCTGCTGGCGGCGAGGGCCGCGCAGGGCGCCGGCGCCGCCCTCGCCGGGCCGGGGGCGCTCGCGCTCATCACCACCACCTTCGAGGACGGGCCCCGCAGGAGCCGCGCGCTCGCCGTCTTCTCGGTCGTCGGGAGCGCGGGCATGGTGGCCGGGCTGGTTCTCGGTGGGCTGCTGACCGCGTGGGCGTCCTGGCGCGCCGTCCTGTTCGTCAACGTGCCGGCCGGGGCGGCGATCGTCCTGCTCTCGCGGCGGGCCCTGCGCGAGTCCGAGGCCCGGGAGGGCCGCTTCGACATCGCCGGGGCGCTCGCCTGCACGCTCGGGCCGGCGCTGCTGGTCTACGGTTTCATCGGCGCCGCCGAGCGGGGCTGGTCCGGGGGCACGGTGAGCGCCTTGTGCGGGGCAGCGGTGCTGCTCGCGCTGTTACCTCTGATCGAGGCGCGGGCCCGGCAGCCCATCATGCCGCTGCGCCTGTTCGGCGACCGGGACCGGGTGGGCGCCTTCCTGATGCGGCTGCTCCTGACCTCGGCGATGAGCGGCATGCTGTTCTTCCTGACCCTCTATGTTCAGGGGGGCCTCGGGTACGGCCCGCTGGCGACCGGGTTCGGCTACCTGCCGACGACGATCACGCTCATCGCCGCCGGCCGGGCGGTGCCTCGGCTGCTGTCCCGGTACGGCCCGCGGCCGGTCATGGCGGCGGGCGCCGCGCTGTGCGCGGCCGGGATGGTGTGGCTGACACAGATCTCGCCGACCAGTTCCTACGTCACGATGATCCTGGGGCCGGTGCTGCTCTTCGGTGCCGGAACCGGGTTCGTGGCGGTGGCGGCGACGTTCGTGGCGATGGCGTCGGTCCCGCCGGGGGAGTCCGGCGCGACCTCGGCGCTGCTCCAGAGCATGCAGCAGATCGGCGGGTCGCTGGGCGTCGCCGTCCTGGTCATTGTGAACGGCGCCGCCGCGCACGACGCCTCGCCCGTGGACGGCATGCGGGGGGCGTTCACCGCGGGCGTGGTCTTCACCGTCGCCATGCTCGCGTTGGCGCTGCTCGCCTTCCGCCGTCCCTCCCGCGATCAGGGACGGACGGTGTCACAGATCTGGAGGCGCGGCCCGGAGAAGTAGCACCCGCCCCGCGCATCGGCGAGCCACGCCTCCTCCGGACGCGGCGGCAGTTTCGTCCAGAAATGTATTGGCGATATTCGCACATTCGGGTGCCCCGAAAAAGAGAGCGAGTCCGTTTGCGGGAAAGCCTCCAGAACGGAGGACGACATCCCGCCGAACCGACCATTTCGTACAAGGTGGCCGCACCGAGTGCCCTTTCGTCGTTCACCGCGCCTCCTGCGATGCCGGAAACGGTCCTCGCTCCCCGACAAAGATCAACATAGGGTGTCATTCATTCGCCGCCGTCACCTTGGAGGTCCGCATGCGCTGCGACGGTCTGTTCCTTGCCGGGTTCGCCCACCGGCTCCCGGGCGCCGTGGACGTGGACGGCGCGGTCGACGACGGCCGCTATGACCCGGCCGACCGGCGCGCCGACGCCTACTCCTCCGTCACCGTCGCCTCGGACGAGGCCCCGCCCGAGATGGCCGTCGCCGCGGCGCGGCGGGCGCTCGGCCGGGCGCGGACGCCGCCGTCCGATGTCGCGCTCCTCCTGCACGCCTCGGCGTGGTTCCAGGGCCTCGACTACTGGCCGGCCGCTTCCTACGTGCACCGTGAGGTCCTCGGGGACGCCGCCCGGCACGCGCCCGCGCTGGACGTCCAGCAGATGTGCGCCGGCGCCATGGGCGCGCTGGAACTGGCCGCCTCGTATCTGGCCGCCGACTCCTCCCGCCGGTCCGCCCTGGTCACGACCGCCGACCGGTTCGCGGACCCCGGCTTCGACCGGTGGCGCGGCGACGTGCGCGGCATCGTCTACGGGGACGGCGCCGCCGCCGCGGTGATCGGCCGGGAGGGAGCCGCCCGGCTGCTGGCGGTCTCGACGGTCGTGGACACCGGGCTTGAGGGCATGTACCGCGGCGACGAGCAGTTCGCCCCGGCCCCCGGCCGCCGGGTGGACGTGCGGGCCCGCCGCAAGGCGTTCGGCGCTCACGCGCGGCAGCTGGTGGGGAGCGTGGCGGCACGGACCACCTCCGGCCTGTCCGAGGCGGTCGGGCGGACGCTGGACGACGCCGGGCTCAAGCTCGGCGACATCGGCCGGTTCGTCTTCCCCAACGTCGGGCTGCACGTGCTGCGGACCCGGTACGCCGAGCCGCTCGGCCTGGACGTCGAGCGCACCACCTGGGAATGGGGCCGCCGCACCGGCCATGTCGGCGCGGCCGACCAGCTCACCGGGCTGACCCACCTGGTCGAGACCGGCCAGGTGGCACCGGGCGACCGGGTTCTGCTGGTCGGGATCGGCGCCGGATTCGCCTGGACGTGCGCCGCGGTCGAGATCACCGGCCGCCCCGGCTGGAGCCTCTGACGGATCACGCCGTCAGGCGCGCCCGCAGCGTCGTCTTCTGCACCTTTCCGGTGACGGTCTTGGGCAGCTCGTCCACCAGCTCCAGCCGTTCGGGCCAGTAGATCGGGGTCATCCCCGCCTCCTCCAGCATCTCCCGGATCCCGTCCAGAGTGACGGAGGAAGATCCCGCGGCCGGGACGACGACCGCGCAGATGATCTGGTCGGCGCCCTGCCGGACCGGCAGACCGATCACCGCCGCCTCGCCGACGCCCGGATGCCGGCAGATGGCCTGCTCCAGCTCGTTGTCGGGCACGAACAGGCCCTTGCGCAGGACGGTGTCCTTGGCCCGGCCGGTGATGCGGATACCGCCCCGGCCGTCCGGCCGGGCTAGGTCGTCGGTGTTGAACCAGCCGTCCTCGTCCAGGAGCGCCTGATACAGCTCCGGGCGCTTGAGATACCCCAGGCACTGTGTCGGGCCGCGCACCCACAGCACGCCCGAGCCGTCACGCTGGCCGGGGATCGGGTCGATGCGCAGCTCCATGTCGGACATCGGGCTGCCGTCGCTGTGGGCCGCCCAGTCGTCCGGATCGTCGGGACGGCTGACGGTGACCGCGCCGTTCTCCGACATGCCCCACAGCGAGTGCAGCCGCAGCCCGAACACCTCCTTGACCTCCTCGACGAGCACCGGCGGGATCGGCGCGGACCCGCTGACGATCGCGCGCAGCGCGCCGAGGTCGCGCGGCGCCTCGCGCTGGGCGTCCACCAGCGACCGCATGTAGGGCGGCGGGGCGTACACGTAGGTGACGCCGTGCGCGGCCAGCAGGTCGCGCGTCGGCGACCCGTCCTGGGAGTCCACGAACACGCTGGTACCGCCCAGTGACAGCGGCATCAGCATGCCGCGGACGAACCCCGTGTAGTGGGTGTTCCAGGCGATCATGGTGATCACGTCCGAGGCGTCCAGCGCGAACACCTCGGCCTCGCCGCGGATCGCCGCGTACAGGGTGTTCTGGGTGTGCACCACGCCCTTGGGCTCGCCGGTCGTGCCGGAGGTGAACAGCAGCAGGTACGGTTCGTCCGCGTCACGCTCGCGGCCGTCCAGTTCCGAGGCGCGGATCTTCTCCCAATGCGTGTCGAAGAAGTGTTCGTGCAGGTCGAGGGCACCCTCGGGTCGCGGTCCGCCGGACACGACGACGTGCTCCAGCGACGGCAGGCCGCCGGCCAGCCGCAGACCCAGCTCACCGAGCGCCACGCCGCCGTCCTCCGCCTCGGTGATCAGCACCCGCGCCTCGGTGAGGTCGAGCATGACCTCCAGCTCCCGCCGCCGGTAGATGGTCAGCAGCGGGCAGATCCGGGTTCCGGCGCGCAGGCAGCCCAGGGCGAGCGCGGCCAGCTCCCAGCCGTTGGTGAGCTGGACGGCCACGGTGTCGCCCGGCCGCAGGCCCAGCTCGGCCAGCGCGCCGGCGCAGCGGTCGGCCAGCCGGCTCAGCTCGGCGTAGGTCAGCACGGTGGTGCCGCCGCCGGCCCGGTGGGCGACGACGGCGGTCTTGTCCGGGTGTGCCGCCGTATGCCGGCGCAGGTCGTCGAGGAAGGTCTCGTTCCGCCACCAGCCGCCCCGGCGGTATTCGTGCGCGTTGGCGAACCCGGACATCCCGGCCCTCCGTCTGTCATGTCATGACGTCACAAAAAGAGGAATCAATCATGTTCTTATCTTGATGGTTACGTTTTACGCAAGATCATGTTTATATGTTGGCTGACCGACGTGCACCGGTTCCCTGGGGAGTCGTGGTCGCCTTTGAAGGTGCTTTACATCACCGGTTGGTGCCGCAGCGGCAGCACGATGTTGGGCGACGTCCTCGCCGAGGCTCCCGGCGTCGTCCACGTGGGCGAGTTACGTTTCCTCTGGCGGAACGGGGTGCTGGGCACGGGCAGCAACCGCCGGTGCGGGTGCGGCGTGACCCACCGTGAATGCCCGGTGTGGTCCAAGGTGCTGGAGGAGATCCGGCCGGCCGGGCGCTCCCTCGTAGAGCACGCCGCCGACGTCGTCGCGTGGCAGGAGGCGTACCGGACCCGGCATACCCGGAGGGTGCTGCGGGACCCGCCGCGCAACGGCTGGCCCGCCACGCTCGCCGCCGCCTACCACGCCATCGCCCGGGTCTCCGGCGCGCGGATCATCGTCGACAGCTCCAAGTACGCCTCCGACGCCGCGCTGCTGTCCACGCTGCCCGGGATCGAGGGCCGCTACGTCCACCTGGTCCGTGACCCGCGCGCGGTCGCCTGGTCGTGGCTGCGGCCCAAGGAGTACACCGGGTACCGCTCGGCCCTGAACAGCACGTTGCACTGGGTCGCCTTCAACCTGGCGGCCGACGCCGTCGGCCGCGCGCACCGGACGGACTCGCTGCGCATCCGATACGAGGCCCTCGCGGCCGGCCCGCGCGCGGCCGTCGACCGCATCCTGACGCTGATCGGGCACGAGGGGCCCAATCCCGTCACCGCCGATGGGACGGTCGAACTGACCGGCAACCACACGGTCACCGGCAACCCGAACCGTTTCGACCGCGGCCGGATCACCATCGGGGAGGACCGCAGATGGCACACCGCGCTGCCGCGTCACCAGCGTTTCGCGGCCACGCTGCCGGCGCTCCCGCTGCTGCGCCGGTACGGCTACGAGAGAAGGGCGTGACGTGGACCTCGGACTGACCGGAAAGGTGGCCCTGGTCGCGGGCGGCTCCGCGGGCATCGGCCTCGCGATCGCCCGCGACCTGGTCCGCGAGGGGGCCACGGTGTCGATCGCGGGCCGCGACTCGGGCCGGCTGGCCGAGGCCCGCGACGCGATCCGCGCGGACCTCGGCGCGCGGGTCGGCACCCGCGCGCTGGACGTGCGCGACACCGGGGCCGCACGCGCCTGGGTCGACGACACCGCGGCCGAGCACGGCGCCGCGCACATCATGGTCACCAACGCCGGGGGGCCGCCCGCGGGACCGACCGGCGCGTTCGGCCCGGACGACTATCGCGACGCGGTCGAGCTGGGCATGATCTCCCACATCGCTCTCGTCCAGGCGGCGCTGCCGCATGTGCGCGAGGCGGGCTGGGGACGGATCCTGATGGTCACCAGCGAGACGATCCGCGACATCATCCCCGCGTTCGCGCTGTCGGGCATCGCACGGTCCGGGCTGGCCGGCTACGCCAAGACGCTGGTCCACGAGCTGGGCCCCGGGGACATCACCGTCAACGTCCTCGCCCCCGGATACACCGCGACGGACGCGCTGCTGTCCGGGCTCACCGGCGAACCCGAGGCGGAGACCGCCCGGGTGGCGCGGCAGGCGGGCATCCCGCTCGGCCGGGTGGCCCGCCCCGAGGAGGTCGCGGCGGCGGCGGTGTTCCTGCTGAGCGCCCGCGCGAGCTTTGTCACCGGCACCGTCCAGGTCGTCGACGGCGGCCGTTCCCTGGGAGTGTGACCCGTGTCGGACGTGCGCATGATGCTGGACGACCCGGAGCTGACCCGGCGCAGCCCGGGCGAGGAGTTCGCCCTCGCCCACGCCCGGCACGGACCGGACGCCTCGGTCGCGCTGCGGGCCTCCATCAGTGACCTGTTCCCCCCGGCGAAGCGCCGTCCCCGCCTCACCGTCAGGCACCTGCTCCGCAAGGCCGTCGTGGACACCGACGAGGTCACCGTCTTCACCGAGCGGGCCGAGAACACCTCACCGGACGCCGCCGCCCCGGAATGGGAGTTCGAGGTGGGCGCGCGGACGGTGAAGACGCAGACGATCAGGGCGTCGGTGCCGGTCCCCGGGGAGATCCTCGCCGACCCGGCCGCGCTGGCCGCGTTCGTCGACTACCGCCTGCTCGTGCGGCTCGGCACGGTGGAGAACGACGTCCTGCTCAATGGAACAGGCGTGGTTGCCGGGGGGTGTGGGGGGTCGTCCCCCCACAGGGAGACGGGCATGGTTGCCGGGGGGTGTGGGGGGTCGTCCCCCCACGGGGAGACCGGCCCGATTCGCGGCCTGCTGCGTTCCCCGGGCCTGCGGCGCCGTCCGGACGCCGCGGACGAGTCGGTCGCCGCCGCGCTGCTGGCGACGGCGGCGCTGTGCGAGTGGTACGGCGGGTCGGCCGACGGGATCGTCATGCACCCCGACGACTGGTGGCCGCTCGTGGCGGACGGCGCCTTCCTGGAACGGCTCGCCGTCCAGGGCGTCAAGGTCAGCCGGACCCGCATGGTGCCCTCGGGGACGGCCCTCGTCGGCGACTTCACCGCCGCCGCGACCCTGCTGGACCGCCGCTCCTCGACGATCCGGCTGGACGGGGACACGCTCGTGGCCGAGATCCGCGAGGGGCTCGCCGTGCATCTGCCGGGGCATTTCGTGCTGACCTCCCTTCCGGGCCGGCGCTGATGGACGGGCCGGCACCGATGGATCCGCCGGCGGACCTGCCGGAGATCGCCCACCGGGTACGCGAGCACATCGTGGGGATGTGCGCCGGGCCGGAGGGCGGTCATCTCGGCGGGTCGATGTCGCTGGTCGAGGTCCTCACCGTCCTCTACTTCGAGGTGATGCGGATCGACCCGTGCCGGCCCGGCGCGCCGGGCCGCGACATCCTCGTCCTCAGCAAGGGCCACGGCGCCATCTGCCTGTACGCCGTGCTGGCCGAACGCGGCTTCTTCCCCGTCGCGGAGCTGGCGGAGTACGCCCGGCCGGGCAGCAGGCTGATGGGCCACCCGACCCGTGCGGTGCCCGGGGTGGAGATGCCGACCGGATCCCTCGGCCACGGGCTCGCCCTCACCAACGGGTTCGCGCTCGCCGACCCGGACCGCCGCTGCTTCGCCGTCATGGGCGACGGGGAGCTGCAGGAAGGCGCGGTCTGGGAGGCCGCCATGGCCTCCGCCGCGCTCCGGCTTGGCAACCTGACGGCCGTCGTCGACCGCAACGACCTGCAGATCACCGGCCCCACGGAGGACGCGATCGGCCTGGAGCCGCTGGCGGCGCGCTGGCGCAGCTTCGGCTGGTCGGTGCGCGAGGTGGACGGCCACGACTTCGGCGCGCTGCGCGAGGCGCTCACCCGCGACGGTGAGGAAGGGCGTCCGGTGGCGGTCATCGCGCACACCGTCAAGGGACGGGGGCTGCCGTCGATCGAGGCCACGACCCGGAGCCACTACGCGAGGCTGAGCGGCCGCCAGGCCGAACGGTCCCTCGCCGTGCTGCGCGCCCGGCGCAGGCGGGCCGTCTCATGACGGGCGACGACCCCGCCGCCCGCCCGCGGTCCGCGCGGGAGGTGTACCGCGACCTGCTGCCGGAACTGATGCGCGCCGACGACCGGCTGTACTGCCTGGACAGCGATACCGGGCTGTTCGACGCGGAGGCCTTCGCCGCCGTCGCCGGCCGCTACCTCAACCTCGGCATCGCCGAGCACAGCCTGATGGGCACGGCCGCGGGCCTGGCCGCCAGCGGGAACGTGCCGTTCGTCACCGCGATGGCGACCTTCGCCGCCACCCGGGCGCTGGAGGCCATCAAGATCGACATCGCGTACAACGCGCTGCCCGTCCGCATCGTGGCCACGCACGGCGGGCTGGCCGCGGGACACCTCGGCCCGACCCACCACGCGCTGGAGGACCTGGCCGTGATGCGGACGCTGCCCGGCTTCACCGTGGTCGTCCCGGGCGACGCGCGGCAGGCGGGCGAGGCGGTCCGGCAGAGCGTGGCACCGCCCGGGCCCGTCTACATCCGGCTCGGCCGCTCTGCCACCCCCGACCTGGACGGCGGCCCGTTCGAGATCGGGAGGGCGCAGTGGGTCCGGCCCGGCGGGGACGTGGCGATCATCGCCTGCGGGCCGCATCCGGTGCTGGCGGCGACGCGCGCCGCCGACCGGCTGGAGGAGCACGGCGTTCAGGCCGCCGTGCTCAACCTGCACACGCTGCGCCCGTTCGACGTGGCGTCCGTGGTGGCGGCGGCCGAGGGCGCCGCGGGCGTCGTCACCGTCGAGGAGCACTGGCGCTCCGGCGGCCTCGGCGGCGCCGTCGCCGAGACCCTGGCCGAGCACGCGCCCGCCCGCGTTTCCCGGATCGGCATGCCCGACGCGTTCGCCGAGGGGGCGGGGAACCAGGACGACCTGCTCGACCGGTACGGCATCACGGCCGGCGCGGTCGTCGCCGCGGCACTGAACCTGACCAGCGGAACCCATGGAGGTGGCAGACATGACCCAGGCCTGTCCCGAGTGTGAGGGCCCGGTCGAGCTCGCCGAGCCGGTCCGGCTGAGCGAGATCGCGCAGTGCGCCGACTGCTCCAGCGAACTGGAGGTGGTCGGCCTGGACCCGGTGACCCTCGCGCTCGCCCCCGAGATCGAGGAGGACTGGGGCGAGTGAGGCCGGTGGCCGTGCTGGCCTCCCGGGTGCGGTACGAGGAGAAGCGCATCTTCGCCGCGCTGGAGCGCCGCGGGGTTCCGTACGCGCACGTGGACACCCGCCGGTTCGGCGCCGAACTGGGCGGCGGGACGGCGGCGGGCGGCGGGCCCGGATACGCGGCGGCGCTCAACCGGGAGATCTCCCAGAGCCGCGGCCTCTACGCGTCGCTGCTCCTGGAGGCCCGCGGCGTGCCGACGGTCAACCGGTCGGATGTGATCACCGTCTGCGGCGACAAGCTGCGCACCTCGCTGGAGCTGGAACGCGCCGGGGTGCCCGCCCCCCGCACCGCGGTCGCGCTCACGCCGGAGGAGGGCGCCGAGGCCGCCGAGCGGCTGGGCTTCCCCGTCGTGATCAAACCGGTGACGGGGTCCTGGGGACGGCTGGCCGCGGCGGTGCACGACCGGGCGACGGCCGAGACCGTCCTGGAGCACCGGGCCGCCCTGCCCTCACCGCTGCAGCACATCGTCTACCTGCAGGAACTGGTCGACAAGCCGGGCCGTGACATCCGGGTGATCTTGACCGGCGGCACGGTGGTGGGCGCGACGTACCGCTACTCGGACGGCTGGCGCACCAACACCGCGCGGGGCGCCCGCTCCGCGCCGTGCCCGCTCACGCCCGAGCTGACCGAGCCGGCGATCCGCGCCGCGCGGGCGGTGGGCGGCGGGGTGCTGGGCGTCGACCTGATCGAGGGGCCCGAGGGGCCGCTCGTGCTGGAGGTCAACCACAACGTCGAGTTCCACGGGTTCCAGGACGCGCACGGTGAGGCCGTGGACGTCGCGGACGCGATCGTCTCCCACGTCCTGGAGACGGCGTGATCCGGGTCAGCGTCATGGGCGCCGCCGGGTACCTGGGCGGCGAGCTGCTGCGGCTGCTCATCGGCCATCCGGGGACGGTGGTCGCCCAGGCGGTCTCGACCCGCTTTCCCGGCCGCCGCGTCGACTCCGTCCACCCCAACCTCCGGGCCCGGACCGACCTGCCGTTCAGCGCGCCGGACGACCTGGACGCCTGCGACGTCCTCCTGATGGCCACCCCGCACAAGGCCACCATGACCCTGCTGCCCGAGGTGAGGGGACGGGCCGGGACGGTCATCGACCTGTCGGGCGACTTCCGGACCCCGGACCCCGCCGTCTACGAGCGGTACTACGGCGTCCCGCACGTCGCGCCCGAGCTGCTCGGCGAGTTCGTTCCCGGCGTTCCCGAGATGTTCCGCGCCGAGCTGGCCAAGGCCGACCTCATCAGCGTGCCCGGGTGCACGGCCACCGCGTCGATCCTCGCGCTGCTCCCCCTGACCGGGCTGATCGGCCCGGACGTCCAGATCGACGCCCGCACGGGATCGAGCGGGTCGGGCGCGCTCGCCGGGAACGCCAACCTGCACGCCGAACGCAGCGGGGCGATGCGGGTGTTCGCCCCGGTGCGGCACCGCCACGAGACGGAGGTGTCGCGGCTGACCCGGCTGAACGCGCGGATGACCGCCACCGGCGTCGAGGCCGTGCGCGGTGTGCAGGTCGTCTGCCACGCCACCGGTGCGGCCACCGAGAAGACGCTCCGCCGGGCCTACCGCGAGCGCTACGCCTCCGAGCCGTTCGTCCGGGTCGTCGCGCACCGCACGGGCACGCACCGGCTGCCCGATCCGAAGCTGCTGTCCGGCTCCAACTACTGCGACGTCGGCTTCGCGGTGGACGGCGACCGGATCACGGCGATCGGCGCGCTGGACAACCTCGTGAAGGGCGGTGCGGGAGCCGCGGTGCAGTGCCTCAACATCCGCACCGGCCAGCCCGAGACCCTGGGCCTGGGGTTCCCCGGCCTGCACCCGATCTGATGGGCGTCACCGTGGTCAAATGCGGCGGCGCGGTCCCCGCCGAGGCGGTGTGCGCAGACCTGGCCGGTCTCGCCGGGCGGGTGGTCCTCGTCCACGGTGGCGGCGCCGAGATCGACCGGCTCGCCCACGAGCTGGGCGTACCTCCCCGCACCCTCGTGTCGCCCAGCGGCGTGACCAGCCGCCACACCGATCCGCCCATGCTCGACGCGGTCACCCTCGCCCTCACCGGCCGGGTCAAACCGCGGCTGGTGCGCGCCTTGGCGGCGGCCGGCGTCCCGGCCGCCGGGCTGACGGGCCTCGACGGCGGGCTGCTGCGGGCGCGGCGCAAGACCGCGCAGCGCACCGTGCGGGACGGCCGCACCGTCATCGTCCGGGACGATCACAGCGGCCGCCTCACCGGCGTCCGGCCCCGGCTGCTGCTCGCGCTGCTCGGCGCCGGGTTCGTCCCGGTGGTGTCACCGCCCGCCATCGGCGAGGACGGCGCGCCCGTGAACGTGGACGCCGACCGGGTCGCGGCGGCGGTGGCGGGCGCGCTCGGCGCCGAACGGCTCGTCCTCCTCACCGCGGCGCCGGGCCTGCTGCGGGACGCCTCGGACGAGGACACGCTGCTGGACCACTGCGTGCTGCCTCCCGGCGGCCCGATGCCGCACGCGGTGGGCGGCGGCATGCATCGCAAGCTCATCGCCGCCCGCGAGGCCCTGCTCGCCGGCGTCTCCAGGGTGTCGGTCTCCGATGGGCGGGTACCCCGTCCGGTCACCGCCGCCCTGGACGGCGCCGGCACGAAACTGGAGATCACATGAGCGCACCCGTCGACCTCCTGCACGCCATGCTGTCCATCCCCTCGCCTTCCGGCCGGGAGGACGAGCTGGCGCGCTTCCTGGAAAAGGCCATGAACGACCTCGGCATGGCCGCCCGCCGCGACGAGGCCGGCAACGTGATCGGCGACATCGGGGCCGGGAACGGCCCGGTGGTGATGCTCCTGAGCCATCTCGACACCGTCGACCGGCCGCTGCCGGTGCGGCGGGACCGAGACCGGCTGGCCGGCCGGGGGGCCGCCGACGCCAAGGGACCGCTCGCGGCGATGATCAGTGCGGCGGCGGCCCGGCCGTCGTTCCCCGGGACGATCCGGGTCGCCGGGGCGGTCGAGGAGGAACGGCTCTCCCGGGGCGGCGAGCATCTGGCACGTACGGTCCCGCCGCCCGACGCGCTGCTCATCGGCGAGCCGAGCGGCTGGTCCCGGGTGGTGCTCGGCTACAAGGGCAAGATCGACATCGGGTACCGGGTGACCCGCCCCGCGACCCACTCCACCAACCCCGTCGCCAAGGCCGGCGAGGTCGCGGTGGCCTTCTGGCACGACCTGCTGGAGGCTCTCGGCCCCGACCGCGACCACGGCGCGTTCGGCCGTCCCGCCGCCACCCTGCGCGGAATCCACGGTGACCCGACCGAGGCCAGGCTCGACATCGACTGCCGGATCCCGCCCGGGTTCGACGCCGGGGCCCTGGCCGAGCGGCTGCGCCTCCGCGCGAACGGCGGCGAGGTCACCGTCGTCCGGCACGTCCCCGCGGTGCGCCGCGCCCGCTCGGACCCGGTCGTGCGCGCGGTCACGGCGGCCATCCGGCGGCACGGCGGGACACCCCGGCCGACCGTCAAGACGGGCACCTCCGACATGAACACCGTGGCGCCCCACTGGAACGTGCCCATGGCGGCGTACGGCCCGGGCGACGGCTCCCTGGACCACGCCGACGACGAGCACATCGAGATAGGCGAGTACCTGAAGGGCATCGACGTGCTCACCACGACGCTCGACGAGCTGGCCACCGCGCTGTGATCGGTCATGCGGCCGGCCGTGGCGTCGAGCTGCACGAAAGGAAAGCCGACATCGGGAGGGCCGCCGCGGCCGGGTTCCGTGCCGGCGCATCGATCGCCGGCCGCTCACCCGGCTGTGGAAGCCGCGTACCAAGGGCCGTAGCGGTGCGTCCTGCCGGGCGCCGCACGGCCCGTCCGGACGGACGAGGACGGTCTAGGTCTGGCGGGTGATCTCGCTGTGACGGGTCACCTCCGGCGGGGGAGGCGGCCGCGGCGGTCGGCGCGGCACGGTTTCACCACAAGAAATCGTGCGACCTCAGGAGGCTCCCATGCTCGTGCGGAAGACCGGCATCCGCGCGCTCCTCTCCCTCGCGGCGGCGGCCGCTGTCACCGGCGGGACGGTGACGGCGGCCGAGGCGGGAACCCGGACGGATCTGCAGCGATCGCTGGACGGAATCGTCTCGGCGGGCGCGGTCGGCGTCCAGGCCGAAGCGATCGGCAAGCATCGAACGTGGCGCGGTACCAGCGGCACGGCCCGGCTGAAGGGAGGGCGGCCGGTACCGCGGCAGGGGCTGTTCCGGATCGGCTCCACCACCAAGACGTTCACCGCGACCGTCGTCATGCAACTGGTCGCCGAGAACAAGGTCGGGCTGGACGATCCGGTCGAGCGGTATCTGCCCGCCCTGGTGCCGAACGGAGAGAACATCACGGTCCGGCAACTGCTCAACCACACCTCCGGAATCCGTGAATACCTGGAGGACTCCGAAGAGTTCCCGCTCGAAGGGCAGGACTTCCTCGACCGGATGCGGTTCACCGACTACGCCCCGCGGACGCTGGCGCAGATCGGCGTGAGCCTTCCTCCGCTCTTCCCGCCGGGTACCGGCTCGCGTTACTCCAACACCAACTACGTGCTGGCCGGACTGATCATCGAGAAGGTCACGGGCCGTTCGTACGCCGAGGAGGTTCGCCGGCGGATCATCCGGCCGCTGGGGCTCGACGACACCTCCCTGCCCGGGACGCGGACCTCGATCCCGGGGCCGCACGCGCACGGCTACATCCAGGTCACCGAGGACGGCACGACCCGCCCGGTGGACATCACCCGCCTCAACGCGTCGTGGGCCTGGGCGGCCGGTGAGATGATCTCGACCACCGGTGACCTCAACCGGTTCTTCGCCGCACTGCTGGGCGGCAGGCTGCTACCGCCCGCCCAGCTCAAAGCCATGAAGACCACGGTGCCGTTCACGTTGCCGGACGGCAGCGCCGACGGCCTGGGGCTGCTGAAGCTCCCGCTGCCGTGCGGGGTGTCGGTATGGGGCAAGGACGGCGGGCTCCACGGATACATGACCCAGTCCATGCACTCCGAGGACGGACGGCACATCACCATCTCGGTCACCCTGCGCGAGAACTCCGGGTCCGCCTACATGAAGATCGGCGAGGCGATCCAGAAGACGGTCGCCGACACCTTCTGCGGACGGAGGTAGACGCTCGACACGCACCGGAGTAGGCGGCAGGTCATCGATGGGATCCGGTGGCGGGTGCGGGCCGGCTCTCCGTGGCGGGACGTGCCGTACAAACCCGGCGGCGGCAGCGCCGCCTTCTCCGCGGAGCGGGCGCGCAGTCAGTGCCGGCGGGGTCGCGATGCGTATCCGAGGTTGATCATTGTCAGGCAGACCCAGGTGAGGACGAATCCAGTGAGGCCGACGGTGCCGACGGCGATCGCGGTGAGCGGGACGCCGGCGTCAGTGAGGCGCAGGCGATCGTGATGGTCACAGTCCGGTCGCTCCTGACAGCCTCGCGGTCGAGCGCCGCTCGCTCCTGGACATCGGCCTCCACCCGGGATGCCGCCACCACCGGAGCGGGCTCTGAACGTGGGGCCGCGGATGTCGGCGGCCTGGAGCTCATCGTGGAGGGTCCTGACGGTGACAGGCCCGTCGAGATCGGAGAGAGTGGCCGACCCGATCAAGACCTTCAGGTCCACCACGCCGGACAATCCCTTGAGGTCGGCCCGACCGAACGCGAGGCTCGCGTCGATCATTGTCCGGCGAGGCACTTTGATGTCGTAGTCCACTCGGCAATGGCCGATGGTGTAGTGACAGACCGTGGTGATCTTCAGTGTGTCGCCGGCGACGTCACGTTAATAGGCGACCGCCTCCGCACGCCGAGACGGACGATCCTCGAACCCGATCTCGAGCCGTACCGGCACGGGGCAACGCCGGGCCATGCTGGTCACCGCCGGTGGCAGGCCGCGTTCGCTGAGCACGGGCGGGTGGGCGCTGCGAGCTATGCTCCGTAGCTCCTCGATCGCCGCGCGGGCGTCCCCATGCGCCTCAGTGAGCAGTTCCTCGGACTTGTCCGGATCGCGGGCGAGCTGCTTGTGGGCTCTGCTGATCGCGATCGTGACAGCCAGCAGACGCTGCTGGGCCCCATCATGCAGATCCCGTTCGATCCGCCGGCGCTCGGCTTCGGCGGCGTCCACCATCAGCGAACGCGTTGTCTCCAGGGTGGTGATTCGCTGCCGTAGCAGCCGTTGCGCGTCGGCCGGGTCGCGTACACGCGCCATCAGCGTGGCCTCGAGATGGATCAACGGCCTTGCCCCGGCCAGTGCGGCGGCGATGAGCGCCAACCCGAGAACCGTTCCCGGGATCGTGGTCGCCGGGCTCGCCGGTACTCCGGCGAACGTGGCCGAGTCCGCCCCGAGCACGGGAATCAGGATCGGCAGGGTCATCAACGCGGCCCCAAAGGAGAACGCGCTCAAGAGCAGGGCTCCGGTGCCGCTGCTCCAGGCGGCCGCGAGCAACGAAAACGCCAGGTTCTGCCAACCCCAGCGTCCTCTCAGCAGTGTCCGCAAGGGTGGCGGTGGATCGATGTCCGCCGGAGGCACGCCAAGTTCCCGGGAGAGCCGGCGGTCCGAGAGAACGGTGATTCGTCCCGCCGCTCGCATCGCAACGACCAGGACCGGCAGGCCCAAGAGGAACAGGGGCGGAGCAGGCCGCCCGCGACACGCTCGCCGAGGTGCGCCGGGACCTGGCGCCCGGCGCCGTGGGGCAGGTCAGAGGCGCTGAATGGTCGGTGGGCGGCGCGGTGGCCTTCGACGCTGACTTCTCCAAGGTGCAGCGAGAGCGCCTGCCGTGGGTCGTCGGCTTCGTCGTGTTGTTCTGCCTGATCGTGATGGTGATCGCATTCCGTTCGGTATGGATCGCGCTGATCACGGGCCTGCTGAACCTGATCTCGGTCGGTGCCGCCTACGGAATCTTGGTCCTCGTATTCCAGAACGACTGGGCCGAGGGGCTGCTCGACTTCAACTCCACCGGCGCCATCGTGTCCTGGATCCCGCTGATCCTCTTCGTGGTGCTCTTCGGCCTGTCCATGGACTACCACGTGTTCGTCCTCAGCAGGATCCAGGACGCGCTGCGAGCCGGCGCCGCCCCCCGGGAGGCGATCCGTCAAGGCGTCGTCCACTCTGCCGGGGTCGTGACCAGCGCGGCGGTCATCATGGTGGCGGTCTTCGCGATCTTCGCGACGCTGTCCACGATCGAGATGAAGCAACTCGGCGTGGGTCTTGCGATGGCGATCGTGCTCGACGCCACTCTCGTGCGCGGCGTGCTCCTACCCGGCGCCCTGGCCTTGATGGGCGGTCGCGTCTGGCCCAAGGACGTTCTGGAAGCGGCTGCGTCGCCTCGCCGGGCGGCGAAGGCCCGCGAGATTCGGCGCGACGTCGACGCCGAAGAGGACGCCGGCGGCGTTCACGAGGCCGACAGCGATGACGTCGGTGTGTCCTGATCCACTTGCTGCGCACGCGGCGGTGCACGAGCTGCTGGCCAAGGGCGTGGGGATCTCCGCGATCGCTGAAACGCTCGGCCTGGATCGCAAGACCGTGCGCCGCTACGCCCACGCCGCCACCCCGGGGACCTGGCGCCCGCCCAGGGCGGACGGCGCGGATCACGCGTCGACCCGTTCCTGCCCTACCTGCACGAGCGGTGGAACCAGGGCTGCACGGATGCTGCCCGGCCGTTCGACGAGATCCGCGAAAGGCGGCTACACCGGCGGCCGGCGCACCGTCCGCCGTCACCTGCAGGATGTGCGCGCCAGCGGGAAACCCGTCCCCCAAGGTCACCAGCAGCTCAGCTCCGCCGCACCGGAGGCGGTGGGATCGGTGGTCAGGCCGCGGTGACCGTGCGTCCGAGGAAGTCGCGGACCAGGCCGGCGATCTCGTGGCCGTGGGTCGCGAGGGCGAAGTGGCCGGCGTCGAGGAGGTGGATCTCGGCGTCGGGCAGGTCGCGGGCGAAGGCCTTGGCACCGTCCGGGCCGAAGATCTCGTCGTTCTGGCCCCAGGCGACCAGGACGGGTGGCCGGTGGGTGCGGAAGTACTCCTGGAAGGCGGGGTAGCCGTCCAGGTTGAACTGGTAGTCCCAGAAGAGCTGGAGCTGGATCTCCTTGTTGCCCGGGCGGTCCAGGTACGCCTGGTCGAGGACCCAGGCGTCCGGGCTGACGCGATCCAGCATTTCGGCGGGGACGCCGTGGGTGTGCTGCCAGTGCGTGGCCTCGGCGGTCAGCAGTTCGCGGACGGCGGGCTCGTGGGCGGCTCGGTCCTCGGCGTGGGCGAACAGCACGTCCCAGAACGGGGTGAAGCCCTCCATGTAGGCGTTGCCGCTCTGGCTGACGATGGCGGTGACCCGGCCGGGGTGGCGGCTGGCGATGCGCAGTCCGATGGGAGCGCCGTAGTCCTGGATGTAGAGGGCGAACCGGTCCACGCCCAGCTCGTCGAGTAGCGCGAGGGTGACCTCGGTGAGGTTCTCGAAGCCGTACTCGAACTCGTCCACCGGCGGCATCGCCGACTGGCCGAAGCCGATGTGGTCGGGCGCGATCAAGTGGTAGCCGTCGGCCAGTTCGGCGATGAGGTCGCGGTACATGGCCGAGCTGCTGGGGAAGCCGTGCAGCAGGACGAGCGTGGGGTCGGCCGGGTCTCCGGCCTCCCGGTAGAAGACGGGCAGCCCCTGGATCTCGACAGTGGCGTGGCGGATCGGGTGGACGGTCATTTCGGTCTACTCCTGTCAGTTGGTGGAAACGGTTTCCCGGCGGCCGGGCGAGACCAGCGCCGCCGCGGCGGTGCTGAGCAGCAGGCCGAGGGCGAAATAGGCCCGGTAGTCGCCGGAGACGGCGTGCAGCGCGGTGGCGACGGCCAGTCCGGCGGCGGCCGACAGCTGGTGGACCAGCCAGGCGGGGGCCAGCGTGCGGCCCATCCGGGAGCGGTCCAGGCCGCGGGAGACCACGGCCATGGTCAGCGGGATCACCGGGAAGGACGCGACGCCGAACAGCACCGCGACCGCGACCAGCGCGGGACCTTCGCTCACCACGGCGGCCAGGCCCAGCGACACGGCGCGCACGGCGTGCAGGATCCGCAGCAGCGTCTCGGGGCGGTGGCGGCGCAGCAGCCGGGCGCTGACCGCCGAGGCGATCCCGGCGGCGACGGCGGCGACCGCGACCAGCCGGCCCGCGTCGGCGGCCGACCAGCCCAGCCCGACGGCGTGCTTGGGCAGCAGCAGCACCATCACGTACAGCGTGGCCGAGTGCAGCCCGAAGGAGATCAGCATCCGCGTGCGTCCGCGCAGGCTTTCGCGCCCGGCCGCCGACGCCTGGAACCGGTCCTTGGGCAGCGCGGCCGCCAGCACGACCGTGACGGCGAGCCCGGCCGCGCCGAGCAGAGCGTAGGTGGCGCGGACGCCGACCGGCTCGAACAGGGCGGTCGCCGCCCACGGGACCAGCAGCTGCCCCAGGTTGATCCCGGTGGAGGCGCGCGCCAGCGACGGACCGGCCCGCTCGCCGCGGAGCCGGCCGATCAGGGTGGTCAGGGCCAGGCTGGACGAGGCGGCGAAACCGATCCCGCCCAGCACCAGGTAGACCACCACGAACTGCCAGGTCTCCTGGACGACCGACAGCGCGAGGTAGCAGGCCGCCATGAACACCAGCCCGGCCAGCAGCACCGCGCGGGCGCCGATCCGGTCCAGCAGGGTGCCGATGACCGGCTGCAGCAGCCCGGTCAGCGCGGTGCTCAACGCCGCGGCCACCGCCAGCGCGGTGGCGTCCATCCCGTACGCGGCGGCGGCCGGGGCGAAGAAGACGCCCGCCGAGAAGTTCAGGCCGAACGACACCGTCATCGCCGCCAGCCCCGACCACGCCGCCCGGTCGCCGGTACGGCGGGCGCGGCCGGTGCCCGGGTCCGCCCTCGGCCCCTTCACGTCCAGTTCAATGGTCATGGTCGCTCCCGGAGGTGACCGGGTACGGCGGCTGCGACCGCCGTACCCGGCGGGCGGTCAGTGGCGGACGACCGGCCAGTCGATGTCGGTGCCGGCGGCCTTGTTGAAGTAGTTCGTGAAAACGTTGAGCGCGACGTGGCCGACGACCTCGGCGATCTCTTCGTCGGACAG